>CAVUGY010000012.1:0-360710 GCA_963741125.1 uncultured beta proteobacterium
CAGGCCGGCCAACCGGAGGCCGAGCCCCGATGGCCCGAGCGTTTGGATGAACGCGCCGAGGTTCGTCACCCCTCCGATGGGCAGGGTGAGAATGCCTTCGGCCCGAAGATCCCAACCGCGCCGCCGCGCCAAGGTATCGACGGCCGCCTGGTCGCTCCAACCCTCGACGAGGATCACCGCACTTGCCTTGGCGTCGAGCGCCAGCTCGCTCGCGGCCGCAGGAACGAGTGGAGGTCGGGGACCGAAGGGATGTTTGCCAATCGCAGGCTTACGAGCGTGGGGGTCGAACCACGCAGGTTCGATGTTCGGCATTGCGACTCTCATTGGACGCGGAGCGTTGAGGCGGAATGTAAACCTCCTTTGGCTCGCGAGACCGCTTCTTGGATCGCGGCCAGTCGCAGAAGTCGCATGGCGACGGGCAGCAATTGACGAGTTCCGGGGCACCGTGCGGACAGTGAAACGACGGTACGTCGCAGCTTGGCAAGTCGCAAGCCGGAATGTCGCAGCCGATTGCACACGGTAGGTCGCAGACTCCACGTTGTGAGTGGAGTGCGCGAGTGCCGGAAACACGACGCTCGTTCGCCACCGCGCAGCGCGTAAACCGCCCGTCCAGTACCGCGATGCCGCGCAAGAAGCCGTACCGGCGTATCGCGCGATACCCAAGTGCGGAGCAACTTTGGCGGCCAGTGTGCGCACGGTAGGCGCAGCAGAAGCCCTTGTATGGCGAAACGTAGCGCTGATACGCCTTGATTGCGAAGAGGGCGGCGGTGCGCATCAAGCAAGGTCTCGACGCGGTGGCTTCGTGGGCAGGGGCGGTCCGTCCTCCGCGACGCCGACAGGCTACAGCATGTCGGCTGCCTGTCATGCGACCTACGTTTGACTTAAGCGGCGCGACATGGGCGAAGCCCTTGGCACGTCCGCTTGAAGGAAGGGTTGAGCGTCACTCGACTCGGCCCGACCAATATTGCGGACGCTTGCGATGCGGGGCAACCGCAACGACCAAGACTCCTTGAGCGGACGGGCGGTAGACGATGCTGAATGGAAAGCCCTTGACCAGGACGCTACGAGTCTCTTTGAACGAAGGGGCTCCACCTAACGGATGGTGGGCCGCACGAGCAACCGCGGCTTCGACCGCGGCCTGGAAGCGCAGGCCTGCGCCGGTTCGTGCCTTCGAGTAGTAAGCAACCTCTCTGAGAAGCTCCGCTTCCGCCGCGGGCAGAAATCGGACCGAAGTCACTGCGCTAGCAGGCGAGCTTTGGCAAAGACCTCTGCGGCTTCTACCGCTTTCACACCGCCGTGGTCGTACTCAGCAAGGCGCTTCTCAATCTCCGCCTCCCAAGCGGCGTCGAGCTCAGTAGCCGCAGGCTCGTTGAGCGATTCAAGCAGTTCATCTACGAGTCGCTCACGGTCGGCCGGAGCGAGCTCACGGCCGCGCTTCACGAGTTCGGACACTTGATCAGGCATATACCTCCGTGCGTCGCTATCGAGTTTACCGCCCCTGCTCGGATGCCGCGCAGAGGCTGTTCTGTGACGCCCAACATTTGAGCTCAGCCACGTGCGGAAGCGGGCTAAGCCCGCTGTAGGACTTCGGATGCAACGAGTTAGGCCTTGCGCTCATGATTTAGGTCTCGCTGCGCGTACTGTCTTGCGCTTCGACGAATGCCTTGCGGAAGGCTAATGGCTCGGCGATACCTTCCAGCGGAGCGTGGGATGCACCGGTGCCAGCGATAACCAGCGTGCCAAAGTCGAACATGCGACCGGCCAGGGACTGCGTGACCTGAATGCTCTCGACCTTGGCGAGGTTGATTTCAATTGTGCTTCGACGAATAAAGCCGTGCTTGACGATAACTCGCTTGGTGGTGACAGCCAGTTCCGTGGACCTGATCCTGATGTAGGCGATCAGCCACAGGAGGAGCCCGGCACCGAAGGCTGGCAGGAGGACTAGCCCTAGGAGGATGAGATGCCATACGGACCAAAGCGTAGGCCGACCCACGTGAACAACACGCTCGCCTTGAACCAGAACTTGCTCTACGTAGCTTGCCATCTTTGGAGCGCCATGCGCGTTGGTGTTGTGGAGGCTGACCGCGAGGCCCAACGTTGGCGATGAGCGACAACTGGAGGCGCGCAAAGCGCGCCGGAAGTTGTCCACTCGATCAACTGGTTATGCCCGGCCATGCGGTGCAAATGTCGGAACAACGACCGCGACCAGCACGCTGAGCGTAAGACCAATGACAACCGCAATGGCGGCGATGATGGCACCTCCCTTGAACGCGACGGGGGCACCAGATGCACTGAACGCGCGCGGCCCAAGAAACCAACCTCCAAGCGCAACCTGAATGCCGATGCCCAGCGCAGCCGCAAGCACCGACGGCAATGCGCTGCCCGTGAATGTGTTGAGAAGCGTACCGAACGCCCCTATGGCAATGCCTATGGCGCCAAATGCGAAGGCGTGTTTCCAGGCCAGTGCGGATTTGGCGTAGAGACGTGAGGCGAGCTTTACAAACGCTGCGTAGACCACAAAAGCCAAGAGCAACGGGAGAAGCGTGAGTGCACTTGTCATCGGTTCCCCCGGGGGCGGTGGCCTAGGCGAACGATTTCCTGCAAGGCATAACGTGTTGTCGACGACAAGGCTTGTCCGGTTTGCATGTCGTCTATCTTGGCAGAAAGTGGACACGGCCCCATCGCCGAGGTGCGCGCTGCCCCGACGCAAGGCCGCGGCGGGTCGGCTCAGGTGCCGTAAGGCACCCAGACATTCTTCACCTGCGTGGCCTGGCGCAGGAATCGGTCGGTGTCCAGCGCCGCGTCGTCGGCCCAGGTGATGGCGCCGGCGGCCTCGATCCAGGTGCGCTTGAGGTTGATGGCCGACAGGGTTTCGAGCTCGGTCGCCAATGCCGGCGCTGCATCCAGGCACCACAGGGCATCGACATCGGCATGGGCGGCGAGCACGGGCGCCAGTTCGTTGCGCGGGCCGCTGACCAGGTTGACGACGCCGGCCGGGATGTCCGAGGTTTCCAGCAGCGGCAGCCATTCGGCCGTGATCCACGGCAGGCGCTGCGAGGGCACGAGCACGATGCGGTTGCCCATCGCGATGGCCGGCGCGAGCATGGACACCAGGCCGAGCAGAGGCCAGTCGTCGGGCGCGATCTGTGCGATCACGCCGATCGGCTCGTTCAGCGCCATCACCACCACGTGGCCCGGCGGCTGGTGCACGCGGCCTTCGAACTTGTCGGCGGCGGCCGCGAAGGCCAGCAGGCGATCGACGCTGGCCTGCACCTCGTCGCGCGCGCGCGCCGGGCCGGCGAAGGGCGCCAAGGTGGCCACCAGGCGCTCGGCCTGGGCCTGCGTGTTTTCGGCCAGGTAGTACAGCACCTGCGCACGGCCGTGGGCCGACTGCTTCTCCCAGCCCGCGGCCTTGCGCGCCGCTTCGACGGCGTTGCGCAGGTCCTTGCGATTGCCCAGCGGCGTGGCCGGCCAGGTGGTGGCGCCCGATTGCACACGCTGGCTGTAGCCGCCATCCGGGCGTGCCTGCGCGCCGCCGATGTAGAGCTTGGCCGTGCGGTCGATGGCGTCGGGCGCTCGCGGCGGCAGCTCGCTCGCCGCCGGCAGCTCGCGCGGCGCGGCGGGCGGCGCATCCGGCGCCAGATACTCGATCAGGCCTTCGCGCCCGCCCTCGCGGCCGAAGCCGGATTCCTTCACGCCGCCAAAGCCGCAGGCGGCGTCGAAGGCGTTGGCACTGTTGACCCACACCACGCCCGCCTTGAGCTTGGGTGCGATGTCGAGCGCCAGGCCGATCGATTCGCTCCACAGCGAGGCGGCCAGCCCGTAGCGCGTGTGGTTGGCCAGCTCGACGGCCTCGGCCGGGGTGCGAAAGGTCTGCACCACCAGCACCGGGCCGAAGACCTCGTCGCAGACGATCTCGCTCGCGGTCTCGACGCCGGTGACCAGGGTGGGCGGGTAGTAACAATGGCGGTCGCCCGCGGCCAGCGGGCCCAGGTCGGCCTGCGTGATCAGCGCGCCTTCCCGGCGCGCGCGTTCGACGAAACCGCTCACGCGCTGCCACTGCGTGCGGTCGATCAGCGGGCCCATGTCGATCGACTTGTCGAGCGGGTCGCCCACGCGCAGCGTGGCCATGCGCGCGCGCAGCTTGGCCAGCAGGCGCTCGGCCGTGCCTTCGTGCACCAGCAGGCGCGAGCCGGCGCAGCAGACCTGGCCCTGGTTGAACCAGATGCTGTCGACGATGCCTTCGACCGCGGCGTCGAGGTCGGCATCGGCAAATACGATATAGGGCGACTTGCCGCCGAGCTCCAGGCTCAGCTTCTTGCCCGAGCCGGCCGTGGCCTTGCGGATTTCGCGGCCGACCTCGGTCGAGCCGGTGAAGGCCAGCTTGCGGATGCCGGGGTGGCGCGTGAGGGCCTGGCCCACCGCGCCGTCGCCGGTGATGATGTTGATCACCCCCGCCGGCACGCCGGCCTCCGCGCACAACTCGGCGAACAGCAGTGCGGTGAGCGAGGTCTGCTCGGCGGGCTTGAAGACCACCGTGTTGCCGCAGGCCAGCGCCGGCGCGATCTTCCAGGCCAGCATCAGCAGCGGAAAATTCCACGGCACGATCTGGCCGACCACGCCGAGTGCATGGTGGCGCGGGAACTCGGCGCTCACGCGCAGCGCCCAGCCGGCATGGTGATAGAAGTGGCGGATCGCCAGCGGCACATCGATGTCGCGCGATTCGCGGATCGTCTTGCCGTTGTCCAGCGTTTCCAGCACCGCGAGCAGGCGGCTGTGGCGCTGCAGGGTGCGCGCGATGGCGTAGAGCACACGCGAGCGGCCACCGGCGCCGAGCGCACCCCAGGCCGGCAGCGCCGCCTCGGCGGCGCGCACGGCGGCGTCCACGTCCTCGGCCCGCGCCTGCGCAATCGATGCCAGGCGCTGGCCGTTGGCCGGGTTGAGGCTGTCGAACTGCGTCGTGCCGTTGCGCCACTGGCCGCCTATCCACAGGCCGAAGTTGTGCTGACGCGCCGGCCAGCCAATCCAGCGCCGGGCCGGCGGATTCGGGCGAGGGGCCGTAGTCCAGGCTGCTCATGATGTCGGTGATGGCGGGCATGCAAGGGCTCCGGCGCTCAGGGCAAGGGATGGCGCCAGGCGGCACTGTAGGCGCCCAGCACATGGTGTTCGAGCTGGCGCTCGATATCGCTCAACAGGCTCGATGCGCCGATGCGAAACAAGCCCGGGCACGACCCATTCCGCGCCCAGCTCCTCGCGCATCAGGGCCAGGTATTGCGTGGCCAGGCGCGCGCTGGAAATGCCGCCCGCGGGTTTGTAGCCGACGCGAAAGCCCGTGGCCTCGTGGTACTCGCGGATCGCACGCAGCATCACCAGCGATACGTCTAGCGTGGCGTTGACGCTTTCCTTGCCGGTCGAGGTCTTGATGAAATCGGCGCCGGCCATCATGCAGACCCAGGACGCGCGGGCCACGTTTTCCAATGTCTGCAGCTCGCCGGTGGCCAGGATGGTCTTCAGGTGCGCCGCGCCGCAGGCGCTGCGGTAGGCGCGCACCTCGTCGTACAGCGCGCGCCAGTCGTGCAGCAGCGCGTAACGCCGGCTGATCACGATGTCGATCTCGCTCGCGCCGGCCGCCACCGAGAGCTCGATCTCGCGCAGCCGCGTTTCCTGCGGCGACAGGCCGGCCGGAAAGCCGGTCGAGACCGCCGCCACCGGCAGGCCGGCCGGGCTTACGCAGCGCACGGCCTCGGCCACCATCTCGTGATAGACGCAGACCGCGCCGACGCGCAGGCCCGACACGCCCAGGCTGGCCTGCAGATCGGCACGCAGCGGCTGCAGCGCCTTGGCGCACAGGCGCCGCACGCGGCCCGGCGTGTCGTCACCCGCCAGCGTCGTCAGGTCTATGCACTGCAGCGCCTTCAGCAGCCAGGCGGCCTGGAAGGCCTTCTTCACGCCGCGGCGCGCCGACAGGCTTTGCACGCGCCGCGCCACCGCCGGCGCATTGACGCGCAAGGCCGCCACGCGATCCAGGTCCAGCGCCGTGCCGGCGTTACGCGGCCAGCGCGCAGACCCTGTGTCGATACTCATCCGATCGCCACTCCATGCGTCGATGCCGGCCGCCTCGGGGGATGGTCGGCGCCCAGTCAGGGTCGAATTATTGCCGGCGTCCGATCGACAGCGTTCACGGCATCGGCATCGGCGGACAGTGCACGCCACAAGTTGGGCCTGTCGGCCGTGATTGATTTGAGGCTATAAGGGCGGCCATGTCGTTCGTTCGCTTGCCGCAGCCGACCACCCTGCCGATCGGGTGGTTCAGGTCTGGCCAGCTCAAATGAACCCCTCCAGGCGCAGCGGCTGGATGTGGCGAGTCGCGTTGTGGGCCGCCGTCTGTGGCCTGCTACTGAGGGCCGCCGTGCCTTTGTTCGCGGCAGGCGCGGCGCAGATGCGCGGCATCCCAGTGGCCGAAGTCTGCACGGTCTACGGTGTTGCGCTTGCGGCTGTGTCGCCCGACACGCATCCCGGCGCGGAACACATGGGCGGCGATTGCGCGCTGACGGCGCTCGCAGCCCTCTCGGCAACCGACACGCCGACGCTGCTGGTCCATTCGGCGCATTTCGCCACTCCCGAACGTCATTCCGAGCGCGGCACCGCCCTGCGCGACCGCTGCGCGCTATGGGCCTCACGGCTAGAACACGGGCCACCTACCCTCGCCTGAAGCCGGGGCCGATGGCCGGCTGACTCCTTGCGGCAAGACCTCGCTGTCGCCCGCCGCAGGGTGTGGCCGCCTGCCTTGCCTCACAGACGCAGGCTCGAACATCCCAGATGCGAGCTACGTCGCCGCACGTCATGCATTCAACCATTTTTTTGAGGAAATCCGATCATGAACAACGCTGTCCTGAGACTCGGTCTCGGAACCTTCCTGGCCGCCGGAGTCACGGCGGCATCGGCCTCCTGCGGGTCGGCCTTTTGCACCTTGATGACCGACCGCTATGCGCAGGGCACGGGTGAGCCCCATGTCGGCTGGAGCGCGGACTTTCGTATCGAATCAGTGTCGCAGTCGCGCCTGCGCAGCGGTACGAACAACATCGACGCCAGCCAGGTAACGGGTGAAGAGGCCATCGAGCGCCACACCAAGAACCTCAATCTCGTCACGACCCTGAGCTACGGCTTCGATGAAAACTGGTCTGTGTCGCTGCGCATGCCGGTAGTCAGGCGCGATCACCTGCATGACCTGATCGACGGCACGACCGGCTTGCCATCGACGCCTGAGCAATGGCGCTTCACCAAGCTCGGCGATATTCAAGTCCTCGCGCGCCGGCAGATGCTGACGGCTGATTCGGCCACCTCGTACGCATGGTTTGGCGGCCTGAAGCTGCCCAGCGGTTCGACTTCCGTCGTCAATGCCGACGGAAGTCGCGCCGAGCGCGCGCTCCAACCCGGCTCCGGCACGACCGACGTGGTGGTCGGAGCGGCCTTTCGAGAAGCCATCGGCCTGGCCGATGCAATGATCGGCCAGCTCAGCTTCAGCGCGGCGTTGAACAAGCACGAAGAGTTCCGGCCGGGCGCGCGGCTCGAAGCAGCCGTGGGCTGGTCGCACGCCTACTCGCAGGGCCTGGGCGCCGTATTGCAGCTCAATATGCGCCATCGCGGTCACGACACGGGTAATCAGGCCGAGCCCGCGAACAGCGGCTCGACCATGATCGACCTGAGCCCAGGCGTGACCATCGGGGTCGGTCACGGCTCGACCCTGTACGGCTATGTGCAGCTACCGCTCTATCAGAAGGTCACGGGCATCCAACTGGTACCGCGCGCATCGCTTGCAATCGGTTGGACCACGGATTTCTGAGGGGCTTGATTTTTAGGAGGCGCAGCATGGATCGATTCACGGGCGGCTGCCTGTGCGGCAACGTCCGAATCGTGGCGTCGGGGCGCCCGTACCGGGTCGGCCTTTGTCACTGTCTGGACTGCCGCAAGCATCATGGGGCCCTGTTTCACGCTTCCGCGGTGTTCCCTCAGGAGGCGGTGACGATCGATGGCGAAACACGGGACTACGCCGGGCGGTTTTTCTGTCCCCGCTGCGGCTCGTCCGTTTTCGCACGCACCGCGGACGAAATCGAAGTCAATCTGGGATCCCTGGATGCCCCCGACCAACTGATGCCGACCTACGAAAGCTGGATCGTCCGTCGCGAGTCCTGGTTGCCGCCGTTTCCGCTCACCAGACGATACGAGCGCGATCGTGACGCCACGAGTCGCTTCGAGGGATAGGTCGCACGAGCGGAGTCGGGAATCTCTCGGAATGGAACTTCGCGGCGTCCAGGGCGGTGCCGTGCAGAACAGCCTTGCGGCGGGACTCCGCTATCCCGCCGCCACGATCACATGCGCCTGAATCTTGCCGGCCACCGGGCCTTCGCCATGGCGGCTGGCGATCGCCTCCGTCGCGCGGTCCGTAGCGAGCTGAAGCAAGCTGGCGTCGCGCGCCTCGATTTCGTTGCGCAGCGGCGTTCCCTGGCAATAGGCGGTGGCGGCGTCGCGTGCCGAGGGCGCGCGACTCACCTCCTCGCGCGTCTCGATCTCGATGTCGGCGAACCCTGCGCGGCTCAATTCCTCGCGGATCAGTGCGATATCGTGATAGCCGTGCGGCGTGCGGGCGAGGAATCGCGGAGGGTCGTGCGGAAACACCGCGGCGACGGCGTTGGTGACGTCGTCGGCAAAGGCGTTCTCTTCGATGCGGTCCCAGACACTGAAGACAAAGCGCCCGCCTGGCCTCAGCACGCGACGCGCCTCGGCGTAGCCGGCGACCCGGTCGGGAAAGAACATCGCGCCGAACTGGCAGCAAACGACGTCGAACGAGGCATCTTCGAACGGCAGGTCGAGCGCGTCCGCCTGCCGCCATTCGATACGGCTATCGGACCCCTGCCGGGTGGCGGCATAGTCGAGCATGGGCTGGTTGAGGTCGGTCACCACGTAGCGCGCGTCGGCGCTCGAGTTTTGGCGCAAGCGCCCGCGTGACCACGCCGCTGCCGGCCGCCGTTTCAAGCACCGAGCCGGGCGAGGAGGCAGCGACACGCTCCGCCAGGTCGGCGGCATAGGCCTCGAAGATCAGGGGGACCATCAGCGTGTCGTAGAACTTCGGGATCGAGCCCGCGAACACCTTGTCGCTCTCAGCCATGAGACCCCCTTGAAAGCTCTGAACGGCGCCCTTGACCACCCATTCCAGAGCGGGCCAGGCCTCTCCAACGAGTCCGCCGCCGAGCGTGGCTACGGCGGCCCGAAGCACTCGGCGACGCGCGTCACCTTCTTGCCGGCGATGATCATGCCCAGCACTTCGTCTTCGGTGACTTCCGAGGTGCGGTAGGTGCCGACGGTCTTGCCGTTCTTCATCACCGAGAGGCGATCCGACAGTCCGAACACGTCCGGCATGTCGTGCGAGATCAGGAAGATGCCGACGCCGCCGGCCTTCAACTTGCGCACCAGTTCGTGGACCATTCGCGTCTCCTCGGGGCCGAGCGCGGCGCAGGGCTCGTCCATGATCAGCGCACGGGCGTTGAAGTACAGCGCACGCGAGATCGCCACCACCTGGCGTTGCCCGCCCGACAGCGAGCGCACCGGGACGCGGATGTTCTGGAAGTTCGGGTTCAGGCGCTGGAACACGTCGCGCGCCGCTTTCTCCATCGCGTAGTCGTCGAGCGTGCCCCAGCGCGTCGTCAGTTCGCGGCCGAGGAAGAGGTTGGCCACGCTGTCCAGGTTGTCGGCCAGCGCCAGCGTCTGGTAGATCGTCTCGATGCCCAGGGCCTGCGCATCGGCCGGGCTCTCGAGCTTGGCCGGCTGCCCGGCGACGTGCACCTCGCCGCTGTCGATCGGGTAGGCGCCGGCGAGCATCTTCATCAGGGTCGACTTGCCGGCGCCGTTGTGGCCGAGCAGCGCCACGACCTCGCCCGGCAAAGACGCTGAGGCTCACGTCCTCGACCGCGCGCACGCCTCCGAAGGCCTTGTGGATGCCTTTCAATTCGATCAAGGGCGAACGGCTGCTCATGTCATGCGCTCCCCGGTCGCGCGGCGGTACAGGACGTCGAACACGACGGCGACGATCAGGACCTGTCCGATGATGACCATGCGGTAGCCGATGCTCACGTCGAGCAGGAGCAGGCCGCTCTCGAGGAACTGGATGATCAGCGCACCCGAGCACCGAGCCGAGCACCGTGCCGCTGCCGCCCGACAGCGCGACGCCGCCTATGACCGCGGCGGCGATCACGTACAGCTCCATGTTGGTGCCGAGCGAGTTGGTGCCCGCGTTCAGCCGCGCGACCGAGACGATCGCCGCCACCGTCAACAGCACCGCGAGCAGAAGAAACAGCTTGAGCATCACGCGCTTGACCGGGATGCCCACCAGCAGCGCCGCCTCGGGGTTGCCGCCGATCGCGTACACGTAGCGGCCGAAGCGGGTTCGGTTGACGATGAAGGCCATGCCCATCACCACCGCGCCCCAGATCAGCACCGGTATCGGAATGCCCTGTCCGGCACCCTTGTCGGCCAGCACGTAGGCGTTCATCGTCGCCACGAAAACCAGCAGCACCGCGACGAAGAAGAGCGTCAGCGCCGCGTCGAACCACAGCGGCCGCATCGGGAAGCCGTGCGCCTTGGCGTTGCGCCGTCGCGCCAGCGCATTGGCCAGCAGCAGCGCGCACAGCGCCGCGCCGAGCAGCCAGCTCAGGGTCGGGCCGAGCGAGCCGTCGAGCCCGCCGCCGAGCGCCAGGAATACCGGGTCGGCCACCGGCTGCGTCTTGCCGTCGGCGACGAGAAAGGCCGCGCCGCGAAACGACATCAGGCCACCGAGCGTGACGACGAACGACGGCACGCCGAGGTAGGCCGTGAGCCAGCCCTGGTACAGCCCGATCAGCAGGGCCAGCGACAGCCCGGCCAGCGAGGCCGGCACCCAGTGCCAGTTCTTCGTGTACATCAGGAAGGCGATCAGCACGCCGACCACGCCCATCACCGAACCCACCGACAGGTCGATCTGGCGCGAGACGATGATCAGCGCAACCGCTGCAGCGACGATGCCGACGACGGCGGTCTGCTGCGCGATGTTGTACAGGTTCTCCGGCGTCAGGAAGTTGCCGGTCAGGCCATGAAAGGTGATCGCCATCACGACGAGCACGCCGGCCATGATGGACAGGCGCAGGTCGAGCGGGCTGATCTGAAGCCGGTTGGGCATCGTCAAATTCCCGTCGACGCGGCGCGGCCGCCCTGCGGCAGGTGCGGCCCTACTTGCAGGCGGCCGGCGCCTTGGCGGGGGCGACGCCCTTGCAGGCCTGTTCCTTGGTGATGTGGCCGGCCTTGATCGGGATGTCGAGGTTGGCCGCGGTCACCGGCACCGCCTTGAGGAACATCGCCTGCATCGGCACCTTCTTCTCGCCTTCGGCCCAGGTCACCGCGCCCGCGACCTTCTTGCCCTGCGCCAGATCCATCGCGGCGGTGGCGGCCTCGCGCCCGAGGTCGCGCGAGTCCTTCCACACCGAGACGGTCTGCGCGCCGAGCGCGACGCGGTTCAACGCCGCCTGGTCGCCGTCCTGGCCCGAGACCGGCACGCCCTTGATGCCGCGCCCCGACAGGGCCGCGACGACGCCGCCGGCCATGCCGTCGTTGGACGCCACGACCGCATCGACCTTGCTCGCGTTCTTGGTCAGGATCTGCTCCATGTTCTTCTGCGCGACTTCGGGCTTCCAGCCTTCGGTGTATTCGTCCCCGACGATCTTGATGTCGCCCTTCTTGATCGCCTCGGCCAGCACTTCCTGCTGCCCGGCGCGCAGGAAGTCGGCATTCGGATCGGTGGGCGAGCCCTTGATCATCGCGTAGTTGCCCTTGGGCTTCACGGCGAACACGGCGCGCGCCTGCATGCGGCCGACTTCCTTGTTGTCGAAGGTGATGTAGAACACGCCGGGCTGTTCGATCAGGCGGTCGTAGGCGACGACCGGAATGCCCTTGGCCCGGGCCTTGGCCAGCGCCGGCACGATCGCGTCCTTGTCCATCGCCAGGATGATCAGCGCCTTGGCACCCTTGGCGATCAGGCCATCGACATCGGCCAGCTGCTTCTCGGGCGAGCCGCCGGCATCGGCGCTCGCGTAGGTGCCGCCGAGCTTGGCGAGCTGCGCCTTGATGGCCGCTTCATCGGTCTTCCAGCGTTCCTCCTGGAAGTTCGACCAGCTGACGCCGACGACGGTCTGCGCCAGCGTCAAGGTGGCGCTGGCGGCGAGAGCGATCCCGGCGACGATGCTGTGCTTCAGGTCCATGCGGTCTCCTCGTGGTGCAAATCAATGCGGCCCTGCATCTGGCGCTCTGGAGGGAGCGGATGGGCATTCGGAGTTTCCCTGACACAGGCTTCGGTGGAGCGAGCGCATGTTCGCGCGATCCAGTGATTACGGGCCGGACATGGTCTTGGCAATCGCCCGGACCTGTTCCACGAAGCGTTGCACCACCGGGCTCACGGTTCTGTTCTTCACGGTGATGATGGTCACCGACATCGGCTTCATGCCCAGGTCGATCGGCAGGGCCTTCAGCGCCCATGGCTTGGCGTTGCAGCGCAGGACGGATTCCGGAAGCACGGTGAGGTAGCGCCCGGTTGCGAGCAGCCGCTTGCGCAGCAGCATGGAGCTGGCACTGACGGCCTCGCGAGGTTCGGCCAGGCCGGCGGCTCTGAACGCGTCGCCGATCAGGTCGCGGATGACCTGGTCCGACGTCAGTGTCCATGTCTCGTCGACCAGGTCTGCAAGCGAGAGCTTGCGACGGCGCGCCAAGGGGTTCGAGGCACCGACCACGACTCGCGGCGGATCGTCGAAGAGCACTTCGACGTCGAGCTCGCTGTGCGAGAAGGTCTTCGACACTCTGGCCAGCGCGACATCGACCTTGCGCTCGCGAAGCTCCGGATAGGCCAGCGGCTCCGCGCTGGCCTGGCCCACACGCACAGTGATCCCGGGGTAGCGGCGCAACAGGCGATCGATGACCGGGGCCAGCAATCCGGCAGCCGTCGTATCGCCGGACGCCACGCGAATTTCTCCGACCTTCGGGTTGGCGAGAAACTCGATGTCCCGGATGCCTTGCATCAACTCGTCGAAGACCACGTCTCCGCGCTTGAGCAAGGCGTGTGCGTAGAGGGTCGGCTCGACTCCTCGTGCATTGCGATCGAGAAGACGCACGCCGAGCGTGGCCTCCAGGCTCGCAATCGACTCGGACACCGCGGGTTGCGACATGGCCAGTTTGACTGCGGCCTTGGCCATGCCCCCCGACTGAACGACGACGGAGAGAACGTGAAGGTCGCGCAGCTTGAGGCGCCGGCCTATGCGGCTCTCCCACTTCTGCAGGTCCGTCCCCATAAGCAATCACCTATATCGGTATCGCAAGATTCGAGCTTCTCTTCATGTCTCGGGCCGACTATCGTTGCATGCACTGAACGGCACGCCGAGCTAGGCTGGAAGGCTCACGCTGCGGGTTCAGGCAATAGCCTGTGGGAGAGCAATCATGGTAACGCGTCGTCAATGGCTGACTCTGGCTGCAATGAGCGCTGCGCCGGCGGCCGACATGTCATGGGCGCAGGGCTATCCGACGCACCCGGTGCGCATCCTCGTCGGCTTCGCGGCCGGCGGCAACTTCGACCTCGTCGCACGCATGATCGGCCAATGGTTGTCGGAGCAGCTGCACCAGCCCGTGGTGGTCGAGAACCGGGCCGGCGCGGGCGGCAACATCGCCACGGAAGCGGCGATTCGAGCGCCGGCTGACGGCTACACCCTGCTGCTCGGTGGTGCAGTGAACGCGGTCAACGCGACGCTGTACGACAAGCTCAACTTCAACTTCATCAACGACGTCGCACCGGTTGCCGGCGTCGTTCGCTTTCCCAACGTCGTGACGGTGAGCCCAACGTTTCCGGCGACCACCATCGCCGAATTCATCGCCTATGCGAAGGCCAATCCGGGCAAGCTCAACCACGGCTCATCCGGAAACGGGACCACGCAACATCTCGCCGGCGAGCTCTTCAAGATGATGACGGGCGTCGATTTCATGCATATCCCGTATCGCGGCGCGTCGCAGGCGATCACCGAGCTGCTCGGCGGTCAAGTGCAGGTCTTGTTCGAACCCTTGCCCGCGTCCATCCCGTTCATCAAGGCGGGCAAGCTTCGCGCATTGGCAGTGACGACGGCCGCTCGCTCGGAGGCGCTGCCGGACTTGCCCACCATCGGCGAATTCGTGCCCGGGTACGAGGCCAGCGGATGGACCGGCCTTTGCATCCCCCGGAACACGCCGGTCGAAATCGTCGAGAAGCTCAACAAGGCGATCAATGCGGGGCTGACCGATCCTGCGATGAAGGCGCGCTTCGCCGAATTGGGTGCCACGACGCTGCCCGGCTCGTCCGCGGACTTCGGAAGACTCATCGTCGCCGAGACCGAAAAGTGGGGCAAGGTCATCCGCGCGGGAAACATCAAGCTCGCCTGACCAACGACGGCTGTCGATTGCGTTGCGGCCGAGCCGCTGGCGTGGCTCGGATTTCCGAGCCAGCAGGCTTTTGCCTAGCCGCGGGCCGAACGAGGGCCTTCAAGGCCTTCTCTCAGCCCGTCACGCGTATCACGACATAGATGAACGACGCTCCCAGCACCGTGAGCCCGATCAGGCTCATTGACGCCGCCGGTCCGGCACGCGAATGAGCCTGCGGCAGGATGTCCGAGGCGCCGATGTAGAGCAGAAAGCCGGCGAAGAATCCGAGATAGATAGGCAAACTCGCGGCAGTCACGGTGTACGCCAAGGTCGATGCCGCACCCAGCACCGGTGCAATGGCGTCGAGCGCCAACATGCCCAGCGCCCGGCCGGTCGTATTGCGGTGCATCAGCATCAGGCTCATGGTGTTCAGGCCATCGCAGAAATCGTGCGCGATCACCGCGATGGCCACCGTCAGGCCTACCGCTGGAGAAACCTGGAATGCGATGCCGATGCCGACACCATCCATGAAGCTGTGGCCGATCAGCGCTGCGGCAGACATCAGACCCACGCTGGGGTGGTGATGGTCGGCGTAGTCGGCCTCGTGCACGTGGTGGACGAGCACGAACTTCTCGAGGGCGTGAAAGACCAGAAATCCGGCCGCGAGGGCAAGCATCGCCGCCTGGCCATCACCCCCCTGTTGGTGCGACTGCTCGAATATCTCCGGCAGCAGGTCGAAGCAGACCACACCCAGCAACACGCCGGCGGTGAATCCGAGGACCAGGTGCAGCCGGTCGCGAAACCTGAGCGCGCACAGGCCCCCGACCGCTGTCGATATGAACGTGGCCAGGGATAACAGGATTGCGCTCATTGGGTGATGGTGCCATGGCCGGGCACACGGCTTAAATTCGACTGGACTCAAAGATGGTCAAACAGGATCACAATGTCAATATGATCAATATGATGATCGTGCGTCCGCTCCTCCTCGCCATGGCGACAGCCGCTGCGCTGACGGGAACCGTCGCGCTCGCTGCAACCCCTGAACCGGCCGCGCCGCCAGTTGCGACGAGCTTCAAAGAAACCCAGTGGGATGAGCTGGTGCCAAAGGATTGGGACCCGCTCAAGCGATTTCGAGACATGAACGTTGGCGCGCTGAACGATGCGAACCCGAATGTGCTCAAGCTCATGCGCGAGATGCGCGAAACCTGGGACAACGCGCCGACCAACAGCGCCATGGACGGTGCGGCGATCCGCCTGCCAGGTTACGTCGTACCACTGGAAGAGGTCAAAGGCGAACTGAAAGAGTTCCTGCTGGTGCCCTATTTCGGAGCCTGCATCCACACGCCGCCGCCGCCGGCCAACCAGATCGTGCATGTGCTCGCGATGAAGCCCGTCAAGGGCTTGCGCACGATGGACGCTGTCTGGGTCAGTGGAACACTTTCGACGTTTCGGCAGGATTCGATGATGGGCACGAGTGGCTACCGAATGCAGGCCGCCGCGGTCACGCCATATACGCAACCGGCGCAACGCTGAGTGCCAATGACCATGCCGTCGACCAAGCCGACCGTCGTGGCCCATGCCAGTCGCATGGGCGGCTGGTCGTTGGCAAGCCTCTGCCGGACCGTACTGCTGCCGACGTTGTTGCTGCTGGCACAGCAGGGCGCGCTGCTGCACGGGCTGAGTCACTATCTCGGGCCAGAAGCCCAGGGGCCGAGCGAGCAACCGCATTCGAGCACGCAGCCGTGCGATGTCTGTCTGGCCTTTGCGCAGGTCGCATCGACTGCAACCGCTGCGGTGGCACTGCCGCCGATGTTGGTCGACCGGTCGTTCGCGCCGGCCTTACCCACCCCGGCAACAGTGGTCCCTGCCGAGGTGAGGTCGCACCGCAACCGCGGCCCGCCGGCTGTCGTCTGAGCATTCGCTGAGCCGGGCTCGCTCGGGCGTCGTCTCGATCGGCGCGGGTCTTCGCATCTCCTCCATAGGTCGTCATTCATGGCCGCCCGACACAGGCGGGCCCATGCAATCGCCGTTGCCCTTGCCCACTGCCCAGTGCCCGCCTGTCCCCGACCTCCTGTCCAGCAGGGTCGGGCATTGGCTGCTGCGCATCTTCTGGAGTCCTGGTCGTGAGAATCCCAATTTGCACTTGCCTTACCCTGTTTGCCCTCAGCCTGCCGCTCGCCCGCGCAGCGGGCCAGGCCCACGTGCATGGCGTCGCCAAGATCGACATCGCCATCGAGGCCAGCAAGCTCACGCTCCAGCTCGAGTCGCCGCTGGACAACCTGCTCGGCTTCGAGCGGCCGCCGCGCAGCGATGCCGAGCGCAAGCTGGCCGATACCCTGGTCGCCCGGCTCAAGTCGGCCGATACGATCTTCAAGATCGACCCCGCCGCGCAATGCAGCCTCGCCAAGGTCGATCTGGCTTCGTCGGCATTGAAGCTCGGCAACCCCGATCCTTCGGAAGAGGGGCACGCCGACATCGACGCTAGCTTCGAGTTCGACTGTGTAGACGCAAACAAGGCTGCATTTATCGACGTCGGCCTGTTCGAATTCGCTCACCTGCAGCGGATCGAGGTGCAGGTGGCCACGCCGCGCGGCCAGTTCAAGCGCGAGCTGAAGCGGCCCGCCACGACGCATCATGCTCAGCAAGTGACGGGCCGGTCATGATCGATGTCGCCGACCTGAAGTTCGCCTGGCCACGCGCCACGCACGATTGCGTAGTCATCGACACGCTGAGCGTCGCGAATGGCAGCAGCCTGTTTCTGTACGGACCCAGCGGCGGCGGCAAGAGCACGCTGCTCGGCCTTCTGGCGGGGGTGTTGTTGCCACGCGAGGGTGAGGTCCGTGTGCTCGACACGCCGTGGGCCTCGCTGTCCGGGTCGCGCCGCGATGCATTCCGAGCCGATCATGTGGGCTACATCTTTCAGCAGTTCAATCTGCTGCCCTACCTGAGCGTGCTGGACAACGTGCTGCTGCCGTGCCGCTTCTCGTCGCTGCGTCGCGATCGCGCCATTCAGGACGCGGGATCGCCCACCGCCGCTGGGCGAGACTTGCTGCGCCGGGTGGGTCTGCACGAATCCCTCTGCAGCCGACCCGCGGCGCAATTGTCGGTCGGACAACAGCAGCGAGTCGCCGCCGCGCGTGCCCTGATCGGACGACCCGAAGTCGTCATCGCCGACGAGCCGACCTCGGCACTCGATGCAGCGCTGCGCGAAGGCTTCATGGATCTGTTGCTGAGCCAGTGCCGCAGCGCGGGCAGCAGCTTGGTGTTCGTCAGCCACGACGAGCGGCTCGCCGAGCACTTCAATGTGCGCTTGTCGCTCGCCGACATCAATCGCGCCTCTGTGGACGGCGCAGCGCTGGAGGTGTCGGCATGAGGCCCATGCTGGCCATCGCGCTGCACAGCGCCTGGGCGCGCCGCTCGACCCTCGTCCTGGTGGTCCTGTCGGTGGCGCTGTCGACGCTGCTGCTGTTGGGTGTCGAACGCATTCGGAGCGATGTGCGCGAGAATTTTTCGCAGTCCGTGAGCGGCACGGACCTGATCGTCGGCGCCCGCACCGGAGCCATTCAATTGCTGTTGTACGCCGTATTCCGCGTTGGCGGAGCCACCAACAACATCCGCATGGAAAGCCTGCAAGCCATCGCCAGGCACCGTGCCGTCGATTGGGTGGTGCCGCTGTCACTGGGAGACTCGCATCACGGCTATCCGGTATTGGCCACCACGCCGGAATACTTCAACCGCTTTCTGTACGGGGACCGGCAGGCCCTGGCGCTGGCGCAGGGCAGGGCCTTCGACGGCAGTCTGGACCGGCTGTACGACTGCGTGCTCGGCGCCGAAGTGGCCGAGGCCCTGGGCTATCGCCTCGCGCAGCACATCACGCTCAGCCACGGCAGCGGCGTCATCCCGGGCGCGGAACATGCCGACAAGCCGTTCACCGTGGTGGGCATTCTGGCGCGCACCGGTACGCCCGTGGACCGCACCGTGCACATCAGCCTCGAGGCCATGGAAGCGATCCACCTCGACTGGAGCGCCGGAGCGCCATTGCCAGGGATGAAGATCGCTGCCGGTGATGCACGCAAGTTCGATCTGACACCCAGGCAGGTGACGGCCGCACTCGTCGGGCTGAAGAACCGTGTCGCGGTCTTTGCCGTGCAGCGTGCTGTCGCCGACTACCCGGGTGAGGCGCTGATGGCGGTGCTGCCGGGGGTCGTACTCGACGAGTTGTGGGACGTGGTGGGTATCGGCGAGCGGGCCTTGTTGGGCATGTCGGCGCTGGTTGCCATCGTGAGCCTGGCGGGCCTGGTGGCCGTGGTGCTGGCCGGTCTCAACGAGCGTCGACGCGAACTCGCCGTCTTGCGCGCGGTGGGCGCGGCGCCGCGCCATGTCCTGTTCGTGCTGGCCGCCGAAGGCGGGGTCGTGACCTTGCTCGGCGCAGCTTTGGGCACGCTGGCCACCGTGCTGCTCATCCTCGGGGCCGGCCCCTGGTTGCAGGCGCGCCTCGGTATCGGTCTGACCTTGTCGGCACCCACCCCAGAGCAATGGCTGCTTCTGCTGGCCGTGGTCGTGGCGGGATTTCTGGCCAGCCTGGTGCCGGGTTGGCGCGCGTACAGGATGTCGCTCGCCGACGGCCTGTCGCCGAGGTCATGATGCCGCTCTGCACAGGCAAGGCGGTGCAGTCATCGCGCGGCATGAGGTGCTGCTGGCCGACAGCCTCGCTGTGCGACGCAAGCGCCAGAGTAAGATGATCGCTTGCCGATGCATCCAACTTCAATGCTGAAGCGCAAGCTGTCGTGGGTGCTGTGGCTCGCGCTGCTGTTGCCACTGGCACAGTCCGCGGCCACCTGCCACGGTTATTCGCATGACCTGAAGGCATCGGTTCCACGCAGCGACTCGCAGCCGCCGCAAGCCGATCATTGCGAGCTCTGCCTGGCCGCCGCTGCCCTGAGCGCCGGTGCACTGCCGAGCGTGCACAGCCTGCCGTTGTCGACGCCTCGACACGAGCGGCCGGTGCTGCGGGCACTCGGCGTCTGGCCATCGCGCACGGCGCTGGCCTACCGCAGCCGCGCGCCGCCTTTCACCCAGCGCTGATCGCTGACCCCTGCGCCCACCCGAGCATGCCTCGGGTGGGTGCAGTCCCGACGTCATCGCCTGGAGTGAACCTTCATGTTCAAGCTTTTTCCTGCGGGCCTCGCGCTCGCGTTGGCCGCGCCATTGGCTGCGCAGGCCGACACCGCTACCGATATCAATGTCCTGCGGCGCGAGATCGAAACGATCCGCGCCGACTACGAAGCGCGCCTGAAGGCGCTCGAACAGCGGCTTCAGGCCGCCGAGGCTGCCGGGGGCGCGGGCTCGCCCGCGAGCCCGATCACCACCACACCGATGTCGGCACCTGCGGCCAACGCGACAACCGCCGGCGCCAATGCCTTCAACCCGGCGATGTCGCTGATCCTGTCGGGCCTGTACACGCGCACGTCGCAGGACCCGTCGCGCTACGCGATCACCGGCTTCCAGCTGCCCCGCGGTGCCGAGGTCGGCCCCGGCACGCGCGGCTTCAGTCTCGCGGAATCGGAACTCGGCTTTGCCGCCAGCATCGATCCGTGGCTGCGCGGCGCGGCCAACATCGCGCTGCATGGCGACGACAGCGTCTCGGTCGAGGAGGCCTTCGTCCAGACCACCTCGCTGGGCAACGGCCTGTCGCTGAAGGCCGGGCGCTTCTTCTCCGGCATCGGCTACCTGAACCCGCAGCACTCGCACACCTGGGACTTCGTCGACAACCCGCTGGCCTACCAGGCCATGCTCGGCACGCAGTACGGCGACGACGGCGTGCAGCTGACCTGGCTGGCCCCGATCGACCAGTTCATCGAGCTCGGCGTCGAGCTCGGCCGCGGCCGCAGCTTTCCCGGCAGCGACAACAGCCGCAACGGCGCCGGCATGACCGCGCTGACGGCGCACACCGGCGGCGACATCGGCGACAGCCACAGCTGGCGCGCCGGCCTGTCGGTGCTGAGCGCGAAGGCCGACGACCAGGCGCTCGACGGCCTGGCCGCGAACGGCAGTGCGGTCACCAACGCCTTCAGCGGCAGCACGCGCGTCTGGGTCGCCGATGCGGTCTGGAAGTGGGCACCCGAACGGCAACGCCACGCGCACCAACTTCAAGCTGCAGGGCGAGTACCTGCGCAGCACGCGCAGCGGCAGCCTGGTCTACGACCTGGGCAACACCGACAGCGTCGGGCGCCTATCGCGCAGCGCAGTCGGGCTGGTACCTGCAAGGCGTCTACCAGTTCATGCCGGGCTGGCGCGTCGGCCTGCGCACCGAGCGGCTCGACCCGGGCACGCCGGACTACGGCGCCAACGCCGGCCTGCTCGCGGCCAGCGACTACCGGCCGCGCAAGAACACGCTGATGCTCGACTTCAACGCCAGCGAGTTCTCGCGCGTGCGCCTGCAGCTCGCGCAGGACCGCTCGCGCGAGGGCTTCGCCGACAACCAGCTCTTCCTGCAGTACCAGATGAGCCTGGGCGCGCACGGCGCCCACAGCTACTGAAGCCACTTCCGGAGACACATCGATGATGAATCGCAAGCTACTCTTCGCTGCTTGCTGGCCGCGCCGCTGCTGCTGCTGGCGCGCTGCCCGCCCACGCCGCGCTGCGCGTCTTCGCCTGCGAGCCCGAGTGGGGCGCGCTGGCGCAGGAACTCGGCGGCAACCTGGTCGAGGTGTCGGTCGCCACCAGCGCGCTGCAGGACCCGCACCAGATCCAGGCCAAGCCGAGCCTGATCGCACGCGCGCGCAACGCCGATCTGGTGGTCTGCACCGGCGCCGAACTCGAGATCGGCTGGCTGCCGGTGCTGCTGCAGCAGTCGGGCAACGCCAAGGTGCAGCCCGGCCAGCCCGGCAACTTTGCCGCGGCCGACTTCGTGCGCAAGCTCGACGTGCCGGCGCAGCTCGACCGCTCGCAGGGCGACGTGCACGCCGCCGGCAATCCGCACATCCAGACCGACCCGCGCAACATCGCGCTGGTGGCCGCGGCGCCTTGGCCGCACGGCTGCAGCAGGTCGACCCGGCGCACGCCGGCGACTACGCGCAGCGCAGCGCCGACTTCAGCCAGCGCTGGCAGCAGGCCATGCCGCGCTGGACCGCGCAGGCCGCGCCGCTGAAGGGCACGCCGGTGGTGTCGCAGCACAAGGCCTTCGTCTACCTCTACGACTGGCTCGGCCTGAAGGAGGTGGCGGTGCTCGAGCCCAAGCCCGGCGTCGAGCCGACCGCCTCGCACCTGCAGGAGGTGCTGATCGCCCTGAAGGCCACGCCGGCGCGCATGGTGCTGTACGCGGCCTACCAGGACCCGCGCCCGTCCGAGTGGCTGAGCAAGAACGCCGGCATGCCGGCCGTCAAGCTGCCGTTCACGGTCGGCGGCACCGAGGCGCGAAGGACCTGTTCGGCCTGTTCGACGACACCGTCGCCCGCCTGCTCGCCGCCGGGGCGAAGCCATGAGCTGGAGCGCGCTCGACTGGGGCATCCTCGGCCCGGCCCTGATCGCCGGCCTGCTGGTGCTGGCCACGCATGTGCCGCTGGGCACGCAGGTGCTGGATCGCGGCATCGTCTTCATCGACCTGGCGATCGCGCAGATCGCCGGCCTGGGCGTGATCGCCGCCGATGCGCTGGGCCTGCCCGAGGGCGGCATCGCGGTGCAGGCGGCGGCCGTGTGCGCCGCGCTGCTCGGCGCCCTGCTGCTGACCTGGACCGAGCGCAAGGCGCCGCAACAGCAGGAGGCGCTGATCGGCGTGATGTTCATCCTCGCGGCCTGTGCCGGCATCCTGCTGCTGGCCGGCAACCCGCATGGCGGCGAGCACCTGAAGGACCTGCTGGTCGGGCAGATCCTGTGGGTCAACGGGACGCAGCTGTTCTGGCTGGCTATCGTGTCGGCCTTGCTGCTCGCGGCGCTGTGGTTCGGCTGGATCGAGCGACTCGGTCGCTTCGGCTTCTACGGCGTCTTCGCGCTGGCGGTGACGGCGTCGGTGCAACTGGTCGGCGTGTACCTGGTGTTCTCGAGCCTGATCATCCCGGCGCTGGCCACGCGCTCGCTGAGCGGCCGGCGCCGCTATGTCACGGCCTACGCGGTCGGCGCGGTCGGCTACGCACTCGGTCTGGCGTTGTCGGCGCTGTTCGACCTGCCTTCGGGCGCGGTCATCGTCTGGACCTTGGCGGCCTGCGCGGTGGCGTTCGCAATGAGCCTGGGCACGCAGCGCGTCAGCGGCAACCTGGGAGCTTTGACATGAAGATGTTTCGAACTGCGGTGCTTGGCGTTGCCATGAGCATGGCATTCCTGTTGGGGGGCTGCGCACACCGCTGGGAGCAGCCGCTGCGCGCGGACGGAAGTTATTGCTTCGTGATTGGCAAGGCCCATCACAGCACCTGCACCGTGCAGCCCGTACCGACGGCCGAGGTCGATGCGGCGGCCAAGCGCTTCCAGCCCGACAGCGAGGCACTCGTCGTCTATGTCGTTCGCAACCGCTGGGCCGACGCCGGCAACCTGGTGCCGGTTTCGGTGGACGCGGCATCGGCGCTGATGACCGTTCCCGATTCGATGTTCCGCGTGCGGCTCGCACCCGGCCAACACCGATTGACCCTTTCCTGGCATGGCCAGTCGTCAACGCAGACTGTCGAAGGGCGAGCGGGGGACGTTCGCTTCGTCCAAGTCGTCGGGCATGTATGGTCCTGGAGCAACCGCTACGCGTGGGACGCGGACGATGCCGATGGCGCCCAGACCCTTGCGCTGAATTCGCGCTTGATCGCCGACACTGACATGCGATAGCGCGTTCGATGCAGACTGTCGGCCCGTGCAGGTATCGAGTGACCGCAGCTGGGCGGGAGCGCCAGTTCGATCCCTTGATCGGTCGGCATGCGTTCGGCCGCAACTGCCGGCTGGCAAGCTCTGTCTAGCCGCGGGCCGAAGACTTGTTCAGGCCCACGGCGGCGCGAAAGAGAGCCTGCAGAGCCTTCTCGTCGAGCTCGTCGCCTTCGTGGAAGTCGATGGCGCGCCTGACCTTGCCTTCGAGACTGGAATTGAAGAGGCCTGAGGGGTCGGGCAGCGAGGCACCCTTGGCGAAGGTCATCTTCACGACGCTCTTGTACGCCTCGCCGGTGCAGATCAGCCCGTTGTGCGACCAGACTGGGACCGCCCACTTCCACTCCTCGACCACATCGGGGATGGCTTGCTTGATCAGGGCGCGCAGCCGGGAGAGCATGGCGCCTCTCCAGCCGCCCAGTTCCTCGATTCTCGCGTCTATCAGTGCAGAGGCAGACTGGGCTCCCTGCGGCGGGCTCTTCTTCATATCGTCCACCTCGCTGCCCGCTGCGCCAGGGCGACGGAGTTGGCGATGACGGTCATCTCAAAGGCCATGGACATCACCCCTTTCGCTACGGTCGCAGTTCCATCGCTGCTTCCACAGTACCCGATTCGCGGCCAGCGTGGCTGAGGCCGCGCGCGGTTGGCCTTCGGCGACCTATTTCGCCGTCGCGAACTTGACCACGCCCAGGCCGTTGTTGGCAGCGCCGTCGAAGATCGTGAGGTAGCCGTTCATCAGCGGCAAACCCAGGATCGACTGCGCCCCGCTGCCGCGCCACAGCGTGCAATAGGCATTGCCGACTTCGAACGCATCCATCTGCCAGTACTGGTCGGGCGTGACGTCGAGGCGGATGTCGCTGCCGACGCCCTGTAGCACGAAGCTCAGCGTCGGCCATTGCGCGAGATTGACGTTCGCTGCCGGCGTTTGCTGCGAGCGGACGAGTTGCGCCTGAGCCGGCGTCAGCTTCTTCAGGATCGCTTCGAAAAGGGTCGGGTTGAGGTCGAGGCCGTTCGTGCCACTGTCGACGATGGCATTGGTCGGCACCTGATCCTTGTGCGTCGGCGGCGATACGGCGATCGGGCCAGCACTGCCGACGATGACCTGCCGCAGATTCACGCTGTACCAATCGTCGCTCAGCACCAGCGCCGTCTTGAAGCTGCCCTTGTAGAGGTCCTTGGCCTCTTCGCCGCCGCCGATGATGAGAAAGCCCTTGTTCAGCGGGTCGTTGACCGGGTCGGCCGACGCGCGCAGCACCGAGCGGCGCGTGTAGAAGGCGTATTTGTCGGCGACCAAGCCGGACTTCTGCAGCTGGGTGAAATAGGGCTCGACGAAGACGCGGTGCCCGGCGCGGATGTCGTTCGGCGTGTACTTGGGCGGGACGGTCGGCTTGTGCACGTCGATCGCGTCGTCGAGCGTCTGATAGGCCAAACCGAGGATGCCTTGCGCCTTGCCGAACATGTTCGCGGACTCGTGATAAGCCACCGCCACCGAGACACCCGGCAGGTCGATCGACTTGCCGCTCGCCGCGACCGTCACGTCGGTCTGCACCACGGAGCCGATCCAGTTGCTGCCGTCGCCATAGGCGACTTCCTGCACCAGATTCGTCAGCTTGACGTTCGGATCCTTGCCCGGGTTGTAGCTCTTGCGCTCGACGGCGAGCGTGCTGCTGCCGGTATCGAGCAGCAGGTTGACTTCGCTGCGCTGCGCGCCGACGTACAGCTTGCCGGTGTAGTCGTTGCCGAGCAGCAGGTTGTCGATGGGAATGCGAATCGGATGCTTGCCCTTGTCTGTCGCCATGTCGTGCTCCTGAGGTTGTCGCCAATGGGGTCGCAACGATAGTCCTCGCGACATGGGCACGCCGCTCGTCGGTCGCGCTTCGATCGTGGGGGCGACGGCAGCAAAGGCGCCAATGGGGGCGGGCCTTTATCCATTGACAGCAAAAGGATTCAGGTCTAGAAGGGCCCCTCGCGCAGTGAATCACAAGTACCAGCTCGAGGGTCGGTGAGGCGAGCAACGCCACACCGCTTGCAGGAGGAGGTGCGATGCCGGTTCAATCGCTTTCCTGCCCGGAACGGCCTGTCAGGGTGTTGTGGCGGTGGTGTTTTGTTTACGGCGCTGCAGGATGGCCGTTCGTCTGCTGGACTCGCGCGCCGCGGCTCGGCGCAATCGGGTCAAAGCCCCCCTTAGGAATGTTGCCGCGCTCGCTCGTCCAGGGGCGACGCTTGAGTGATTCGAGGCTCACCTCATCGATTCTCTGCAAGAAGTCACCAACAAGTGGGTACGAATGTCGGATCGTTTGCTTTCCTGTCTTAAATCGTCAATCGTCACCTTCCGTTGGGGGCCTTCTTGACCGTGCCGCTAAAGGCGCGCAACCGCAGGAAACCGTTTCCCTAAAGAAGTGGCTCCACTCGTCTGAACACGATCCGGGCTTAGATAAGTCGATCGGCTGTGGTGTGACCATGCTCGGTGCAGGGTTGTCCACAGCAGCGGGCGGGCGCTGCGTGCGACGAACGCACCTCCGACGCGGTGGGTAACCCGAGTTCGACGCTCATGCCGCTGGGGGCCGCGGCCACGCCAACGTCAGTTCGGTCCCCGGCCCGCACGGTCTGGCATCGTCAAGCATGCGCACCGCGCGAGGCACGGGCGACACGACCTCCAGCCCCGCACCAATGGTCGCAGCCCGCCGCGCCATGCTGAGCAAGCCCACACCAGCGGGCGCTGCCGGGGTGCCGGCAGGCGTGGCTGGCGGCAACCCGACACCGTTGTCGCGCACCAGCAGCTGCCAGCCGGTGGCGGCATCAGGGCGACACTCGAAGCGCACTGTCACCCGCGAGGCGTCCGCGTGCCGCAAGATGTTGGTGAACGCCTCCAGCAGCAGCCGCTGCACCTGCAGCGCCGCGCTGGCCCCGAGGCCGGCGCAGGCTGTGGCCGCCAGCGCGGGATCGGGCATCGACCAGTCCAGCTCGATACCGGCCGCTTCCAACCGGGGCTGCATGCGCCAGCGCAACGTGGCGAGCAGTTCCACCAGGTTGCCCTCGGCGGCATGCATCGAGTCGACGGCCAGGCGCATCTCGTCGAGCGCGCTCTCCACTGCGTCGGTCATGTCGGAGGTGACGCGGCTGCCGGCGCGCAGCAGGCTGCGCAGGCCGACCAGGTGCGCCCCGACACCGTCGTGCAGCTCGCGCAGCAGGCGCTGCCGCTCCTCGGCCACCGCCTCGCGCCTCTCGCGCTCGAGCAGGGCGCGGTGCGCCGCTTCGAGCTGGCGCTCGCGTTCATCGAGCGAGGCGTTGAGCAGCCGCACCTCCTCCTCGCGCGCCCGGACCTGCGCACCCCGTGAGCCGACGCCGCGCCGTCGTGCATGCACCATCCACAGGTGTTGCGGCACCGGCCGCCAGCTCGCACCCATGCACATGCCTTCATAGCCCAGCTCGCGCGTCGAAAGCGCTTCGCGCAACGCCGAGGGCAGCGAGGTACCCGGCCAGCCCGGGAATTCCTCGGCGATCAGCTCGCCGAAGCCGAGTTGCGCATAGTGGATGAGGCCGGTGGCTTCGACCAGCGCCACCAGGCTGCCGGGCAGGACCGCCGCATGCAGGTCGTCGCGCAGCACGCGGCCCACGCGGTGCAGATTGAGGCACTCCACCCAATGCGGCAGCAATTGTTCGTGCAAGCGCCGATCGGCCTCGGTAAAGGGCTGCATGGTCGGGTCGCGATACCAGCACACGACGGAGAACGTGCCGGTGGACGGGTCGGCCGCCATGCCGAGCACGGCCTCGTGCACCCCATAGGCCACCATGATCTCGTCGCGGATGCGGGCCGGGAAGTCGTCGTAGCCGATGATCATCGACGTGCCGGGGTTGGCGAACATTCGGGGCCCGACCGGATCGATGGGCATCAGCGTCTGGAAATGCTCCCAGTAGCCGGCCCGCAGGCCTTCGGTGCTGACATGGTGGAACACAGCACCGCGTTCGGTCATCACGCCATTGACCCAGTGCGTGGAATGCAGCGGCAGCATCTGGCGCACACGTGACATGGCCCAGGCCTTGAAGTCGGGCACCGTGGCCGCACGGGCCGCTCGGTAGAGGGCGACGAGTTCGGCGCCCAGCGTCGGGCTCGCCGCATTGGCACGGCCGGCCCAAGGGTTCGGGGGCGTCGTCAAGGGCGGCATCGGCCCAGAGGCTATCAGACCTGGGCGACGGGAATGGCGGCATTGCCGCGTGATGGCATGAGCCGGCGCGCCTCACGCCGCCGCTCACCCTCGCCCGCCGCCGCGCCTCCTCAACAACACATACACCGCCGGCACGACAAACAGCGACAGCAGCGGCGCGGTGACCATGCCGCCGAGCATGGGCGCGGCGATGCGGCTCATGACTTCGGAGCCGGTGCCGCTGCCCCAGACGATGGGCAGCAGGCCGGCCAGGATCACGGCCACGGTCATGGCCTTGGGCCGCACACGTTGCACCGCGCCTTCGCGGATCGCGTCGTCGACGAGCGCGGGCGTGGATGGCGGCCCCGCCGGCAATGCGAGCCTCGAGCGCATTGCGCAGGTAGAGCAGCATCACCACGCCGAACTCGGCCGCCACGCCGGCCAGGGCGATGAAGCCCACGCCGGTGGCCACCGACAGGTGGTAACCCATCAGGTAGAGGAACCACACGCCGCCGGTCAGCGCGAACGGCAGCGTGGCCATGATCAGCGCGGCTTCGTCGACGCGCTTGAAGGTCAGGTACAGCAGCACGAAGATGATGGCCAGCGTGGCGGGCACGACGATCTTCAGCCGCGCGTTGGCGCGCTCCAGGAATTCGAACTGGCCCGAGTAGGCCAGGCTGGCGCCGGGCGCGAGTGTCACCTGCGCGGCCACCGCGGCGCGCAGGTCGGCCACCACGGAAGACAGGTCGCGCCCGCGCACGTCGACATAAACCCAGCCCGAAGGCCGCGCGTTTTCGCTCTTCAGCATCGGCGGTCCGTCGCTGACGCTCACGCGGGCCACCGCGCCGAGCGTGATCTGCTGGCCCGTGCCGGTCAGGATCGGCAATGTCGTCAGCCGCTCGGGCGTGTCGCGCCATTCGCGCGGGTAGCGCAGATTGATCGGAAAGCGCGCCAGGCCTTCGACCGTTTCGGCGATGTTCTCGCCGCCCACCGCACCCGACACCAGCGCCTGCACGTCGGCGATATTGAGGCCGTAGCGCGCCGCCGCGGCGCGATCGATCTGCACGTCGATGTAGCGCCCGCCCACCAGGCGCTCGGCCAGCGCCGACGACACGCCCGGCACGCCCTTGGCCGCGCGCTCGACATCGAGTGCGATGCGGTCGATCGTCACCAGGTCGGCGGCCGTGACCTTGACGCCGATCGGGCTCTTGATGCCGGTGGCCAGCATGTCGATGCGGTTGCGGATCGGCGGCACCCAGATGTTGGACAGGCCCGGCACCTGCACGGCGCGGTCGAGTTCGTCGACGATTTTTTCCGCCGTCATGCCGGCGCGCCACTGCGACTCGGGCTTCAACTGGATGGTGGTCTCGAACATCTCCAGCGGCGCCGGGTCGGTGGCGGTCTCGGCCCGGCCGGCCTTGCCGAATACGCGCGCCACCTCGGGCACGGTCTTGATCATGCGGTTGGTGATCTGCAGCAACTCGCTGGCCTTTTGCGCCGACAGCCCCGGCAGCGCCGAGGGCATGTACAGCAGGTCGCCTTCGTCCAGGCGCGGCAGGAATTCGCCGCCCAGGCGCAGCAGCGGCCAGGCCGTCGTGGCCAGCACCAGCGCGGCGATCAGCAGCGTGGCCTTGGGCCGATGCAGCACCCATTCGAGCGCCGGCCGGTAGATGGCGATCAGCCCGCGCGTGATCGGGTTCCTTTGTTCGTCGGGAATGTGGCCGCGGATCCAGGCCACCATCAGCACCGGGATCAGCGTCACCGAGAGGCCGGCTGCCGCCGCCATGGCATAGGTCTTGGTATAGGCCAGCGGGCCGAACAGCCGCCCCTCCTGGGCTTCGAGCGTGAAGACCGGGATGAACGACAGCGTGATGATCAGCAGCGAGAAGAACAGCGCCGGCCCGACCTCGACCGCGGCCTCGGTGATGACCTCGCGCCGCGCATCGCCCGCAAGGCTCTGGCCCGGGTGTGCGTGCTGCCAGGCCTCGAGCTTCTTGTGCGCGTTCTCTATCATCACCACGGCCGCATCGACCATCGCGCCGATGGCGATCGCGATGCCGCCGAGCGACATGATGTTGGCGTTGATGCCCTGCCAGCGCATCAGCAGAAAGGCCGTCATCACCCCCAGCGGCAGGGCGATGATGGCCACCGCCGCCGAGCGCAGGTGCCAGAGGAAGATCGCGCACACCGCGGCGACGACGATGAATTCCTCGACCAGTTTGCCCGACAGGTTGCGGATGGCGCGCTCTATCAGCGCGCTGCGATCGTAGGTCACGACGATCTCCACCCCCTGCGGCAGGCTCTTCTGCAACTCGGCCAGCTTGGCCTTCACGGCGGCGATCGTCGTCTGCGCGTTCTTGCCCGAGCGCAGCACGACGATGCCGCCGGTGACTTCGCCTTCGCCGTCGAGCTCGGCGATGCCGCGCCGCATCTCGGGGCCGTATTGCACGACGGCCACGTCGCCCAAACGCACCGGCACGCCGCCGCGCGCGGCCAGCGGCACGGCGCGAAAATCGGCCAGGGTCTTCAGGTAACCGCTGACGCGCACCATGTACTCGGTCTCGGCCAGCTCGAGCACCGAACCGCCGCTTTCCTGGTTGCCGGCGATCAGCGCGTCGCGCGCCTGGGCGTAGGTCACGCCGTAGGCGGCGAGCTTGACCGGGTCGAGCACCACCTGCACCTGGCGCACCATGCCGCCGACCGTGGCGACCTCGGCCACGTTGGGCAGTGACTTCAGCTCGTACTTCAGGAACCAGTCCTGCAAGGCACGCAGTTGCGACAAATCGTTGCGGCCGCTGCGGTCGACCAGGGCGTACTGGAAGATCCAGCCCACACCCGTCGCGTCGGGGCCGAGCGAGGCCTTGGCCGCCGCCGGCAGCCGGCCCTGCACCTGGTTCAGGTACTCGAGCACGCGCGAGCGCGCCCAGTACAGATCGGTGCCATCGTCGAACAGCACGTAGACGAAGCTGTCGCCGAAGAACGAGTAGCCGCGCACCGTCTTGGCGCCGGGCACCGACAGCATGGTCGTGGCCAGCGGGTAGGTAACCTGGTTTTCGACGATCTGCGGCGCCTGGCCCGGCAGCGAGGTGCGGATGATGACCTGCACGTCCGACAGGTCGGGCAGCGCATCGACCGGCGTCGTGCGCAGGCCCCACAGCCCCGCCGCGGCCAGGAACAACGCCGCCAGCAGGACCAGGAAACGGTTGCCGACCGACCAGCGGATCAGGCCTGCGATCATGGTTTGGCGGGGCCGGTGTCGCGCCAGATCGCGGTGATCAGGTTGTCGTCGCCCTGCTGGCGAAAGCGGAAGCGCACCTTGTCGCCGGCCTTCAAGCCGCTGGCGAGTTCGGGTTTGGCCAACTGGAAGGGCATGGTCATGCCCGGCCAGTTCAGTGCCGGCACCGCCTCGTGCGCCAGCGTGATGACCGCGCCCTTGACGCCACGCACGGTGCCGCGCACCTCGTGCTCGCCGGCCGGCGGCGGCCTTGGGTGCAGGAGCCTCGGTCGCCGGCGCGCGCGCCAGCAGGCCTTGCAGGCTGGCCTCGGAGTCGATCAGGAACTGGCCCGAGGCCACCACCTTGTCTCCGGCCTCGACGCCGCTGCGGATCACGATCTGCTCGCCGCTCTCGGGCCCGAGCTCGACCTCGACCGGCCGAAAGCGCGCCGGCCCGTCCAGCACATAGACCAGGGCCCGGCGACCGGTGCGGATCACCGCCTCGGCCGGCACCACCACGGCCTCGGCCCGCGCCGCGCCGGCCAGCGAAACCTGCGCGAACATGCCCGCGCGCAGGCGCTGGCCCGGGTTGGGCAATTCGATGCGCACCCGCAGGGTGCGCGAATCGCGGTTGGTTTCGGGCAGCACTGCGGTGACCTTGCCGCGCAGCACCTGGCCCGGCGTCGCCGGCAGGCGCAGCTCGGCGGCCTGGCCCAGGGCGACGCCCGCGCCCTGCACTTCGGGCACCGCCGCTTCGACCCACACCGTGCCCAGGCCGTTGATGCGCGCCAGCGTCATGCCGGCGCTCACCGACATGCCCTGGCGCACCATCAACTCGGCGATCAGGCCGGCGCTGGGCGCGGTGATGGTCTGCACCGCCTGCGGCCGGCCACCCTGGGCCAGGCGCTCGATCTGCGCCGCAGCCATGCCCAGCAAGACCAGGCGCTGGCGCGACGCCGCCGCCAGTGCCGCATCGCCGGTGGCGCGCACGGCCAGGTACTCCTGCTGTGCAGCCAGCCACTCGGGCAGCAGCACGTCGGCCAGCGGCGCGCCGGCGGCCACCACGTCGCCGGGCGCGCGGCCATAGACGCGCTCGACGAAGCCGTTGGCACGCGACTGCACGATGCTCACGTCGCGCTCGTTGAGCGTGACCGTGCCGACCGCCTCGACGGCCGACGACAGCGCGCGCTTCTCGGCCACCGCCACACGCACGCCGAGCGATTGCTGGGCCTGCGGCGAGACGCTGACCGCCGCGCCACTGGCGGGCTGGATCCCTGCCTCTTCGGCGTACTTTGGCACCAGCTGCATGTCCATGAACGGCGACTGGCCCGGCTTGTCGAAATGCTGCGTCGGCGCCATCGGGTCGTACCAATACAGCACCTTGCGCTCGGCAGCGGCCGCGGGTGCCGCGGCAACCGGTGCAGTGGCGTGCGGGCCGTCGTGCGCCGCGCGCCATTGAGACAAAGTCCAGCCGGTGGCCAGCCCCAGCAGCAGCAGGGCGGCAGCAGCGATAGCGTTTCTCGTCAGGGTGTTCATGGCTTCACTCCTCAGTCATCAGGGTGGCCAGCCGCACACGCAGCGTGGCTCGTTGGGTTTCCAGATCGATGGCGCGCAAGCGTGTCTCCAGCGCCTGCGTGCGTGCCATCAGCACCGCGCCCAGGTCGGCACGGCCGGCCCGGTAGCTCGCAGTGGCCAGGCTCACGCGCTCGACCGCCAGCGCCAGGCCCGTACCGGCCAGGCGGGCGTGCTGCGCGTCGAGCGCCGCCAGCTCGGCCAGCATCGATTCGAGTTCGCTGGTGTGGCGCCGCGTCAGGTCGTCGCGCTCGGCCTCGATGCGCTCGATCTCATGCCGCTTGGCATTGATCAGCGGCTGCACGCGCCGCTCGCGCTGCCAGGGCAGATCGAAGCTGAGCATGAACGAGACCATGTCGTCGTAGCGCGGCCGCCGGCTGTACGCCACCTGCCAGGACCAATCGCCGCGCTGCTCGGCGCTGGCCTCGGCCATCTCGGCCCGGGCCACTTCGCGCATCGATGCATAGGGCCTGAGCTCGGCATGGTGATGCAGCTGAGCGCGCAGCTGCGTGGCATCCACCGCCGGCAGCGCCGGCTCGCCGGACAGCGCTTCGCCTGCGCGCGCGCCGACCCAGCGCTGCAGTTCGGCGCGGGCCTTGGCCACATCGCGCGGATAAATCGTCACCGCGGTCGGCAATCGCCAGGGCCTCCTGGCGCGCGGCGGTCATCTCGGCCGGCGCGGCCGCGCCGTTGGCGATGCGCGCCGACAAGGTGTCCTGCAGCAACTGGTTCTCGCGCTGGAAGTCGCCGAGCAGCGCCTGCCGGCGCTGCGCGAAGTGCACGCCTAGCCAGGCCAGTGCCGCATCACGCTGCACCGCCAGTTCGGCGGCGGCGAGCAGCGCGCGGTCGCGATCGACGCGGGCTCCGGCGATCTGCACGCGGGCTTCGCGTTTGGCGCGATTCGGCACCTCCTGCATCAGCGACAGGCGTTGCATGGTGTCGCTGTCGCGGCTCAGGCTGTAGCGGTCGGCGCCGTTGATGGGCAGGTTCTCGACGCCGAGCGACAGGCGCGGGTCGGGCAGACTGGCGGCTGCCGGCTGCAATGCGGTGGCCGCCGCCAGGCTGGCCTGCTGCGCGCGCAGCGCGGGTGCGTTCAGGCGCGCCAGCGCCAGCGCCTCGGCGTAGTCCAGGCCCGCCGCCCGCGCCGGCGGCGCGGCGGCAAGAGCGCCCAAAGCGCCTAATGCACCTATCGCGGCAAGCCAGAACCCTGCGCGCACGCAAGTTCGATGAATGGCAATCACACGGCAACCCTCCTGCGAAATCCAGACCCCATAGCAGCCGAAGCCGGTGCGCAGCGAGCGCATCGGCACGCTCAGGGTCTAGTTGCGCAGGACGAGCAGCGTGAGGTAGAGCGGGGGTGAGCCCGCAGGCGGCCCGCTGGCCAGGGCCTCGGGGATCTCGGCGGCCAGGGATTCGGCCGCGACGAGGTCGAGCACGCGCAACAGCGGTGCGCCCACCAGCGGCGCCTGCGGCACGTCGGCCGCAGACAGGTGGCTGTTGAGCGATTGCTGGCCGGCCTCGCAATGGGCCTTGCACAGCGGCGCCGGGTCGCCGTCGTGCGGCGCCGCCGCCATGTCGCCGGCGCAGTCGTGCATGGGCGCGGCCGCTGCGGTCTGCGGTGCTATCACGGCCGTCGGCATGCAGGCATGCGCGGCCGTCAGCAGCGACTGGGCCACCAGCAGGGCGACCAGCCAGCCACAAATCGAGCCACGGTGTCGAAGCGACGCACGCATGAGGCGCAGTCTAGTGCCAGGCCGGCATTTTTGCTTGACTGCCGTCAAGCGCAACGCTTCAGGTGCCGGCGCGCTTGGCCTTGGGCGAGAACATGTCGTGCAACTGCAGCCGCGTGGCCTGCAACCGCTCGGAGACGACTCCGAGCATGCGGTACATCAGCGCGAAGCCGAAGCCGGTATCGCTGCGGCAGGCTTCGAGCAACTGGCCGCCGTCGAAGGCCAGGGCCTGCACCGGCTCGAGGGCGCGGGCCTGGAAATACTTGCCGCGGCCCATCAGCACGGCCGACCAGCCGAACTCGTCGCCGGCGCCCAGGGTCTGCACGCGCAACAAGTGGTCGGGCTCGATGATCTCCAGCGCGACGCGACCGGCGACGATGAGGAAGAACTCATGCGTGTCGTCGCCCTCGCGAAAGATGGTCTGGTCGCGCTCGAACGAGACCTCGCGCGCCAGCCCACGCAGGCGCTCGATGTGCTCGGGGCGGAAGGTTTCGACGAAGGGATGCTGGTGCAGGGTGCTCAGCAGGTTGGCGGCAGGCATGGGATGGATCCTTTGCGGCTGGGTTCGGGTGGCGGCAAGCTCACTGGAAGGGCTGGGCGCGCGCGATCAATTCGTCCAGGCCCGCTTCGTTGGGGTCGCGCGGTTGGCCCGGATGGATGATGGCCACCTGGCACGACTCCGCCGCCTCGACCAGTTGGCGGAAGCTGCCGGCCTTGATGTCCTTGATGTAGGCCTGCTGGTTGGCGTTGTAGGCGAACATGCGGTCGTTGATCAACTGGCATTCGTTGCAGGTCGGGCAGCGCGCGGTTTCGATCCAGGCCTCGCCGGGTGTGCGGTCTTCGGCCGGCGCGTCGGGCGGCGCAGCCTCGGCCACGGCGGGCGCTGCCGCGGGCGCTTCGCTCGTTGCCGGCGATGCCGGCTGCGCGGCGGCGCGCTCCAGCGCCCGCAGCCTCTCGGCGCGCGCCTCGTTGACCCCGCCATGCTCTTGCAAGCGGTGCCACAGCTGCATGCAGCGGCGCGTGGCCTGCATCATCGAGGCGTCGACGACGACGCGGTACAGGCGGTCGTCGGCGTCGACGGCCCAGATGAAGGGCACACGCTGCGCCGCATCGGCGTCGGCCAGCGCCAGCCAGTCGGCGGCCGGCAGCATCGCGGCGTGCCAGCGCTCGCTGGGCACGGCGGCGAAATGCGCGGCGTGCCGGCGGTCGCAGAGGGCGAAATCGGCGTAGGTGAAGGCCACCGATTCGATCTGGCGTTGCATCGTTTCGTCGGCGTATTCGAAGGGCTCGGTCGGCCAGTCGGCCTCGGCCATGCGGTTGCCGCGCAGAGAAAATCGGGCGGCCCAATCGGCTCCGGCAGCCGCGTCGTAGCAGAAGGTCGGGAAGGCGCGCGACTCGATCGCCGCCGCGGCACCGAGGTAGGGCGGCAGGCCGGCGGCCGGCTCGGGTGAGCCGGCGAAGACACAAAACAGCGCCGGGCCGCGACAGCCCATGCCGCGGGCGACGCGCTCGCGCTCGGCGACCAGCGCCGCGCTGGCGCATTGCAGCACGAACATGCCGCCCAGTCCCATCGCCGTGGTGGCCAGGCGCGCGCTGCGCACGCCGAAGGCGAAATGCCCGCTGCCTATCGTCGCCTCCTCGAGCAGGTCCGAAACCTGGACCAGGACCTTGACCGGCATGCCCGACGACAGCATGTCGAGCAGGGCCGCGTTTTCCGGCGCATCGTTGCGCTCGGGGTCCATGCTCACCAGATAGTCGGGCAGCAGCGCCATGTCGTCGGCACCCAGTGCATGCTCGTCGTGGCGCTCGAATAGCGCATCGTGTTCGGCCTCGACATAGTGGCCGGCCACTTCGAGCTCGGCAATGGCGATGGCCTTGACCAGCTCGGCGGCCGCGGGCAGGCGACTGCGGAAGGCCTGCATCGCGGCCAGGCAGTTGTCGAAGGCGAAGCCGGCAAATGCGTCACGCGCGTCGTCGCCGTCGTCGACGGCTGTGCGATAAAACGCCTGCCGCGCCAAGGCGGCCAGCGCCCACTCGATGCGCCGGCGCCGCGACGGCGGCAATTCATCCGGCGGCGCACGGCGTGCCACCAGCCGCGACATGGCGTCGAAGTCGAAGACCGCGCCATGTGGCCCACCCACCGCTGCCCGCAAGGCCTGCGGCGCGCGACCGGCCTGCGAATGGGCCCATGCCGCACGGCAGATATCGGACAGACCGCGCATCAGCCGATCGATCAGGCTGGTGAATTCGCGCGCCTTGCGCGCCTGCGCCTGGCGCCAGGCCTGCGCCAACAGGCGCGAGGGCAGTCGCCCGTCGCAGCCGATCAGCAGGCCGTCGGTATTCAGTGCCGCTGCCGCCTGAGCCAGCACCGGGCCGACGGCTTCGTCGCCCTGTGCACCGAGGCGCGCCGCCGCCTCGGCCCACAGCACCGACAGCCGGCCCTCGGCGCCACGCGACGCCGCGATGCGCAGCTCGCGCTCCAGGCGCAGCAGGTGGCGGCGCAGGCGTTCGCCTTCGATACCGCGTGGCGCCAGGCTCTGTACCACCGCATCCACCAGCGAGCTCAGCGACTGCGCAGCGCCGGCGTCGCCTTGGTCGTGGTGGGTCTCATCGGGCAGCACGACGGGGAAGTCGTGGCGCAACCGGTCGAGCTCGCGGTACGGGGCCAACAGCGCAGGGCGCAAGGTGGCAGCGTCGATCGCAGCCAGGCCCTGGCCTTGGCGTTGGCCGCTGAGGTGGAACAACCATTGTTCCGGAAAGGTGGTGACACGGTCCATCGTGATCGTCGCTTCAGGCCGCGCGCCGCTGCGTCGCGGCGGCGTCGGGCCAGATCGTGTACTTGTCGAGCTCGGCATCCAGCCCGGCGCGGGTGCGGGCGGGTGAGCGCGGCTGGCCGGCATGACGCAGATCCTCGTAGCACGGCACCTCGGGGTTGTGATACAGGATGCCGACCGGGATCGGGTCTTCGCAGGAGGCGATTTCGCGCGCGCTGTGAATGTCCAGCGGGTCGTGCTCGCGCTGGTTGCGGTAGATGCGGCTGACGTCGGCGCTGGGCTGCAGGCCCCGGGCATGTGTCAGCAGCAGGGTCTTGCCCGGGTCGTGCAGCCAGGGCTCGAACATCTTGGGCAGAAACTCGGGGCAGCGCTGGACCACGCGCACGAAGGAGAAGCCGCGGTGCTGGAAGGCCTTGTGCACGATGTCGTAGAGCTGCTCGGGCATCCAGTCCACGGCCTGGGCGATGAATGATGCGTTCTGCACACCGAGCGATACCGTCAGCGGGTTCAGCGCCTCGAGCACCGCGCCGCGCGGCGTGGTGTTGCTCTTGAAACCCATCGGCGAGGTCGGCGAAGCCTGCTTCTTGGTCAGCCCGTAGACATGGTTGTCGTGCAGGATGACCGTCAGGTTCATGTTGTAGCGGATGGCGTGGATCCAATGCGCCGCGCCGATGCTGCAGCAGTCGCCGTCGCCGGTGTTGACGAAGACATGCAGATCCGGCCGCGCCATCTTCACGCCTTCGGCCAGTGGAAAGGCGCGGCCGTGGATGCCGTGAAAACCGTAGGTCTTCATGTAATGCGGGAAGCGGCTCGAGCAGCCGATGCCGGAGACGAAGACCGTGCGCTCGGGCGCCAGGTTTTCGTCGCGGCACAAGCGCTGCACCGCGGCCAGAATGGCGTTGTCGCCGCAGCCGCTGCACCAGCGCGGCACGCCGCCCTGATAGTCCTCGAGCGAGTGGTTCTCTTCGTGCAGGCGGATGACGCAGTGATTGAGGGAAGCGCCCATGGTCAGCCTTTTTTGTTCAGTCGGGTGAGAGCGACGTCGACGACGCTGCCGGGCTTGATCGGCTGGCCACGCGCCTCGCTCCAGCAGTCGACGTCGACCAGGTAGCGCGAGCGCAGCATCATGGCCAGCGCCGAGTAGCGCCGGTTGTCGGCATCGATCAGCTCGTCTTCCAGGCTGTCGGACCAGTTGCCCTCGATGGTCATCACGCGCGCAAAGCGCTGCAGGATTTCGCGAATGCCCGAGGGCAGCGGCTGGATGAAGCGCAGGTGCAGCGAGGAGACCTTCTTGCCCATCGCGCACAACCGATCCACCGCCTCCTCGATGGCGCCCTGGTTGCCGCCCCAGCCGACCAGCAGCAGGTCGCCGTCGGGCGCGCCATAGACCGGCGGCGTCTTCAGCGTCTTTTGCACCGCCGCCAGCTTGAGGCTGCGCGCGCGCAGGCCCTCCTCGTTGGTGGCCGGGTCGTAGGCGACCTTGCTGTTGCGGTCATGCGCCAGGCCGGTGATGGTGTGCATGCCGCCCGGCTGACCGGGCACGAAGCGCCGCGCGATGCCGGTCACCGGATCCCAGTCATAGGGCTTGGCGCCTTCGGGCACCGGCGTCTGGTCGATCGGCGGCGCCAGCCAGTCCTCGCTGAAGACCGGCCGCGCGAAGGGTTGCTGCGCCGTGGCCAGGCTGGCGTCGGACAAGCACCACGACCACCATGTTGAAGGTCTCGGCGATCTTGCGCGCCGTGATCATCGAGTAGAAGCAGTCTTCGATCCCGCTCACCGCCATCACCACCTTGGGCGCGTCGCCGTGGCTGCCGTAGACCGCGGTCAGCAGGTCACCCTGCTCGACCTTGGTCGGCTGGCCGGTGCTGGGCCCGCCGCGCTGGACGTTGACCACCACCAGCGGAATCTCGGCCATCACCGCCAGGCCCAGGCCCTCCTGCTTGAGCGAATAGCCGGGGCCCGAGGTGATGGTCACCGCGCAGCGGCCGGCGTAGGAGGCGCCGATGGCAAAGGCGCAGGCGGCGATCTCGTCCTCGGCCTGGTGCACCAGGCCACCGACGCGCTCGAAACACTCGCTCAGGTAATGCGAGGACGAGGTCGCCGGCGTGATCGGGTACATGGCGCAGATGTCCATGCCCGAGGCCAGCACACCGAGCGCGATGGCCGTGTTGCCGCTGACCACGACCTGGGCTTCAGTCACCTTGGCCGCCGGGATGCGGAACTTGAAGTCCAGCGTCTTCTCGGCCCAGGCGAAGCCGGCTTCGAGCAGGCGGATGTTCGATTCGGTGACCGCGATGTCCTTCTTGCCGAAGATCAGCGCGATTTGCGCCCGCGCCAGTTCGAGCTCGAAGCTGTAGATGCTGCACAGCGCACCGAGCACGAACATGTTCTTGCCGCGCTTGGGATCGGACATCAGGGCCCGGCACTCGTGCTCGAGCGGCATCTCGATGACGCGGTAGCCGTCGGCGCCCAGCGCCTTCACCGTCTCCAGGTAGGAGGCGACGATCTTCGGGTCCTTGTGCTCGCGCCAGATGCTCTCGAGCATGATGGTCGCGCCGGGCTTGAGTTCACCGGCCTGGACGCGGCCGAGCAGCACCTGTTCGTTGAAGGCCACCACCAGGTCGGTCTGGTCGCCGCCGTTGCTGATGCGCCCCGAGCCCATGCGGATGCGGATGCCGCTGGCGCCGGCCACACTGCGCGCCGGGGGCTGGATCTCGGCCGGGATGATCTCCACCGTCCAGATGCCGTTGCCGCTGCGCGCGGCGATCGCTGCCAGCGACTGGCCGCAGCGCTGCGCGCCTTCGCCCGAATCGCTGATGACCTCGACGATGTGCTCGGGCAGTTCGCGCGCCGGTTTGGCGCGGGCCTGCTCGGCAGGTCGGTCGAGCAGCGTGGTGTCGTTCATGGGCGTAGCCTCGTTCATCAGGCCAGCCGCACGCGGGCGTGGCCATGTTCTTCGCGTGGAATGCCGAACAGCGTGTCGGCAGGTGCGCCGGCCTGCAGGGCCGCCTGGCTGTCGCGCAGGCCGAGCCAGGCCTTCATCGCGCGCGCCGCCTTGCGTCCGGCGCCCATGGCCTGGATCACGGTGGCCGCACCGGTGACGATGTCGCCGCCGGCCCAGACGCCGGCGATCGAGGTCGCCAGGTTGGCGTCGGTGGCGATGTAGCCGCGCTTGTCGAGCGTCAGCTTGCAGGTCTGGCCGAGGATGGGGTTGGCGTTGGTGCCGATCGCGAACACCACCATGTCGCACTCGAATTCGAATTCGCTGCCCGGCACCACCACCGGCCGGCGCCGGCCCGAGGCATCGGGCTCGCCCAGTTCCATCTTCACGCAGCGCAGCGCGCGCACGGTGCCCGACTGGCCGTCTTTGCCGTCGCCGATGATGGCCACCGGGCTGGTCAGCCAGTTGAAGTCCACGCCCTCCTGCTCGGCGTGGTGCAACTCCTCGGCGCGCGCCGGCGCCTCGGCCTGGGTGCGGCGGTAGATGCAGTGCACCGTCTCGGCGCCCAGGCGCAGCGATACGCGCAACGCGTCCATCGCCGTGTTGCCCGCGCCGATCACCGCCACATGCTTGCCCGGTTGCAGCGGTGTGTCGAAGTGGGGGAAATCGCGCGCCCGCATCAGGTTGCAGCGGGTCAGCAATTCGTTGGCCGAGAGCACACCGCCCAGCGACTCGCCCGGAATGCCCATGAAGCTCGGATAACCCGCGCCGGTGCCGACGAAGACGGCGTCAAAGCCCATCTCGCCGCGCATCTGCTCGAGCGTGAACAGGCGGCCGACCAGGGTATTGCACTCGAAGCGCACGCCGAGCTGCTCGAGCTTGCGGATCTCGGCGTCGACGATGTCGTTGGGCAGACGAAAGTCGGGGATGCCGTACTTGAGCACGCCGCCGGGCTGGTGAAAGGCCTCGTAGACCACGACCTCGCAACCGGCCTTGGCCATGTCGGCGGCGCAGGCCATGCCGGCCGGACCGGCGCCGACGATGCCCACGCGCAGGCCGCTGGATTCGACATAGGGCACGTTGGCCCAGCCTTCGCGGATCGCGCTGTCGCCGACGAAGCGCTCGAGCCGGCCGATGGCCACCGGCTCCAGGGTCTCGCCCACCGTGCACACGCCTTCGCACTGGTTTTCCTGCGGGCAGACACGGCCGCAGACCGAGGGCAGCAGGTTGGTGTCGGTCAGGATGTCGTAGGCGCCGTGCAGGTGCTTCTCGGCGATCTTCTGGATGAAGCCCGGGATGTCGATGCCGACCGGGCAGCCCCGTACGCAGGGTTCGTCGGCGCATTGCAGGCAGCGCTCGGCTTCGAGCAGCGCGTCTTCGGGCCGGTAGCCGAGCGAGACCTCGTCGAAATTGCGCGCACGCACAAGCGGTGCCTGCTCGGGCATGGCCGTGCGTTGCTGCGGGATGGTGCGGATGGTTTTCTTCTTGCTCGCCATCGCTGCCTCCTAGACCTGCGGCGCCGTGTCGGGCGCCACGGCGGCCCGCATGCGGCAGTTGTCCTGCCAACGCACGAGCGCCTCTTGTTCCGAGCCGCGGTAGCGCACCAGGCGTGCCATCAGGTCGTCGAAGTCGACCTGGTGGCCGTCGAAGTCGGGGCCGTCGACGCAGGCAAAACGAACCTGGTCGCCGATCTTGACGCGGCAGCCGCCGCACATGCCGGTGCCGTCGACCATCACCGGGTTCAGGCTGACGATGGTGCGGATGCCGTGCGGGCGCGTCACCTCGGCGCAGCCCTTCATCATCACCGGCGGGCCGATGGCCACCACTTCGTCGATGTCGGCGTGGCGCGCGATCGCCTGCTCCAGACCGGCCGTGACGCGGCCCTGCAGGCCGGCGCTGCCGTCGTCGGTGCAGACGATCAGCTCGTCGCAGACGGCGGCGAACTTGTCCTGCCAGAACATCAGTTCGCGGTTGCGAAAGCCGACCACGCCGATCACCTTGGCGCCCTGCTCGTGGTAGGCGCGGGCCTGCGGGAATACCGGCGCCACGCCCAGGCCGCCGCCGACGCACACCACCTTCTTGGCCTGCCCGATGTGGCTGGGGATGCCCATCGGCCCGACCAGCGCATACAGCGAGCTGCCGACCTGGCAATCGCGGCGCATGGCCTGGGTGGTCTTGCCCACGGCCTGGATGACCAGGGTGATGGTGCCGCGCTGACGGTCGAAATCGGCCAGCGTCAGCGGAATGCGCTCGCCCTGTTCGTCGGCCATCACGATCACGAACTGCCCGGGCTTGGCCGCGCGCGCCAGCATTGGGTGCTCGATCTCGAGCAGAAAAGTGACTTCGGAAAAATCCTGCCGCGCGACGATCGTGAAACGGCTGGGCTCGGACGGGGGTGTCATGGTGTGAATGGATGCTCGGGCCAGGGGTGGATGGATGGCGACAGCGGCGCGGCGCAGATTCGCCGCACGCGGCAAGGGCTCAGCGCGTGGACACGTTGGCCGCCGCCGCCGCTGCGCGGCGGCGTTTGGCCGCCGGATAGACCACCGACTCCTCGAGCACGATGTGCTCGTGGTACAGGGCCACGAACACCGGCACGGCGTTGCGCAGCATCTCCAGGTCGTACCAGTTGTAGCCGCTGGCGATGGCTTCTATCGGCGCGCACATCTCGAGCCAATCCTGCTCGAGCCAGCCATGGTCCTGCTGCAGGCGGTGCACATGCTGCGCCAGCTCGGCATCGCTGCCGTCGAGCAGCTCGGGAAACACCTGCGCCTCCTCGTCGGCATGGTGCTGCTGTGCCGGGCCGTTGAAGAAGCTGACGATGGCGCGCGCGCTCTCGCGCGCCACCTCGTCGGCGCCCTTTTTTTCGTCGACATGGACCAGCAACTGCTCGAGCGCCTGCAACATCTTCAAGACCTCGCGGTGCGTGGCGTCGAGCGACTCGAAGACCGCAGGCATGGTGATCTTCGGTCGCGCCGGTCGGGTGCTGGCAGCAGGTTTCATGGCAGATCTCCTGACGATTGCGGCCATTGTTCGCCGATGCCGGCGCACCGGCTTGCGCTTGGTCAAGGGCGCGCCAGCGCTGCGGCCCGGCAGGCCGCGTTTGACGCGCATCAAAGGCGTGCCGCGGCGGGTCACGAAGAATCGACCGCATTCAAGCCAAGGAGTGACGCACGGTGCTGCAAATCCGCATCCATGGGCGGGGCGGGCAGGGCGTCGTGACGGCGGCCGAATTGCTGTCCGTGGCCGCCTTCGACCAGGGCCACCATGCGCAGGCCTTCCCCAGCTTCGGCTCCGAGCGCACCGGCGCGCCGGTGGTCGCGTTCTGCCGCATCGACGAGCGCGAGATCCGCCTGCGCGAGCCGGTGCTCGAGCCCGATGTCCTGATCGTGCAGGACCCGACGCTGCTGCACCAGGTGGATGTATTCCAGGGCCTCAAGCCCGACGGCTACGTGCTGATCAACAGCCGGCGCAACTTCGACGAGTTGGGCCTGGCCGACATCGCCCTGCGCTTTCGCCGCGAGCGCCTGACCACCGTGCCGGCCAGCGAGATCGCCCTCAAGTGCCTGGGCCGGCCGCTGCCCAACGCGGTGCTGCTCGGCGGCTTCGCCGCGCTGTCGGGCTTGATCACCCTGGACGCGGTGGCGCATGCGATCCGCGAGAAATTCAGCGGCAAGGTCGCCGAGGGCAATGTCGCGGCGGCGGGCGAAGCCTTCGACTTCGTGTCGCGCGCAATGAAGGAGCTGAGCCATGCTCAGGCAGATTGAAGGCTCGCGCGCCGTGGCCGAAGCGGTGGCGCTGGCCCGCCCCGAGGTCATCTGCGCCTACCCGATCTCGCCGCAGACGCATATCGTCGAGGGCCTGGGCGAGCTGGTGAAGAGCGGGCAATTGAGCCCTTGCGAGTTCATCAACGTCGAGAGCGAGTTCGCCGCCATGAGCGTGGCCATCGGCGCCTCGGCCACCGGCGCACGGACCTACACCGCCACCGCCAGCCAGGGCCTGCTGTTCATGGCCGAGGCCATCTACAACGCCTCGGGCCTGGGCCTGCCTATCGTGATGACGGTGGCCAACCGCGCCATCGGCGCGCCGATCAACATCTGGAACGACCACAGCGACTCGATGAGCCAGCGCGATTGCGGCTGGCTGCAGCTGTTCGCCGAGAACAACCAGGAGGCGCTGGACCTGCACCTGCAGGCCTTCAAGCTGGCCGAAGAGTTGTCGATGCCGGTGATGGTGTGCATGGACGGCTTCATCCTGACCCATGCCTACGAACGGGTGGACATGCCGGCGCAGGCCGAGGTCGACGCCTTCCTGCCGCCCTACGAGCCGCGCCAGGTGCTCGACCCGGCCGAGCCGGTGTCGATAGGCGCGATGGTCGGCCCCGAGGCCTTCATGGAGGTGCGCTACCTGGCGCACGCCAAGCAGACCATGGCCCTGGAGCGCATCCCGCAGATCGCGGCCGAGTTCCACCGCCGCTTCGGCCGCGAATCGGGCGGGCTGCTGCGCGGCTACCGCAGCGAAGACGCGCAGACCATCGTCGTGGCGCTGGGTTCGGTGCTCGGCACGCTCAAGGACACGATCGACGAGCTGCGCGCCGACGGCGTCAAGATCGGCGTCATCGGCCTGCACTCGTTCCGGCCCTTCCCGCTGGCCGCGCTGCGCGCCGCGCTGCAGGGCGCCGTGCGCGTGGTGGTGCTGGAAAAGAGCTTCTCGGTCGGCCTGGGCGGCGTGGTCTCGACCGACGTGCGGCTGGCCGTATCGGGCCTGCAACTGCAGGGCTACACGGTGATCGCCGGCCTGGGCGGACGCGCCATCACCAAGGCCTCGCTGCACCGCACCCTGCGCGAAGCCATCGCCGACAAGTTGCCGCCGCTGACATTCATGGACCTGGACTGGCGCATCGTGAATCGCCAGCTCGAACGCGAGGCGCAGATAAGGCGCAGCGGGCCGATCGCGGAGAACCTGTTGCGCGATGTCGGCACCGTCGCGTCCAAGGTGAATTGACGATGCAAGCCATCAAGTTCTACCAGACCGGCACGTTCACCGTCGGCAACCGCCTGCTGGCCCCCGAGCAGCGCAGCGTGCAGTCGTCGATCGCGCGCGACAACTCGCTCAACTCCGGGCATCGCGCCTGCCAGGGTTGCGGCGAAGCGCTGGGCGCGCGTTATGCCGTCGACGCTGCGATGCGGGCGACGAACCGCCAGCTGATCGCAGCCAACGCCACCGGCTGCCTCGAAGTGTTCTCCACGCCCTACCCCGAAACCTCGTGGCAGCTGCCGTGGATCCATTCGCTGTTCGGCAACGCGGCGGCGGTCGGCACCGGCATTGCCGCGGCGCTGAAGGTCAAGGGCCGCCACGAGGTGCGCGTCATCGCCCAGGGCGGCGACGGCGGCACCACCGACATCGGCTTCGGTTGCCTGTCGGGCATGTTCGAGCGCAACGACGACGTGCTCTACATCTGCTACGACAACGAGGCCTACATGAATACGGGGGTGCAGCGCAGCTCGGCCACGCCGCCGGCCGCGCGCACCGCCACCACCATGGCCGTCGGCGGCGAGCCCGGCGCCGCCTTCGGCCAGGGCAAGAACCTGCCGCTGATCGCGATGGCGCACGAGATCCCCTATGTGGCCACCGCCACGGTGGCCGACCTGCGCGACCTCGAGGCCAAGGTCGAAAAAGCCATGAGCCTGCACGGCGCGCGCTACCTGCACGTGCTGGTGCCCTGCCCGCTGGGCTGGGGCTCGGCCAGTCACGACACGATCAAGCTGGCGCGGCTGGCGCGCGAGACCGGCATCTTCCCGGTCTTCGAGGCCGAGCGCGGCGAAGTCACCGCCGTGACCAAGATCCGCAAGCACGTGCCGGTCGAGGAATACCTGAAGCCGCAGAAGCGCTTCGCCCACCTGTTCAGCGGCGCCGGGCAACCCGAAATGCTGGCCAGGATCCAGGCCAGCGCCGACCGCAATATCCGTCGCTTCGGGCTGCTGGCCGCCGAGGAGACCCCGGCATGAGCATGAGCAAACCCTTCGCGATCACCCTCGACCCGGGTTCATCGCTGGCCAACAAGACCGGCTCCTGGCGCACCGAGCGGCCGGTGTATGTCGATCGGCTGCCGCCCTGCAACGCCACCTGCCCGGCCGGCGAAGACATCCAGGGCTGGCTGTTCCACGCCGAGAGCGGCGACTACGAAGCCGCCTGGCGCCACCTGACGCGCGACAACCCCTTTCCCGCCATCATGGGCCGGGTCTGTTATCACAGCTGCGAGGGGGCCTGCAACCGCGGCCAGCTCGATGCCGCCGTCGGCATCAACTCGGTGGAGCGATTTCTCGGCGATGCGGCGATCGCCCACGGCTGGCGCTTCGCGCCGCCGGCGCAGGAGTCGGGCAAGAACGTGCTGGTCGTCGGCGCCGGGCCCTCGGGCATGTCGGCGGCCTACCACCTGCGGCTGCGAGGTCACCGCGTCACGGTGAGGGAAGCCGGCCCGCTGCTGGGCGGCATGATGCGCTTCGGCATCCCGCAGTACCGCCTGCCGCGCGACGTGCTCGAGGCCGAGATGCAGCGCATCGTCGCCATGGGCGTGACGGTCGAACTCAACACCCGTGTCGCGCGCATCGACGACGCGATGCAGGGCTTCGACGCCGCGTTCCTGGCCGTCGGCGCGCATATCGGCCGGCGCGCCTTCATCCCGGCCAAGGACAGCTCGCGCATCCTCGACGCGGTGTCGGTGCTGCGCTCGATGGAGGCCGGCGACAAGCCGATGCTCGGCCGCCGCGTGGTCGTCTACGGCGGCGGCAACACCGCGATCGACGTCGCGCGCACCGCCAAACGCCTGGGCGCCACCGAGGCGGTGATCGTCTATCGCCGCACGCGCGAGCGCATGCCGGCGCACGACTTCGAAGTCGAAGAAGCGCTGCAGGAAGGCGTGCTGGTGAAGTGGCTGTCGACCATCAAGCAGGCCGGCAACGACGCCAGCGCCGGCGCGCTGACGATCGAAAAAATGGTCCTCGACGCCAAGGGCAACCCGCAACCGACCGGCGAGTTCGAGACCCTGGAAGCCGACTCGCTGGTGCTGGCCCTGGGCCAGGATGTCGACCTGTCGCTGCTCGAAGGCGTGGCCGGGTTGACCGTCAGCGACGGCGTGGTCGAGGTCGAATCCCTTGACCATGATGACCGGCCGCGCCGGTCTCTTCGCCGGCGGCGACATGGTGCCGGCCGAGCGCAACGTGACGGTCGCCGTCGGCCATGGCAAGAAGGCCGCGCACTGCATCGACGCCTGGCTGCGCGGCGCGGCGCCCACCGCACCGGTCAAGCATGCACCGGCGAGCTTCGAGCGCCTGAACCTCTGGTACTACAGCGATGCGCCCAAGACCGTGCGCCCGCAACTCGAACTGGCACGCCGCACCAGCAGCTTCGACGAGGTGCAGGGCGGCCTGACCGAAGCCAACGCGTTGTTCGAAGCCCGCCGCTGCCTGAGCTGCGGCAACTGCTTCGAATGCGACAACTGCTACGGCGTGTGCCCCGACAACGCAGTCATCAAGCTCGGCCCCGGCCAGCGTTTCGCCTTCAATTTCGACTACTGCAAGGGCTGCGGCGTCTGCGCCGCCGAATGCCCCTGCGGCGCCATCGAGATGGTGCCCGAAGAGGCCTGATTCGGGTTGGCGATCAGTTGCATGACATCAGCGCTCGATTCGCAGCGAGCTTGCAGCGCGCGCGCGCCCGGGCAGGCGGCAGCGCTTCGGCGTGGCGGTCGGTGCTGCGCACCGACTGCCCTGCGGTGCTCGGCCTTGTGGCCCGTCGCACAACTCGCTGCGCTCACTGCGTTCGCTACGCTCAGACAGGGTGCGACAAGTCAGAGGACGATGCGCGCTAACGCGCGCGGGCCACAAGGCCTGCGCTCCTCGGCGCCCCGCAGGCGCGCTGCCGCCTGCCCGGGCGCGCCTTTGCGGGAACAGTCGTGGTGGTCTTCGCTTCGAACACCAACCCCGGTGGCCTTCGCGGCAGGCGGTACCCGGCAGGGGCGATTTGTGGGGTGGCGAGGAGCACAGGTCTGGGGTCGGCGCGCGCAGCGCGCCTCGTCAATCTGACTCGCCGCACCTGTTTGAGCGCAGTGAGCGCAGCGAACGCAGCGAGTTGTGCGGCGCGACCCCAGGCCGAGCACCGCAGCGCAGTCGGCGCGCAGCGCCGACCACCCCACCATGAGCCCCTGCCGGGTGCCGCCTGCCGCGATGCGCAGTACCTACCGGGCGACCGAGGGTGGAGCAGCGAACACCGCCCGCGCGATATCGACACCGAAAGCCTCGACGCGCGACCAGTCGGTGAACTCGACCACGGTGTCCAGGTCGGTGGGGCCCTGGGTCAGCCACATGATCAGGCGGATCATCTGGCGGTCGAAGAAACGGTAACGCGGGTAATCGATCTTGCCCGCGAACACTTCCAGCCGCTGCGGACGCCAGGCGATGCTGGCGAGGAACTTGCGCAGGTAGGGGTTGGTGTCGGGCCGGTCCTTGCCTGGTTTGCGCGCCACGACGTTGACCGAGAAGAAGGCATTCGGTCGTGCCTCCAGCGCCGCGCGATGGCGGGCGATGAAGGCCGCCACCTCGGGCCGGTGGTGGCCGTAGCGGATGGCGGCACCGATGACCACGCCGTCGCATAACGCCAGGTCGTCTGCGCCGCATTCGGTCAGCGGCGTCACGCCGACCTGGTGGCCCTGGGCCCCGATCACGGCCTGCAGGCGCTCGGCGATGTGGCGCGTGTGGCCGTCGACGCTCGAATGAACGATCAGCAGGCGGGGCATGGTCCGCTCACGCCGCGCTTGGTGCAGGGACCACGACGAGCGCCTCGGCCACCAGTTCGGCAATGTCCATGTTGCGCACCTCGGTGTCGCGGCCCAGGCTCTTCAGGCCGTCGCCTATCATCACCGCGCAATAGGGGCAGGCGGTGGCGATGACCTGCGGCGAGCGGCCGAGCGCCTGCTCGCAGCGCAAGACGTTGATGCGCGTGCCGATCGATTCCTCCAGCCACATGCGCGCGCCGCCGGCACCGCAGCACATGGCCTTCTCGCGCGTCAATTCGAACTCGAGCGGGTGGTCGCGCAGCAGGCGGGTGATCACCTCGCGCGGGGCGTCGAACTCGGCGTTGTGGCGGCCGAGGTAGCAGGGGTCGTGGAACAGCACACGCTCGAATTGCGGTTCGACTGCGAGCCGGCCTTCGCGCAGCAGGCGCGCGATGCACTGCGAGTGGTGTTCGACATGCCAATCACCGCCGAACGCCGGGTATTCGTTCACCAGGCTGTTGAAGGCATGCGGGTCGCAGGTCACGATGCGCCGCACGCCCAGGCTATTCAGGCGGGCCACCAGGGTGCCCGCGAGTTGCTGGAACAGCATCTCGTTGCCGGCACGGCGCACACATTCGCCGGTCGAGGTTTCGGCCTCGCCGAGGATCGCGAAACGCACCCCCGCCGCCTGCAACACCTTGACGAAGGCGCGCGCGATCTTCTGCCCGCGCGGGTCGAAGGACTGCGCCGAGCCGACGTAGAACAACAACTCGAACGACGTCGCCTGCGCGGCGTCGGTCAGGCGCGGTAGGCCCAGGCCCTCGGCCCAGTCGCCACGGGTCTGTGCCGGCAGCCCCCAGGGGTTGCTCTGCGATTCGTAGGCCTCGAACACCGGCTTGAGCCCATGCGGGAACTCGCCTTCCATCATCACGCGCTGCTGGCGCAGCTTGTAGAACTTGCTCAGGTGCTCGAGTTCGATCGGGCAGGCCGCCTCGCAGTAGCCGCAGGTGGTGCAGGCCCACAGGCTGTCTTCGCTGATCACCGGCCCGACCAAGGCGGGCAGCGCAGCATCGGCGTCGGCCGATGCCGGTGCGAGCAGTGCGTCGCGCTGCTCGAGCAGGTGCTGCTTGAGGCCGTCGTTGACCCACTTCAGCGACAGCGGCTTGCCGGTCAGGAAGGTCGGGCAGGCGTCCTTGCAGCGGCCGCATTCGGTGCAGGTGAAGGCGTCCAGCCCATCCTTCCAGCTCAGGTCGCGGGCGCTGCGCACGCCCACGCGCAAAGCCGCCGCGTCGGCATCGTCGGCCATCAGCCGGTCCAGGTCGACGCTGGGCACCACGTTGACCGGCCCGCCGCGGCGAAAGTAGAGCGTCGGCAGCGCGGTGGCGATGTGGAAATGTTCACCGGTGGGCAGGATGACCAGAAAGGCGAACACGGTGGCCAATTGCAGCCAGTACGAACACTGATAACCCGCCGATTGCAGGCCGGCCGGCCAGGCCGACAGTACGGCAGCGATCGCACTGCCGGCAAAGGCGAAGCGCTGCTCGTGCGCGATGCCGGCGTCGCCCGCGGCGTGCAGCGCGAAGCGAAAGCCGTCGAAGGCCAGGTCGCTGAGCATGATCAGCGCGATCAGCACCAGCACCAGCAGGGCTTCGCGATTGCGCTCCAGGCGCGGCGGCCGCAGCAGGTAGCGGCGGTACAGGGCGTAGGCCAGCGCCGCCAGCACGGCCAACTCGACGCCGTCCTTCAAGGCCGCGAAGGCCCCGCCCAGCGCGCCGGGGATGACGAACAGTTCGTCGTAGCCGATGGCGATCAGTTGCAGTTTGCGCAGCAGCAGCGCGACGAAGCCGAGGAAGATCACCGCGTGCATCAGCCCGGGCCTGAATTCGCGCGCCACCATGCGCCGCTGCAGCAGGCCGTTGACCAGCACGCTGCGCAAGCGCGCCAGCGGATGGTCCCAGCGCGGCTCGGCTTGCAGGTGCATGACGATCGCCAGTTTGCGCATCGCCAACAGCGCGAAGCCGGCAACGCCGGCCAACATCAGCAGCGTGACCCCTAGCGGGCCCATCGGCGTACTCCTCCTGCCATTCCGGCGTTGACTGTGCGTCGCACGTGCATCGTCGTCGGCCGCGGCGTGTTGCACGTTGATTCGTGTCAACGTGAGCCGATTGCGTTCAATCAAGCACGTCGGCGCTGCGAGGTTCGAAACTGACACAGCGCAAGAAGCGCGCAGCCGTTTGCGCCGCCCCACTCGCCGGCCCATGTCATCGAACCAGCACACACCGGATCAAACCGCGGTCGACAGCGTGGTCGACAGCGCGATCGTGCGCGTCCTGCGCGCCGAGACCAGCGCCCGCGAGTCGATCGCCGCGGCGCGCGTGCAGGCCGCGCAGATCGCCGAACAGTCGCGTTCGGCCGCACGTGCCGTGACCGAACGCACGCAGCGACGCATCCGCCGCCTGCGCGCCGCCGTCGAAGCCCGGGTGGCTGGCGAAGTGGCGGCGCTAGACGCCGAAGCGCGCGCGCTGGCCAGTGACACCGCGCCCGGCGACGACGAACCGGCGCGGCTGGCGCGCGCGGTCCAGACGCTGGCCGCGCAGTTGACGGGAGCCGAGCCGTGATCGACGCCGGCAGCCTGGAGTTCGCCCATGCCCGCATCTGGGCGCGCCAGGGCGATGCGGCCGGCGAAGCGCTGTGGCGGCGCATCGAAGTCACGCGTGACTTCGCCGCGGCACTGGAGATCGCGCGCGCCAGCCCGCTCGCGCGCTGGCTCGAGGGCCTGGGCACGGACAGCGGCGCGCATGCCGTCGAACGCGTGATGCGTCATCACTGGCACAGGCAGGTGGCCGAGCTGGCGTCCTGGATGCCGCGGCCCTGGCAGGCTGCCGTGCAATGGTGCGGCCTGCTGATCGACCTGCCGGCGCTGCAGCACCTGGCGGCGGGCGCGGCGCCGCCGCCGTGGATGGTCGATGATGTGCACTGGCAGGCTCTCCTCGCTGACGGCCTGGCGGCCGGCGACGCCAGGCAGCCGCTGTGGGCCGCCGCACGCAGCGATGCGCAGGCCCTGCTGCCGCGCTGGCGCGCCGAATGGTCGCGCCGGCTGCCGCGCGGTCATGGCCGGGCCATGCTCGACGCGCAAGTCGTGCCGCTGCTGGCCGCCCATGCGGCCGCCTTCGCCGCGCCGCAGGCCGGCGATGCCTGGGCGTTGCGCCGCGCATTGCAGCAGCGCCTGGTGCTGCTGCTGCGGCGCGCGCTGCTCGAGCCGGCCGCGGCCTTCATCCACCTGGCCCTGTGCGCGCTGGAGTTCGAGCGCCTGCGCGGCGAGTTGTCGCGCCGCCTGGTTTTCGCCACCGGCCCCCAGGGCCACGCCGCGCCATGATCCGCCCGCATCCGGCCCGCTGGTTCGAATTGCTGGTCGCGCGCGACGACACCACGCGCGCGCTCGAAGCGCTGGCCGCGACCGGAGCCGTCGAGCTCGAGGCCCGCACCGCGACCCTGCCGCCCAGCCTGCTCGAGCTGCGCCCCTCGATGCAGCAGTACGGCGAACTGGCGCAGCGCTACCGCGCCTATTGGCCGAGCGAGGGCCTGAGTGCGTCGTCGTTTCCCGAGCCGCCGCTGGCGGCGCTGGAACGCTGCGTGCAGGCCCTGCGCGCTTGGGCCGTCGAGGCCGAGCCGCTGATCCGCCGCCGCCAGCAAGGCCTGGCCGAAGGCACCGAACTGCAGCGCTGGTGTGCATGTGCTGGGCGTGCTCGGCGAGGGCCTGCTCGACACCGCGACGCCGGCGACGGCGCCGCTGCAATCGCGCCTGTTCGTGTTCGCTGCCGACAACCCGCCCGACCTGTCGGGGCCGGCCTTGGTGCGCATGGTGCTTGGTGCATCCGAGTCCTATGCCCTGGCGCTGGGCAGCCCTGCGCAATTGCAGGCCTTGTCGCAGCAGGTGCTCGCCGCGAAGGGGCAAGTCCATCAGCCGCCGCCGGGGCTGGGGGCCGACCGCAGCAGCCAGCGGGCCGAACTCGAACGCCGCCTGGCCGCGCTGCAAGCCCAGGGCGCCGCCGACGATGCCGCGCTGGCGGCGCTGGTCGAACGCCACCACCTGCGCCGGGCCTTGGGCGACGCCGAGCGCCTGCACTGGGTGCTCGACAACGTGCACGCTCTCGAAGCCGGCGAACTGATGTGCTGGATCACCGGCTGGACCAGCGTGGCGGTCGGCCAGGTGCTGGAGCAGGCCGTCGAGCACAGCGGCGTGCGCGCGCTGCTGCGCTTCGCGCCGCCGCCGACCGGCGTGGCGCCACCGCTGCTGCTGCAAAACCCCTGGTGGGCGCGGCCGTTCGAGGTCTTCAGCCGCGCCCTGGGCATGCCCTCGGGCGCGGAGGCCGATGCCAGCGTGCTGCTGGCCATCGCCGTGCCCTTGATGTTCGGCTACATGTTCGGCGACGTCGGTCAGGGCCTGGTCATCACCGCCGCCGGGCTGCTGTTGCGGCGGCGCTGGCCGCTGGCGCGCCTGTTCGTCGCCGGCGGACTCAGCGCCGCGGTCTTCGGCCTGCTGTTCGGCAGCGTGTTCAGCCTGCACCTGTGGCCGGCGTGGTGGCTGGCGCCGCTGGACGATCCGCTGGCCGTGCTGCTGGTGCCGCTGGTCGGCGGCGCGGCGCTGCTGACGATAGGCCTGGCCTTGTCGGCCGTGCAGGCGTACTGGCGCGGCGCGCTGGGCCGCTGGCTGGCCACCGACGCCGGGCTGGTCATCTGCTACCTCGGCCTGTTGGCCGCGGTCGTGCAGGCGCCCGCGCTGCTGGTCGCCGGCGTCGGTGCACTGTGGTTTTGCCTCGGCCACGCGATCTGCGAGCGGCGTGCCGGCGCCGCGGGGCTGGCGTTGGCCGAACTGGTCGAGCGCGGCTTGCAATTGCTGATCAACACCTTGTCGTTTGCCCGTGTCGGCGCCTTCGCGCTGGCACACGCCGGGCTGTCGTCGGCGATCGTCGCGCTGATGCACGCCAGCGACCACGCGGCCAGCGCCGGCGCCATCCTGGTACTGGGCAACGTCGTGGTGCTGGTGCTCGAGGGCCTGGTGGTGTCGATCCAGACCACGCGCCTGGTGCTGTTCGAGTTCTTCACGCGCTTTCTTCAAGCCCAGGGCCGGGTCTTCCGTGCCTTGGCCCTTCCCCCCAAATTCACGCAGGAGAACGAGATGAAACCGACGACGAAGTTTGGTGCCGCGCTGGTCGGCAGCGGCCTGTTGCTGGCCGCCGCCGCCGGCCTGCTGGTGGCCGCGCCGCTGGCGTCGGCCGCCACCGCGGCGGGCGGCGCGGCCCTCGCCGCCGACGCCTATGGCTGGGGCCTGGCTGCCGCAGCCGGCGCGACCGCGCTGGCCGCCCTGGGCGCCGGCTTTGCCGTCGGCAAGGTCGGCACCGCCGCGATCGGCGCGCTGGTCGAGAAGCCCGAACTGTTCGGCCGCCTGCTGATCTTCGTCGGCCTGGCCGAAGGCATCGCCATCTACGGCCTGATCGTGTCCATCCTGATCCTCAATCGATTGACCTGATGCCGGCTGCGGTCTATCTCGGCGACGAATTCGAGTGCGGCCGGCTACCGCCTGGCCGGCGCGGCCGTGCAGGTGCCCGGCGCGGGCGACGCCACCGCCGCGCTGATCCGCGCCTGTGCGCAGGCACCGCTGGTACTGGTCTCGGCGGCGCTGGTGGCTCAGATCGATGCCATCGCGCTGCGTGTGGCCTGCACGGCCTTGACGCCGCTGGTGCTGGTGGTGCCCGACTTGCGGGGCACGGCCACGATGCCCGACCTGGCCGCCCGGCTGCGCCGTGAACTCGGGCTCGACGCATGAGCGCGCCGGGCCGCTCCCAAGCGCTCATCCCGGAGCGCACAGCGCGGAGGCTAGTTCAGTGACCCTGGATACACGCACGCAGGCCCTGCTCGACCTGGTCGAGCAGGACAGGCTGGCCCAATGCCACACGATCATCGGCCAGGCGCAGGCCCAGGCATCGGCGCGCCTGGCGCAGGCCCGCGCCGACGCGCGGCTGCGCGTGCGCGAGGCTTTCGGCGAGGAGCGCCAGCAGGCACAGGCCCGCATCGCCGCGGCCCGCGCGACGCTGCAGACGCAGCGCCGCCTGCATGACCAGCGCCAGGCGGCCGCCTGGCTGGCGCGCGCCTGGCTGCAGCTGCCGCAGGCATTGCGCGCACGCTGGTGCGACGAGCAGGCGCGCCGCCAGTGGGTCGCCGCGGCGATCGCCGACGCCCAGCGCCTGCTGCCCGCGGGCCACTGGAAGATCGCGTTTGGCCAGCCCTGGCCCGAAGCCGAGCGCCAGGCCCTGGCCCAGCAACTGCAGCGCGACCACGCCACCGAGGTCGCCTTTGACCTCGACCCTGGGGTCGAAGCCGGTCTGCGTGTGCTCAGCGGCGGCAATCGGCTCGACGCCACGCTGGCCGGCCTGATCGCCGACCGCGACGAGATCGGCGCTCGCCTGCTGGCGCACGATCCCGAGCACGCAGCGCCCGGCGCGGCGCGCGCAGAGGCCCCGGCATGACCCGCGCGACGCTGCGTTCCATCAGCGGCCCGGTGCTGCACGCCCGCGCCGAAGGCCCGTTCTCGCTGCGCGAAGCGGTGCGCGTCGGGCCGCAGGCCTTGCTCGGCGAAGTGGTGCGCCTGTACGACGACCAGATCGTGGTCCAGGTCTACGAAGACACGACCGGCCTGCGCCCTGGCGCCGAAGTGATCGGCGACGGTCAGGCGCTGTCGATCCGCCTCGGCCCCGGCCTGCTCGGCGGCATCTTCGACGGCCTGCTGCGGCCCTTGTCGGGCCTGGACAGCGCCCATGTCGCGCCCGGCATGCGTCGCGCCGAGCCGCAAAGCTTCGCCTTCGAACCCATGGTTGCGCTGGGCCAGCGGCTGGCCGGCGGCCAGGTCTTCGGCCAGGCAGTGGGCGCTAGTGGCCGGCGCCCAACGCTGCATCGCGCCGCCCGACGCCGAGGGCGAGGTGGTGGCCGTGGCCGCGGCGGGCCCGTATGCGGAAACTGCGGCGGTGTGCACCTTGCGCAATGCCGCCGGCCAGCGCGTCGAGCTGGCGATGGCGCACGAGTGGCCGGTGCGCGTGCCGCGGCCGGTGCGCGCGCGCCTGTCGTCGACGCTGCCCCTGGTCACCGGCCAGCGCGTGCTCGACTGCCTGTTTCCGGTGGCGCTCGGCGGCAAGGCCGCCATTCCCGGCGGCTTCGGCACCGGCAAGACGGTACTGCTCGAGGCCCTGGCCAAGGGCTGCAGCGCCGACGTCATCGTCTACCTCGGCTGCGGCGAACGCGGCAACGAGCTGGCCGGCGTGCTCGAGGAGTTTCCGCAACTCACCGACCCCAAGACCGGCGGCCCGCTGATGGAGCGCACCGTGGTCATCGCCAACACCTCGAACATGCCGGTGGCCGCGCGCGAGGCCTCGATCTACAGCGCCGTCACGGTGGCCGAATACTTCCGCGACCAGGGCCTGGACGTGGCCTTGATGGCCGACTCGACCAGCCGCTGGGCCGAGGCGCTGCGCGAGGTCTCGGGCCGCTTCGGCGAGTTGCCCGGCGAAGGCGGCTACCCGGCTTACCTGTCGTCGCGGCTGGCCGACTTCTACGAACGCGCCGCGGCCGTCGAGACCCTGGGCGGCGGACGCGGCTCGGTGACGCTGATAGGCGCCATCAGCCCGCCCTCGGGCGACTTCTCCGAGCCGGTGACCAGCCACACCAAGCGCTACGTGCGCGCCTACTGGGCACTCGACGTCAAGCGCGCGCAGGCGCGCTCGTACCCGGCCGTGCATCCCGTTGCAGTCCTACGCCGAAGGCGCGGCCGACTTCGCGCCCTGGTGGACGGCGCATGGCAATGCCGATTGGCTGACGCTGCGGCGCCGCTTCCTGACCCTGCTCGACGAGCAGGCGCACCTGGAGCGCATGGCACGCATCATCGGCAAGGACGCCTTGCCGCTGCGCCAGCAACTGACGCTGTTCTGCGCCGAACTGATCAACGACGCCTTCCTGCGCCAGTCGGCGTTCTCGGACATCGACCGCGTCTGCAGCCCGCAGCGCCAGGCGGCGATGATGCGCTTGATCGGCAAGTTCATCGACCATGCCGAGGCGGCACTGGCAGCCGGCGTGCACCCGCAACGGCTGGCCGAACTGGCCTGCCTGCGCCCGCTGCAACGCATGGGCGAAGAGGTGGCCGACGATGCGCTCGAAGCCCTGGCCGATCTCGAGGCCGACCTGGACCGCGAGTTCGCGGCGTTGGCGCCCGCGACGGAGGCCAGCGATGCACCTCAGCGTTGAAGGCGCGGCCAGCCGGCTCGAGGGACCGCTGCTGTTCCTGCGCCGCACGCTCGATGTCGGCCTGCACGACGCCGTCGAAGTCACCGGCAGCGACGGCCATGCCCGGTTCGGCCGCGTGGCGGCCATCGACGAAGAATTCATGACCATCGAGGTGCTCGAGTCGACCTCGGGCCTGTCGCTGGCCGGCAGCGTGGTGCGTTTCCTCGGCGAGCCGATGAGCTTCGGCCTGGCGCCGGGCATCCTGGGCCGGGTCTTCAACGGCGTCGGCCGGATCATCGACGGCGGGCCGCCGATCGCCGCGCGGGTGCGCCAGCGCATCGAAGGCCTGCCGATCAACCCGGTGGCGCGCGCCGCGCCGCGCGATTTCATCGAGACCGGCGTGACCACGCTGGACCTGATGAACAGCCTGGTGCGCGGCCAGAAGCTGCCGATCTTCTCCGGCGGCGGCCTGCCGCACGACCGCCTGGCCGTGGCCATCGCCAACCACGCGCGGCTGCGCAAGGCCGATGGCCAGGCCGACGGCGACGATTTCGCGATCGTCTTCGCCGGCATCGGCGTGCCCTACGACAGCGCCGACTATTTCCGCCGCAGCCTGGAGGCCAGCGGCGCGCTCGAACGCACCGCGCTGTTCCTCAACCTGGCCAGCGACTCGTCGACCCAGCGCCTGCTGACACCGCGCTTTGCACTGACCGCCGCCGAGTACCTGGCCTTCAGTTGCGGCAAGCATGTGCTGGCCATCCTGACCGACATGACCAATTACGCCGAGGCCCTGCGCGAGGTCTCGTCGTCGAAGGGCGAGATCCCGAGCCGCAAGGGCTTTCCGGGCTACCTGTACTCCGACTTGGCGACGCTGTACGAGCGGGCCGGCACGCTGCGCGGCGTGCCGGGCACGCTGACCCAGTTGGCGATCCTGACCATGCCCGCCGACGACATCGGCCACCCGATCCCCGACCTGACCGGCTACATCACCGAGGGCCAGATCGTGCTCTCGCGCGACCTGGACCGGCGCGCGATCTACCCGCCGGTGGATGTGCTGCCCAGCCTGTCGCGCCTGATGAAGGACGGCACCGGCGGCCGCTACACCCACCCCGACCACCCGGCGTTGGCCAGCCAGCTCTACGCCGCCTATGCCCGCGCGGTGCAGGCCCGCGTGCTGGCCAGCGTGGTCGGCGAAGAGGGCCTGGCCGATACCGATCGCCGTTACCTGGTCTTCGGCCAGGCCTTCGAGAACGAACTGGTGCGCCAGTCGGCACCGCGCTCGCTCGAACAGAGCATGGCCATAGGCTGGCGCCTGCTGGCCGGCCTGCCGCGCAGCGAACTGGCGCGGCTGTCGAATGCGCAGATCGCGGCCCATCTGGAGGCGCCCCCATGAGCGGCCTGTCACCCACGCGCGCCGCGGTGCTCGAGCTGCAGGACGAGCAGCGCGCGATGCACGAAGGCCATCTCTTCCTCGACGAGAAGTGCCTGCTGCTGGCCGGCGAGATGCTGCGCCAGCTCGGCCTTCACGCCGAACTGCAGCGCGGCTTCGACGTGGCGCAGCGCGACGCCAACCTCGCCTTGCAGGCCGCCCTGGCGCGCCACGGCTTGCAAGGCCTGCAGGTCTATCCGCCGGCCCTGCAAGAGGCGACGCCGCTGCATCACGAGGCCCACTCGCTGATGGGCGTGCACCTGCAGCAGGCGGCGTGGCGCAAGCGCGAGCAGCCCGCGCCGGCGGCGGTGCACCCCTCGCCCGAAGCGCGTGACTGCCGCCACGCGTTCGAGGACCTGATCGCCGCGGCCGTGCCGCTGGCTGCCGTGTGCGGCAACCTGGAACGCCTGGCGCAGGAATACCGGCGTTCGCTGCGGCGCGCGCGCGCGCTGCAGGACGTGTTGATGCCCGAGCTGGTGCGCGAGATCGACGGCATGCAGACCCGGCTCGAGGAGCTCGAGCAGGAAGACGCGCTGACCATGCGTCGTCGCCATTGAGGAGCGGGCGATGGAAGTCCGCCGCAGCGCCTATGTCGCCCACCCCGCCGAGCGCATGTTCGCGCTGATCGAGGCCGCCGAGGACTACCCGTTATTCCTGCCCTGGTGCGTCGGCGCCGAGATCCTGCAGCGCGATGACGCGGTGGTGGTGGCGCGCATCGCCGTGGCCTGGCACGGTGCGAAGTTCAGCTTCGTCACCCGCAACCCCAAATGCGCGCCGCGCTGGATGAAGATCATCCTCGAGGAGGGGCCGTTTCGCCACTTCGCGGGCGAATGGCAACTCGACGCGCTCGCCGACTGGGGCTGCCGCATTCACTTCGCGCTCAGCTGCGCCCCGGCCCACACCTGGTCGGCTTTGGTGGCCAGCCCGGTGCTCGAGCATCTGGCCAACACGCTGGTCGATGCCTTCATTCAACGCGCCGACGGGCTGGTGGCGCCGACCGGTCGGCCGGCGTCCAGCCCTGGCGCCATCACCAGGAGTCCGATGTCATGACTGCCCCTACCGCCTATGACGCGCTGCGCGCCTCGCGCCTGGCCGCCGAGCTGACCGACCCGCAATGCCGCGTGTTGGCCGAAGTGATCACCCTGCGCGACCTCGCCGACGGTGAGGTCCTGGTGCACGAAGACGTCAGCGACACCCACCTCTACGTGCTGATCGCGGGCACGCTGGCCGTGGCCCGCATCGCCGGCAGCGCCGACGAACTGACCCTGTTCACGCTCAAGGCCGGCGACCTGATCGGCGAGTTGAGCTTTCTCGACGACACGGTGCACTACGCCTCGGTGATCTCGCGCGGCGCCAGCCGCGTCTTCGGGCTCGAGCGCGCGCAACTCGAATCGCTGCTGGGTCGCGAACCGCTGATCGTCTACCGCGTCATGCGCGCTATCGTGCGCACGGTGCACAAGGTGCAACGCCGGCTGTCGGCACAGGCGGCCGAGCTGAGCAACTACATTTACAAGCAACATGGCCGCTATTGACGAACAACCGCACAGCACGGTGAACCCGCTGTCGCGCAGCTTCGGTTACCAGACCGTCGACGAGCACGAGCGCGAGCAACGCATCCGGCGCGTCTTCGCCGCCGTGGCCCGGCGCTACGACTTGATGAACGACCTGATGAGCCTGGGCATCCACCGGCTGTGGAAGCGCAGGCTGGTGCGCCTGGCTGCGCCGGCAGCCGGGCAGCGCATCGTCGACCTGGCCGGAGGCACCGGCGACGTGGCGGCGCGCCTGGCGGCGAGCGACCGCCTGGTCACGGTGTGCGACCCCAGCGTGCCGATGATGCAGGCCGGCCGCGCGCGCGGCCACGCGGGCGTGCAGTGGCTGGCCGGCAGCGGCGAGCAGATGCCGCTGGCCGGCGCCTGCATCGACACCGTGACCATCGCCTTCGGCATCCGCAACGTCACGCGCATCGAGGCGGCCTTGGCCGAAACCCTGCGTGTGCTCAAGCCCGGCGGGCGCTTCCTGTGCCTGGAGTTCTCGACACCCTGGGCGCCTGTTGCGGCCGTTCTACCACTTCTTCTCGTTCGCGGTGATCCCGCGCCTGGGCGCACTGGTGGCGCGTGCGCCCGAGGCCTACACCTACCTCGTCGAATCGATCCGCCGCTTTCCCGATCAGCGCGCCTTGCAGGCCCTGTTCGAGCAGGCCGGCTTCGTCGACGTGCATTACCGCAACCTCAGTCTGGGCATCGCCTGCATCCACGTCGGGCGCAAGCCGTTAGCATCGACATCTACTGCGTCACGATGAACGTCGAACAACACACTTCACACAGCGCGATCCAGGCCGGTACCGTGGCGGCCTGGCTCGTCGCCTTGCGTCCGAACAGCCTGCTGGTGGCCATCAGCCCGGTGCTGGTCGGTGCCGCGCTGGGCTGGCAGCGCACCGGTGCGCTCGACGGCACGGTCGCCCTGCTGATCCTGGCCGCGGCGCTGCTGGTGCAGATGGTGACCAACCTGCAAAACGACGTCGGTTATACCGTGCGCGGCGCCGAGGCCAGCGGCACGCGCACCGGCCAGCCGCGCGCCACGGCCCGTGGCTGGCTGGCGGTACGCACGGTGCGCGTGGCCATCGTGCTGGTGGCGCTGCTGGCCACGGCGCTGGGCGTGTGGCTGTTCGCGCTGCGCGGCTGGCCGGTATTGGCCATCGGCGCGTCGTCGCTGCTGGCGGCACTGGCCTACATGGGCGGCCCGCGGCCGATCGCCTACACGCCGCTCGGCGAGGCGACGGTGTTCGTCTTCTTCGGCCTGGTGGCGGTGACGGGTACCGACTGGGTGCTGACCGGCGATGTCGGCGGCGTGACCGCGGTCGCCGCGGTGGCCATCGGCGGCCTCGCCGCCGCGGCGCTGGCCGTCAACAACCACCGCGACGCGGCGCATGACGCGCAGGTCGGCCGGCGCACCTTTGCCGTGGCCCTCGGTGCGGCCGCCTCGCGCAAGCTGTACACCCTGCTCCTGCTCGGCCCCTTCGTGTTGACGCCGCTGATGGCCTGGCTGGCCGCAGCGCCCACCCTGCTGCTGCCCTGCCTGCTGCTGCCTGCCGCCTGGGCCCTGCGCAGCGATTTCCTGAGTTGCCCGCCCGGCCTGGCCTTCAATGCCGTGCTGTTTCGCACCTTCAAGCTGGAACTGCTGTTCGCGGTGCTGCTGGCCTCGGGTGCGGTGCTCGGCCGCTTGTGGGGCCTGTGACCGCAGACGCGAATGTCGCGGCGACAGGCCCTTGCCGCCGGGGTCGCCGTGGCCGCCGGCGGCCTGGCCTCTGCCGAGCCTGCGTGCGCAACCGGGATTCCCGGACCGACCGGTGCGGCTGGTGGTGCCCTACAACGTGGGTATCGGCCCGGATGTGGTGGCGCGCAGCATGGCCGAGAACCTGGCGCGGCTATGGGGCCAGCCGGTGATCGTCGACAACAAACCGGGTGCGGCCGGCATCATCGCCTTCGGCGATGTGCGGCGCACACCGGCCGACGGCTACACCCTGTTCGTCGCCGACACGGCGACGATGGTCGTCAACCCGCTGATCAACGCCAACCTGCCCTACGACCCCGAACGCGACCTGGTGCCGCTGACCCTGCTCTTTCGCGCCACCTTCGCCCTGCTCGTCGGCGGCGACAGCCGCTGGCGCTCGATCGCCGAGCTGCTGGCCGCCGCCCGCGAGCGGCCCGAGTCGGTCAGCTATGCGTCGCTGGGCAACGGCCACGCCACCCATGTGGCGATCGAATCGATGGCCCATGCCGCGCAGGTCAGAATGCTGCACGTGCCGTTCAAGGATGCCGGCGCCCTGTTCACCGCCGTGGCCAGCGGCGAGGTCGATTTCACGGCCTTCAGCATGAACACCGTGACCGGCCTGCTGGCGCGCGGCAAGTTGCGGCCGCTGGCCAGTCGCCGCACACCAACGCTTGAAAGACCACCCGCAGTTGCCGACGCTGGCCGAGGCCGGCGGGCCCGCCATCGAGATGCGGCCCTGGGCCGGCCTGGTCGCCGTCAGCGGCACGCCGACGCAACGGCTGCAGCAGTTGCAGCGCGACCTGGTGGCGGCCATCGACTCGCCCGAGCTGCGCGCGCGCATCGAGCCGCTCGGTTTCGAGTTGTTGCCCTCGACGGCGCAGCAGTTTCGCGCCCGCATCGACGCCGACCTGGCCTTGTACGCGCCGCTGGTGCGTGAGGGCCGCGTGGCGCGACTGTGAGGTCGGCGCCCTGACCGAGGAGGCAGGGGGCCTCGAGCGAGGTGGCACTTGTCCACCGCCGCGGGGGACAAGGCTGTGGAAAACTCCGGCCAATTCGCCCCTGCGTCAGGCCATTCGCGGCCTGGCGACGATTGCACAGAAACGCGCCAGGGCGCCCCGTCAGCGGGAGCGCAATGGACCTACCAGCGCAGGAGTACCTCTGGAATCGCGGGCTTGGCGTTGCGCGCGCTGAGCGCTCGCGTCGCTGTTCCCAGCGCGACCCAGCCGACGAGCGTCTCGCCCGGCTCGCAAAACGCGGCCACAACGCCAGGGTGGCGCGCCTTGGCGCCTGACAGCATCTTTCCCGCGAAGCCGAGTGCGTGCGCGGCGTTGAGCAGGTTGGTCAATGCGCCACCGACCGCGATCCACTGTTCATGGGCCGGCACCAGCGGGTGGCCCAGGTCGATGCGCGCCACGACGGCCAGCGTGACGGGCGCGGCGCGGGCACGCTCGGCGTCGAGTGCGATGCCGGCCTCGTCCTTGCCCGCGTCGCGCGCCGCCTGCGCGAACAAGGTCGCCAGCCGGTCGCGCGCATCGCCGCGCACGAGTTTGAATCGAACCGGCACCAGCGCCGCATGGTCGGGCGCGCGCAAGGCTGCGCTGACCATCAACGCCAGCGCCGCATCGTCGGGGCCGGGTTCCGCCAGGTGTTTGATGCCCAGCGAATGGCGCGACAGCAGGGAGTCGAGGGCTGCGTTCATCATCTTTCAGTAGACCAGGGTGCGCCAGCGCAGGTCGGCGGCGCGGGCCATGAATTGCACCGCGCCGCCGAGCCGCGTGCACTCCGCGATCAGGCCTGAGGGCGCGATGCCGTTGGCCTGCAGCGCGTCGCTGCAGGCAAAGAATAAGGCCCCATGGGCCACCGCCTCGCGCATGGCGTCCAGCACCGTCTTCGGGTGCGCCGACGCGCGCAAGCGCTCGGCCACTCCGGGCACGAGCAGACGCACGCTGCCTGCGCTGAAGTAGACCTCCACCGGCAGCTCCATCGCCGCCGCCGCGGCGGCGTGGAAGAAGGGTGTCACCAGACGCCGCGGCGCTTCGGGCTCGGCGGCCCAGAGCAGGATGGCAATGCCGTCGGCTTGGTGTTCGACGAAGCCCATCGTCACTCCACCCGATTCAGCCGGGCGTGTTGTTCCATCGCCGCGGCCGTCGCCTCACCGTGGACCAGGGCGGCGCGGTCGGCCTCGAAATCGTCAGCTGCGATGCGCGCCAGCCAGCCGTCTGCATAGGGCGCGGTGTACACGAGCTCGGGCTCGGCTGCGAGCCGCGGATTGACTTCGACCACCGTGCCGCGCACGGGTGACTTGACCGATACGATGGCCTTGGCCAGCTCGACCACCGCGATCGACCGCCCCTGCTCGACGACGGACCCCACGGCCTTGGGCCGACACATGTAGATTTCACCCGCCAGCCGGGTGCCCAGCGACGTGATGCCCACCGTGGCCATGCGGTCGCCATGCAGGCGCGCCCACACCTGGTGCTCGACGAGGTAGTGCAATTCGTCCGGGAACTCGAAGCCGCGCACGTTCATTCGCAGCTCCACAAGTGGCGGAGGAGAACGGGAGTCGAACCCGCCCGGCGACGCATGGCGCCACCCACCGGGTTTGAAGCCCGGCCGATCCACCAGGATCGTTTCTCCTCCGTGAAATAAAGAGCCCTCACGGCTGCGCCGCCGTGAACAGCAGTGTGTCGCCGCGCAGGCGGTGTTCATCGCTGACGCGGCGCAGCAGGCCGATGCGGTCGAAGTACTCGAGGACCTGGATCGCGCGCTTGCGGCCCAGCTGCGTGGCATCGCGATAGGCGGCCGCGGTGACGGCGTTGTCGTGCGCGGCGCCGACTTGCCTGGCGATGTGCGCCAAGCTGGCGATCGTCGCTTCGGCGTAATAGAGGTCCTTGACGACCTGATGCAACTCACCGCGTTGGGCCAAGCGCGCCAGCGTTGCGCGCAGCAGCGGCTCCGACTCCTGCACGTCGCGCGCCAGATCGCGCACCCAGACACCCTCGACGCTGCCTTCGGCCAGGATGGGCGTCACTTTCTGCGCGATGCGCTGCTCGACCGCCGAAAGCTGCGCGCCATGGGCCGGCAAATGGACGAAGGCGCCACTGCGCGTGAGCAGGCCCTCGGCCGTGACCGCATCGAGCAGCGCGCGCCACAAAGGCTCGGGTAGGCGCGGCAGGGCCAGGCGGCGCAACCGCGCCGGGTCGGGGCCGGGATCGTCGGGATGCGACTGGTGGAACGCGACGAGCGCGGATTGCAGCGACGCCCGCGCCGCATGGGCCTGGTCCGGGCCCAGCGCCCATTGGCCGTGGCTGTCATGTCTGTGCAGCGTGCCCTGCGGCAGCGCGCTCATTTCTTTCGTCGCACTGTCGCCGGCGGCCATGCGCAGGCGCTGCAGGTCGACCCCATGCGGCGAGACCGCTACCAGGGCCGCCGCACGCTCGGGCAAGGACGGCCATCTCAGTGCCTGCAGTTCGGCCAGGCGCTGCGGCGTGCGCCGGTAGCGGGCGGGCGCGAAGGGGTCGAGCACGGTGCCGCCGGCGATGGTGCGGCTGGCTGCGGCATCGCGCAGCACCACGCGGTCACCATGCCAGGCCCCGATCGGCTCGCGCAAGACCAGTTGCACCAGGCCGCTCGCGCCCGGCGCCAGGCTGTCGGCGGCGTCGAGCATCGCGACGCTGCCCAGCGTCGCGGCCGCCCCCAGGTGCACGTGCACGGTCGTGCCCGAGCGCAGCGCACGTGTCTCGCCCTGCCAGACGCCCAATTGGACGTCGATGCGCGCGCTGCTCGAGGCGATGTCGGGCGCCACCAGCCATTGGCCGCGCGCCAGCTCGTCCTTGGCCAACCCGGCCACCGCGACGGCCGTGCGCTGGCCGGCGAAAGCCTCGCTCACGGGCCGGTTTTGCGCATGCAGGCTGCGCACCCGCGCACGCTTGGGCGGCCCTGGTACGAGGATCAATTCGTCACCGACGCTCAGGCGCCCCGCATGCACGGTACCTGTCACGACGGTGCCCACACCGTCGAGCGTAAAGGCGCGATCGATGGCGAGCCGAAATCCAGCCTGCAATCGGCCGCGCTGCGGCGCGCCGGCTGCGGCCTCGATCAACAGGGACTTGAGGCCATCGATACCCCGCCCGGTCGCGGCGGAAACCACCCGCACGGGTGCCGCCTCCAGCGCGGAGCCGCGCAGCAAGGCAGTCAACTCGCCGGTGACGGCGTCGATGCGGGCGGCGTCGGCGCGATCGGCCTTGGTCACGACCACCGCGCCGCGCGTGATGCCCAGCAGCGACAGTACCGCCAGGTGTTCCCGCGTCTGCGGCATCACACCGTCGTCGGCCGCGACCAGCAGGAGTGCGAAATCGATGCCGCTGGCACCGGCCAGCATGGTGTGCACCAGGCGCTCGTGACCGGGCACGTCGATGAAGGCCATCCGCCGGCCGGGCTCGGGCGTATCGAGGAAGGCATAACCCAACTCGATCGTGATGCCGCGCTTCTTCTCCTCGGGCAGGCGATCGGTGTCGACGCCGGTGAGTGCCTTCACCAGCGTGGTCTTGCCGTGGTCGATGTGACCTGCGGTGCCGACGATCATGCCGTTGCGATCCGAGCCGTCGCGCGTTGGTCAGGCAGCGATTTCGCGTGCGCTGATCGTGTAGCGGAATTGGTCGGGCGCCAGCTCGTCGAAGCGGCCGCTGGCGTTCTCGCCGTTGGGGTACATCAGGAAGCCCAGGCTGCCCTTGGATGCGCTGCCGGGCAGGGCGACATCGTGCCCCGTGTTCCAGGCCACCCAGTTGCCTTCCCAGCGGCCGAACAGGCTCTTCTTCACCGGCGCCACCACGGTGTGCTTCGGATCCTTGATCCAGTCTGCGGTTTCCTGGCGCATGACCTTGAGCACGTCGGCCGGGTCCATCGCCACCCAGCCATGGCTCTTGAGGAAGACCTCGGCGCGGCAATGCTGGGCGCCCTTGAGGTTGGCAGAAGCAGCGCCCAGTTCCTTGTAGCCGAAGGCCGAAGGCGCCAGGCGCAGGCCATAGACATCGCGCGCCGGGATCCCGGACGAGCGGCACAGGCCGACGAAGACGGCGTTGATGTCGGCGCACTTGCCGCCCAGGTTGCCGGTCTCGAGCATGGCCTTGATGTCGCCGGTGCCGCAGCCGCGCGTCTTGGGTTCGCGGTAGGCGTTGGCGATCACCCATTCGTAGATCGCCTGCACCTTGGCCAGATCGGTCTTCGCCCCTTGCGTGGCCGCCAATGCGGTCTTGCGCACGATGCCGTCCACCGGCAGCAGTTCGGTCGGTGCCAGATTGGCGCGCAGCAGCGCCGGGTCTTCGTTGAAGTGGCCGCTGCGCGACCAGTCGACGGCGCGGTTGCGCGTGCGCAGGCGGCTGGTGAGCGTGAGCGACGGCGCGCTCACGGTCTCTGCAAATTCGGCCACCAGCATGCGCACGCCGCTCTTGGCGTCGGCCACCAATCGCGCACTGCCGGCGTTGCCGCTCCAGGCGTTGTCCAGCGGCTGCTGGTAGTCGCCCTCGACATCGGGTACCGGCAGCCACAGACGCGTCGCGCCTTTGACCTCGGCCACGTTGACCGTCGTGGTCAGCTCGAAGCTGCGCCAGGCGCCGACCTCGGGTTCGAAGCGCCGCTCTTGCGCCGCGGCCCACAGCGGCAGCACGGGCACAGCCGCGGCACCGGCCTTGAGCAGCGTGCGGCGGTTCAGGCACTGGGACATGAGGGGTTCTCCTTGAACGGGTTGCGGGAATCAGTCAGAGCACCGAGGCCATCCACTCGCGGGCCGTCGGGCCCGTCCAGTCGACTTCTCCGGTGACGGTAAACAGGGCGCGGCCCTGGCGGTCGATGACCACGGTGGTCGGGAATATGCGCACCTGCCAGGCCCGCGCGGCGGCGCCGTCGGTGTCGCGCAGGATGGTCAGCGAGACCGGGGTGCTGTCGAGAAAGCGGCGGATGCTGCCGTCGGTCTCGCGGAAGTTGACGGCCATCACCTTCAGCCGCTGGTTCTCGTGCCGTTGTTCCAGCAGTTCCAGCGACGGCATCTCGGCACGGCAGGGCTCGCACCAGCTGGCCCAGAAGTTGAGCAGCACGATCTGGCCGCGCGCGTCGGCCAGCCGCCAGGGTGGGCCTTCCCAGGCGGGCAGCACGAGTTCCGGCGTGGGCTTGCCCGCGGGCCAGGGGCGGCGCTGGGCGCCCTCCGGATCGGCGGCACGCACCGCGGGCCACGCCGCGCCGACGGCCAGGGTGGTCAATAACGAGCGGCGGGTGAGCAGGTGCGGGGTCATGGCGGTAGGCGGCGGCGATCATGACAGGGCCGCGTGCAGGGCCGGCAACTGCGCGGTAAAGGCCGAGGTGTCTTCCAGGCAGCGCAGATCGAGCAACAAGCGGTCTTCGCTGATGCGCCCGATCACCGGCAGGGGCAAGGCGCGCAGGACCGCGGCCAGCTCGTCGAGCGCGCGGCCGGCGCCCTTCTTTTGCACGGGCGCCAGCGCCAGTCCGGCCGAGGGCAGGCGCTCGACCGGCAGCGAACCCGAACCGATCTGGCCCAGCAGCTCGACCACGCGTGACCTGAAAACGCGGCGCCACGGCGGCGGCCAGCACCGGCTGCAGCGCTTGCGCCTGCGCATGAATGGCAGCCGCCGGGCGCGTGAGCAGGCGCAAGGTCGGCAGGTCATGCGCCAGCCGCTCGGGTCGCAGGTACAGGCGCAGGGTGGCTTCCAGCGCGGCCAGCGGCAGCTTGCTCATGCGCAGCGCGCGCTTCATCGGGAACTTGCGGATGCGGGTTATGGCCGAGCGGCTGCCGACGATCAGGCCGGCCTGCGGGCCACCGAGCAGCTTGTCGCCGCTGAAGGTCACGACGTCGCAGCCGGCGGCGAGCATCTCCTGCGGCAGCGGCTCGCGCGGCAGGCCGTAGGCCGCCAGATCGACGAGCGAGCCGCAGCCGAGGTCGGTGGCCAAGCGGCAGGCCGCGGGCATGGACGATGGGCGCAAGCTCGGCTTCGTCGACCGCGTTGGTGAAACCCTGCACCGCGTAGTTGCTGGTGTGCACCTTCATCACCAGCGCGGTGCGCTGGCTGATCGCACGTTCGTAGTCCTGCGCATGGGTGCGATTGGTGGTGCCGACCTCGACCAGGGTGGCGCCGGCGCTGGCCATCACGTCGGGCATGCGAAAGGCGCCGCCGATCTCGACCAGCTCACCGCGCGAGACGATGACTTCCTTGCCGGCCTGGTGCGAGGACGCCAGGGCCGCGATCGTCAGCAGCACCGCGGCGGCGTTGTTGTTGACCACCGTGGCGGCCTCGGCACCGGTGAGCGTGCACAGCAGCTCTTCGACGATGGAATCGCGGTCGCCGCGCCGCCGCTGCGCCAGGTCGTACTCGAGGTTGTTCGGCTTGGCCATCATCGCCAGCAGGTGCTGCAAGCGCCGCGTCGGCCAGCACTGCGCGGCCAAGGTTGGTGTGGATCACCGTGCCGGTGAGGTTGAGCACCGTGCGCATGCGCGGGGCCAGCCGCGCGGCGATGCGCGCCGCCAGCGCGGGCTCGAGCGCAGCGAGCTGCACTGCACTCGCGGCCAGCGTGCCGGCCAGGGCCTGCGTGCGCAGCGCGTCGAGCAGCGATCGTGCTTCGCGCAGCGACCAGCGTGTGGCCATGCTCGGCCACCAGCGCGGTCACGGCACTCGTGCGCAGCAGGCGGTCGACGGAAGGCAGGTCCTTCGCGCTGGCCTTGGAACCGTGAACCACGGATTCGGCGGGCCGGGCCATCATGCGACCCCCAGGTCCGGTGGTGGTTCGGGCTCGCCGAACAGCAGCATCAGGTTCACGCCATGGCGGATCTTGCCGCTGTCGGACACCAGCAGGTCCAGCGTCAGGCTGGCCAGGTCGTCGGCCACCGGGTCGACGAAGGGGTCACGCTCGGCAGTGCATGATCTTCAGGTAGTGGCCGCAGTCGTCGCAGGTCTCGGCCTGCAGCGCGGCCTGCGCGGCGCGCCGCGAGGCGCCGTCGGCCGAATCGTCGTCGGCCGCGTCGGCCAGCGTGTCCAGCGACTGGTAGGCCAGGCTGCGCGTGCTCAGGCAGTGGCTGCACTTGATGCGCACCATGTGCCACTGCATGCTGCACAGCGAGCAGTGCAGGTAGCGCTGCCCGGGTGCGTCGCCGTGCTGCGCGTGATGCTGGCCGTCGGCCGGCTGCCGCAGCAGGGGCACACCGTCTCGTCGTCGAGGCGGCCGAAGGCTTGACCCAGGCCGGCATGAGCGGCCTGCACCTGCAGCACCATCTGCGTCCAGACCACCTGCAGCGCTGCAGCGACGATGGGCGCGCAGGCCAGGTCCAGCCCGGCCATGACACCGGTCAGCAGCGCATCGGCCTGGTGTTCGAGGAAGACTGCGTCAGCCGCCGCCAGCTGCGCCAGCGCCGCCTGTGTACCCGCCGGCGCCAGCGGCTGCAGATCGGCCACCATCGCGCGCAGCACACCGTGCCAGGCCGGGTCACGCGGCCAGTCGGCAGCCGGCAGTGGCGGCAGACCGTCCTTCGCCGCGCGGTCCAGCGCAGCCGCGTCGGGGATGGGCACCGAGCAGCCGGCGGCCAGGCGCGCCTGCTGCGCCTGAGCCAAGTCGGCCATGAAGCGCAGGTAGTCGCCCATCGCATGCCCGTTGGCCAACTGCCGCAGGCGCATCGCACGTTCGGCGAACAAGGTGCTGGGCTGCGGCCAATGGAAGTAGGGCAGGTCGCCGAAGCCGCGCGCCGTGATCTCCTCGGGCGACATGACGCGAACAGTGGCGGTCGGACCCATGGGGCGGCTCAGGCTCCAAAGCAGGAAACGATGCGGGCGCGTCGCCGCGCCCGCGAAGACGTGGCGATCGTGGTCATTTGCCCTCGTTGACCTCGCGCAGCCAGCGTGCGTGATGCAGTCGCGCCCAGGACTCGGGCACGGTGCCGCGCGTCATGCCGCGGATCGAGCCCTTGGTCCAGATGCCCATGTAGATGTGCCCCAGGACCATGATGATCAGCACCGCCGCTCCCGCCGCATGCAGCAGCACGCCCAGGCGCAGCACGGGGATGGGAAACAGGGCGGCGAACCAGGGCCGCCAGATGACCAGGCCCGTCAGCAGCAGGACCGCCATGCAAGTCAGCAGGACCCAGAACAGCATCTTCTGCCCGGCGTTGAACTTGCCCGCCGGCGGCATCTGCGGATGCCGCCCCAACAACAGGTCACGCGCCTTCTGACGCCATTCGCGGTCGCCTGCCTGCATGAGGTTGTCGCGCCAATGGTGCATGGCCAGCAGCGCGAAGGCCGCGAACATCAGCAGCCCCAGGAAGGGATGCAGGATGCGTGTCCAGGGCCCGCCGCCGAACAGGTTGCTGAAGAAGAACAGGCTGGGGTGGAAGAAGGCCAGGCCCGACAGCCCGGCCAGCACGAAGCCGACGGCCACGACCCAGTGGGTCATGCGCTCGCCCTCGGTGTAGCGGCGGAGGTACTTCATGATGCCTGCTCCTCTTCGGACTTCTCTTCGTGCGGGCCGACCTTCATGTAATGGAAGAAACCGGCGAACACGGTGCCGACCATGGCGGCCACCGCCAGTGGTTTGGCGATGCCCTTCCACAGCGAAACCATGCGGGCTGATGCTCGGATGGGCCGGCAGGTCTTCCAGCTCGGGCCGGTCGGCATGCTTGAGCACGTACATCACATGCGTGCCGCCTACACCCTGCGGGTTGTACAGCCCCGCATTCTTGAAGCCACGCTCCTGCAGTTCACCGGCGCGTTTGTTGCCGTAGGCCACCATGTCGTCCTTGGTGCCGAAACCGATCGCGCCCGTGGGGCAGGTCTTCACGCAGGCCGGCTCCAGACCCACACCGACACGGTCCGAACACAGGGTGCACTTGTAGGCCTTGTTGTCCTTGGCGCTGATGCGCGGCACGTCGAAGGGGCAGCCCTTGACGCAGTAGCCGCAGCCGATGCAGTTCTCGCTGATGAAGTCGACGATGCCGTTGCTGTATTTGACGATCGCGCCCGGCGAGGGGCAGGCCTTCAGGCAGCCCGGGTCCTCGCAGTGCATGCAGCCGTCCTTGCGGATCAACCATTCGAGACTGCCGTCCTTGGGCTCGACCTCGAAGAACTTCATCACCGTCCAGGAGGTCGGTGACAGGTCGCTCGGGTTGTCGTAGACGCCGATGTTGGTGCCGACCTCGTCGCGCAGGTCGTTCCAGTTCATGCACGCCACCTGGCAGGCCTTGCAGCCTATGCACTTGGATTCGTCGATCAGCTTGGCGACCTGGGGTGCCGAAGTGCGCACCTGCGGGCTCGGCGTGGTGGTGGCCGAGCGGGCCACCACGTCCAGACTTTGCATGCTGGCCATGGCTCACCCCACCTTCTCGATGTTGACCAGGAAGGCCTTGAACTCCGGTGTCTGCGAATTCGCGTCGCCGACGAACGGTGTCAATGCGTTGGCCAGGTAGCCGTTCTGCGTCACGCCCTTGAAGCCCCAGTGGATGGGGATGCCGACGTGGTGCACCTTGCCGCCGTTGACGTCGAGCGCCTTGATGCGCTTGGTCACCACGCAGGCGGCAATGACCTCGCCGCGGTTGGAGCGCACCTTGACCTTGTCGCCCTGCTTGATGCCCTTCTCCTTGGCCAGCTCCTCGCCGATCTCGACGAAGGGCGCCGGCTGCACGATGGCATTGCTGCGTGAGTGCTTGGTCCAGAAATGCAGGTGCTCGGTCAGGCGGTAGGTGGTGGCCGCGTAGGGGAACTCTTCCTTCTTGCCGAAGGCCTCGAGGTCGCCCTTGTAGACCCGCGCTGCCGGGTTGCTGACGGCCTTGGCGTTGGTCGGGCACATCAGGTTCACGCCCAGCGGCGTTTCGAACGGCTCGTAGTGCTCGGGGAACGGCCCTTCGTTCATGCCCACTGCGTGCAGCCGCGCCACACCCTCGGGGTTCATGATGAAGGCGCCCACGCCCTGATCGGGCGCGGCGTCGGGCCGCATGTCGGGCACATCGGCACCGCCGGCCCAGCTGCTGCCGTTCCAGGCCAGGTATTTGCGGCTCGGATCCCAGGGCTTGCCGTCCTTGTCGGCGCTGGCTCGGTTGTAGAGGATGCGCCGGTTGGCCGGCCAACTGAAGCCCCAGCCCGGAAACACGCCCAGCCCCGTGGGGTCGGCCGTATCACGGCGCGCGGTGAGATTGCCAGCCTGGCTCCAGCAACCGGAATAGATCCAGTTGCCGCAGCTGGTCGAACCGTCGTCGCGCAGCATGGCGAAGCCCGGCAATTGTTCGCCGGCCTTGACCAGCGGCACCGGCGGCGTGGCCGGCGCCGCAGCGACAGCCACCCGGATCGGCTTGCCCTTCGCGTCCAGCTTGGGCGGCGCGGGGGGTGCCGGCAAGGCGTAGACATCGGCCAGCGCCTTGCCGTTGATCTCGCGCAGCACCTCGCCGGGGTTGGGCACATTGGCGTTGAGGTACGGCCAGGCCAAGGCCGCAATCGGCTCGGGCAAGGCGCCGCCGTCCTTGGCGTACATGGCACGCAGCTTGACGAACAGGCGCGCCATGATCTCCGAGTCGGGCTTGGCCTCGCCCGGCGGGTCGACGGCCTTCTCCTTCCAGCTGATGACCGCGGCTGGAATTGGTGAAGGTACCGGTCTCTTCGGCGAAGCAGCTGGTCGGGAAGCGGAAGACCTCGGTCTTGATCTCCGCCGGGTTGACGTCGTTCAGCGGGCCGTAGTTCTTCCAGAACTCGCTGGTCTCGGTTTCCAGCGGGTCCATCACGACCAGGAACTTGAGCTTGGCCAGGGCCTGCGAGAGCTTCTTCTTGTTCGGCACCGCGGCCAGCGGGTTGAAGCCCTGCACGACGAAACCGTTCATCCGGCCCTGGTGCATGCGCTCGAATATGGCCAGCACGTCGTAGCCCGTGTCGCGCTTGGGCATCCAGTCGTAGGCAAACTGGTTTTCCGCCGTCGCCGCGGCGCCGTAGTAGGCCTTCATCAGGCTGGTGTGCCACTTCGGGAAGTTCTGCGTGAAGGCCATCTGGCCCGGGCGCAAGGGCTTGCCGGTGCGCGCGGCCAGGTAGGTCGCACGGTCGACGTCGGCGTCGATCGGCGCGCTCATGTAACCCGACAGCACCTCGGAGTAGGCGCACATGTCGGTGATGCCCTGCACGTTGGCGTGCCCGCGCAGCGCGTTGACGCCGCCGCCCGGCCGGCCCATGTTGCCCAGCAGCAGCTGGATCATGGCCATGGTGCGGATGTTCTGGCTGCCCACCGAGTGCTGCGTCCAGCCCAGCGCATAGCAGATCGTCATCACCTTGTCGGGCGCCGAGGTCTCGCCCAGCATCTGCGCGATCTTCAGGAACTGGTCCTTCGGCGTGCCGGTGATCTTGCTCACCAGCTCGGGCGTGTAGCGCGCGAAGTGGCGCCTTCATCTGCTGGTACACGCAGAGCGGGTTCTGCAGCGTGTCGTCGACCTTGACGAAACCGTCCTCGCCGATCTGGTAGCCCCAGCTGGCCTTGTTGTAGCGAGCGCTTGGCCTCGTCGTAGCCGCTGAACAAACCGTTGTCGTACTTGTACTCGGGCTTGAGCAGGAAGCGTGATGTCGGTATTGAGCTTGGCGTAGTCGAGGTGGATCTTGTGGTTGCCGAGCAGGTAGTTGATGACCCCGGCCAGGAAGGCGATGTCGGTGCCGACGCGGATCGGCGCGTAGACATCGGCCACCGCGGCGCTGCGCGTGAAGCGCGGGTCGACGACGATGAGCTTGGCCTTGCGCGTCTGCATGGCCTCGGTCACCCACTTGAAACCGCAGGGGTGGGCTTCGGCGGCATTGCCGCCCATGACGAGAACGAGATCGGTATTCTTGATATCGGTCCAAGAATTCGTCATCGCTCCGCGACCGAAAGTCGGGCCCAGACTGGACACCGTCGGCGCGTGTCAGATACGTGCTTGCGTATCGAGTGCGACCATCCCCAGGCCACGCGCCACCTTGACGCTGAGGTAGCCCGATTCGTTGGACGAGGCAGACGAGATCAACAGGCCGGTGCTGTTCCAGCGGTTGACCGTCACGCCCTTGTCGTTGCTCTTGATGAAGTTGGCGTCGCGGTCGGCCTTCATGTGCCTGGCCACGCGCGTCAAGCGCATCGTCCCAGCTGATGCGCTTCCACTCGTTGCCGCCCGGCTCGCGCACCTGCGGCACCAGGACACGGTCGGCGCTTTGGATCATGTCCATCACGCCGGCGCCCTTGGGGCACAGGGTGCCGCGATTCACCGGGTGATCGGGGTCGCCCTCGATATGCACGATCGTCGACTTGACGTTCTTCGCCTTGTCGCCCAGCGTGTACATGATCAGCCCGCAGCTGACCGAGCAATACGGGCAGGTGCTGCGGGTTTCCGTCGTCCGAGCCAGCTTGAAGCTTCGCGTCTCGGCCAAGTGCGGCCGTCGGCGAAAAGCCCAACGCGACGAGACTGGATGCTGCCAGCCCCGCACCACTGACCCGGAAGAACTGCCTCCGGTTCATGTCCATGATTCGACCTCCTGTGAACAATCGTCCAGACCATCAACGCCCGCCGACAGCCGGCAGCGGTCGATGGATTGGACCCGAGCACCCTGGCCGGCCCGATCCACGTCATCCCCTATGAATGCGATTGCACAACTGCGCCACGCGGCCCGCGGGCCGTCCTAAAGCGCCACCAGGGCAACGCCTTGGTCAGGGACAAGACCTCGCCGCTGCGCGCGGGCGCGCAGCCGGCCAGAGACGACAGCGCAGCCGACCAAGCGCTCGAAGCCAGCACCTCGCGCAAGCGCACGACAGCTGGCGCGTCGAGGGCCGACTTCAGGCAGACCAGGAAATAGTCTTCGTCGACGATCGGGATGAAATCGAGGCCGAATTCATGTGCCGCGGCCTCCACGCCCAGGCCGGCATCGGCCGCGCCCGCGGCGATCGTTGCCGCAACCGCCACATGCGTATGCTCGACGCGCGTGAAGTAACCCTCGACCTGCTCCGGCCGCAGGCCCGCCTCGCCCAGCAGATGGTCGAGCAGCAGGCGCGTGCCCGATCCCGGTTGCCGATTCACGAAGCGCAGCTTGGCCTCGACGATGTCGCGCAGGCCGGCCTGCGCGCTCAGGCCCTTGCGCAGGATCAGCCCCTGCTGGCGCCGATGACTGCCGATCAATTTGTGCAGCCCGGGCTGCAGTAGCGGCCGCAGTGCAGACATGAACACCGGCGAGGGGCCATTGAATTGCGGCACATGGAATCCGGCCACGGTGCAGCGACCGTCGAGCAGGCTGCGCAAGGCCTCCTGGCTGCCGACGAAACGCAGGCTCAGGTGCAATCGTTGCTGCGAAGCGGTCAGTGTTTGCAACAGCGGCAGGCCCAGGTCATGGCTGGCAAAGATCTCCAACACGTCCCAGCGCGAATCGTTGGCCTGCGCCAGCACATGCATCAACTCCGCGCGCAGGGCCTCGATGTGCGGCGTCAGGCGCGCCCGGGCCTGGCGCTCGGCCCACATCAGGCGCAAGGCGAAGGGCGTCAATTGCGCCCGTTTGCCCTGGACCCAGATCACCAGAGGTTTGCCCAGCGCGTCTTCCCATTCCTTCAGTGCGCCCCACAGGTGACGGTAGGAGCGTCCCAGCGCTTTGGCGGCATGCAGGATCGACCCATGCTCCTGCAGCGCGGCGAGAACGGCGAACAAGGGGTTCTCGATGTCGGCACCGGTCTGGCCGTTGTCGAACCCGTATTGAAGCCGGATGCCCTGGCGTTTCATCGTCTTGTCGCTCGACTACATGGCACGGCCGATGACCGCACACAGGTTGCGCACATGGCGCGGGCCGGGCCGAAGATCGGCCAGCGAGCGCAGCGCCAGCGGGCCCTGGTCGGCAGCCAGTGGCTGGCCATCCTGCGTCAGGATCACGAGCACCTGATCACCCAGGCTGGCATTGAACAACTCGCCCCAGCTGAAAAACGCGCGGTAGCCGTCGGTGGCGACGGCCTCGAAGATCAACCAGCGCGCAGCACGTCGATTGCCCTCACCGGCCTCGGCGCGATTCAAGGCGTCGCGAAGCAGTACCCCGCCATAGCGGACGCTCTGCTCCAGCGTCGATGCAGACGCGCCCGCACTGGGCGCTAGCGTGCGCCGCTGCATGGTCTCTTGCGGCGGCAATGCGGCAAGGTCTGCCGCACGCAAGCGCAACGGGGTCTGGCCAGGCCACTGCACGGTCAGCAACGCGCTGGCATCACGCGCGGGGTCACTCGGGCAGGGTTGCGCCCAGGCCAACGCACAGGCCACCCAGCCACCAGCAAGAAACAACCACGCGCGAACCATTGAGCCCTTCAGGAACATCAGAGTCTGCGGTCAGCGGGCCACACAAACCGCCGGCAGCGAAGCCGGCTTCTTCTGCATCAGCGCGACGCCGTTGCGCACCGCGATCGATCTCGGCCAGGATCGATACCGCGATCTCGGCCGGCGTGCGGCTGCCGATGTCCAGACCGATAGGCCCGTGCAGGTGGGCGATCTCGTCGGCCGCCAAGTCGAACAGCGCCAGGCGCTCTTTTCGCTTGGCTGTGTTGCCGCGCGAGCCGAGTGCGCCGACGTAGAAGGCCGGCGACTTCAGCGCCTCGAGCAACGCCAAGTCGTCGAGCTTGGGGTCGTGCGTCACGGCCACCACCGCGCTGTGCGGGATCGAGTTGCAGTGCCTGCACAAGATCGTCGGGCATGTCCTTGCTGAACGTCGTGCCGGGCACGTCCCAGGTGAGGTGGTACTCCTCGCGCGGATCGCAGCAGATGACTTCGAAGTCGAGTGCCAACGCCATCTGTGCCAGCACACGCGACAGCTGCCCGGCGCCGATGATCAGCATGCGCCAGCGCGGCCCGAACAAGGCGCGCAGGATGCGCCCGTCGAAGGAAAACGCCTCGCCTCGCGCCGCGGCTTCGATGCTCACCTGCCCAGTCGAAAGATCGAGTTGGCGCGCGACCAGTTCATGCCGCGCCGTGCGCGTCAGCACCTCGTCGATCCAGGACGTATCTGTCAGCGGCTCCTGCACCAGTCGCAGGTTGCCGCCACAGGGCAGGCCGAAGCGTGCAGCCTCTTCCTTGGTCACGCCATAGGCGATCAACGAGGGCGTTGCCACCCGCTCGCCTTGGCGCACGCGGTCGATCAGGTCGTCCTCGACGCAACCACCGGAGACCGATCCGACCACCAATCCGTCGCCGCGCATGGCCAGCAGCGCCCCGGGCGGGCGCGGCGCCGAGCCCCAGGTTTCGACCACCGTCACCAGCCACACCGCGTGGCCTTCGCGACGCCAATCACGCGCCTGGCTCAGGACTTGCAGATCGAGACTGTCCATCACATGCTCCTATCGATACAGCCACCAGCCAATCGCAGCGAGTGCGATCACCGTGCCGGCGATCCACCACGCCACGCGACTCGGCACGGCGCCGGCCGCTGGCGAGACGGCCACCGCATCTGCTCGCGCCGGACTCAGGCGCGCTTCGAAGGCATTGAAGAAGTCTTCGGTGATCTTCGCCGCCGCTGCGTCGATGAGGCGCGAACCCACTTGCGCCATCTTGCCGCCGACCTGTGCCCGCGCCTCGTAACGCAAGCGCGTCTGCGCGCCCTCGGCCGCCAGTGCCACGTCGGCCGAGCCCTTGCCGAAACCGGCGACACCGCCCTGGCCGTCGAAGTGGATGGTGTAGCTGTGGGGCGCCCGCACATCGCTCATCTGCAGGTTGCCTTTGAAACGTGCGCTGACCGGCCCGACTTTCACCGCCACGACGGCTTCGTAGGCGTCGTCGCCGGTGCGCTCGATCGACTCGCAACCGGCAATGCAGTCCTCAGGATGTCGGGATCGTTGAGCGCACGCCCAGGTCGCGTCCACCGAGGCCGGGATGAGACGTTCGCCTTTGAGTTCCATGGTGTGCTCAGTTGAGAAAGGCGTTGGGAGCCTTTGGCTTCTGGCGCAACGCGCGCCCCAGATCGGCCAGGCTGGCGAGGTTGTGCACGGGCAGGAAGCGATCGACGTGCGGCAGCAGCGCCCGCACGCCCGCCGCGCCTGGCTTCGAAACCATCGAAGCGCAGCAGCGGGTTGAGCCAGACGAGTTCGTGCGCAAAGCGGCTCAACTGCATGGCCGCATCGACCAGGTCGCCCTGCTCGTCGCGGTCCAGGCCGTCGGTGACCAGCAGCACGGCGGCGTTGCCGCTGAGCACACGCCGCGCCCAGCGCCGGTTGAACTCGTCCAGGCAACTCGCGATGCGCGTGCCACCCTTCCAGTCATGCACCTGGGCATCGGCAGCCTTCAACGCAGCGTCGGGGTCGCGGTGCCTGAGGCAGCGCGTGATGTTGGTCAGCCGGGTGCCGAACGTGAAGGTGTGGACGTCGAGGTAGCGCCGCGTCAGCCCATGCACGTAGTGCAGGAACAGCCGCGCGTAGCGTTCCATCGAGCCCGAGATGTCGAGCAGCACCACCAGTGGTCGGTATCTCGCTGCGCGGGCGTGTGAAGGCCGGCGACAGCGTGTGCGGCTGTCGCGCCATGCGCTGCATCGTGGCGCGCAGGTCGAGGCTGCCGCGTGCCGCGGCTTCGTGGCGACGGCGGCGCACGCACTGCACCGGCAGTGGCAGACGCTCGGCCAAGGTCTTGGCCAGGGCGAACTCGGCAGCGGTCATGGTCTCGAAATCGGCCTGCTGCAAGCGTTCACGTTCGGAGAAGCTGAAGGTGGTTTCGAAGCGGATCTCATCGGTCTGGGCCAACTCGCTCGACGGTGGCGGCTCCGGCGCACGCGGCAAGGCCAGCGCTTCGGCCAGGCGGTTCGCGCGCGGTGGGCGCTGCTTGTCACCGCGCCCGCTGATCTTGGGCAGCAGCAGGTACATCAGTTGCTCGAGCAATTTCGGGTCACGCCAGAAGGCGTCGAACGCGGCGTCGAACAGGGCCTGTTGCTCGTGGCGGTCGAGCATCACGGCGCTGAGGCGCGGCGTGCACGTCGTCGCGGCGATCCAGGCCGACGGTTTCGACGGCAGCGATCGCGGCGAGCACGCGGTCCGGGCCGACCGGCATGCCCGCCGTGCGCAGCACACGTGCGAAGTGGACGATGTTTTCAGCCAGCATCTTCAGTCGAGGATGGCCCGCGCGCGCAGTTCGTCGAGCAACTTCGCGGTATCGCCGCCTTGCATGCGCACCAGGTCGTCCTGGTGCTTGAGCAGCACGCCCAGCGTGTCGTGCACCGTGGCAGGGTCCAGGCGCATCGCGTTCAGCGCCACCAGCGCGTTGGTCCAGTCGATCGTCTCGGCCACGCCGGGCGACTTGAACAGGTCCAGCGTGCGCATGCGCTGGACGAACTCGACCACCTGGCGCGCCAGTCGCTCGGGCGCGCCCGGCGCCTTCAGCGCAACGATTTGCAGCTCACGCTCGAGGTTCGGGAAATCGACCCAGTGGTACAGGCAGCGGCGCTTCAGCGCGTCGTGGATTTCGCGTGTGCGATTGCTGGTGATCAGCGTGATCGGCGGCGCAGTGGCGCGGATGGTGCCCAGTTCGGGAATCGTCAGTTGGTTTTCCGCGAGCACCTCGAGCAGGAAGGCGTCGAACGGCTCGTCGGCGCGGTCGAGCTCGTCGATCAGCAGCACCGGCGAGCGCGGCTGCGTCAGCGCCTGCAGCAGCGGGCGCTCGATCAGCATGGCACGCGAATACAGGTTCTTCGCCAGCCGCTCGTGATCGACTTCGTGCGCCGCCTCGGCCAGGCGGATCTCGATCATCTGTCGCGCCACATTCCACTCGTAGGCGGTCTGCGCCACGTCCAGGCCTTCGTAGCACTGCACGCGCAACAGCAGCGCGTCGAGCGCACCGGCCAGGGCCTTTGCCAGTTCGGTCTTGCCGACGCCCGGCTCGCCTTCGAGGAACAGGGGCGCTGCAGCTTCAGGCTGAGGAAGAGCGCGGTACCGAGCCGCCGATCGCAGACATAGTCCTGCGAGGCGAGCAGTTCGATTACTGCATCGACTGAATCGGGAACACCGCTCATCGCATCCTGACCAACTGCCGCGAATCCGTCTTTGCCGCTCCGCAAGCGGTTCCCGCTCGAGGCGGAGCGGCGAAGCCGCTTCGGGGGTGGTTCACTTAACGCGCGTTGGCAGCGGCCACCGCGCGCGCGGCGATCACGCCGATCATCGCCGCGCGGTAGGCGGCCGAGCCGTGCAGGTCGCCGTTGATGCCGGCCGGGTTGAGCTTGACCGCCCTTGATGGCCTCGGGCGTGAAACTCTTGGCCAGCGCCGCTTCGAGTTCCGACGCGCGAAAGACGCTGGCCTTGGCGCCCGTCACGGCCACGCGCACGCCGCCTTTGCCCTGGCTGACGAACACGCCGACCAGCGCGAAGCGTGACGCCGGCTGCTTGAACTTGATGTAGGCAGCCTTTTGCGCCAGCGGGAAATGCACCGCGGTGATCAGCTCGCCTTCGTTCAGTGCCGTCGCGTACAGGCCGCTGAAGAACGCATCGGCTGCGATCGTGCGCTGGTTGGTGTGCACCGTGGCATCCAGCCCGACGAGGCCGGCCGGGTAACACGCTGCCGGGTCGGCGTTGGCGATCGAGCCGCCGAGGGTACCCATGTTGCGCACCATCTGGTCGCCGATGCCGCCGGCCAGCTCGGCCAGCGCCGGGATCGCCTTGCGCACCTCGGCCGACGCCGCCACGGCAGCATGCGTGACCATGGCGCCGATGGTCACGCCCGTGCCGTCGACCTTGATGGTCTTCAGATCGGCGCACACCACCGAGGTCGACCAGACGCTCGGCGTTGGACAGCCGCAGCTTCATCGCCTGGACCAGGCTCTGGCCGCCGGCCAGGTAGCGGGCGTTGCCCTTGAACGCCGCGGTGGCGGCAGCGCGATCGGTGGGACGCTGGTAGTCGAAGGTGTACATGCGGGGCTCCTTGGATTCAGGCGTTGCTGTTGGCGGCGCGCCAGACGCGCTCGGCCGTGGCCGGCATCGCGAGGTCCTTGACGCCCAGGGCGTCGGTCAGCGCGTTGATGTAGGCGGCGGCGAGCCGATCGCGCCGGCCTCGCCGCAGCCCTTGACGCCGAGCGGGTTGTGGGTGCAGGGCGTGACGGTGTGATCGACGGTGAAGATCGGCAGGTCGTCGGCGCGCGGCATGGTGTAGTCCATGTAGCTGCCGGTGAGCAACTGGCCCGAGTCCTTGTCGTAGATGCAGCCTTCCATCATCGCCTGGCCCAGGCCCTGCGCCAGGCCGCCGTGCACCTGGCCCTGCGACGATCATCGGGTTGACGATGTTGCCGAAGTCGTCCACCGCCGTGAAGCGCTCGACGCGCGAACGGCCGGTCTGCGGATCGACCTCGACCTCGCAGACGTAGCTGCCCGACGGGTAGGTGAAGTTGGTCGGGTCGTAGAAGGCGTTCTCGTTCAGGCCCGGCTCGAGCTTGTCGAGCGGGTAGTTGTGCGGCACGTAGGCCGTCAGCGAGACCGAGCCGAAGGGCACCTTCTTGTCGGTGCCGGCGACCTTGAACTCGCCGTTCTCGAACTCGATGTCGGTGTCGGCCGCTTCGAGCAGGTGGGCAGCGATCTTCTTGCCCTTGGCGATGATCTTGTCCACCGCCTTGACGATGGCCGTGCCGCCGACGGACAGCGAGCGGCTGCCGTAGGTGCCCATGCCGAAGGGCACGCGGCCGGTGTCGCCGTGCACGATCTCGACGCTCTCGACCGGGATGCCGAGCTTGCCGGCCACGACCTGCGCGAAGGTCGTCTCGTGGCCCTGACCGTGGCTGTGCGAGCCGGTGAAGACCGTGACCGTGCCGGTGGGATGCACGCGCACTTCGCCGGCCTCGAACAGACCCGCGCGCGCACCGAGCGCGCCGGCGATGTTGCTCGGCGCCAGGCCGCAGGCCTCGATGTAGCAGCTGTAGCCCAGGCCGCGCAGCTTGCCCTTGGCGGCCGACGCGGCCTTGCGTGCCGGGTAGCCGGCCACGTCGGCGATCTTCAGCGCCTTGTCGAGGTGGGCCGCGTAGTTGCCGGTGTCGTAGGTCAGGCCGACCGGCGTGGCGTACGGGAACTCGGTGATGAAGTTCTGCCGCCGCAGCGCTGCCGGGTCCATCTTCATGTCGCGCGCGGCCTGCTCGACGATGCGCTCGACGACGTAGGTGGCCTCGGGCCGACCGGCGCCGCGGTAGGCGTCGACCGGCGCGGTGTTGGTGAACACCGCCTTGACCTCGCAGTAGATCGCCGGCGTCTTGTACTGGCCGGCGAGCAGCGTTGCGTAGAGGATCGTCGGCACGCTCGACGCGAAGGTCGACAGGTAGGCGCCCATGTTGGCGATCGTCTTCACGCGCAGCGCGAGGAAGTTGCCCTTGGCGTCCATCGCCAGTTCGACCTTGGTCGCGTGGTCGCGGCCATGCGCGTCGGTGAGGAAGGATTCGCTGCGCTCGGCCGTCCACTTGATCGGCCGGCCGACGCGCTTGCTGGCCCAGACCAGCGCGGTCTCCTCCGCGTACAGGAAGATCTTCGAGCCGAAGCCGCCGCCGACGTCGGGCGCGATCACGCGCACCTTCGACTCGGGCAGACCGAGCACGAAGGCGCACATCAGCAGCCGCTCGACGTGCGGGTTCTGGTTGGCCACGTACAGCGTGTAGCTCTCGTCGTGCCTGGTGTACTGCGCGTTGGCGGCGCGCGGCTCCATCGCGTTGGGAATCAGCCGGTTGTTGACGAACTCCAGCGTGCTGATCTTGGCGGCCTGCTTGAAGGCCGCGTCGACCGCCTCCTTGTTGCCGTGGCCCCAGTCGTAGCAGATGTTGTTCGGCACGTCGTCGTGCACCGCGAGGCGGCTTTGTCGGCGCCGCTGATGTCGATCACCGGCGCCAACTCTTCGTAGTCGACCTCGATCAGCTCGCCCGCGTCCTTCGCCTGCGTACGCCGTCTCGGCCACGACGAGCGCGACCTGGTCGCCCACGTGGCGCACCTTGCCCTGCGCCAGCACCGGGTGCGCCGGCTCCTTCATCGGCGATGCCGTCCTTGCTGTGGATCAGCCAGCCGCAGGGCAGGCCACCGACCTTGGCCTCGGCCAGGTCGGCGCCGGTGAAGATCGGCGATCACGCCGGCGGCCTTGCCGGCCTTGGCCGTGTCGATCGACTTGATGCGCGCATGCGCGTAGGGCGAGCGCAGGAAGACGCCGTAGGTCTGGCCGGGCAGGACCACGTCGTCGGTGTACTGGCCGGCACCGGTGAGAAAGCGGACGTCCTCGCGGCGTTGCAGGGACTTGCCGATGGGGGAATTGGACATGTCGGTCATCGTGGTCTCCGTGTCCGGTCAGGCGGTGGCGCCGACTTTGCCGCTCTGGCAAAGCTGGATCGACTTGACGATGTTGTGATAGCCGGTGCAGCGGCAGATGTTGCCTTCCAGGCCTTCGCGGATCTCCTGCTCGCTGGCGTTCGGGCTTGTCTTCGAGCAGCTTCACCGCCGACATCACCATGCCCGGCGTGCAGAAGCCGCATTGCAGGCCGTGGCACTCGCGGAACGCCGCCTGCATCGGATGCAGCGCGCCGTCCTTGGCCAGGCCCTCGATGGTCGTGACCTCGGCGCCCTGCGCCTGCAGCGCGAGCATCGAGCAGGACTTCACCGCGCGGCCGTTCAGGTGCACGGTGCAGGCGCCGCATTGCGCGGTGTCGCAGCCGACGTGCGTGCCGGTGAGCAGCAGTTGGTCGCGCAGCAACTGCACGAGCAGCATGCGTGGGTCGATGGTCGCGCTGACCGCCTTGCCGTTGACTTTGAGTGTGATGGGATGCGTCATACAGGTCTCCATTCGATGGCCGTCGTTGCGCCGCGAGAGAGTCGGCGCGGCGCAGTCTCTCGAAGGCAATCTTCAAGCGGCGGCCGATCCTGGGAAGTAGACGCGATCCCTTATGACTCGCAGTACATAGCGTGGTGGCAGTGAAGCTCTCGTACCGCAGCGTCCGCCTGCTGCGCCTGAGCCTCGCGCCCAGCAACCGCCGACGCTCGCAGCCCGACGCGGTACGAATCGGGCCGGCCGACGGCAAGCGAATTTGCACCGCGGCCGAAGCCCGAGCGCGCCCTGCGAGGCTCCCTCGCTGGCCGGCCCAGAGGCTCATGAACAAGGCCTCTACTCGAAGACCTTGCTAGCAACTGCCGCACCTCCCGCCCGGCCTACCAGGCTGGCGAAGCAGACATGTCATGCAATATTGGGTAAAGCACGAGTAAACAGTGTGTGCACACTAAGTGACAAGATTTAGCACCCAAATAAGTGCCAGTTCGACCCCCGGTCGGAGGCTTTCTGCTCGATAATGGACTAAGGGAAAACCCTTAACTCAGACCTCGGCGACGAGCCGACGGAACACTCAATCATGACAAGCCTGCTGAATATCCTGAAGTCTCTGCTGCCCGCGATCGAGTCGCAAAAGGAACGCGACGAGGCCTACATGGCTGCGTCGGTAGACCTCTACGACCTCGAACGCCGCATGCGCGACATCGACGAGCGTGGCCGCCGGAACTGGTCGCCCATCACTCACGGGCTGTACGCCCGCTGAGGCACAGCTCACCATGCGCCCGACCGAGCCTCTGCCGCCGACGGCCGTGTGGGTCGCGGCTCGCAAGCCCGTCGGTGAGGCGTGGCTGGCGGACAGCCTGTCCGCCGGGTGGGCCGCCGGCACCGCGATCGCCGCGCTGCCTTTCGACGCCTGGCGGGCCCACTACGCCGGTGCGGTCAGGGCCGGCCTCGTCGAAAATTCCATGCTGGCGTCGCGCGACTTCGAACAGGTCGTCGGCGCACTCGAACTCGTGACCCTCGGGCCCCTGGCGCGTCGCGTCTGACGCACGCGTGATGGCGTCGCCCACTGGGCTGCGCGAGCGGGCGACAGCGACACCTGCAATCACGCGCCGGCTTGGACGAATCGTCCAAGCGCTTGTTTTGTTTGGTGGCCAAGGGCTCCCTCACATGATCATCGGTGAGGCGCCTGAACGCTTGTCAGCTCCCATGTGCGGGCACTGAGTTACTGCCGAAGTTACTCCGCGGCGATGGCCAACTCCACTACCGTCCTCTTCCTTAGGTCCACTCCGGGATCGAAACAGGGTGCCGGGTTCACGCGACCTGGCGCTTCCCCCGTGGAGCGAAGCCCGCAGCCGTTTGAAGCGCATTGGGCGCGAATCAATTCCGCACCGGAACGATGCTGAAGCTAGACACCCCGCCCGATGTGGCCATCTCCTCCGCGAGCAATGCCGATGACGCTGCGTGGGCACGGTCCAGCGCCACGACGCAAAACCGCCACCTTGGCTGACTGTCGGCAAAGGTGATGCGCAGGCTGTCATGCAGCACCCGATACCCACGCACCTCCGCCATCTTGGTCAAGTCTTCGAACTTCGGTGGACTGGCTGGATGGAAAGTGAGCGACACATCCAGCGTTGACCTGCCCGGCAGTTTCGACTCGAGCCGGTGCAGCATCGACATCGACAGCATGCACAATAGCGCCAGCAGCAGCGCGGCGGCATAGAAGCCCACCCCGAGCAGAACGCCGATGGCCGAGGCCGCCCAGATCGACGCTGCAGTCGTGAGGCCGCTGATGCTGAGGCCGTCCTTCATGATGACACCGGCGCAAAGGAAACCGACACCCGTGACAATTCCCTGTATCACCCGGGTGGGGTCGGCCTGGATGTAAGGGGCGGTGCCGCCGTACCACAGAGACGCATGGCCAACGAACACCGTGAGGGCTGTCGAGGCCATGCAGACCAGCCCGTAAGTGCGCATGCCCGCGGCGCGGCCGTTGTACGAACGCTCGTACCCCACCAGCATGCCGAGCAGGAGTGCGCCAACCAGGTTCAGCCCGATGAAGGCGTTGGCCGCGAGAAACGCGCCGCTCCAATAGTGCTGTAGGTTTCCCAGCATGACGCTCACTGTCCTTCTCTGGTTCGGTCTCGGCTCGATGCCTCGGGATCGCAACGAAGACCTTGAAGTACAAGCTCGACGTGCTGCCGGACGAATCGTTCGTCCAGACATCGGTCTGCCGGAGCGCCCGTGTCCATCACGCGTCGTTGCAGGCACGACATGAAAATGGGCAGAAGCAGCGAATGCGCCACCATGTCCGGATCCAGCTTCCGGAACTCGCGTTGATCCATGCCTTGAAGGACAACTTCTGCGACCAACGAGCGCACGGGCTTCACGACATCGCGCAGCCAGACTTCCATGATTGCGGGGAATCGCCGGGCCTCGGCGATGACCAGCTTCAGGACGCTGGCGACGGCCTCGTCCTGAAGCTGCACCCAGAAATTGGAAAGTACGCGGCGCAATGCGTCGGTGCTGTTGCCATCACGTTCGGCCTCGCGACAGACCCTGGCAAAAGCGTTAAGTGCGGGTGCGTCGATGGCCGCCTCGAGCAGCTTCTCTTTGCTGGGATAGTACAAGTACAGTGTTCCTTTGGAGACTCCCGCAAGGGCGGCGATCTCTTCGGTCCGCGTTGCCTCGAATCCCTTCTCGACAAACAGCGCCAGCGCCGCGTCGCGCAGTTCCTCGGCGCGCTCATGCTTGCGTCTGCGACGCTGGCGAGTGCCGTTGCGCGGGCTTGCATCGGCGATCAAGGCATGCTCCGCGAGGCCGAAGGCTCGAAGCTAGTCGCGAGCGCCGTGACGCTGGCGCTCGCGTTAAGGCTGCGCCGCAGTTCCTGGAAGGCGGCCGATTCGCGCAGTGCCGTGCGACCGGCGACTCTGAGCTCATGAACCTGCCCGGGCAGGATCGTCAGTGCGGTCGGCACGCGCAGCACGGCGTGTCGCAAGGAAGCATCCTGAAGGTCTCGCAGGCCGATGCTGATGACGTGGATCTCGGCATCGGTGGCGAACGGACTGCCAGGCAGTCCTCGGGCGGCCTGCAGTTCCTCGGACAGTCGCTGTGCGACGTCGCTCAACATGGCGGTGGTCTCGGTCGTCAGCCGGGAGCCGGCGCCGAACACCAGCGCGTCCAGCACCTGGGAGGTGCTGGGTACACGGTCGCTCTTGTCGATGCGGTCGGTCGTGTCACGCTCGGAGTTCACGCTCACGAGCACGATCTTGTGCACCGAGCCCGGTGGCAGCCCGCCGAAGGTGGCGCTCAGCGACCCGGTGGCGACGGCGCGGTCCAGCAGGCTGCGCACGCCCAGGTTGTCGACGAGACCCCCGTCAACGAGATGGATGTACGGCCGTTCTTCCGCATTGCGATAGGCGCCAGCGATGATCTGCAGCAGGCGGGCCGAGAGGTTCGGACCCGCCTGTGGCTCTGTGTCCAACGGCTCGGGTGGCTGGCAACTGCCGGCATAGTTCCGGAGCGTCATCGGGCTCAGCAGCAGCGGCACCGACGACGAAGCGGCGACCGCAAAGGACAACGGAACGCTGTCGAGGTCGGAGCAGATCAGCGCGAACTGGTCGGGCGTGAACTCGAACGGCGCACCGGTGGTCAGGTCGGTGGCCGTAACGAGCAGGCGACGTCGCGAGTGCTGCGCCCGCAGATCACCGAAGGTCACGCCGCGAAAGACGGTGTCGAGCTGCCGCGCCAGGGTGTCGCTGCGGCCGTACCAGGGCGAGGAGAGCTGATAGACGGTGACCGGTGACAGAAGAATCTCCCGAATCAGGCCCGACTGGAAGTTCACGAGCAGGAAGTCGCGCTCGAAGCGGGTGAAGACCTCGTCGCCGAAGGCCACGTAGTAACCCGCGAGGATGCTTCCGCCCGACACGCCACTGATCAGGCCCACCTCGTCGAGCAGCGTCGTCGGCCGACCGTCCAACTCGAATGACGTCGCCTTCAATTCCTCGAGCACACCGAGGCCGAAGGCGGCGGCGCGCGCGCCGCCCCCTGACAGGGTGACCGCGGCGACGATCGAGTGCGCGGGCTCCCGGGCGTCGACCACAGGAACCATCATCGATGTGGCAGGAGCCGGCGACGTCGCCGCGATCGGCTGATTGATCCAGGGCCGCACCGTCGAACAGGCGCCCAGCAGCAAGGCCGCCGTACACACGAGCAGCGCGCGCGCGCGCTGTCGCAACATCGTCGAGAGCTGCCAGGTCGTCACGAGGCGAGCGCCGCAGGACCAGGAATCGGGGCGGTGCCGCCAGCCAACTGATGGCGGCGGACCTTGAACCACGCGGCGTACAGCGCCGGCACGAAGAAGATGGTCAGCACCGTGGCGATCGTCAGGCCGCCCATGATCGCGAGAGCCATCGGGCCCCAGAACACGCTGCGCGTGAGCGGGAGCATCGCGAGCACGGTGGCGGCGGCGGTCAGCACCACGGGGCGCGTGCGGTGCAGGGCGGCATCGACGATGGCATTCCAGGCGTCGCGGCCTTCCTCCATCTCGGTGCGCACCTGGTCGATCAGGATCACCGAGTTGCGCATGATCATGCCGCCGAGCGCGATGATGCCAAGGATCGCCACGAAGCCGAGCGGGGCGCGGAACACCAGCAGCGCGGCCACGACGCCGATCAGGCCCAGCGGCGCGGTGAGGAACACCATCGCCATCGTCGAGAAGCTCTGCAGCTGCAGCATCAGGATCAGCAGGATGGTGAGCACCATCACCGGCGCCACGGCGGCCAGGGCCTTGTTGGCCGTGTCGCTTTCTTCCACGGCGCCGCCCACGTCGACGCGGTAGCCGGCGGGCAGCCTGCGCCTCGATGTCCTTGAGCAGCGGCGCGATTTCCTTGGTGACGGACACGGCCTGCTCGCCGTCCTTGACGTCGGCACGCACGGTGATCGCCATGTCGCGGTTGCGGCGCCACAGCACGGGCTCTTCGAGCTCGTACTTCACCTTCGCCACCTGGGCCAGCGGCACGACGGTGCCGGCGCGCGTGTAGATGTTCACGTCCTTCAGCGTGTCCAGGTCCAGGCGCTCCTTCGGCACGGCACGCGCGACGATGTCCACCAGGTTCTCGTGCTCGCGCAGCTGCGACAGCGTCGCGCCGTTCATCACGCGTCTGGGTGACGAGATTCACGTCGGCGGGCGTGAGGCCCAGCGCGCGCGCCTTGTCCTGGTCGAGTTCGACCTTCAGCGTGCGCACCGGGTCGTTCCAGTCGAACTGCACGTCACGCACCTTCGGGCTGGCGGACATGACCTGTTCGACCTGGCGGGCGATCTCGCGCACCTTCTGCGTGTCGGGGCCGACCACGCGGAACTGCACCGGGTATCCCACGGCGGGGCCCATTTCCAGGCGCGTGACGCGCACCCAGGCCTGCGGGAACTCCTTGTCGACCGATGGCCATCAGCCGCGAACGCACGCGCTCGCGCGCTTCCATGTCCTTGGTCATCACGATGAACTGGGCGTAGCCGGGGTTGGGCAGCTCGGGCGACAGCGCGAGGTAGAAGCGCGGCGAACCGGCGCCCGTGTAGGCGGTGAAGAACTTGACGTCCTCGTCCTTCTTCAGGATCGCTTCCATGCGCTTGACCTGTTCGGTCGTGGCCTGGAACGACGAGCCTTCCTTCATGCGCAGGTCGAGGATCAGCTCAGGGCGCTCGCTGTTCGGGAAGAACTGCTGCGGCACGAACTTCATGCCGGCCAGCGCGAGCACCAGGGCGCCCGCCGTCACGCCGATGATCAGCCAGCGCTTCTCGAGCGCAAAGTCGATCCAGCCGCGCAGCCTGCGGTAGAAGGGCGTGTCGTACGGGTCGCGCCGTGGTGGTGCTTGCCGAAGTCCTTGGGCAGCATCTTCACCGCGAGGTAAGGCGTGATCATGCCCGAGCAGAGCCACGAGAACACCACGGCAATGCCGACGATCCAGAAGATGCCGCCCGCGTATTCGGCGGTCGTGGAGTGCGCGAAGCCGATCGGCATGAAGCCAGCGACGGTGATGAGGGCGCCCGACAGGCGGGGCATCGCGGTGGAGGAATAGGAGAAGGCGGCCGCCTTCACGCGGTCCCAGCCCTCCTTCCATCTTCACCACCATCATCTCGATGGCGATGATCGCGTCGTCCACCAGCAGGCCGAGCGCGATGATGAGCGAACCGAGCGAGATGCGCTCCAGGTTCCAGCCCATCGCGAGCATCACCATGGCGACCACGCCGAGCACCAGCGGCACCGAGATGGCGACGATGAGGCCGGTGCGCAAGCCCAGGCTCAGCAGGCTCACCGCCATCACGATCACCAGCGCTTCCATCAGCGAGCGCTCGAATTCCCACACGGAATCCTTCACGGTGGTGGGCTGGTCGGCGACGCGCTCCAGCTCGATGCCGTGCGGCAGTTCGGATTGCACCTTCGCGACCGCGTCTTGCACGGCCTTGCCGAGCTCGACGACGTTGCCGTCGTCGGTCATCACGATGCCGACCATCAGCACGTCCTGGCCGTTGTGGCGGACGGTGTAGATCGGCGGGTCCTGGAAGCCGCGCTTGACGGTCGCGATGTCGCCGAGCTTGATGGTCCGGCCACCGGCGGCGATCGGCACGTTGCGGATGTCGTCCAGATTCGTGAACTGGCCGCTGACGCGCACGAAGACGCGGTCCTGGCTGGTGTCGATCGAGCCGCCGGGCATCATCGCGTTCTGGCTCTTCAGGCTCTCGGCGATGGCCAGCGGCGTGATGCCGAGCGCGGCCAGGCGCTCGTGCGAGAACTCCACGTACACCTTCTGCTCCTGCTTGCCCAGGAGGTCGACCTTCTTCACGTAGGGCACCTTGAGCAGGCGGCGCTTGATGTCCTCGGAGACGTCGGACAGCTCCGCGTGCCCGATGCCGTCACCCTTGACGGCATAGAGCAGCGAGTAGACGTCGCCGAACTCGTCGTTGAAGATCGGGCCGACGACGCCGTCGGGCAGCTCGAGCTTGAGGTCGGAGAACTTCTTGCGCGCCTGGTACCAGGCCTCCTGCTGGTCCTTGTGCGAGGTGCCGCCCTTCACGGTGATCGTCATGCCGCCGTAGCCCTGGCGCGCGAAGGTGACGACCTTCTCGAAGTGGTCGAGCTGCTCGAACTTCTTCTCGATGCGGTTCAGCACCTCGTCCTGGATCTGCTGTGCGCTCGCGCCGGGCCAGATCACGGTGGCCGTCATCGACGGCACGGAGAACTTCGGGTCCTCGAGCTGGCCGAGCTTGGAGAAGCTGAAGACGCCCGCGACCCCGACCACGATGATCAGGAAGAGCACCACGGCGCGATGCTCGAGCGCCCATTCGGTGAGGTTGAAGTTGTTCATCGCGCGGCCACCGTGTTCGTTTCAGGGGCTGCTGCGGCGGCAACGAACCAGGCAGCGCGACTTTCAGTCCGGGCGCCATCTTCTGCACCCCCGCGGTGACGACCTGCCCGCCGGCCGGCAAGCCGGAGACGAGCGCCAGATCGTTGCGGTAGCCGATGCACCGCCACGGGCATCAGGTCGACGCTGCCCACCGGCTCCTTGCCAGCGCGCTTGACCACCCACACCGCCGGCTGGCCGTCGCCTGCGTGAGCGCGGTGGCGGGAATCGCGGCCACCTGCACGTCCGAGACCACGCGGTCGGTCACCAGCGTGGCGGTCGCACCGAGCGGCAGCGCGCGGGCGTTCACCGGCTTCAGCCGGGCGCGGTAGGTGCGCGTCTGCGCCGCAGCCTGCGGCGACAGCTCGCGCAGCGCCACGTCGAAGGTGTCGGCCGGCGCGCTCGCCAGCGCTGCCTTGAAGCGCGCGGTCTTGAAGGCCGCCACCTGGTCCTCGGGCACGTCGACCACGATCTCGGGCTCGCCGGGGTTGGCGATCGCGACGACCGGCAGCCCTTCGGCGACGACCTGACCGACCTCGAAGCGCACGGCGGTGACCACGCCGCTGCGCGAGGCGCGCAGCACGGTGTACTTGAGGCGGTTGCGCGCGAGTTCGAGCTTGCGCGCCTCGGCCTCGGCGGCCGCGTGCGCGGTCTGCGCGCCGCTGTGCGCGCGCTCGTCGTCGGCCGCGCTGACCGAGCCGTCGGTCTTCAGGTTGCCCAGGCGCTGGCGGTCCGATTCGGCCTGGCGCGCCTGCGTGACGGCGGCTGTCCACTGCTGGCGCGCCGCTTCCTCGGCGAGCCGGTAGTCGGCGTCGTCCAGCACGGCCAGCACGTCGCCTTCGTCGCACGAACTGGCCGACGTCGACCTTGCGCTGCGACGACCTTGCCGCCGACGCGGAAGGCCTGCGTCCACTTCGTGGCGCGACTGCACGGTGCCGACGTAGCGGTTGGCTTCGCGGGCCTGGTCATAGCGGACTTCGACGGTGCGCACCGGCCGCGGCGCCTCGGCGGGCGGCTTGTCCGGGCTGCAGGCGCAGAGCATGGCGGCGACGGCCAAGGCGACGACCGCGGGGAATGAGTTCTTCAAGACGGTTCCTCGTGTAAGGCAATGGATTTCAGGATTGCGGCGTGCGACGCCGGCGGCTGCGTGGCGCTGGGCCGTTGGCTGGTCGGCGCGGCTCGAACACCTGCCAGCCGCCGCCCAGCGCCTTGTAGAGCTGCACGCTGTCGAGCAGCAGCTGGGTGCTGCTGTCGTTGGCGCCGAGGCGCACCGCCAGGCGCGTGCGCTGCGCATCGAGCAGCGGCAGCAGGTCGATCTGGCCGCGGTCGTAGAGCGATTGCGCGCGGCCCAGCGCCGCTTCGGCGGAGGCGGCGGCGGTCTGCAGCGATGTCGACGCGCTGGCGCTCGACGCGCAGCGCGACCAGCGCGTTCTCGACGTCCTCGAGCGCGCGCACGATGCCGTCCTCGTAGCGCAGCAGCGCCTCGCGCTGGCCGCTCTCGGCGATCTCGTTGATGGCCTGCGTGCGGCCGGCGTTGAAGATCGGCATCGCCAGCAGGCCGGCCACGTTGGTGAAGCGGGCGGCGCCCAGGCCGATGCTGTTCAGCTCCACGTTCTGGCGGCCGAACGACGCGCCGAGAAACAGCCGCGGGAACCATTCGGCCGCGGCCTGCTTGCGGCGCGCATTGGCCGCATCCAGCTGCGCCATCAGGGCGAGCACGTCGGGCCGGCGCTGCAGCAGCGTGGCGGGTTGTCCCGGGCTGGGCCGGCGGCACGACCACGTCGCCGCGCCAGGGCACGATGCGCGCGGCGTTGAAGGCCTGGTCGCCGATCAGCACGGCGATGCGGTGCCGCGAGACGGCCGCGAGCGTCTCCAGCGGCGGGATCTGCGCGCGCGCCGATTCGGCCTCGGTCTGCGCGCGCTCGACGTCGAACGACGTCGCCAGGCCCGCGCGCTGGCGCGCCGTCACCAGGCGCAGCGTCTCGTCATGGGCCGCGGAGATCGCGCGCACGGTGTCGAGCTGGCGCAGCGCGCCGACCAGCGTGAAGTAGTTGGTGGCGACGTCGGTCATCACCAGCAGGCGCACGCCGCGCACGCCGTGCTCGGCGGCCAGCGCTTCGGCAGTCGCCGCCGACGCGCCGGCGCGCAGGCGGCCGGTGAGGTCGACCTCCCACGAGACGTCGAGGCCGGCGCTGGCGCCCTTGGTGTCCGGCATCGCCTGCTTCACGGCACTGCCGTAGCCGCTGCTGCGGTCGCCGGCCGAGCCGGCCGCGCCGACGCTGGGCATCAGGAACGACCGGCTGACCGTCACGCCGGCACGCGCGGCGCGCACGCGCTCTGCGGCGATCTTCACGTCGCGGTTCTCGCGCGCGGCACGGCGCACCAGGTCGGACAGGACCGGGTCATCGAAGCTCTCCCACCACACAGCTTCGGGCTCCACATCGATGGCGGCACCGCCGGCGAACTGGGCCGGCACGTCGACCTTGGCAACGGAGACCGGCGTGGAGCAGCCAGTGAACACCAGGGTGATCGATGCGGCCAGCGCCGTCATGGCGATGAGGCCGGTCAGCTGACCGCCACGTCGGACGGTCTTCGGCCCGGCAGATCGGGACAGCGGGAAGGCGGATGTAGGTGACATCGGAGTGGACTCGTGTGGATTCGATGGGGTGTCAGCGTAGGGTGTGCTGGACGCGAAGTCGTCAGCGTTGCGTCGCGGTTCGGTCGCCATGCGTGCGGCTCATTCGACGGTGTCGCTGGCGGGCCGCTCGGTGGCGGCGCACTCGAGGTCGCTGGCAATGGATGCCAGCAACTCGGCCGCGGACGCAAATTCCCGCTGGCGCCCGGTGACCAGGTTTTCGATGCGGCCGGCGAGCGCCACGGCAGTGGCGTCGCCGCGCAGCTTCAGCACGTACGCGCGGCGGTTCGGGTACTTGGATTCAGGGTTCAGCGTCATGGCGAGGTAGCGAAGGTAAGGATCGGCCACAGCGTAGGCCGGACTCCCGGTCGAGTCGTCAGCGAAAGGTCGGCGTTCGGTCGAGACTGCGCTCGCCCGCAAGCACGACGCAATCTCGACTCGTCGCCGACACCTCCGGCGGCGAGCGTCCGTAGCATTGACTCGCGCCACCACCGCGCAGCCCCCATCGGGGCCAGGGCACATGGAACTCAGGCCGCTCGCTGGCGAAGCCAGCTTGCCAGCCCGGGTGCCCTGCTGGTGCTGACGCAGCGCACCGATCCCGCTGCGCTCCTGGGCTGGGCGCACTCGCTTGGACAGTTCACGGCCCGGCATGCGCTGATCGTCGGCTTCGCGATCCTGCCGCTGGCCTTCCTCTACCGACAAGGCGCGTCGCTGGCGTACAGCGTTGCCGGTGCACCGCGCGCGCGGCTCTGGGCTGCGATCACCGGCTCGGTGGTGCTCACGCTGGCCCGGAAGCTGTGGGCGGGGCGTGTGCGCAAGAATAGCCGCTAAGGACCCCGCACCGCACGCGATGTCAGGCCGGCTTCACCGCCCAAGATCGACTGCGCGCGCCGCACCGGCAGGGTGTCGCCCGCTTCTGGCAAGCGGCCGACAAGAACAGCCAGGGCGCTGCGCTCCGTGGCCGCCGCGTCGTGGTGCTCGCACAGGTCGACGAGCGCGAGCAGTTCGAGCCAGGGCGTCTCCTGCGCGCGCGCCTCCTCGATCGCGCGCCGGGCCGAGGCGGCGCCGGCCCCGGCCCGCCCTTGCGCACGGGCGATCGCCGCCTCCAGCAGCCACAGCTGCGGCAGGTACACGCGCTCGGCCAGTTCGTCCGCTATCTGCAGCGCTTCCCGAAGCTGCGCTTGCGCCGCATCGCAATCGCCGGCCAGCAGCAGGGCCTGCACCGCATATCCCAGCACCTCGCTGGCGCCGGAGCGCATGCCGAGCCGGGTGTTCTCTTCGAAGGCCTCGCGGATCAGGCGGTAGCCTTCGAGCGGCGATGCCGTTCAAGGCCTGCGCCCAGCCGCGGAACCAGCGGCACGCCGTGCGGCCCTGCGCCAGCGAGAACTCGTCGACCAGTGCCTGCATCTCTTCGGCCAGGGCAGCGACGCGTTCGGCGTTGCCAAGGCGCACTTCGAGCAGCGCCAGCCGCCAGGTGGCGTCCAGGCGCGTCATCGGATGGCGCAGCTCGCGTGCGCGCTCGCGCGCACGCAGCGCATGCGCGTGCGCCTGCTCGACCAGGCCGCGCTGCACGAACACTATGGCCAGCAGTCCGTGCAACGTCACCTGCGTGTCGGCGACGAAAATCTCCGAGGGCGCCGTTTCCAGCACCTCGGCGGCGGCGAGCCCGCGCTCGAACGATGCGCGCGCCGCCTGCGGCCGGCCCTGCAAATGGTGCACCTGGCCGTGCAAGATGCACGCCACCAGCGTCAGTGCCGGGTCGTTCGCTTCCGACGCGAGCGCTTCGGCGCGTTCGGCCACCGCCAGCGCATGCGCATACTCGCCGCGCAGGCTCAGTACGTAGCCGAAGCCATACAGCAGTCGCCCGCGCATCGCGTGCCCGGGCATGGCCGGCAGCAGCGTGTAAGCGCGCTCGAAGGCGTTTCTGGCTTCGCTGCCCACGCCCAGCGATTGAAAGGCCGCTGCACCGTGCAACGTGGCGATCACGATCTCGAGCGCGTCGCGCTCTTCCCCTGTCGGCGCCTGTTGCAGCAGCGCCGAGGCGCGCTCGGTGAGGCTCAGGCACGACGCCGGGCTGAAGTGCCGCAGCGCGGCTTGCGCCGCCTCGGCGTAGTAGCGCAGTGCGGTCATCGGTTGACGCCCGCGTTCGAAGTGCATTGCCAACTCTGCCGCCGCCACCGGCACGCCAGCCGATCGCTCCCGTTCGAGGGCCGCGCCGACCTTGCGGTGCAGGTGAGTCCGGGCCGCGGGCGCCGTGCGCTCGTACAGGACCTGGCGGAACAGTGCGTGCCGGAACGCGTAGGGCAACTCGCCTGCCGCGTCGCCATGCATTGTGCGCGGCGCGACGAGCCACACCTGTTCGCGCACCAGCACCTCGCAGGCATCGGCCACCGATGCGACATCGCGCTCCAGGGCCAGCGCCACCGTGTCGACGCGGAATTCCACCCCACAGACGGCCGCCGCCGAGAGCAGGGCGCGCGGCTCGTTGTCCAGCCTGGCGATGTGGTGGTCGATGATGGCCGCCAGGTTCTCCGGCACCGCCATTGCTGCGAGCTGCTCCACGGCCGCGTCGTCCGCCGTGCGTTCCATCACCTCGCTGATTACCGACGAGACGAACAGCGGGACGCCGTCCGTGCGCTCGTGCAGCGCACGCACGAATGCGTCGTCGCGCGCGAGCGAGGCCGAGTGCTGTGCGATGCAGTCGGCGACCTCGGCCTCCGAGAACGGGTCGAGCACCACCTCCTTGCACAGGCGGTGCTGGCGCAGTTCGTGCCGCAACGGATTGAGCGGATGGTCCAGCGCGATCACCTCGGCCAGCCGGAAGCTCGATAGCCACATCAGGCGCGCGCGCCCTCGGCGCCGGGCGACGTGGTCGATCAGCTGGAGGGTTGCCCGATCACTCCAGTGCAGGTCTTCGGTCACCAATAGCAAGGGCCGCTGTTCGGTGTAGCGGTCGAGCAACTCGCCCATTTCGCGCAGCATGCGGTCGGGGCCGGCGCCGGCCAGCTCGCGCTTCAGCGCGTCACGTTCCTCCGCGGTGCTCAACCACGGCAGCTGCAGAAGCCAGGTCGGCGCGACGCTGCGCAGCTGCGCTGGCAGTGTGCGGTCCCCGCGGCACAGCTCGGCCAGCGCTTCCAGCACCGGCAGGTAAGGCTCGCCCGTGCCGTAGTGCTCCACGCACTGCCCGCGTGCGCAGGCGGTGCCCCCGAGGCTGGCGACGAAGTGCTCGATCAGCGTGGTCTTGCCGATGCCCGGTTCGCCGGCGACCCAGACTACCGCGCGCTGCCCGCTGCGGGCCTGGTCCCACGCCTGCTGCAGCCAAGCCATGGCGCCTGCGCGGCCGATGAACGGCGGCGACTGCTGCGAGCCTGACGGCGCAGAGACGGCGACTGGCTGTGCCGCAGTCGCGGCGGCCGGCACCGCAATGAAGCGGTAGCCACGCCGGGACACGGTCTCGATGAATCGCGGCTCGCGGGGGTTGTCGCCGAGCGCTGCGCGCAAGTCACTGATGGCCGTCTTGAGTACGGATTCGGTGACGAACTGGTGGCCCCATACCGCGTCGAGCAGTGCGCCCTTTGTGAGCAGCGCGCCCGGCTGGCGCGCCAGCGCACACAGCAAGTTGAAGGGCGTGGGCGCAAGCGAGACGGCCTTGCCGTCTCGCAGCAGCCAGGCATTCGCCTCATCGAGTTCGAACTCGTCGAAGCGAACGCGAACAGGATTTGAGTTGGATGGCGAGCGTGCCACGCGTTGCGTCCTGCGTTAAGACCGGAACGAATTGTCGCTATGCGTGCGAAACAAGTCTTGCTGTCGCCTCCGCGCCAGCGAACCTCAACTGAGCTTACGGCGCCGGACCCCGCTGCGGTTTGCATTCGCTTCGGTCGGTGCCGGGGATTCGGATGTCTCGATCAGCAAGCCTTCCGCCAGAATCTGGACCGGCTTCAGCGGGCTGCGGGCGATGCGTTCAGCGCTCTTCGCGTCCAGCCCCAGCCCGCGCAGCGCGGCGGCGGCGCTCTGTTCCGCGAAGTCGCTGGCACATCCCGGCTCGAGCATGCAATGCGTCGCGCCGAGCACGGCGCCGGTCACGATGTTCAGGGCCAGCGCGATCGGCATGCGCGCAAAGCGCCCCCGGCGGATGCCATCGTTCAGGTCTCGCCTCACGAAGTCGAGCAACATGTTCGGGCCCCGTGCGTCCGGCCAGCCAAGGCGGACCACGAAGCTGGCGGCCAGTGGGTGGTCGATGGCCAGCCTGGCCACCAGGCGCATACCGCTCGACACCCGTTCAGCCGGGTCGTCGTAGCTCAGCACCACGGGTTCGGCCATCCCGACCAGCTCGTTGGCGATCTCGATCGCGAGTTCCCGGAACAGCACATCGGGCGAGGTGAAGTACTTGTAGAACGTGCCCCGCGACACCTCGGCGGCGGAGATCACATCGTCGATCGACGTCGCCGCAAGGCCCTTTACCGCGACCAGCCTCATCGCGCTCGCGAGCAGGCGGGCACGCATGCGTTCGCGGCGCTCGGCGGCGACACGGTGGCGGTGATCTTGCGTCTGCATGCGTGGATTGTCCCCAGCGATTGGATAGGTATGAACGACAATCATGTCATGATGACATAATCGTCACTATGATGCTTGTCGATGCCAATTCCTCACGCTCGACGGAATACCTCGTCCAGGAGATCAGACATGCGGCGTGAACTGTTATGCACCGAGGCCGCCACGCCACCGCGCCTGGCCGTGCGCAGCGTCGAGTTGCCCCGAACTGGCACAGGCGAGGTGTTGGTGCGGGTTCAGGCTACCTCGGTGAACCCGATCGACGTCAAGCGCGCGGCCGGCTATGGACATCGCCTGCTGGGGCTCAAGGGCGCGGCGCGATTTCCGCTCGTGCTCGGCAATGACGTCGCCGGTGTCATCGAATCCATCGGGGCTGACGTGAGGCGCCTTGCGCCTGGCCAACGCGTCTTCGGCCTGCTGGGCACCGGCCGCGCGGGCGGCGCGCATGCATCACACGTCGTGGTGCCGCAGGACTGCCTGCGGCCCGCCCCGGACGATGCCGATCCACCCGCACTGGCAGTGCTGCCCTATTCCTTCACGACCATGTGGCTCGCGCTGCGCTCGACGGCAATCAACGCTCGCAACGCGCGTGGCGCCCGCGTGCTGATTAACGGTGCCACCGGTGGCCTCGGCCGCTTGGCCACGCAGGTGCTTCGCCACTGGGGCTGCGAGATCACTGCGATCTGCGGAAAAGGCCAGTGCCAGATCGGTCAGGACCTCGGTGCACGGGTGACCGTCGAGCACGGACCGGGCTGCATCGAGTCGCTGCCCGCGGATTTCGACGCGGTGCTGAATTTCGCCAACTGGAACGACGATGCGCTGCTGGCATCGCGCCTCGGCCCGCGAGCGGTGGGCCAGGCGACGACGGTGCACCCATTGCTCTCGAATTTCGACCGGCTAGGATGGCTCGGCGGGGCGTGGGCCAGTCGCAGCGACCGGAACCGGGTTCGCGCCATTGTCGCCTCGCGCGCGCCGAAGGCTCGCTATGACTGGACCATCTTCAAGCCCGACCGCGAAGCCCTTGATGCGCTCGCCGAAGGCGTTCGAGCCCGATGGCTTGCGCTGCCCATCGGCATCGCTGTGCCCTTCGATAACGCCGTTGCCGCGTTCGAGCATGTGTCGGCGGGCCGACCCGGCCGAGCGGTCCTGGTGCCGTGAAGGTCCACCTCAGGAACGTCAAAGCATGTGCGGATTCGCCTCCATCGCAGACGTGCTCGCTCTCGAACGCGAGCATGACGATCCGCTGCCAAACAGCACCTACGAGATGATCGGCGCCGCGGCGCGCGCCCACTCCAATGCGCCGGCGCTGTCCTGCTTCCCGCGCGTCGAGGACCATGCGCGGCCGCAACACGGCGACAGCAAACTTCCTCCACGAATTGGGCGTCGGCACCAGCGACGACGTCGCCTTCGTGCTGCACTCTCGACGCTCGGGCCGTTATGGCCAAGGACAGCAGAGGGTCGGCGGATCCTCTCAGCTTCACGTCGTCCGGCAGTTCAGCAGCGCAAAGCTGACTCTTGAGCTCTACATCGGCTGTGCATCGCCTTGTTGATGCTCGGCATTGTCTCCTCGCGTGGTGTACCGGCCATCTGCTGACATGCGAGGGCGAAGGCCGATCGGCAGGACCTGACCGGGAGCGCAACGTCAGGACCGCTGCGGAAAGCAGCCTTTGGCTGGCGAAGCCCTGGCGCCGACGCTCAACTTCCTGGTGCGGTTGCGAACTGGCAGTCCCGGACATGACGAGACGTTCGTCGTTGCGGCCGATCCGGGCCGAGTCGACTGCGCGGACCATGCGTCGAATCGGCCCCCATGCCAGTGGCTACGACAGAGTCATCTCCAGTTGAACATCGCGATAGGGCACCTCGGGCCGAACCATCCCGCGTTCGCCCTTGTGCAGGCGCACCAGGCCATAACGCTCCATCGTGCGCAGCGTTCGCGACAGGTTGCCGGGTGTGCGACCAGTTTGAGCTGCCAACTCGTTCAGCGACTCTGGCCGCGTGTCGGCGATGACCGCCAACAAGGCCCGGTTTCGGTTCGACAGCAGCTTGGCAAAACTTTCGGGCGAAGTGAACCAGACCTTGGGATCGCCGGCCTTTGGTTTCAGCTTTCCCTTGGCGATCGCCATCGTGCGCGCCTTCATCGCATCGTAGGAAGCAATTCCCACCTTCAATGTCTTCATGGCCAGATTCCTCTTTCATGCATGACCGCGTCGACTTCAGCCCAGAAGTCCACCACCAACGACGCCGCGTCGCGATACTCATAGGGCCGAACGGTGCGCAGTCGGTGCCTGTGATCCTGCTCGGCCCGCCGTTTGTCACCCACCTGATGGGCATTGTCGAAACCCGCCAGCCGCGTGCTGTCAGGCCCGTGCAGCGTCAACGAATATTCAGGCCCATGCGGCTTCTATGACGTGATTGGCACCTGATATTGGTCGGCTTTCTTCGCGGCGATTGGCGAAGTGGGCACATTGTGGGCCGCCCTTGGGCGTAGCAACCGGAGCGGAAACACCCCTTCATCCGGCGCAGATTTTGGAATGATTTTTCGCCTGCAGTTGTTCCTAAACGTCAACTGCTTACGCATTTCCATTCAAATTGGCTTGTGGACGAACAAAAAACTTCCTACAGTTGCCGCGTGGACTCAACTGCCGCTCCCGTTTCATTCAAGGCGTTACTCGCAAGCCTGCCCAGAGGCGAGCCGCTGAGCACTGCTGGCTTGCAAGCGCGCGGCCTTAGTGCCTTCCGCGCCTCGGCCCTGGCCCGAAGCGGCTGGCTGGTGCACCTGGCGCGCGGCGTCTACATGCTGGCTGGCGACACGCTCACGCGCGACGGCAGCCTGGCCTTCCTGTCGGCGCAGACGCCGGGCCTTCATGTCGGCAGCAAGACGGCCCTTGCATGGCGGGGTGTGCGCCAGAACATCGCGTTCCGCGAACACCTAAGCTTGTGGGGCGACACGCCGCGGCGCTTGCCCGAGTGGTTCACGCAGCGATTCTCGGCGGGCTACCAGGCCACGCAACTGTTCGACGACACATTGTCCAAGGCATTCGGCTTGCAGCCTCTGCCCGCGGGCGACCCGCGGGTCCAAGTGTCGGTCCCCGAGCGGGCGCTGCTGGAACTGCTCAGTGACGTTGGCAAGGAGCAGTCGTTGACCGAGACACGGGAGCTGGTCGAGAGCCTGTCGGGTTTGCGCGAGGCGGTCCTCGACGAACTGCTGATGCACACGACCCGGATCAAGGTCGTGCGCATGGCGGCCACCTTCGCATCCACAATGAAGCTGCCTTGGGCAGCGCTCGCCAGCAAACACAGCGAACGCATCGGGGGCGGCGCGCGATGGGTCGCGGTCGGCCGCACCGGCGAGCGCCTGGACCTCAAGCGGACATGAACCAGAACTACATCGACACCGTCCGGCTGCTGCTCGACATTGCACCCGCCGTCTTCACCTCCGGCCGCTTCGCGATGAAGGGCGGCACCGCATTGAACCTGTTCGTGCAGGAGATGCCACGCCTCTCGGTCGACATCGACCTCGTGTTTGTCGACCATCGCCCGGACCGCCAAGGCGCCTTGCAGGCCATCGCCCAGGAATTGGCCGCTATGCAGGCTGCGCTCGCCGGCAAGGGATACCACTCCCACGTGCCCGCCAACGCCGAGGGTGACGACGTCAAGCTCGTGGTCAGCAACGAAGCAGCGCAGGTCAAGGTCGAGGTGAACTTCGTCTTTCGGGGCACAGCCCTGCCAGTCGAGACGCGTTCGCTCGTTGCCGCCGCGCAGGAGCTATTCACGACGGACCTCACCGTTCCCGTGCTGGCCACGGCGGAGCTCTACGGCAGCAAGCTCGTCGCGGCGATGGACCGTCAGCATCCGCGCGACATCTTCGATGTGGTGCACATGCTGGAGCACTTCGGCTGGCAGCAATCATTCGTCGACTGCTTCGTGGTCTACCTGGCAGGGCACAACCGCCCCGTCCACGAAGTCCTGTTCCCGAAGACCAAGCCGCTGGAGCCTGCCTTCACGGGCGAGTTCGCCGGTATGACACGCGACACGGTCGAACTGGACACGCTCGTAAAGATGCAGGCGCGTCTGCTCCAAGTACTGCCGCGGCAGTTGACCCCTACGCATCGGGACTTCCTGCTGTCGTTGGTCCAGGGTGATCCTGCCTGGGAACTGATGTCGATGCCGCACCTGCGCGAACTGCCGGCGCTCAAGTGGAAACTGATGAACCTGGCCAAGTTGAAGAAGAGCAATGCCAAACGCTTCGCGGCCCAGCACCAACTGCTGGCAGAGCGTCTCGACCAGATCGCGGGCTGAGCCCGCTGGCGGCAAAGCGGTCTACGTCGATCGCTTCGCCTGCTTCACCTTGCGCAACGGCACCAGGTCGGCGCCGCGCCGCAACTTGTCGAGATGGTCGGCCCAGCGCTGCAGCATCGCCCGCCGCTGCTCGACAAACTCGGTCCGGTTGTAGGCTCGCCCGAGGTTGTCGCGTACCGAGTGAGCCAGTTGTGCTTCGATGACGTTGGGGTCGAAGCCGAGGCGTTCGTGCAGCATCGTTCGCGCCGTCGCGCGAAAACCGTGGCCCGTCACTTCGTCGGCCGGAAATCCCATTGCTCGCAATGCAGCATTGATAGTGTTCTCGCTCATCGCGCGGTCGTGATGCCGCTCACCACGGAAGACAAGGGGGCCCGAGCCCGTCAACGTCCGCAGCTCGCGCAGTGCCGCAACGGCCTGTTTGGGCAGCGGCACCAGGTGCGGGGCGCCATGCAGCTTCGCGCGCAGTTCGCGCTTCATGCGCAGCGCGGGCACTGTCCACATCGCCGCATCGAGGTCGATCTCGGACCACTCGGCGAAGCGCAGTTCACCCGGCCGAAGCAGCAAGATCGGCGCCAGCTTCAGCGCTGCGCGAACGACGGGCGTCGCGGCATAGTTGTCGCAAGCGCGAAGCAACTCGCCAAAACGCTTGGGCTCAATAATTGCGGGGAAGTGTTTCGTGTTCGGTCGCTTGAGCGCATCCTTGAGGTCGCGCGCGGGATTACTGGCCGCCTTGCCGGTGGCCACTGCGTAGCGAAAGACCTGGCTGGAGTCTTGCAACGCGCGGTGCGCGGTCTCCACCACGCCGCGCGCCTCGATGCGCCGCAGCACCTCGAGCAATTGCGGCGGGGTGACGCTGCCTACGGCAACGCGTCCGATCCACGGGAACACGTCCGTCTCGAGCCGGGCAATGATCTTGTCGGAGTAGCTGCGTGCCCAACTGTCGCGCTTGACGGCAAACCACTCGCGGGCGACTGCCTCGAAGGAGTCCTGTGGAGGCAGCCCATGCGCTTCGCGCTCGTCGGCAATGCGAGCCTGCACGTAGGACTCCTTCTCAGCCTTTCGTTTCTGGCTGGGGTCGATGCCCTCAGCGATGAGCTGTCGTGCCGAATCCGCCTTGCGCCTGGCGAGGGCGAGCGAGGTGTCGGGATAGGTGCCGAAGGAGAGGGTCTTGCGTCGACCGTGGAAGCTGTAGTCGAAGCGCCAACCATGCGCGCCGCCCTTGACGAACAACAGCAGGTACAGCCCGTCGCCATCGGTCAACCGCTTACTGGGATCACCAGGGTGGACGGCTTTGATCGTCGCATCGGATGGGATAAGGTAGCGAGCCATTGCAGTAACTGCTGCTTTTTTGAGCAGCCGCAGCCGAGTTACTGCGAAAGTTACTGCACGAGCGGGCAGGATTTCAAGGGTCCTTGCAGGAACTTCTTGAGACAAGAAAAAAGCCCTAGAGCGTTGATTCTCTAGGGCTTTTTGACTTCCTGGGACATCTTTGGATTCCCTGGGAGGAGTAACTTGGTGGCCAAGGGCGGAATCGAACCACCGACACGCGGATTTTCAGTCCGCTGCTCTACCAACTGAGCTACTTGGCCTGAGGAGGGGGGCGAATTATAGCGGCGAGGTTTACGCCGGCCCGCCGCGCTTGTTGCGCGTCAGATCGACGCCCAGCTGCTTCAACTTGCGATACAGGTGCGTGCGTTCGAGGCCGGTCTTCTCGGCCACGCGGGTCATCGAGCCGTTCTCCTTGGACAGGTGGAACTCGAAGTAGCTCTTCTCGAAGGCGTCGCGCGCTTCGCGCAATGGGCGGTCGAGCTCGAAGCTTTGTTCGCGTTGCGGACCGACCGGTACGGCCATGACATGGGCATGGCCGACCAGCGCCGGCACGGCTTCGTGCAGATAGGCGATCTCGGCGCGCAGCGGTGCGGACACGGGCGCCATGGCCGCGGCCGGGCCCGATGACATGGCGCTGCCGGCCAAGCCCGATGCCCCAGGCGCACGCGACGTCGGTTTGACCAGGGCCTGTTCGACCGCGCGCAACAGCTTTTGCAGCGTGATCGGTTTTTCCAGGAAGGCCATGGCGCCGAACTTGGTGGCTTCGACCGCGGTATCGATCGTGCCGTGGCCGCTCATCATGATCACCGGCATCGTCAACTGCCCGCTGGCGGCCCATTCCTTGAGCAGCGAGATGCCGTCGACATCGGGCATCCAGATGTCGAGCAGCACCAGTTCGGGCTTGCAACGCTGGCGCACGGCGCGGGCCTGGGCCGCGTTCTCGGCCACTTCGACGGCGTGGCCTTCGTCGGTGAGGATCTCCGAGAGCAGCGCGCGGATGCCGAGTTCGTCGTCAACAACAAGAATGGTGGCCATGGAAACTCAATGCGCCCGCGCTGCCGCGGGCTGGGTGGGGTCGGCGCTCGGCGCAGCGGCGAGATTGGAAAATGATAACGAAACTTGTGCGCCGGCAACACCGCTCGCGCCATGAGCGTCGGCGGCGCTGCGGTTGCCGATGCGAACACGCGCGCCATGCTCGTCGGCAATCTTCTTCACCACCGCCAGCCCCAGCCCGGTGCCCTTGCTCTTGGTGGTGACATAGGGCTCGAAGGCGCGCTTCAAAACCCGGTCGGCGAAACCCTGGCCATTGTCCTGCACCGCGAGCCGCACCGCGCGCAGCTGGCCCAATTCATTGCGCACCGGCTCGGTGGCCACGCGCACCAGGCCGTCGGGTCGGTCGGCCACCGCGTCGAGGCCGTTTTGCACCAGGTTGTGGATCACCTGGCGCAATTGCGTGGCGTCGCCGACGATCCACGGCAGGTCCGCCGCGCAAGCCGCAGCCAGCCGCCCTTGTTCGATGGCCTGACCATACAGCACCAGCACCTCGCTGACCAAGGCGTTGAGGTTGAGCGGCGCCAGCGTGGCCGCCGGCAGCCGCGCGTAGTCGCGAAACTCATTGACCAACTGTTTCATCGCCTGCACCTGGGCGACGATGGTCGCCACCGAGCGATTCAGCAGGCTGGCGTCGTCGGGCTGCAGCTTGGCTTCGAGTTTGTGCTGCAAGCGCTCGGCCGAAAGCTGGATCGGTGTCAGCGGGTTCTTGATCTCATGCGCCAGGCGCCGCGCGACCTCGCTCCACGCCGCCGAGCGCTGGGCCGAGACGACTTCGGTGATGTCGTCGAAGACCAGCAGGCGCGAGTCGTGCGGCAGGCTGGCCCCGCGCAACAGCAGGCTTTGCGTATCGGCGCCAGGCAGTTGCAGTTCGAACGAGTCCTGCCAATGGTCACTCTCGCCGGCCTCGGGACTGGCGCGGTGCAGCTCGAAGCGCTGCCACACGGCCAGGGCCAGCGCTTCGAGGCCGGCCACGTCGGCCAGGCCGCGCCCGCGGTAGTCGGCCAGCGGCAACTTGAGGATCTGCGTGGCGCCGGGATTGACCGTCTCGATGTGGCGTTCATGGTCGAACACGATCACGCCGGCGCTCAGGCTGTCGAGGATGGTTTGCAGGTGGGTGCGCGCGCTCTCGAGCTGTGTCACGCCGCGCTGCACCTGCTCGCGGGCATGGCCGAGCTGCTCGGTCATGTCGGCGAAACTGCGCGTCAGACCACCGATCTCGTCGCGCGAGGTCGACACCGGCTTGGCGGTCAGGTCGCCAGCCGCCACCTGTTTCACGCCTTCGGCCAGCAGCAGCAGGGGTCGCGCCAGTTGTGTGCCCAGCACCGCCGCCAGCAGCACGGCGCCGAAGACGGCCAGGATCAGCGCCAGCGTCAGCGTGCCGATGTACATCTTGCGCAGGCCGTCGCGGGCCAGTGCCCGTTCCTGGTATTCGCGGTACGCGCTCTGCACCGCCAAGGCATTGCTGGCCACGGCGGTCGGCACCGGCTGCGAGACGAGCAGGAACCGTTCCTCGCTGCCGAGCAGGATGTCGGACGATGGCAGCATGGCCAGCGCCCGCACCCGGGCCTTGGGTGGCGCGCCGGGCCCGAGTTCGTCGTCCAGACCTTCGATCTGGCTGACCACACGCTGGCCGCGGGCCTGGCGCAACATGGTCGCCCCGGGTCGTTCGGGCATCACGCTCATGGCACTCGCGCTGGCGCTGACCAGGATCTGCCCGTTCGTGCCGACCAGGGCCACGTCTTGGGCTGCGAGTTGCTCACGCAGGCGTTCGAGCACCATCGGCACAGGCAGGCCGCGGCTCTCGCCGAGGCGATCGGCAGCGACACGCGTCTTGGCGCCGAGGTCGGCGACCAGGGTCTCGAGCGTGCCGCGGCCCAGATCCAGGCCGGCATCGAGCGCGCCCTGCACCTTGGCGTCGAACCAGACCTCGATGCTGCGCGACACGAACTGATAGCTCACGGTATAGATCAGCGCCCCCGGCAAGACACCGACCAGGGCGAAGATGCCGGCCAAGCGGATCAGCAACAGGCTGCCGAACTTGCCCTGGCGTTTGCGCACGGCCAGTCGCACCGTGGCCAGGGCCACCACCAGCGCCAGCAGTGCGGCCACCGTGATGTTGAGCCAGAACAGCCAGACGAACTGGCGCTCGTAGAGCGCCGGAGACTCGCCGGTCAACGCCAGCACGAAGGCCAGCACCAGGACCACACCGGTGCCGGCCACCAGTGCGACCAACCAGCCCCAGCGCGCCGACTTGGTCATCGGGTCATTTCGCCGCGTCGCCGCCGAGCCTGACGCTGCGCTCGACATCGAGCGACCACTCGCTCGCGCCGCCGATGCCACCGAGGCCGATCTGCAATGGACGCGGCAGCTGTGCGGTGTCGAGCCACCACCTGAATTCGACGTAATGCGAGCCGTCTGTCGGATCGACGTCGCGCGCATCGGCGAGCGGCCAGCCGCTGCTGCGCGTCATGGCCCCCAGCGCCTCGCCCAGGGTGGCGAAGCTCTGCCCCAGCCCGCCCTGGCTGACGCGCCAGTTCTTGGTCAGCGGCTGAAAGCTCAGGCGCCACTCCCGCGTGACCCGCGCCACGCGCTCGTCACGCCAGTACCAGCGTGGGCGCCACAACGTGGCCTGCGCGCTGAAATAGATCGGCACACCGCGCATCGCGGCGTCTTCGACAGCCGCCGGCAAGCTCACCCGCAGCTGATAGTCCAGGTGCACGGCCGACTCGTCGCGATGGGCTTTCAGGTCCAGCACGTCGACGCCCTGCGCGCGCGCGCCCGCCATGCCCAGCAGCAGCGCGCACAGCAGGCTCAGGATCGCGGCCCAGGCGACGGGCTGCGTCGATCGCGCAGGGGGGCGCCGCGGGCACCGCGACCGGCGGTGCCCGAGAAGCTGGCACACCGCGGCAATGCAGGGCATGGAGGCGCTCAGGGCTTGTGGATCAGGGCGTAGAAGAAACCGTCGGCGGTGACGGCGCCTGAAGCGCCATTCTCCGGCAGGGGCAACAGGTGGCCGGGCGAAGCGGGGTCATGGCGAGCGGCACCGGGGCCAAGGCGTTGCAAAAAAGCGTCGATCTGCTGCTCGCCTTCGGCGCGGAACAACGAGCAACTCGCATACAGCAAGCCGACCGCCCGGCGCCAGCAACGGCCACAGGGCGTCGAGCAGGGCGGCCTGGTGGCTGGCCAAGGCGGCGATGTCGCTGGGGCGGCGCAGCCAGCGGATGTCGGGGTGGCGGCGCACCACGCCCGAGGCGCTGCAGGGGGCATCGAGCAGGATCGCATCGAAGGGCCGGCCGTCCCACCAGGCTGAGGGGGTACCGGCATCTGCGGCCTTGACGCTGGCGCGCAGGTGCAGGCGGTTCAAGCTGTCCTGGACCCGCTGCAGGCGCTGCGGGTCGCTGTCCAGGGCCAGCAGGTCCAACTCGGCGAGTTCGAGCAGATGCGCGGTCTTGCCGCCGGGCGCCGCGCAGGCATCGAGGACACGGGCCTGCGGCGCCAACACCGCGCCGTCCTCGCCAGGGCCCAGGCCCAGCAGCAGGGGCGCGGCGCGTTGCGCCGCGGCGTCCTGCACCGAGACTTCGCCTTCGGCAAAGCCGGGCAACTGCGTCACCGGACAAGGCGTGGCCAACACCACCGTGTGCGTGCCCGCTGGCTGCGCCGCCAGGCCGTGGGCCGCCAGTCGCTGCACGTAGGCGGCCGCCGTGCCACGCCGCGCATTGACGCGCAGGGTCATCGGTGGATGGCGATTGGCTTCCTGCAGAAGGGTTTGCCAATGCGTCGGCCACTCCAGTTTGAGGCGCTCGATCCACCACAGCGGATGGTTGAAGGCCGCCACGGGTTGGCGTTCGGCGGCCGCGACCAGGGCGTCGCGTTCGCGCACGAAACGCCGCAGCACGGCGTTGACGAACGCGGTGGCAGCGGGTGTGCGCTGGTGTGCCGCATGCACGGCCTGGTCGACCAGGGTGTGATCGGGGTAAGGCGCACGTTCGCCGGCAGCGGCAGGCCAGAGCAGCGCGATCGCACTGACCAGCAGCGCATCGACCGCCGGCGGCGGCGGTTTCGGCGCCACCATGCCGCGCACCGCCTGCGCGCCGCCGAGCCTGCGCAAGACCTGGTACGACAGTGCCTGCGTCGCCGCATGGGCGGCGCTGGGTACACGCGCCAGCAGGTCGGTCAGCGAACGGCCCGCGTTCACGCCCTGGACCATGTCGGCGCAGTGGCTGAGCAAATGTGACAGCGCGATCGGGGGCGGCGCAGCGGAGGCGGTCACGCAGCCAGTCTATTACGCCGGCACGGGCCGGCGTCGCGGGTCAGGAGGCCCCGCCGCCAGCAGGGTGAAGCGGCCCCAGGCTTCACAATCTGCGGCCCTGCAGCGCCCGAGGATCGCCCGATGCCCCAGCCGAAGACAAAGGTTTTCCCCAGTGCGGACGAACTGGCTCGGCTGCCGGCCTCCGAGCGCATCCGCTACCGGCTGATCGGCGCCGATTGCCGCTACCACGCCAACGACAACATCGCCGCGCATGTTCGCGACGGTGAGCTCGAGGAGTTGAAGGCCGAGGTTCAGGCGCGAATGCAGGCCGTGCTGCAGGCCCTGGTGATCGACACCGAGAGCGACCACAACACCGGTGACACCGCCATGCGCGTCGCCCGCATGTTCATCGACGAGGTATTTCGCGGCCGCTATGCCAAGCCGCCGATGGTCACCGAGTTCCCCAATGCCTCGCACCTGAACGAGTTGATGATCGTCGGCCCGGTCCGGGTGCGCAGCGCCTGTTCGCACCACCTGTGCCCGATCCTGGGCAAGATCTGGATCGGCGTCATGCCCAACGAGCACTCGAACCTGATCGGGCTGTCGAAATACAGCCGCATCTGCGACTGGATCATGAGCCGGCCGCAGATCCAGGAAGAGGCCGTGATCATGCTCGCCGACGAGCTGCAGGAGCGCGTCAAGCCCGATGGCCTGGCCATCGTGATGGAGGCCGACCACTTTTGCATGCACTGGCGCGGCGTCAAGGACGACGGAACGGCGATGACCAATTCGGTGATGCGCGGCGCGTTCCTGAGGGACGGCAACCTGCGCCGCGAGTTCCTCACGCTGCTCAGCCGGAAATGACGGCCCCTTGACGGCTGCGTGGCCTGCGAGCAGGCAGGCACTCAGGCGAGCATGTCGGCCCAGACCGTGCGCGCCCAGTTCCAGGCGTAAGCACCCTCCAGCTCGCTCGGCGCAGCCGAGACACCGCCCGAGCCGGCCACGGTCTTGAAGGTCTTCTCCGCGGCCACGTACTCGTGCACGCTGGCCACGTGGATCACGTGCCTGGCATCGGTGAAGCTGTAGCAGACATTGGTCAGCATCGGCGCCGGGTTGACGTCCCACCCCGCCAGCTCGGCCACGATGGCTGCCGCCGCGACCTTGGCGTGGCTGTTGGCCATGTGCCCGCTCTTGGGCATGGCCGGCGCGATCTGGATCGAGTCGCCGAGCACATGGATGTCCTTGGCCACGCTGCTCTCGAAGTTCAGGTAGTTGACGCCGCACCAGCGCGCATTGGCGTTGGCCAGCCCGGCCTGCAGCGCGATCTGACCGGCGCGCATGTCCGGCAGCACGTTGAGCACGTCGGCCGTCACGTCCTCCTGAACCTCGAACTTGACGCTGCGGCGCTGGGCATCGACAGCGACGGCCTTGTGCTGGCTGCGGTACTCGACCATGCCCTTGTACTGCTCGGCCCAGACCTTCTTGAACAGCGCGCCCTTGCTGGTCACGTCGGCGTTGGCGTCGAGGATCAGGACCTTGCTCCTGGGCTTGCTGGCCGTGAAATAACTCGCCACCTGGCAGGCCCGCTCATAGGGCCCCGGCGGGCAGCGGTAGGGGGCTTCGGGAATGGTGATCGCGTAGGTGCCGCCATCGGGCATGGCCTCGAGCTGGCGCCGCAGCGCCACCGTCTCCGGGCCGGCCTTCCAGGCCTGCAGGATGCGAGCTTCGGCCTGCGCGGCGCGCAGGCCGGCGATCGAGTCCCACATCAGGTCGATGCCCGGCGACAGCACCAGCTTGTCGTAGGCGATGACCGGGCCCGAGGCCAGCAGCACCACCTTTTTCGCCGGGTCGATGCGGGTGACCATGTCTTTCACCACCCGCACGCCGTGCTTCGTGGTCAGCGTGGCATAGGAGGTGGTGATGTCAGCCATGGTCTTGCTGCCGCCGAGCACCAGGTTGCTGATCGGGCAGGACACGAAGGCGTCGTCGGGCTCGATCAGCACGACCTCGATCTTCTGCGCGGAAAACAACCGCACATACTTGGCCGCGGTGGCGCCGCCCCAGCCGCCGCCGACGACCAGCACGCGGGCCTTGGCCGGCAGCGCGCGGCTGTCGTGCGCACAGCCGGCCAACCCCAGCAGGCCGAGCGCACCGGCGCCGCCTGCGAGCTGCTCCAGCAGCTGTCGTCTGTGCAGCACCGGGCGCCCGCTCATTTGGGCAGCGCCGCAAAATACGCGGCGAGGGGTTCGACCTGGGCCTCGCTGAAACCCTTGGCCAACTGGTGCATCACCGTGGCCGGCCGCGCGCCGGTCTTGAAGGCCTTCAACTGTTCGACCATGTAGCCGGCGGGCATGCCGGCCAGGCCGGGTACCGCGGCGCCGTCAACCGCCCGGCCCTGCGTGCCATGGCAATGGGCACAGCTGGCAGCCAGCGACATCAGCGCCAAGGCCTTGGCGTCCTGCGCCGCGGCAGGCAGGGCCATGGCGGCCAGCAGCAGCGCAACGCAGATCGGTCTGACTATCGCAGCCATCGAAGGGCCCTCCTGGTCACAGCGGCCGGGCGCTCACTGCGCCGTGGCTTCGACCTCAATGTACTGGCGACCCAGCTCGGGCGGCAATGGGCAGTCCAGCAGCCTGCAGGTCAGGCGCAACGCGTCGGCCGCCACCGGGTGCAGCATCGGCCCGTCGGTCAGCCCGCGGGCCGCGTCGAACCAACAGCGCACCAGCACCGGCCGCAACAACCAGGGCAGCGCCTGCAAGACCCTGAGCGCGCGCAGCGTGGAATCGATGTCGTGACGCTCGCGCGGCGGCAACTCGAGGCGTTCGGCCCAGGGCGCGATGGCGATGACATACCAGGCCTCGTTGGGCGACTCGCGTCCCGTCAGGTCCAGCGTCAGCTCGGGCGCGGGCACGAGGCGCGAAAGAAAGGCGCTGAACAGGCAGACCTTGCTGGCCTGCGCATCGTCGAGTTCGACGAGGTCGATATCGGCGGCCGCGGGCGGCGCCACGGCACTGCCGCCCAGCAGGTGGCGCAAGGTGATCCAGCGCATTTGATCCATCTGCGTGACCATGCTGTCGGCCACCAACAGGCGCCGCGCGGCACCGACCAGGGCGTGGCGCCTTTCGATCGACCCCGGCGCCAACAGTCGCGAGAAGGTCTCGAACCAGGGCAGGCGATGGCTCTGCGGCAGGGCCAGCACATCCGCGAGCAGGACATCGATGTCGGCAAGGCCTTTGCATTCGGCATACCAGGCGGCGCGCTCGCGCGTACTGCCCGGCGTCAGCATCAGCGCCAGCACCGCGGCTTGCCATTGCGCGGGCTCGTCCAAGGCCTGCAGGCGCGCGAGTTGCTCGCGCAGCTGCGGGTCGCCACGGTCATAGCGCGGCGCGCGCACATGCACCAGATTGGCTGAGCGCGGCAGGGTCGAGGGTGAGTCCGCCATGGGTGCCATTGCAACACGATCCGCCAGCATTGAGGAGTCGGTGCCGCCCCACCCCGCGTCTGCGCGGCCGGCCCAGGCCGGCCTTCAGCGCCGAATCTGGCCCTCGCCGAGCACCACCCACTTCAGCGACGTCAGCCCCTCGAGCCCGACCGGGCCGCGGGCATGCAGCTTGTCGGTGCTGATGCCGATCTCGGCACCCAACCCGTACTCGAAGCCGTCGGCAAAACGCGTGCTGGCATTGACCATCACGCTGGCCGAGTCGACGTCGCGCAGGAAGCGCATGGCTGATTCGTGGTTGGTGGTCAGGATCACATCGGTGTGGTGCGAGCCGTAGCGGTTGATGCGGGCTATCGCCTCGGCCAGCGAGTCGACCAGCTTGATGCTGATGACCGCATCGAGGTATTCCTCGGACCAGTCGGCCTCGGTGGCGTCGACCAGCCGGGCGCCCGGCACTGCAGCGAGATGGGCTTTGGCACGTGGGCCGCAGCGCATCTCCACACCCTTGGCCGCGAACACCGCGCCGATGCGCGGCAGGAAGGCGGCGGCCACATCACGGTGCACCAGCAGCGACTCGGCCGTATTGCAGGGGCTGAATTTCTGCGTCTTGGCGTTGTCGGTCACGCGCACGGCCATCTCGAGGTCGACCTCGGCATCGACATAGACATGGCAATTGCCGTCCAGGTGCTTGATCACCGGCACCTTGGCCTCGGCGCTGATGCGCGCAATCAGGCCTTTGCCGCCGCGCGGGATGACGACGTCGACGAACTCGGGCATCGTTATCAGGCGGCCGACCGCGGCGCGGTCGGTGGTGGCCACCAGTTGCACCGCGTCGGGCGGCAGGCCGGCATCGGCCAGCGCGGCCTGCACCCGCTGCGCCAGCGCCAGATTGCTGTGCAGGGCTTCCGAGCCGCCGCGCAGGATGGCCGCATTGCCACTCTTGATGGCCAGCGACGCGGCTTCGATGGTCACATTGGGCCGGCTCTCGTAGATCATGCCGAAGACGCCCAGCGGCACACGCATGCGGCCGACGCTGATGCCGCTGGGCCGGCGCTGCAGTGCGCTGATTTCGCCCACCGGATCGGGCATCGCCGCCAGTTGCTCGCAGCCCTCGGCCAGTGTGGCTATGGCCTGCGGCCCGAGTTTGAGCCGATCGACCATCGGTGCGGACAGGCCGGCGGCGAGGGCGGCGCTTATATCCTCGGCATTCGCCGCCTGCAGCGCGACCGTGTCACGCCGCAGCCGGGCGGCCAGTGCCGACAAGGCGTCGTTCTTGGCCTGGGTCGGGGCTGCGGCCATCAGGCGCGACGCACCGCGTGCGGTGGCGCCGACATGGGCCATGTAGGCGTCGATGTCGTCGATCTGCATGCGCCAATTGTCCCTCAGCCGGCAGCCGGGTCGGCCTGGCGCGCGAGGCGCGGGCTGGGGCCGGGTCGATCAGGCCAGCCAGGCCAGCACGCCCAGCCAGCCCGCCGCCGTGGCCACGAAGGCCAGCGTCGAGAATACGATCGCCGCCGTGGCTTCGGCCGGCAACGTGTCGTAGCGCTGGGCGAAGATCAGCGGGTTGCTGCCCACCGGCAGCGCGGCCATCATCACCAGCACCGCCAGCGGCACACCCGACAGCCCGAAACCCCAATGGGCGGTGACCAGCACCAGGGCCGGCAGCAGCAGCAATTTGGCCAGCGACAGCCCGAGCGCGCCGCGCAGATGGCCGCGCACGCCGTAGTAGGCCAGCGACAGGCCGATCAGGACCAGGCAGATCGGCACCGCCGCCGAACCAATGATTTGCAGTGCCTCGTCGACCACCACATGCAGGCCGAGCCCGGTGGTGTTCCAGAGCAGCCCGGCCAGCACCGGCAGCACCACCGGGTGAATCACGGTGTTGCGCAGCGTGGCGGCAAGGGCGTCGGCCATCGACGAAGCGGGCTGGCCGGCGACCTGCGCGCGCGCCAGATCCAGCTCGGCCACCGCGGTGCACACCGAGAGCAGGATCAGGGCGTGCAGCGAAACCAGGGGAATGTGTATCGCCAGCCCGGCTTCGCCGAACAGCGCCGCGGCGATGGGTATGCCCAATTGCACCGAGTTGCCGAAGCTCGCCGCCAATGCGCGCACGGCCGGTGCGGCGGCACCGTGCCGCTGTGCCGCGCCGCGCGCGCGCTGCCAGGCGACGACGGCCAGCAGCAGCAGCAGGGTCGGCACGAAGTAGGCCGCGACGCTGCGCCAGGGCAGCGTGGCGAAGTCCAGCCGCACCGTGGTGCGAAACAGCAGCGCCGGCACGAAGATGTAGAAGGCGGCGTTGCTGAGCACGCGCGCCGGATCGCTGCTGACCGTACCGGCACCGAGCCAGCGCATGCGCCCGGCCAGCCAGCCCAGCGCCGCGGTGACGAAGATCGCCAGCAGCTTGTAGAACACCGCGACGCTCATCGTGCGCTCGATCATAGTCCGGGCCGACGCGGCGGTGACTGCCGCGGCGCAGCGCGCTGGCCTGGCCGCCGGCCCGCTCCAGTCTCGCTACGCACCCGGCGCGCAACGCCTTCCCGCACGACGCCGCTCGTTCGTTAAGCATTTCGCGGAAATCCGACACCTTTCTTTGTTTCTTGCTCAAGCGCGCCGTAGCATTCAACCCTTCCTGGATGTCGCGCCCGCTCCGGACGCCGAGGTCGCCCATGAACGCTCAGTCGGTTCGAAGCTTTGGCCCGTTGGCACCACCGCGGTCGGTGACGCGCATCCCGCGTTGGCGCGGCGCGCGCAGTGCCCTGGCCAGCCTGTTGATCGGCGCGGCGCTGCCCGCGATCGCCGCCTGGGAGCCGACCGCACCGGTCGAGTTGGTGGTGCCTGCAGGCACCGGCGGTGGCGCCGACCAGATGGCGCGTTTCATCCAGGAGATGGTGACCAAACATCGCCTGATGAAGCAGCCCCTGTCGGTGATCAACAAGTCGGGCAATTCCGGGGCCGAAGGCCTGCTCGACGTGAAGGCCGCGCGCGGCAATCCGCACAAGCTGATCATCACCCTGTCCAACCTGTTCACCACGCCGATATCGACCGGCACCGACTTCAACTGGCGCGACATCACGCCGGTGGAGATGCTGGCGCTGGACCAGTTCGTGCTGTGGGTCAACGCCGAATCGCCGTACAAGTCGGCCAAGGAATTGATGAACGCGATGCGCGTCGGCGCGCCCAACAGCCTCAAGCTCGGCGGCACGGGCAGCAAGCAGGAGGACCAGATCATCAGCGTGCTGCTGGAGACGGCGGGTGAGACGCGGTTGAGTTACATGCCGCTCAAGGGCGGCGGTGATGTCGCGCGCACCCTGGCCGAGCGCCATGTCGACATCACCGTCAACAACCCGATCGAGGCCGCCAAGCTGTGGTCCGAGGGCAAATTGCGCCCGCTGTGCGTGTTCGACGGCAAGAAGCTGGACTACCACGACAAGATCGCCGGCAGCCAGACCTGGAATGACCTGCCGACCTGCATGTCGTTCGGCATTCCGGTGCAATACCTGATGATGCGCGCCATCTTCATGGCACCGGGCGTGAGCGCGGATCAGGTGGCCTATTACGTGCGCTTGATGGACAAGGTTCGCGCCCTGCCGGAGTGGAAGGAATTCATGGCCCAGGGCGCCTTCAATCAAACCGTGATGACCGGCGAGCCCTTCGTCGCCTGGCTCGACCGGGCCGAGAACTTCCACCGCGTCTTGATGCGCGAAGCCAAGCTGACTTATGCGGCGGCCATGTTCGCGGCCTCTGCGGCGGGGTCCAAGGGCGGCGCGGCACCCGTGTCGACCCGAGAAAAGAAGTAGCCCACCGGCGCCGAGCGCCAGCCGCTGGCGCGGTGCGGATTCAGCCGGCCTTCTTGCGCGCTGTTTTTGCACCGGCGGCGGGCCGGGCCGGTCGGGGTTCGAACTCGAACACCACCTTGCCCTCCTTGCCGTCGTAGGCAAGGTAGGCCTTGAACTTGCGCCGTGTCTTGTTGGAGACGAAATTCTCGAGCAAGGCGGTTTTGCCCGTGGTCAGCAGGCGCGTCATCTCTTCGCGCGGCACCGGCTGCTGCAGGATGATCTTGCCGCTCTTGAAGTCGCAGGTCACATGCGCGCCGACCGCGTGTTCGCAGACATAGCTGCTGCCATGCTCGTAGACATGGCCCTGGCACTTCGGGCAGGCCCCCAGGCTCGCCTGGTCGGCAAAGTCGACCGGCTCGCCATCACCCTGCTTGGCGTCGTCGCCGAAGTCGAACTCGAGCTTCCAGTTGGCGATCTCGTCGTCGCGCACCAGCCTCAGCTCGGCAGTAAAGGGCCAGCCGGCCTTGGAACGAAAGCCCTCTAGCGGGCCGATCTTCTTGTGGGCTATGAAGGCCTCGGCCTCGCGGGTCTCGAAGGCGCGGCCGGCCGGGATCTTGGTGATCGAAAAGCCGCAGCCCGCAACGTCCGAGGTCGAGGCCGTGCCGGTGCAGGCAAAGCGGCGGTAGTTCTCCTTGACCACCCCGCCGCAATTCGGGCACGGCGTGGCGAGCGTGGCGTAGTCGCCGGGAATGGTGTCGCGGTCGTATTCCTTGGCCTTCTTGACGATGCGCTCGGCCATGGCCGCGATCTCGGCCATGAAGGCCTGACGCTTCAGGCGGCCATGCTCCATCTCGGCCAGCTGGTATTCCCAGTTGCCGGTCAGCTCGGGCTTGGTCAGGTCCTCGATGTCCAGCCCGCGCAGCAGCGTCATCAGCTGAAACGCCTTGGCGGTCGGTACCAGCTCGCGGCCGTCGCGGTACATGTACTTTTCCAAGAGCAGGCCTTCGATGACCTGGGCCCGCGTGGCCGGTGTGCCGAGTCCCTTCTCGGCCATGGCTTCGCGGAATTCGTCGTCGTCGATCAGCTTGCCCGCGCCTTCCATCGCCGACAGCAGGGTGGCCTCGGTATAACGCGCCGGCGGCCTGGTCTTCAGGGCGTTGGCATCGACGCTTTCGGTGCGCACCACTTCGCCCGGCTGCACGGCGACGAGGTTGGCATCGTCTTCCTGCGCCTCCTTGCCGTACACGGCCAGCCAGCCGGGTTTGACCAGCACCTTGCCATTGGTCTGGAACGGGTACTGCTTGGCGCCGACCTCGACCGTCGAGATGCGTGTCGTGAGCATCGATTCGGCGCTGGGGAAGAAGACCGCCAGGAAACGCTTGACGACCAGGTCGTAGAGCTTGGCCTCGATCTCGCTCAGGCTCTTCGGCGCCTGCAGCGTGGGGATGATGGCGAAGTGGTCCGACACCTTGGCGTTGTCGAAGACGCGCTTGATCGGCTTGACGTAGCCTTCCTTGAGCGCCGTCTTGGCATGGCGCCGACAGCGCCCGCAGCGGCCCGGGCAGGTCTTCCTTGCTGAGCATGGTCATGGTGTCCTTGACCACCTTGACATAGTCCTCGGGCAGGGCGCGCGAGTCGGTGCGCGGGTAGGTCAGCACCTTGTGCTTTTCATAAAGCGCCTGCGCCAGCGACAGCGTGGTCTTGGCCGAAAAGCCGAAGCGCGAATTGGCCTCGCGCTGCAGGGTCGTCAGGTCGTACAGCAATGGGCTGGCCTGGCTGCTCGGCTTGGCCTCTTCGGTCACGCTGGCCGGCTGGCCGCTGCAGGCCTGGGCAATGGCCTGGGCATCGCGCTCGTTCCAGATTCGATCGGCGCGGCGATCGGCGTCGTCGTCCTTCTTGAATTTGGGATCGAACCACTTGCCCTCGTAGGCGCCGGCCTGGGCCTCGAAGCTGGCCTTGACTTCCCAGTACGGGCGCGCGACATGCTTCCTGATCTTCTCTTCGCGTTCGACCACGATCGACAGGGTCGGCGTTTGCACCCGACCCACCGTGGTCAGGAAAAAGCCGCCGTCGCGCGAGTTGAACGCCGTCATGGCCCGCGTGCCGTTGATGCCGACCAGCCAATCGGCCTCGCTGCGGCTGCGCGCGGCGTCGGCCAGGCCCAGCATCTGCTTGTCGCTGCGCAAGGCCTCGAAGCCGTCGCGGATGGCCTGCGGCGTCATGCTCTGCAGCCACAGCCGCTGGATCGGCTTGGCCGTGGCCTTTTTCTCGTTGACACCGGCGTACTGCACGATCAGGCGAAAGATCAATTCACCTTCGCGGCCCGCGTCGCAGGCATTGATCAACTGCGTCACGTCCTTTCTCTTGACCAGCTTGACCACCGCGTTCAGGCGCGACTTGGCCTTGTCGATCGGCGCCAGGTCGAAATGCGGCGGCACCACCGGCAGATGCGCGAAGCTCCACTTGCCGCGCTTGACCTCGAACTCCTCGGGCGCCTTGATCTCGACCAGGTGACCGACCGCCGAGGTCACGACATATTGCTCGTTCTCGAAGTGATCGGCGTGTTTGTCGAATTTGCCGGCGCTGGCGGTCAGCGCACGCACGATGTCCTGCGCCACGCTGGGCTTTTCCGCAATGATCAGTGACTTGCTCATGTTCCCTTGTCTTCCTGCCCGCGCACAGCGCGATACCGTGCGGCGAGCCGACATACATACAATCCGCTTCTCGCGCGCGCACGCACACACGCGCGCGCACCCATGAATTCAATGTACCGAATGAAAACCGACGCGCAAGCCCCTTCGCTGCCCAACCTCGATGAGTACCGCCCTTCGTCGCCCGCCACCATCGGCGCCAGGCGCATTCAGGTCCGGCGCTCGGGCATCCACGGCAAGGGCGTCTTCGCGCTCAAGCCACTGCGCCGGGGCGAGGTGGTGATCGAATACAAGGGTCAGCTCATCACCTGGCGTGAGGCGCTGCGCCGCCACCCGCATGATCCACGAGACCCGCACCATACCTTCTACTTCCATATCGACGACACCCATGTCATCGACGCCAAGGTCGGCGGCAACTCGGCGCGCTGGATCAACCATGCCTGCTACCCCAACTGCGAGGCCGAGCAGCAGGGCGACAGAGTCTTCATCAAGGCCCTGCGCCACATCGCACCCGGCGACGAGCTGTTTTACGACTACGGCCTGACGATCGAAGAGCGCTACACACCGACCTTGAAGCGGCAGTACCGCTGCTGCTGCGGCGCGGCCCGCTGCCGCGGCACGATCCTGAGCCCCAAGCGCTGACCATGGCAGGACACCCGTGAGTGCGTGGCGATGAGTGACAGGCAGGCACCGATGCCGGCCGCGCCCGGCCAGCTGCCGACCGGGCACCTGGCATGGCGCGCCGAGCCCCTGTGGCAGCAGCTGGAGCCCTACCTGCCGGGCTTGTCGGTCGAGGTGTTGGCGCGCGCCGAGTCGACCAACACGCTGCTGCTCGACCGCGCGCGGCTCGACAGCGGCCGGCTCGATGCGCCGGTCACCACCCCCGGCACGCTGGAGGCGATGCGCTCGCGCGGCCGCGAAGGCGGCGACCTCGACAGCGACAGCGCGCCGTTCGGGCGGCGCGCCGGCGACACCCATCCCGCGCTGTTGGTGGCCGAACACCAAACCCTGGGCCGTGGCCGCCAGGGCCGCACCTGGGTGGCCCAGCCCGGCGCCTCGCTGACCTTCTCGCTCGGGCTGCCGCTGGCGCCGCGTGACTGGTCGGGCCTGTCGCTGGCCGTCGGTGTGACGCTGGCCGACGCGCTCGAAGCGCCGGAGCCCGGCAGCAAGCCGCGCTTGCAACTGAAATGGCCGAACGATCTGTGGCTGGCCGATGAGCCGGGCCGCGGCCGCAAGCTCGGCGGTGTGTTGATCGAAACCGTGGCCGTGCGCAGGCAGCGCATGGTGGTCGTCGGCGTGGGCCTGAACATCGCCGCACTGACCTCGACGCGCGAGCTGAGCAGCGGCGCCGCCTGCCTGCAGGAGATCGACCCCGCCGCCAGCGCGCCGGCCACCTTGCACCGCATGGCGCTGCCGCTGGTCAAGGCGCTGCAACAATTCGAACGCGAGGGCTTTGCCAGCTTCGCACCGGCCTATGCGCGGCGCGACCTGCTGCGCGGCCAGCGCGTCACCACGCACGACGCCGTCGAGGGCGGCGTGGGGCTCGAAGGCCTGGTCGAAGGGGTGTCGGGCAGCGGCTCGCTGCTGTTGCGCGTGGGCCCGGCGCTGCACCTGGTGTCGAGCGGCGAGGTCACGGTGCGTTTGGTCGGCAGCGAGGCCGGCCCGGCGCCGACCTGAGCATGCTGCGTGCACTGGTCGTCGCCTTGCTGCTGGCCAACCTGGCCTTCTGGGCCTGGAGCTCGGGAGCGCTCGAAGGCCTCGGGCTGGCGCCCGCCAGCGAGCGCGATCCGAGCCGCGTGAGCCAGCAATTCCGGCCCGACGCCGTGCGTGTGCTGGCCCCTGCAGCCGCCGCCTCGGCGCTGCGCGCGGCCAGTGCAGCGCAGCCGGCCGCAGCGGCATTGGCCTGCCTGGAGGCCGGCCCGTTCGCGCTGGGCGAGATCGAAGCGGCCGAGCAGGCCCTGGTCGCCGCGGCCCTGCCCGAATCGACCTGGGTCCGCGTCAGCATCGACATCTCGGCGCAGTTCGCGGTCGTGCTCGGCCCCTTCGAAAGCCCCGACGCGCTGCAGAAAAAGCGCGATGAACTCGAGCGCCTGCCGCTGCCCGTCGAGGCCATCGACCTGCCCGGCGCAACGCCGCAGCCGGGCCTCGCCCTGGGCCGCTACGACAGCCGCATTGCCGCCGACGCTGCGCTGGCCGCCCTGGGCAAATCCGGCGTGCGCGGCGCGCAGGTGGTGCTCATGCGCCCGGCCGGCAGCGAGAGCCGCATCCGCATCCAGAGCGCCACGCCGGCGCAGGCCGCGCAGTTGCGCGCGCTCGGCAGCCCCGCGCTGGGCAAGGGCTTCGCAGCCTGCGCGCTCGGCGCGTCACGCTGAAACGGCCGCGCGGGCGCAGCCGCCTGCCCGGGCTCAGGAAGACCGGCGCCGCGGCATCGGTGCGAGCGCCGCCGCCGCCAAGCACAGGGCCAGCAGCCAGGGCCACGAAAGTGCGCCGCCCCCCCCACCGCTCGAGGCCACGGGCGGCGGCGCCACAGGCGCCGGCGCAGCAACGCTGATGCTTTGCTGGACGGTCATCGCCGCGCCTTGATCGTCGATGACGTCCAGCCGCACGGTCGACGGTTCCGGCCGCCAGCGGTTGAAGGGTCGCACTCGCGGCCGTGGTGCCGCCGACAAACAGGCTGCCGGTGCTGCCTGCGTCGACCAGCGACCATTGCCAGCTACGGATGCTGCGTCCGGACCCGAGCGTCGCGCCGCAGCTCGACAGCGTCGTCGCCTGCCCGGGCACCGGCGCCGAAGGAGAGGCCGCGATCACCAAACTCGAGCAGAGGGCCGCACGCACTGCCGCGCCGGCGTCGAGCATGCCGGCCCCGCAAGTGCTGGTCGTGCAGTAGCACTGGTCCTGCACCACGCCGTTGGGTGCGTGGCAGGCAACGAGCGGAGCCGGTGGTCGGGTCGGGCGGCAAGCCGCTGGCCGGGAACGGCCGTGCGCTGGACATGATCGCCGCCCGCACGGCGGCCGGCGTGAGCGACGGTTGCACCGACAACATCAGCGCCGCCGTCGCCGCGACCAGCGGCGACGAGAAGCTGGTGCCCAGGCTGGCATTGAAGCTGTCGGTGTATATCGGCGACACCGGCCCCTTGGTGCCGCTGTCGGCCGTGGTCAGGATCGGGTACAGGCACGGCTGATTGGCGCCGACATTGACGCAGTTACCGCCCGGCGCCGCAATCGAGATCTCGGGACCGACATCGGAAAACCCGACCTTGGTGCCGACGTGGCGCAGCGCCGAGACACCGATCACGCCCGGGCAGTTGGCGGGTGAGCCGGCGGCCAGGCCCTCGGAGTTGCCGGCCGCGGCGACCACCACCGCGCCAGCGGCATTGATGGCGGCCACGGCATCGCATCTCAGCCTGGCTGCATGCGATCGCTGCTGCCAAGGCTCAGATTGATGACGCGTGCCGGGTTCGGGTTGTCGGGCACGCCAGGCACATGAAGGCCAGCGGCCCAACGCATGCCGGCGATGATGTCGGAGGTGTAGCCGAAGCATTTGCCGAGCACGCGCACCGGCAGCACGCGCACGTTCCAGCCGGCGCCGGCCATGCCGCTGCCGTTGTCGGTGGCCGCGCCGATGATGCCGGCGACTTGCGTGCCGTGCCAGGAGCTGTCGCTCGGCGTGCAGTTGCTGAACGTCGGGTTGCCGGGATGGGCAGCGGCATCGGCGTCGATCTCGGCCTGGGTCAGCCAGTCGCCGGGGTCGCTGGCATCGGCATCGCGGCCATCGCCATCGTTGGAGATCGCCGCGTCGCTGATCATGTCGTAGCCGGGCAGCAGCTTGCCGGCCAGATCGGGATGGTTGCTGCGCACACCGGTGTCGACCACGGCCACGATGATGCTGGCGCTGCCGGTGCTGGTGTCCCAGGCCGATACCGCGTCGATAGCCGCGGCCACCTCGCCGGCCGGCGCGCGCAAATACCACTGGCCGACCGCGGGACCGTTGCCGGCCACGCTGGCAAAGCGCGGGTCGTTGGGCACCCGTTGGCGGCGCATGCGGCGATCGACCACGGCGTATTCGACATCGGGGTCCAGAGCCAGGCGCGCGGCCAGGCTGCGTGCCGGGACCCCATCGGCCTGCACCACCTGCGCGGTCTCGGTCAGCGCCGCAACGGCCTTGAGCGCCAGCCCGACACGCGCACCGAGCTCGCCGGCGCGCCCGCCTAGGGCCAGTGCGGTGGCCGCATGGTCGCTTGCGCTCAGCGCATGCGCACGCAGCAGCGACGCGGTGGGCTTGAACTTGACGATGACCCGCGTATTGCCGTCGTCGCCCAAGGGCAGCGCGCGTGGCGGCGTGCGCTCGGCCCAAGCCGCATGGCCGCAAAAAGCAAACAGCAGCGCGGCCAGTGACAGGTGCAGGTGTTTCATGGGCGCAGTCTAGGCACGCCGGGCCTGCGCAATGTTGCCGAGTGTGTGTGCCCGGTGTGCAAAAGCTGCCCGTGTGGAAAAGGCCGCAGATGCGGCCTTGCCCACTTCATGCCCTGCGCGCCGTCAGCGGGCAATGACCCGCACCATCTCGAGCACCTTGTTCGAGTAGCCCCATTCGTTGTCGTACCAGGCCACGACCTTGACGAAGGTTCGGTCCAGCGCGATGCCGGCGTCGGCGTCGAAGACCGAGGTCATGGACTCGCCGCGGAAGTCGGTCGACACGACCTTGTCCTCGGTATAGCCGAGCACGCCCTTCATCGGGCCGGCGGCCGCGGCCTTCATGGCGTTGCAGATGTCGTCGTAGCTGGCCTCACGCACCAGCTCGACCGTCAGGTCGACCACAGACACGTCCGAGGTCGGCACCCGGAACGACATGCCGGTCAGCTTCTTGTTCAGCTCGGGAATCACTACCCCGACAGCCTTGGCCGCGCCGGTCGAGCTCGGAATGATGTTTTCGAGGATGCCGCGCCCGCCGCGCCAGTCCTTGTTGCTCGGGCTGTCGACGGTCTTTTGCGTCGCGGTCGTGGCATGCACCGTGGTCATCAGGCCGCGCTTGATGCCGAAACTGTCGTTCAGCACCTTGGCCACCGGGGCCAGGCAGTTGGTGGTGCACGAGGCGTTGGAAATGATGGCCTGGCCGGCATAGGTCTTGTGATTGACGCCGTAGACGAACATCGGCGTGTCGTCCTTGCTCGGCGCGCTCTGGATCACCTTCTTGGCCCCGGCATCGAGGTGCTTCTGGCAAGTCTCCTTGGTCAGGAACAGCCCGGTGGCTTCGACCACCACGTCGGCGCCGACCGCACCCCACTTCAGCTCGGCCGGGTCTTTCACCGCGGTGAGGCGAATGCGCTTGCCGTTGACGATCAGCACGTTGCCGTCGACCGTGACGCTGCCCTTGAAGCGGCCGTGCACCGAGTCGTACTGCAGCATGTAGGCCAGGTAATCGGGTTCGAGCAGGTCGTTGACGGCCACGACCTCGATGTCGTTGGCGAAGTTCTGCACCGCGGCGCGGAACACCATGCGCCCGATGCGGCCGAAGCCGTTGATGCCTAGCTTGATCGTCATGCAAATCTCCCTAAGTGGAACTGGATCCCAGCGTTTCGCTTCGCGTGAAAAAAACTTAGCGCGCGAGCACCTTTTGCACCGTCGCGGCGACATTGGCCGCGGTCAGGTTGAAATGTTTGAACAGCGCCGGCGCCGGCGCGCTTTCGCCGAAGCTATCGATGCCGACCACCGCCGCGCAGCCGTACTTCCACCAGCCGTCGGTGACACCGGCTTCGACCGCGATGCGCGGCAGTTTGGGCGGCAGCACCTGGCTCTTGTAGGCCAGGCTCTGGCGGTCGAATACCGTCGTGCTCGGCATCGAGACCACACGCACCGCGATACCCTCGGCGGCCAGCAACTGCTGCGCATGCAGCGCGAGTTGCACCTCGCTGCCGGTGGCCACGATGACCGCCTGCGCAGCGCGCCGAAGGCCGACCTCGCCGGGCTCGGCCAGCACGTAGGCGCCCTGGCTGATGGTGTCCAGTGTGGCCTTGGGCAGGTAAGGCAGGTTCTGCCGCGACAGCAGCAATGCGCTCGGCCGTGAGCGGTTGCCCAGCGCCACCGCCCAGGCCGCTGCGGTTTCGGCGGTATCGGCCGGGCGCCAGACATCCAGGCCCGGGATCAGGCGCAGGCTGGCCGCGTGCTCGACGCTCTGGTGCGTGGGCCCGTCTTCGCCCAGCCCGATCGAATCGTGGGTGAAGACATGGATCACGCGCAGCTTCATCAGCGCCGCCATGCGGATCGCGTTGCGGCTGTAGTCGGCGAAGGTCAGGAAGGTGCCGCCATAGGGAATGAAACCACCGTGCAAGGCCAGGCCGTTCATCACCGCCGCCATGCCGAACTCGCGCACGCCGTAATTGATGTGGCGGCCGCCGTTGGACTCACCCGCGGCGCCGAAGCGCAGGGGGGCGGTGCTGCTGGTGTTGGTCAGGTTCGAGCCGGTCAGGTCGGCCGAGCCGCCGAGCATTTCGGGCAGCGCCTTGGTGAAGGCCTCGAGCGCGATCTGGCTGGCCTTGCGCGAAGCCACCGTCTCGGCCTTGGTCTGTGCGGCGACCATCGCGTCGACGACCGCCTGCGCAAAACCCGTGGGCAGATCACCCCTCGTGCGGCGCACGAATTCGGCCGCCAGTTCGGGCAGCGCCGCCTTGTAGGCCACCATCTTCGCCTGCCACTCGGCCTCGGCTTGCCCACCACGCGCCCTGGCATCCCAGGCCGCGTAGGCCGCCTCGGGAATCACGAACGGCTCGTGGTGCCAGCCCAGCGCGGCCCGCGTCAGCTTGATTTCGTCGGCGCCCAGGGCCTCGCCATGCGCCTTGGCGGTGCCGGCGCGGTTGGGCGAACCCTTGCCGATGCTGGTGCGGGCGATGATCAGCGTCGGCTTGTCGCGGCTTTGTTTGGCCTGGGCGATGGCCGCGGCCACCGCGGCCACGTCGTGCCCGTCCACGCCCTGGATCACGTGCCAGCCATAGGCCTCGAAGCGCTTGGCGCTGTCGTCGACGAACCAGGGCTCGACGCGGCCGTCGATGCTGATGCCGTTGTGGTCGTAAATCGCGATCAGCTTGTTCAGCCGCCACGCCGCGGCCAGGGCCGAGGCTTCGTGGCTGATGCCTTCCATCAGGCAGCCATCGCCGAGAAAGACGTAGGTGTGGTGGTCGACCAGTTCATGGCCCGGGCGATTGAATTCGTGCGCCAGCAGCTTTTCGGCCAAGGCCATGCCGACCGCGTTGGCCAGGCCCTGACCCAGCGGGCCGGTGGTGGTCTCCACACCCGGCGTGACACCGACCTCGGGGTGCCCCGGCGTCTTGCTGTGCAGCTGGCGAAAACTGCGCAGTTCGCTCATCGGCAGGTCGTAGCCCGTGAGGTGCAACAGCGCGTACAGCAGCATCGAGCCATGGCCGTTGGAGAGCACGAAACGATCGCGCCCCGGCCATGACGGGTGGGCCGGGTTGTGGCGCAGATGTGTGCCCCACAGCGCCACCGCGACCTCGGCCAGGCCCATGGGCGCACCGGGGTGGCCGGAATTGGCCTGCTGCACGGCATCCATGGCCAGGGCGCGGATGGCGTTGGCCATCAGCGCCTCGCGGCTGGCACTGCTTAACGGCGCCGCGGCGCTGGCGTCGGGAACGCGTTGGGTGTCGAGGCTGGACATGCTGGATGGGCTGGAGGGGCCCGGATCGGGCGGTGGAAGGAGGCCGGGGCAGAACGTGTGATTTTAAGCAGTGGCACTTGGCTGGCTTGCGTTGCATCAAGCATGCGGCGCGCCAGGCTGCGAAGCTGGGCCTATTGTGTGACGCCACGACCTCGATGCCGCCGCCATGACCGCCTCTGCACTCACCGTGATTCGCCAGGAGCATGCCGTGATCGCGGCCATGCTGCGCTCGTTGCCGACGCTGCTCGAACAATCGCAGCGGCGCGGTGAATTGCCCGACTTCGAGTTGCTGCGCGCGATGCTGTTTTATCTCGACGAGTTTCCCGAGCGTGTGCACCACCGCAAGGAAGACGAATGGTTGTTCCCGCGCGTACGCGCCCGCTGCCCGGAGCTGGCGGCCATATTGACCCAGCTCGAGACCGACCACGCACAAGGTGAACGTGCGATACGCGATCTGGAACACGCGATGCTGGCCTTCGAGGTGCTGGGTGCGCCGCGCCGCGCCGCGTTCGATCACGCCGTGCAGGCCTATGTCGAGTTCTACTTGAAGCACATGGAAATCGAGGAGACGCACATCCTGCCGGCTGCGCAGCGCGTGCTCGACGCGGCCGACTGGGTCGCCATCGACGCCGCCTTCGCGGCCAATCGCGACCCCTTGACCGGCCACCAGCCGGAGGACTCGTACCGGCCGCTGTTCTCGCGCATCGTCAACCGTGCACCGGCACCGGTGGGTCTGGGATAGCGGCCCGCGGCGCGCCTACACTGCGCGCCGATGCCCCTGGACCAGCCGCCCGCACTGATCCTCGCCGCCGGCCGCGGCGAGCGCATGCGCCCGCTCAGCGACCACTGCCCCAAGCCCTTGCTGCAGGTGCACGGCAAGGCTCTGATCGAATGGCATCTCGAAGCCCTGGCCCGCGCCGGCGTGACGCAGGTGGTCATCAACACCGCGTGGCTCGAGGCGCAGTTCCCCGCCGCGCTCGGCGACGGCTCACGCTGGGGCTTGTCGATCCGCTACTCGCCAGAAGGCCGTGACCATGGTGGCGCGCTCGACATCTCCGGTGGTATCGCCAAGGCCCTGCCGCAACTCGCAGCACAGGCCAGCGATACGTTCTGGGTCGTTTCGGGCGATGTGTTCCTGCCCGGCTTCGCCTTTTCCGCCACCGACGCAGCGCATTTTGCGGCGAGTACCGAATTGGCGCACATGTGGCTGGTCCCGAATGCCCCGCACCACCCGCGAGGCGACTTCGGCCTCGACGCTGAGACCGGCCTGGCTACCGCGCGCGAGCCGCTTCGCACCTACGCCAGCGTCGGCCTGTTTCGCGCCGAACTGTTCGCCGACATCGCAGTCGGCACCCGGCTTGCGCTGCGGCCGCGGCTGGATGCCGCGCTCGCGGCCGCTCGCCTGGGCGCTCAGGCCTGGGACGGGGGCTGGGCCGATGTCGGCACGCCTGAGCGGCTGCGCGCGCTGAACCACGAACCCGACCCGGCATGATGCGCGGCCTGCAAACACCGCGGCTGCAACTCGAACCGCAAACGGCAGCCCACGCCCCGGCGATGTTCGAGCTGCTCGCCGATCCGGCGCTCTACCGCTTCGAGGACTCACCTCCCACCTCGCTCGAAGCCCTGCGCGGGCGCTATGAAAAGCTGGAGACCAGGCGCTCGGGCGATGGCCGCGAGTTATGGCTGAACTGGGTGTTACGCGAGCCAGGCGGCGAGTTGATCGGCTATGTGCAGGCGACCGTGTTGGCCGACGGCCAGGCCTTTGTCGCCTATGTCCTGGGCAGCGCCCACTGGGGTCAGGGGCTGGCCTTCGAGGCGGTGACGGCCCTGCTCGCTGAACTGGTCGCGTTATACGGCGTGCACACGGTGTGGGCGGCATTCAAGCGCGCCAATGTGCGCTCGCGGCATCTGCTCGAGCGGCTGGACTTTGCCGCCGCCACCGCCGCCGACAGGCAACGCTGGGCCGTCGAAGCCGACGAAGACTTGATGCAGCGGCGCATTGCGGCTACGGTGCCGCCACGATGAAAGCCCTCACCTTCTGGTTCGACCCGGTGTCACCGTTCGCCTACCTGGCCTTCGAGCACCTGCCGCAGGCGCTCGAGGGTTGCAGCTACGCCGTCGAATACCGGCCCGTGCTGTTCGCCGGGCTGCTCGCGCTTTTGGGGCCAGAAGGGGCCGGCCGAGATCGAACCCAAGCGCGCCTGGACCTTTCGCCACGTGGCCTGGCTGGCGCACCGGCATGGCATCAGGCTGGACACGCCCGCCGTGCACCCGTTCAACCCCCTGCCGCTGCTGCGCCTGGCGCTGGCCTGCGGCCCCAACCGGCGTGTCGTCGAGGCGCTGATGCGGCATGCGTGGCTGGGCGGCGCCGATGCGGCCGATCCTTCACGCATCGCTGCGCTGACCCAAGGCTTGGCACCGGCACGCGATCCGGCCTCGGTCGAGGTGAAGAATGAGTTGCGCAGCGCCACCGACGAGGCCATTGCCCGCGGCGTATTCGGCGTGCCGAGCTTCGAGCTCGACGGCCGCCTGTACTGGGGCCTGGACGCCTTGCCGATGCTGCGCGCCGCGCTGCTCGGCGAGGCCTGGTTCGACGGCCCGGCCTGGGACAGCGCCGCCCAGGCCCGACCCGGCGTCGCGCGCTGAACCGGCCTAGCGGCTGGCCACCGCGTCGGCCACGGCCAGCGCGGTCATGTTGACGACGCGGCGCACGGTCGACGACGGCGTCAGGATGTGTACCGGCCTGGCCGCGCCGAGCAGCACCGGACCGACCGTCACGCCGTGACCGCCGGTGACCTTGAGCACGTTGAACAGGATGTTGGCGGCGTCCAGATTGGGCAACAACAGCAGATTGGCTTCGCCCGTCAAGCTGCTGTCGGGCAGGAAACTGCGCCGCACGTCTTCCGACAGCGCCGCGTCGCCATGCATCTCACCGTCGCAGGGCAGGCCCGGACGCAGGGCCTTGAACAGCTCGGCGGCGCGGCGCATGCGCTTGGCCGAGGGCCGCGACGACGAGCCGAACATCGAATGCGAGACGAAGGCCACCCGCGGCGAGACGCCGAAGCGGCGCAACTCGTCGACCGCCATGGCGGCGATCTCGGCCAGTTGCTCGGCGCTCGGTTCGTCGTTGACCGAGGTGTCGGCCAGGAACAGCGTGCGGTCGCCGAGCAGCAGGGCGTTCATGGTCGCGAAGCCGGCCGCGCCGCTGTGCAGGCCGATCACGTCGCGCACATGTTCGAGATGCACCTCGAAGCGTCCGACCAGGCCGCACAGCATGGCATCGGCATCGCCGCGGCGCAGCAGCATGGCCGAGATCAGTGTGTTGGAGCGGCGCAGGGCCGCCTTGGCCATGCTCGGCGTCACGCCTTCGCGGCCCATCAGGTGCTGGTAGTCCTCCCAGCAGGCGCGGTAACGCGGATCGTCTTCGGGGTTGACGAATTCGATGTCGGTACCCAGCTTCAGACGCAGCCCGGCGCGCTCGACGCGCGCCAGCATCACGGCGGGGCGACCGACCAGGATGGGCTTGGCCAGGCCTTCGTCGACCACCACCTGCACCGCACGCAGCACGCGCTCGTCCTCGCCTTCGGCGTAGACCACCCGCCCGGCGCCCTTGGCGGTCGCGGTCTTGGCCGCGGCGAAGACCGGGCGCATGACCATGCCGGTCTGGTAGACGAAGCGCGACAGCGACTGGCGGTAGGCGTCGAGGTCGGCGATCGGCCGCGCGGCCACGCCGCTGGCGGCCGCGGCCTCGGCCACTGCGGGTGCGATGCGCAGGATCAGCCGCGAATCGAAGGGTTTGGGGATGATGTATTCGGGGCCGAAGCTGAGTTCCTGGCCGGCATAGGCGGCGGCCACTTCGTCGCTGATCTCGGCCTTGGCCAGGGCGGCGATCTCGCGCACGCAGGCCAGCTTCATGGCCTCGGTGATGCGCGTGGCACCGCAGTCGAGTGCGCCGCGGAAGATGTAGGGGAAACACAGCACGTTGTTGACCTGGTTCGGGTAGTCCGAACGCCCGGTGGCGATGATGCAATCGGGCCGTGCCGCGCGCGCCAGCTCGGGCCGGATCTCGGGCTCGGGGTTGGCCAGGGCCAGGATGATCGGCTGGCTGGCCATGCTGGTGACCATGGCCGGCGTCAGCACGCCGGCTGCCGAACAGCCGAGGAAAAAGTCGCAGCCGACCATCACGTCGGCCAGGGTGCGCGCCTTGGTCTTCTGGCAGTAGCGCTGCTTGCTCTCGTCGAGCTTGCCGCTCTTCACATCGTCGCGCTCGTGTTGGATCACGCCGCGTGAATCGACGACGAAGATGTTCTCGCGCTTGACGCCCAGCCCGACCATGATGTCCAGGCAGGCGATCGCGGCGGCGCCCGCCCCCGAGGAGACCAGCTTGATCGCACCGATGGGCTTGCCGACCAGCTCCAGCCCGTTGAGCAGCGCCGCACCCGAAATGATGGCCGTGCCATGCTGGTCGTCGTGGAAGACCGGGATCTTCAGCCGCTCCTTCAGCTTGCGTTCGATGTAGAAACACTCGGGCGCCTTGATGTCCTCGAGGTTGATGCCGCCCAGCGTGGGTTCGAGCGCGGCGATGACTTCGATCAGCTTGTCGGGGTCTTTTTCGGCCAGTTCGAGGTCGAAGACGTCGATGCCGGCGAACTTCTTGAACAGGCAGGCCTTGCCCTCCATCACCGGCTTGGCCGCCAGTGGGCCGATATCGCCCAGGCCGAGCACGGCCGTGCCATTGGTCACCACGCCGACCAGGTTGGCCCGCGAGGTGAACTCGGCCGCCTTGGCCGGGTCGGCCTGGATCGCCAGGCAGGGATAGGCCACGCCGGGTGAATAGGCCAGCGACAGGTCGCGCTGGTTGGCCAGCGGCTTGGTCGGGGTGATCGAGATCTTGCCGCGCGTGGGCGCGCGGTGGTACTCATACGCAGCGTCGCGCAAGGCCTGTTCGGCGGGCGAGAGCGAGGCGTCGTCGGTCTTGGTCGGTTCCATGGCACGGGTCTCCTTGTGGCCTGATCAGGCTCTGGTTGCAGCGTAGCGCGGAATGCGCGCGCCGGGGGTCAGCGCGCCGCGCGGCGCTGCAGAATTTCGAATGCCGGCAGGGTCTTGCCTTCGAGCACCTCGAGGAAGGCGCCGCCGCCGGTCGAGATGTAGCCGATGTCTTTTTCGATGCCGTACTTGGCGATCGCGGCCAGCGTGTCGCCGCCGCCGGCGATGCGAAAAGGCGGGGCTCGCGGCGATCGCGCGCGCGATGGTCTCGGTGCCCTTGGCGAAGGCGTCGAACTCGAACACGCCGACCGGGCCGTTCCAGACGATGGTGCCGGCGGCCATCAGTTGTTCGGCCAGTCGGGCGGCGGTCTGCGGGCCGATGTCGAGGATCAGGTCGTCGGCGGCCACGTCGCCAGCGGCCTTCACCGTCGCCGTCGCGTCGGCGGCAAAGGTCTTGGCGGTGACCACGTCGGTCGGGATCGGCACCGCGGCGCCGCGTGCGGCCATCGCGGCGATGACCGCCCTGGCCTGGTCGACCAGGTCGGGCTCGGCCAGGCTCTTGCCGATCGGCAGGCCGGCCGCGAGCAGGAAGGTGTTGGCGATGCCGCCACCGACGATCAGGCCGTCGACCTTGGCCGCCAGGCTTTGCAGGATGGTCAGCTTGGTGCTGACCTTGGAGCCGGCGACGATGGCCAGCAGCGGGCGCCTGGGCGCGGCCAGGGCCTTGCCGATGGCGTCGATTTCGGCGGCCAGCAGCGGGCCGGCGCAGGCGATCTTGGCAAACTGCGGCGATGCCGTAGGTGCTGGCCTCGGCGCGGTGTGCGGTGCCGAAGGCGTCGTGCACGAAGATGTCGCACAGGGCCGCCATCTTGCGCGCCAGCGCCTCGTCGTTCTTCTTCTCGCCCCGGTTGACGCGGCAGTTCTCGAGCAGCACGAGCTGGCCCGGCGCGACCTCGACCCCGTCGACCCAGTCCGCTGCGCAGCGGCACGTCGCGGCCCAGCAATTCGCCCAGGCGCGTGGCCACCGGCGCCAGCGAGTCCTCGGCCTTGAATGCGCCCTCGGTCGGCCGGCCCAGGTGCGAGGTGACCATCACCGCCGCGCCGGCCTCGAGCGCCATGCGGATGCACGGCACCGAGGACCGGATGCGTGTGTCTTCGGTGATGTGGCCGGCCTTGTCCTGCGGCACGTTGAGGTCGGCACGGATGAAGACCCGCCGGCCGGCGACGCGGCCCTGGGCGATGAGGTCGGTGAAGCGAAGGACGTTCATCGACTGATTCTAGGAGTCACCAGCCCAGGCCGAGCTTGAGCGCCAGCAAGACCGCGGTGCCGCTGACGATGGTGCCCAGGATGCCGCGGCGCCAGAAGTAATAGGCACTGGCGACCAGCACCGCCGGCAAGCGCGGATCCTTCCAGGTCGAGATCCAGTTCGCCCTGCGTCAGCACGATTTCCGGCGCCACGACGGCCACCAAGGCCGCCAGCGGCGCGTAGCGCAGCCCCTGCTGCAGCCAGTCAGGCAAGGGCAGCTCGCGTTCGGGCAGCAGGAAGAAGGCGCGGGTCAGCACGGTGAGCAGGGCCAGGCCGATGATGGCGATCGTGCCTTCGACCAGGCTCATGGTGCGAACTCCCAGCCTCGCGCGGTGGGGGTGATGCGCGCACTCATGTCAGATCATCCTCCGGCACCACGGGCCGCGGCGTGCGGTGGTCGACCAGCAAGCCGATCGCCACCGCGACGGCGATCGCGACCACGATATTGAGCTTGAGCGGCAGTGCGTAGGCGGCGACCGCCGCGCAGCCGGCCACCGCCGCCGCAAGCAGCGTCGCACGATCGGCGACCAGCGAGTACAGCAAGCCCAGCAGCGCCAGCGTACCGGCAAATCCCAAGCCCCAGGCGCTCGGTATGCGATCGGCGAGCAGGATGCCGGCCAGCGACGGCGCTTGCCAGGACGTCCAGTTGGTCACCACCCCGCCCCAGAAATACGGCTGCTGCTCGGGCGCCGGCCGCGGCTCGGGAAAGCGGCGCATGAAGATCACGAAGTTGAGATCGGCGGTGAAATAGCCCATGCGCAGGCGCTGCCAGAACGGCAGGTGCGCGAAATATGGCCGCCAGCCGGCGCTGAAAACGACGAAGCGCAGGTTGACGCAGAGGGCCGTGGCCCAGACGACCCACAGCGGCGCACCGCCGGTCATCAGCGGCAGCACCGCCAATTGCGCGCTGCCGGCAAAGACGATCAGCGACATCAGCAACGCCAGTGGCAGCGGCAGCCCACTCTTGGCCATCGCCACGCCGGTGAGCAGGCCCCAGGCCGCGATGCCCAGCGACACGCCGGCCATGTCGCGGGCGCCGCGCGCGAATTCAGGATGGCGCCACAGCGGTGGCGGCGCCGATTGCGCTTGGCTCATTGGCCACATTCTCGCCCTGCCGCGGGCCGGGCGCCGCCGAGCCGCGCGGGTGCAGCTCGGCCGCGGGTCGCCGGTATCAGGGCCGGCGCTGGCGCACCGAGCCGCTGCCGGCCACGCTGCGCTTGCCCAGCACGGCATCGCCGCCGTATTCGACGTCACCCGAGCCGGCGATCGCCACGCTGATCGTTTTTTGTGCCGTGACTTTGGCGTCGCCGCTGCCGGCAATCGAGACATCGACATCGCCGGCCGTCAGTTCACGGGCATTCACGTCGCCGCTGCCGGCGATCGAGACATCGAATTTGGCGGCACGGCCGCGGACCTGCACGTCGCCGCTGCCGGCGATGCTGAGGCTCAACTGCTCGGTATCGAGTTGCTCCAGCTTGGCATCGGATGACCCGGAAATGCTGAGGCTCAGCGCCGGCGTGACCAAGGTCTCGATGCGGATGTCGCCCGAACCCGAACTGGCGACCGAGCCCAGCTTCACCACGTCGACCGTGACGACCACCGGCGTCACGGCCCGCACCGACTCACCGGCCCTGAACTGGATGCGCAGCGTGCGTGTCTCGCCGCTGCCCTCGACCACGGTTTGCACCAGCGGCACCAGGTTCTCGTCCGCGCGCACCTGCACGCCTTCGCGGCCGCCCTGGCGCACGACCAGCGCTATCGCCCCCCGCAGCGCAATCGCCTGAAAGCCGCTCACCGCCCGGGTCTCGGTGAGCGCCTTGCCGTTGCCGTTGGTGGCGGCCATGGCCGGCGCCAGGGCGACAGCGCTCAACCAGGCGCCGAGCTGGCGGCGCGAAAAGAGTGCAGGACGAGTCATGGTGCCGACCTCCATCGTCGATGAAAGCGCCACCATGCCGCAGTGCGGCGTCCGCGTCGCTGCCCATGCGACAGGCTGCAGACCGGGCTGACCGGGTGCCGCGCAGCACTCTCTGGGCGCGCGCGGCGGCTGTCAGGACTCGTGCTTCTTGCCCTTGGTCGACGGCTTGGCCGCTGGTTTGGCCGCGGCCTTCGGTGCGGCCTCCTCGGCAGGCGGCTCTTCGGCCTTGGCCGCCAATTCGGGCACGGGTGCGGCCTGAGGCGCCACGGCGTCGATCTTGTTCTCGCGCATGTAGTCGTTCATTTCGCGCCAGCCGGCAAACAAGGCCGCCTTGTCGGCGCGCTTGTTCAGGGCAAAACAGTCCTCGATGGCCCGAGCGGCATGGCGGCAGGCGCCGCCGATGGCCTTGCCCTCGGCTTCCTTGCGCGCGGCCTGCACCTCGGCCGACTCGCCTCCCATCAGCTGGCAACCAGCGAGAGCGGCCAACAGGGTCAGCAGGGAAGTCAGACGAAGAGGACGCAACATGGCATGGCGGGCGAGGGGTCGTGCAGCCTTTATCGACCATGCCGGCGCCGGACTTGAGGGCCTCGCAGGCCGATTTCGCGCCCGGGCAGGCCGACGGTTCAGGGCGCGGCGAGGAAGGCGGCCACCGGCAGGCGCCGCCCGCCGGGACGCTGCAGCTCGAGCAGCTCCAAGGCGCTGCCCTGCCCGCAGGCGACGCGCAAGCTCGCGCGTGCCCGCTCGAAAGTGCCGGGCGGGGCCTCGAAGCCGGGGCTAGACCGGGCGCGCCAGAGTTTGACCGTCTGACCGGCGTAGTCGAAGTGACAGCCCGGCTGCGGATCGAAGGCGCGCAGGCGGCGCTCGATCACCACCGCCGGCAGCTGCCAGTCGATCGCCGCCTCGCTCTTGGCCAGCTTGTGGGCGTAATTCACGCCCGCGCTGGGCTGCGGCGTGCGCACCCACGGCGCACTCGCGGCGGCGCGAAGGGCTTGCAGCACGAGCTGCGCACCGAGCGCCGCCAGTCGGCTCTGCAGGCTGGCCGCGCTGTCGTCGGCATGGATAGCCTCGTGGCCGACGAGCAGCATGTCGCCGGTGTCCAGCCCGGCATCCATCTGCATGATCGTGATGCCCGTCTGCGTATCGCCGGCCTCGATCGCGCGCTGGATCGGCGCCGCACCGCGCCAGCGCGGCAGCAGCGAGGCGTGGATGTTCAGGCAGCCCAGGCGCGGCAGTTCGAGCAGCCAAGGCGGCAGGATCAGGCCGTAGGCGGCCACCACCATCACGTCGGGCTGCGCTGCATGCACGGCCGCCTGCGCAGCCTGCGCGTCGGCGGCAAAGCGGCCGTCCAGCCGCAGCCCGCGCGGCTGCGCGAGGGCCAAGCCTTGCTCGAGCGCGAACTGCTTGACCGGCGAGACACCGAGCTTCAGGCCGCGCCCCGCCGCGCGATCGGGTTGTGTCAGGACCAAGGGCACCGAGTAGCCGGCCGCGTGAACGGCGGCCAGGGCCGTGGCCGCGAATGCCGGCGTGCCGGCAAAGGCGACGCGCAGGGCGCTCACTCGCACGCTATCGACGCCGCGTTCGAGCGCGCATGCCCACGACGCGGCCCGCGCTCGGCCCTGCGCCAGCGTTCAGGCTCGGTACGCAGCGGCTGGCACATCACAAACGCGGCGCTTCGTCGCGCGCCTTCTTCAGCATCTTGGTCTTGATGCGGTCGCGCTTGAGCGGGCTCAGGTACTCGACGAACACCTTGCCGACCAGGTGGTCCATCTCGTGCTGCACGCACACCGACTGCAGGCCTTCGGCCTCGAACTCATAGGGCTGGCCGTCGCGGCCGAGCGCCCGCACGGGGACCCGGGCATGGCGCGGCACCTTGTCGTAGATCGCCGGCACCGACAGGCAGCCTTCGTCGGCGAAGATCATGTCCTCGCTGTGCGTCAGCAACACCGGATTGATCAGGACACGCGGGCGGTCGCGTGTGTCCGAGGTGTCGATCACGATCACGCACTCGTGCACGTCGACCTGTGTCGCGGCCAGGCCGACGCCATCGGCCTGCGTACATCGTGTCCAGCATGTCGTCGACCAGGGTGCGAATGCGCTCGTCGACCGCGGCGACCGGCTTGGCCACTTTGTGCAATCGCGGATCGGGATAACGAAGGATCGGCAGCAAGCTCATGGTTCGTGAAAAGTTGCACAGGCCAGCCGGCGCTACAAGTGCCCGCGCAGCGCGCCGCGGTGGGCTTCGTGAAGGGCGCCACGGCCCGTGATTGCACGAGGTACTTTCGTTGCGATATCAAGGGTTTAGAGGCAGAATCTGCCAAACCGAATGAGCATTTTCGCCGGCTTGCCACAAGCCTGCCAGCGAGTCGCTCGAAGACCTCGAAGACCTTACAACGGCACCATTTTCTCATCGCTGCCGGCGCCGGCAGCGGCCCGGGGAGACTCTGTTCATGATCCGAAGCCACGCCAGCCGCCTGACATCCACTGCGCTCACCGGCACCCTGTTGCTGTTGCTGGGCAGCGCCTGCGCGGCCACCTTCCCGATCACGCCGCAACAGCGCAGCACCGCACAACAGGTGGCGCAAGCCGGCGTGCCGCTCTCGGAACTGGCCGCCAACGCGCCCGATTCGTACACCGTCAAGCGCGGCGACACGTTGTGGGACATCTCCAGCTTGTTCCTGAAGAGCCCGTGGCGCTGGCCCGAGCTGTGGGGCATGAATCTCGAGCAGGTCCGCAATCCGCACCTGATCTACCCAGGCCAGGTGCTGGTACTCGACAAGGCCGACGGCCGGGCGCGACTGCGCGTGGCACAAAGCGGCCCCGACGGGACCATCAAGCTCAACCCGCGTGTGCGCAGCGAAACGATTGGCGAGGGCGGTGTGCCGGCCGTCCCGTTGCACCTGATCAAACCCTTCCTCAACGAGGCGGTGATCTTCAGCGCCAAGGAACTCGAACGCGCGCCGCGCATCGTCGCCGCCCCGGAGGGCCGCGTGCTGATGGGCCGCGGCGACACCGCCTATGTGCGCGGCGAACTCGGTGGCCTGCGCGACTACCGTGTGTTCCGCCGTAGCCACGCCGTTGCGCGACCCGACGACCAAGGAAATTCTCGGCTACGAGGCCTTCTTCGTCGGCACCGCCGAGTACACCCGCGCCGGCGGCACCACGGCCACGGCCGATGGCAAGTCGTCATGGCCGTGCCGGCCACCTTCGAGCTGATCAGCGTCGTCGAAGAGGTCGGCGTGGGCGATCGCCTGGCGCCGGTGCCGTCGCGCGACCTGAGCAACTTTGCACCGCATGCGCCGGCCGCACCGATCGTCGGCCAGATCATTTCGGTCTACGGGCAGTCCTTGATCGCAGGCCAGAACCAGATCGTCGCGCTCAACCGCGGCGCCCGCGACGGCATCGAGCGCGGCCATGTGCTGGCGCTGTTGCGCGACGGCAGCGAGGTCATCGACCGCACCGGCGACAAGCCGGCCACGATCAAGCTGCCCGACGAGCGGCACGGGCTGTTGTTCGTGTTCCGCGTCTTCGACCGCATGTCGTACGCGCTGATCTTGCAGGTCCAGCAACCCGTCACTGCCGGCGACCGCTTCACCCAGCCCTGAGGCGGCAGACCCCGAGCCGAGCGCGCTGCGGTGGCCCGGCCCGACGAGCTGTCTGCCTGGCTGCGCTTGTTGCGCACGCCGGGTGTCGGCCCTGGCACGGCGCGCCGCCTGTTGACCGCCTGCGGCTCGCCCGAGGCGGTGTTCAGCGCGCCCTCTGCAACGCTGCATGAGTTGATCGGCGCGCCGCTGGCCAGCGCCTTGGCGGCCCCACCCGAGCGTCATGCCGAACAGCTGGCCACCACCATGGCCTGGCTCGACGCCGACCCGGCGCACCATGTGCTCACGCTCGGCGATGCCCTCTACCCGCCGCTGCTGCTCGAAATCGCCGACCCGCCGCTGCTGCTCTATGCCCAGGGCCGGCTCGAGCTGCTCGCTGCGCCGGCCTTGGCGATCGTCGGCAGTCGCAACCCGAGCGCACAAGGCGTGGACAACGCGCGCGCGTTCGCGCAGCACCTGAGCCAGGCCGGCGTGACCATCGTCTCGGGCCTGGCGCTGGGCATCGACGGCGCCGCGCACGAGGGCGGACTCGCCGGCCGCGGCGGCACGATCGCCGTGGTCGGCACCGGGCTCGACCGCGTCTACCCGGCGCGGCATCGCGCGCTCGCCCACCGCATCGCCAAGGACGGCTTGCTGCTGTCGCGAGTTCGCACTCGGCACGCCGCCGCTGGCCGAGAACTTCCCGCAGCGCAACCGCATCATCGCCGGCTTGTCGCGCGGCACGCTGGTGGTCGAGGCGGCGCTGCAATCGGGCTCGCTGATCACCGCGCGCCAGGCACTCGAGGCCGGGCGCGAGGTGTTCGCGATTCCCGGCTCGATCCATTCGCCGCAGTCGCGCGGCTGCCACGCCCTGATCAAGCAGGGCGCCAAGCTGGTCGACATCGGCCCAGGACATCCTCGGTGAGCTGAACTGGGCGCCGGGGCGCCGCCCAAGCTCCGGCCCTGGCCGACGGCGCCCGTCGACGACCCGTTGCTGGCCGCGCTCGGCTACGATCCGGTGACGCTCGACGCGCTGCTGGCCCGCACCGGCGAGAGCGCGGCCGCGCTCAACGCGCGACTGCTCGAACTCGAACTCGAGGGCCGCGTTGCGCGCCTGCCCGGGCGGCCTCTTCCAGCGCCGCGGCAATGGCTGTAACGCCGCCGCTCGCCGCCCTGCGCAGACCGCTGCGGTATAGTGTTTTCATGTTCGACGTGCTCGTGTACCTGTACGAAAACTACTGGCGCCCGGACGCCTGCCCCGACCATGAGCAGTTGACGCGCAAGCTGTCGTCGGTCGGCTTCGAATCCGACGAGATCCAGGAAGCGCTGTCCTGGCTCGACGGCTTGGCCGGCACCGCCGAGGCCTACGTCGGCGAACAGAGCGCGGGCAGCCATGCGCGTCTACTCGCCGGCCGAGCAGGAATTGCTCGGCGAAGAGTCGATCGGCTTCATCAGCTTCCTCGAGTCGGCCGGCGTGTTGCCGCCGCCGATGCGCGAGATGGTGATCGACCGCGCCACCGCGATCGGCGGCGGCGCCGCTCGATCTCGAAGACCTGAAGATCATCGTCCTGATGGTCTTCTGGAGCCTGGGCGAAGAGCCCGATGCGCTGATCCTCGACGAACTGTTCGTCGCACCGGAAGACCGTCTGATCCACTGAACGGCGGCGGCGCGGCAGTCGATCAGCGTCAGTGCCCGCCAGGCAGCGCCGCTCAGTTCAACAAGCGGCCGGGTCGCCGTCGAGCTTGGCCAGCGCGCTGCGCGTGGCGCGCACGGTCGAGCGCCTCGTCCTGCGCCGGCACCAGCAGCCCGGCCTGCAGGAACGCCGCCAGGCGGTGCTGCTGGAACAGCACGCCGCGGCCGCTGGCGGCGAGACGAACAGCGTCAGCTGTCGACGCAGGCCCTGCCAGGCCAGCTGCACCGCCTCGTTGCGGTTGCGGTAGTCGAGCATGTACCAGCTGCCGACCTGCAGCTCGCGCGCCCAGGCCAGCATCGCCGGCGTCGGCATCGAGCCGCCTTCGCCGACGACCTCGAGCTCGGCGCTTTCGTGGCCCGACGAGGTCGAGCATCAAGCGACTCGTCGATGTCGACGTCGCTCGGCCTCGGGCAGCAGCTCTTCGAGCGTCTCGAGGCGCTCGCATCAGCTCCTCGAGACGCTCGTGCGGAATCGCCGCCGCCTTGGCGGTGAAGGCGGCGGCCAGCGAGTTGTTGAGCGCGCTGGATGTGCTCGTCCTGCTTGGACGCCGGCACGCCGGCCGCGCTCCATGCCGTCGCGCAACGTCTTCAGCAGCGGCGGCAGGCGGCGGATCACGTCGGCACGCTCCTCGCGCGAGACCTTGGCGCTGGCCGACCAGATCAGGTCGGCGGCCGCGCGTTTCATGGCCTTGGTGGCTTCGCTCTGCGCGCCTTGCGCACCGCGGTCGATCGCCAGCACGTCGGCCCAGACCTGGAACAGGAACTCGCGCACGCCCTTCCTGCACCGGCACTTCGTTGAGCATCTTGCGCAGCTCGATCGTGTACTGGATCGCCATCGTCTCGCGCTGCTCGACCTGCTGGGCCAGCGAGACGCCGCTGCTTGGAGGCCTCGTTCTCGTTCTTGAAGTAGTGCTCGAGGAATTTCTCGAACTCGGTCAGCACGGTCTGGAAGACGCGCCGGCCGGTGTCGGGATAGGCCTCGACGACCTGCACGACGCGCTTGATCTCCTTCTCGAGCACGTCGCCGACGCCGCGGCCGAGGCGTCGAAGCCCATCACGCAGGCGCCCATGCGGTCGATCAGGCGCCGCGCCGGGTGGTCGACGGTGGCAAAGAAGTCGGGCTCGCCGACGGCCACGCGCAGCACCGGCATCTGCAGGCGCGCGAACCAGACGCGCACCGACGCCGGAATGCGCTCTTCGGTCAGGATGCTCTGGAACAGCAGCGCGACGATCTCGATCGTGGCGCGCTCGACCGGCGTTGTCGGCCGCCTGCTTCAGCGCCTGCTTGCGCTGGTGCAGCTCTTCGAGCAGCGCCGGCGTGCTGACGGTCGCCGTGGCCGAGCCCGCTTCGTGCGCCGTCGAGGCGTCGCTGCAGGCCCTGCTGGGCCTCGCCGATGGCCTTGGACAGGCCCGGCGACACGTGCGGCGCTGGCCACGTGCGCGGTGATCGGCAAACGCCGGCAGCTGGCGCCGATCAGCCGGTTCAGGCGCGACCAGCACCGCCTCGATCTGGTCGTTGCCGCGCACCGACGGCTGCGCGTCATGAGCGCGTCTCGTCGCCCACGCTGCCCGCGCGCCGCGCTGGCATCGACTGCCCTGGTCTCGTCGATGCACCGAGGCCGCCGTATGCCGGTGTTGCCGCCGCCGCGTCGAGCGCCGGATGAACGGGCGCAGGTCGACCTCGGGCAGCACGTGACGCTTGGAGACCAGCCAGCGGTTGGTCTCGTGGTAGGCCTCTTGAACCAGCAAGCCGAACTCCTCGTGCACCACCGACTGCAGCATCGCGCCAGGCGTCTCAGTCCAGGCCCGCGTCGGACCAGGCGCGAATCACGATGCGCGCCAACACATGCGGGCGCAGCATGTCGTTCGCGTCGAGTTCGTCGCGGCGTTCGAGCTGTACCATGCGCGCGCGCAGGTCGGCGAACTCCCAGCCGGCGCGGTCCATCATCGCCAGCGCCAGGCGCGAGGTGAGGATCTCGCGCTCGATGGTGTCGTCGTCGACCAGGGACAGCTTCTGCGTCGTCCCGCCCAGGCCGCCGCTGCGCGACGGCGTGACGCCATGGCGCAGGGCTTCCTGCAGGGCGTTGACCATGCCTTGGCGCCACGTCACGCCATGCCTCTTCATGGCAATGGCCGTATCGCGCAGGCGGCTGACGATGCCCGGATCGGTGGCCAGCGCATTCATGCGCTCTGGCGCAACGGCCCATGCCGCCACCGCACTGACCAGCGCCGGCAGGCCTTTGAGCAGCTCTTCCGCGTAGAGGCGGCGGGCCTGGAAGGCCAGGCTGGCTTGATCGCCGACGGGCGCCATGGGTTCGCTGGGTTTTTGTGCTTGAAGGGTCGACCGACTCTACACCAGCACCCACGCCCGCACGCCACCGGGTCTGGCGCGACAGCCCGTGGCAGCGTGAGGGAATTCGCCCTTCGCGCTGCCGTACGCGGTCACACGACGGCGCCGGCGTTCGGGTCGTTCGGGTCGCCGTCCTTGGCCGCCAGCTTGACCAGATCCTCGCGCTTGACGCCCAGCCACATCGCGATGGCCGCAGCGACGAACACCGACGAATAGATGCCGAACAGGATGCCGATGGTCAGCGCCAGCGCGAAGTAGTGCAGGGTCGGGCCACCGAAGCTGAGCATCGACAGCACCATCATCTGCGTGCAGCCGTGGGTGATGATGGTGCGGCTGATGGTGCTGGTGATGGCGTGGTCGATGACTTCGCGGGTGTTCAGTCTTGCGGAAGCGCCGGAAGGTCTCGCGGATCCGGTCGAAGATGACCACCGACTCGTTGACCGAATAGCCGAGCACGGCCAGCACCGCCGCCAGCACCGCCAGCGAGAACTCCCACTGGAAGAAGGCGAAGAAGCCGAGGATGATGACCACGTCGTGCAGGTTGGCGACGATGGCCGCGACCGAGAACTTCCACTCGAAGCGGAACGCCAGGTAGATCATGATGCCGACCACCGACGAAGGCCAGCGCCTTGAGGCCGTCCCCGGTCAGTTCTTCGCCGACCTGCGGGCCGACGAACTCGCTGCGCGAAAGCTTGCATCGGCTCGGCGTCCGTGCCCGTGCCGCACGATGGGCGGCTGACTTGCTCGCCCTGTGCCGTCGTGTACTGCTTGGTCACGACCGTGCCCGCCTCGGCCTTGCACAGCGCGTCGAAGACGTCGGCCGACGAGCTTCGCTCTGCTTGACGCTCGCCGCGCACCGGCAGGCGGATCAGCACGTCGCGCGAGGTGCCGAAGTTCTGCACCTGCACCTCGCCGCAGTCCGAGGCGCTCGACCGCCGCGCGCATCTTGCCGAGTCGGCCGCTGCGGCGTAGCTCGACCTCCATCACCGTGCCGCCGGTGAATTCGATCGACAGGTGCAGCCCGCGCGTGGCCAGGAAGAAGACCGCGGCCAGGAAGGTCACGAGCGAGATCACGTTGAACACCAGCGCATGCCGCATGAACGGGATGTCGCGCCGGATTCGGAAGAATTCCATGCTGTCTGCCGCCTCAGACTTCGGCCGCCGACTTGGCGCCATCGGGCCGCCAGACCTGGCCGATCGACACGCCCTTGAGCTTCTTCTGCCGGCCGTACCAGAGGTTCACCAGGCCGCGCGAGAACACCACGGCCGAGAACATCGAGGTCACGATGCCGAGGCAGTGCACGACCGCGAAGCCGCGCACCGGGCCGGAGCCGAAGGCCAGCAGCGCCAGGCCGGCGATCAGCGTCGTGACGTTGGAGTCGAGGATGGTGCGCCCAGGCGCGCTCGTAGCCGGTAGTGGATCGCCGCCTGCGGCGGCCGCGCCGCTGCGCAGCTCTTCGCGCACGCGCTCGTTGATCAGCACGTTGGAGTCGATCGCCATGCCCAGCGCCAGCGCGATGGCCGCGATGCCGGGCAGGGTCAGCGTGGCCTGCAGCATCGACAGCACCGCCACCAGCAGCAGCAGGTTGAAGGCCAGCGCGATCGTCGAGAAGACGCCGAACAGCAGGTAGTACAGGCACATGAAGACGGCGATCGCCGCGAAGCCGTAGATCACGCTGTGGAAGCCCTTGGCTTGATGTTCTCGGCGCCCAGGCTCGGGCCGATGGTGCGCTCCTCGATGATCTCCATCGGCGCGGCCAGCGAGCCGGCGCGCAGCAGCAGCGCGGTGTCGTTGGCCTCGATGGTGGTCATGCGCCCGGAGATCTGGAAGCGGCTGCCGAGCTCGCCGCGGATGACCGGCGCGGTGACGACCTCGCCCTTGCCCTTCTCGAACAGCAGGATCGCCATGCGCTTGCCGACGTTCTCGCGCGAGACGTCGCGCATGATGCGCGCGCCCTTGGCGTCCACCGTCAGGTGCACCGCCGGCTCGCTGGGTCTGGCCGTCGAAGCCGGGCTGCGCGTCGGTCAGGTTGTCGCCGGTCAGGATGACCTGCGCGCTTGACGATCACCGGCGAGCCGCCGCGCTCGACGATAGCGCTCGGTGCCGAACGGCACCGGCCCGGTGCCGACTCGGCCGCAGCCGCCGCCTCGGCGCTGTCGTCGACCATGCGCATCTCGAGCGTCGCGGTGCGGCCGATGATGTCCTTGGCCTTGGCCGTGTCCTGCACGCCGGGCAACTGCACGACCACGCGGTCGCTGCCCTGCTGCTGGATCACCGGCTCGGCCACGCCGAGCTCGTTGACGCGGTTGTGCAGGGTGGTGATGTTCTGCTTGAGCGCCTGGTCCTGCACCGCGCGCGCCGCCTGCGGCTTGAGGGTGCCGCTGAGCTTGACGCTGTCGCCGTCTGCGGTCTCGACCCACAGCAAGTCGGGCAGCTGGTCGTTGAGCAGCGCCTTGGCCGCGTCGCCCGCGCTTCGGTCGCGAAAGCGCACCTCGACCGAATTGCCGTCGCGCGTGATGCCGGCGTGGCGGATGTTCTTGTCGCGCAACAGCGTGCGCAGGTCGCCGGTCAGCGACTCGGCCTTCTTGGTCAGCGCCGACTTCATGTCGACCTGCATCAGGAAGTGCACGCCGCCGCGCAGGTCCAGGCCGAGGTACATCGGCAGCGCGCGCAGCTTGGTCAGCCAGAACGGCGAACGCGACAGCAGGTTCAGCGCGACGATGTACGTGGGATTGCTCGGATCCGGGTTCAGCGCCCGGTTGATCGCGTCCTTGGCCTTGATCTGCGCGTCGGTGTCGGTAAAGCGGGCCCTCACCGAGGTCCCTTCCAGGGCCACGAAGTCGGCGTTCAGGCTGGCCTGTCTGAGGGCCTCCTGAACGCGGCCGACCAGCGCCGATTCGACCTTCAGCGTCGCCTTGCCCGACGAGACCTGGACTGCGGGCGCCTCGCCGAAGAAGTTCGGCGCGGTGTACAGCGCGCCGATCAGCAAGGCGATGACCAAGATCGCGTACTTCCACAGCGGATAGCGGTTCATGCAGCGACAGCCTTCGCAGCGCGATCAATGCGCCGCAGCGGATTACTTGATCGTGCCCTTGGGCAGCACCTGGACGACGGCCGTGCGCTGCACCTGGACCTCGACGTTGGCGCGACCTCGACCGAGACGTAACTGTCGCCCATCTTGCTGATCTTGCCCAGCATGCCGCCGCCGATCACGACTTCGTCGCCCTTGGCGAGGGCCTCGATCATGGCCTTGTGTTCCTTCTGCCGTTTCATCTGCGGCCGGATCATGACGAAGTACAGCACCACGAACATCAGCACCAGCGGCAGCATGCTGTACAGGGTCGATTCGGTGCTGCCGGTGGCGGCCGCCGGCGCGGTCTGGGCAAAGGCTTCGGAAATGAACACGTTGAGGTTCCTAAAGTGAAGAGCCACGGCGCCTGCCGCGGCGGCCCTGAAAACCACAGGCTCTCGAGGCGGGGTGGATCTGCGCAGCCATGGCGTGGGCGGGCATGCGCAAGGCGGCGGATTCTAGTCGATCACCCCTGGGTGGCCGTGGCCGGCTAGGATCGGCCCTCGCCCATGGAACGCCTGTCGATTGCCGTCATCGGCGCTGGCCCGGTCGGCCTGGCGCTGGCCCTGCTCGCTGCGCGCTTGTTGCCGCAGGCGCAGATCTGCCTGTTCGACGCCCGCGCGTCCGATCGCGACGTCGGCGCCGACCCGCGCACGCTGGCGCTATCGCTGGGCAGCGTGCAGTTGCTCGAACGCCTCGCGGCGTGGGACGCTGCCTGCGCCGAGCCGATCCGCGAGGTCTTGGTTTCGCAGCAGGCCCCGGCCCTGGCCTTGCCCGGCTGGATCGGCCGACCCGAGGTGCGTCTGTCGGCCGCCGAACTGGGGCTGCCGATGCTCGGCGCGGTGCTCGGTTACGGCGCGCTGGTGGCGCCTATGCAGCGCACCTGGGAGGCCGCGGCCGCGGCCGAGCCGGGGCGGCTGCACAGCCGTTTCGGCGCGCCGGTGGCGGCGCTCAAGGAGCTGCCCGGTGGCGTCGAGGTCGACGCCGGGGTGGCCGAGCGCTTCGACCTCGCGGTGGTGGCCGAAGGCGGGGTCTTCAGCGAGCACCGGATCGCCGATGTCAAGCACGACTACGGCCAAGACGCCTGGGTCGGCGTGGTCACGCTGGCCGGCGGCACGCCGGGCCTGGCGGTCGAACGCTTCACGCGCCACGGCCCTGCGGCGTTGCTGCCGCTGCCGGCCGCCCGACTGCCCGGCGATGCGGGCGCAACACGCGCATCGCTGGTCTGGTGCGTGCCGCGCGACGACGATCCGGTGCGTGAACTCGACGAACGGCAGCGCCTGGCGGTGCTCAACACGGTCTTCGATGCCCGCGTCGGCCGCATCACCGCGGTCTCGGCGCTGAAATGCTTTGCCCTCGGTCTGGCGGCGCAACGCACGCTGGTGCGCGGCCGCCAGGTGCGCATCGGCAATGCGGCGCAAACCCTGCACCCCGTTGCGGGCCAGGGTCTCAACCTCGGCCTGCGCGACGCCTTCGCATTGGCCAGCGCATTGCGCGACGCCTGTGACGGCGGCCGCGCCGCAGACGGCCAGACCGCACGTCTGGAAGCCGCCCTGGCGCGCGTGGCCTGGCAGCGTGCGCCCGACCGCTGGGCCATGATCGCGACCACCGATTTCCTGGCCCGCAGCTTCACCTGGCAGGTTCCCGGCGTCGCGACGCTGCGCGGCGCCGGCCTGGCTTTGCTCGACCGCGTGCCGGTGTTGAAACACGCGCTGGCGCGGCGCATGGTATTCGGCAGCCGTTGAAGGTGGCCACGCGCCGACGCGAGGGCGGGCAGCCCGTGGCCGCTGCGCTGCCGGCCTACAGACGCCGGTGCGCCAGTGCCGGCAACTGCCGGCGCACCGACGCGATGCGCCGGGCGTCGACCTCGGCCAGCACCACGCCTTCGCCTTCGGGGCGCACCGCAAGCACCTCGCCCCAGGGATCGACCACCATGCTGTGGCCCCAGGTGCGGCGCCCGTTCTCGTGCATGCCGCCCTGCGCCGGCGCGATGACGTAGCACTGGTTCTCGACGGCACGCGCGCGCAGCAACAACTCCCAATGGGCACGGCCCGTGGTGTAGGTGAATGCGGCAGGCACGCTGAGCAAGTCGCAGGGCGGCGTGCACAACTGGCGGTACAACTCCGGAAAGCGCAGGTCGTAGCAGACCGAAAGGCCGACGCGCAAGGGTCCGGCCTGCATCGCCAGCGTTTGGACGCCGGCCTCGAGCACGCGTGCTTCGTCGTAGCTCTCGCGCCCATCGTCGAAGCGAAAGAGGTGAATCTTGTCGTAGCGCGCGGCCAAGCTGCCGTCGGGCGCGAAGACGCAGCAGGCATTGCGCACGCGGTCCGGTTTGCCGGCCTGCAGGGGCAGCGTGCCGCCGATCAGCCACAGGCCATGCTGGCGGGCCATCGCGGCCAGAAAGGATTGAATCGGGCCCCGGCCGGGCACCTCGGCGACGAGCAGTTTGTCGTCGTCACGGCGACCCATCAGGCAGAAGTACTCGGGCAGGGCGACCAGCGCCGCCCCCTGGGATGCGGCCTCGCCGATCAAGCGCGCCGCGGTCTCCAGGTTGCGCTCGACATCGGGTGTGGCCACGGTTTGCAGGGCAGCGATTTTCATGACCGAGATCCTTACGGGCGCGGAACAGATGCCGGCGCGGCCGCCGGCGCGGGCGTGTCGAGATCGGGCAAGGGGGCGTCGGATCGACGCTCGACGCGCTCGACCTTGGGGTCGGCCCACGATCCCTGCACCATGAACTCACGCGTGCTGGCGGCCATCAACGGGCGGCGCAGGAACAGCTGGGCCAGGAAGCTGCCCAGGCCGACCGCCGGATTGATCACCGCGTAGGCCAGGGACGCGGTGCCGGCGTTGATCTCCGGTACCACCAACACGCGCAACTGCTGCGTTTCGCGTCCGATGTCGGCGCTGCCTTCCATCAGCACCGCGGCCTGCACGCCGCGCATGCGCAGGTTGTTGGTGCTGGCCACACCATCGTCGATGGTCACGTCGCCGGTGACGTTATCGAAGGCGAAACCCTCTTCGAACACATCCCGGAAGTCGAGCATCAAGCGCCGCGGCAGCGCCTGCAGATTGAGCACCGACAGCAGGCGTGCCGCACCCGGTCCGGCCTTGAGGAATTGTCCCTTGTCGAGTGCCAGGTTGATATGTCCGTCCAGGCTCGGTACGTGCAACGACAGCGGCGAGCCGGCCCATGACAGCTGACCACTGATGCGGCCCTTGCCGCCGCGCAGGGTGCCGCCGAAGCCCAGCCGCTCCAGCACCGCGCCGCTGTCGCCCAGTTCGAGCTTGAAATCCATCACCATGCGTTGCACACGGCCCGCGCCGCTGCCTGCGGCGCTGGGTTGCCACTGGCCGCTGCCGCTGAGCTGCGCGTCGGGATTGCTGACCGCAAAGCGGTTCATGCGCCACTCGCGCACGCCGTCCTCGCCGGCGCGGTTCAGGGCCTCGATCTCGACTCGGCCGAACTTCTTGCCGCGCAGTTCGAAGTCGTCGACCACGATGTCGAGGGCGGGCACGCTGGCCGGAGCCTGCACGAGCAAACTCTCCACCGATTCGACTTCCGCCGGCGGCAAGGCCAGGCGCGCCAGCCGGGCGTAGACGCGGCCGGGGTTGGCAGCTCCCTGGGCCGCGCGGTACTCGACATAGCCGCCGAGCTGGTCGGCGTCCAGGCTGCCGCGCCAGGTGGCGTCGACGCTGTCCTGGCTCACGCCCGCCACCAGCCGCGTCAACTTGCGCCCCCCTTTGCTCAGCACCTGTGCACGCAGCGCCACAGTGCGTGGCAGGTAGGCTTCGTCCACTCCGGTCAGTGCTTCGGCGGGCGCGCCCGGGGTGGCCGGCGCGGTTTGCAATCGGTCGGCCAGGGCCTGCCATGCGTCGGCGTCGACGGCCGGCAGGTTGAGCAGCGCGCGAACGCCGCGTTCGGGCAGCGGCGGCAGGGCATCGAGCACGGCCAATGCACCACGCTGCACTTGCGGCACGGCGCGCGACAGGTCGCGCTGGTACTGCGCCTGCACCACGGTGCCGAGGTCGACGCGCAAGGTATCGCGCGCGGGCTCGCCAGCCACCGCCGCAGCCAGCCGCGATTCGACGCGCAGCGGCCAGGTGGCATCGGCCGCGGCCTTGTTCAACGGCGAGGGCAAATCGATCGCCAGGCCGGTCAGCGGGCTGGTCAGCGTGACTTCGCCGTGGCCGCGCACGATGCCAAGCTGCAGCCGATACGGGGTCTGGCCGCTCAGCGACGACGCCAGCCGCGACAGCGGCCCGAGTTCGGGCGCACGGCGCAGCGCCTCGGCACTGACCAGACCCAGGGCCACGAAGCGCAGGCTGCCATCGACCTGTGTGCCGCCGTCGAAGCTGGCATCACCACCCAGCACACGGGCGCTGCCGGCCACGATCGCCAGACTCTGTTGGCTGAAGTCGATACGGGCCTTGGCCCCACCGAGCAAGGGCGTACCCGGATTGAGTCGCACGTCATTGCCGGCCAGCACGACGCGCCCTTGCACGCTGCTGCGCGCCACAGCGTCGATCGGAATCTCCAGCTTGAGGCCCAGGTCGGCATTGCCGCCGGCGCTGGCCTCACGCAAGACGTTGCCGGTCCAGCCGCCGACCGGGGTGACGTTGACGTAGCGCAGCAGGTCGGCCAGCGGCCCGTGGCCCTGACCCTCGATGCGCAACACGGGTTTGGCCAGATCGCGGATCGTGCCGTTGACTTTGGCCAGCTCGTAAGCGAAGACGCGCGCCGAGGCATTGCGGATCTCCATCGCGTTGCGCTCGAACACCAACTCTCCGTTGACATGGGCGAAGGCCGGCCACGGGGAGGCCCCGTCGGCTTGGCTGGGCACATAGGCCAAGGTGACATCGTCGGCACGGGCCGCGATACGAAACTCCCCGCCCGCATGAGCACCGGCACCGGCTGACGCGGCGGTGGCGAAAGGGAAATCCCAAAGGTCTCCCTTGACCCTGAAGCTGGCACTGGCCACCCGGCCATCGAGCACCGCCTGCTGCACGTAGCGGCGCGCTGATTCGGGCACACCCAGCGGCAGATAACGGGCCACGGCAGCGGCACGACCGCGCGACAGGCTGCCCGTCAGTTCGAGCTGGCCCGGCAGACGTGCACCGCGACCATGTCGACCACCGGCGCTGCTGGCGCTGGCGGTGCCGATGGTGGCAGCGGCGACGCCGGTTTGCCAACGCGCGACACTCAACTCGCCCTGCGCGTCGGCATTGGCAAAGCGCGTGTCGGTGACCGCGACTTCGATGATCGGCGCGGCGCCGGGTTCAGCGCCGGCGCGAATTCGCCAGCCCAACTGCGCCGAGAAGGTGTCGAACAGCACCTCGGGGTCTTCGAACACGCCGGGCAGGATCAGCGCACCTTTGTCGAGCACCAGACGGGCACGGCCGCCACCTTCGTTGGCTTCGAGTTCGATGGCCGCATTGCGCCAGCCCGGCCGGCCGACGCCTCCGGCCTGCGACGACGGCGCAGCGGCGATCGTCAACCCGGCCACACTGGCCTTGGCCTGGTAGCGCGATGGTGCGTCGAGCGCACCCTCCCAGCGCGCGTTCAGGCCGTTGACCTGCCCGGTGGGCGCCAATTCGGCGAGCAGCCTGGCCAGGGCCGCGCCGAGCGGCAGGCGTGCGGCCACACGCGCCATGACGCCGAGGTCCAGGTGGTCGGCAAGGGCTTCGCCGCCGATCCAAGGCCCCGCCTCGGCGACCGTGCCCGCGGCCTGACGCAGCACGAGGCTGAGATTGCTGCGCGGCCAGACCACGCCGTCGGCGGTCGCGAAGACCAGACCGCTGGATGTCAGTCTCAGCTCGGCGCCGTCGCGCTCGGCAGTGACCCGCCCCTGCAGCTGCGTGATGGCCAGTGCCTCGGTGCTGACGGCCAGCCGCAATGCCACGGCACGCAGGGCCAGGTCGGCGGTGACGGCCTGCAGTTGCCCGTCGCGCACCTCGATCCAGGCGCGCACGGCACCATCACCCTCGCTGACTTCGAACGGCAATGTGACGTGGCGCCGCAGTTCGGAGACGTCGGTGCGCGGCAGCGCGACGTGCACGGTGCCGCTCCAGCGCCGCCAGTCGCCGCTGGCGTCGAGCAGCGACTGGGTGAAGCGGCCCTGCAGCGTGAAGCGTTCGCCCCAGGCCGCGGGAGGGGTTGCGTCCAGGCGCAGGTCGTGGTGACGCAGGCCGTTGCGCAGAACCAGGTCGACGTTGTCGAGTTCTAGCGCCGGCGCGTCGCGCTGCTCGTCTAGCCAGCGCAGATGACCATGGCGCACGGCGACTTCGTGCTGCGCGAAAAACCAGTCGGCGGCGCTGCTGTTGGGATCTGCGCCGCTGGGCGGGATTTCGATGCCGGCGATATAGATGCGCCCGGCGCGGTCGCGACGCACGTCGAGCGTGGCACCGTCGATGTGCAATTGCTCGAAGCGCAGCTCGAGGGCCAGCAACGAACGCGCCGACAGCGCCGCACTGACCTTGGGCAGGCGCAAGGCCTCGCGCTGCTGGTGGTCGTGCAGCACCACGTCGGACAGCTCCAACGCCGGCACCCAGCCGCCGGAGCGCACGTGGATCGCCCCAATGCTGACCGGGACCCCGAGCACCAGGCTGGCCCGCGCTTCGATCTGCGGGCGCCATTGCTCGATGCGAGGCAAAATGCCCCAATGCAATGTCAGCCATGCCAGCAGCAATAGGCTCCAGGCCGCGACGGGCAGCCCGACAGCGATGCGCCACAACCAGCGTTGCAGCAGGTGCCTGCGGCGGTCGGCGAGGGGGGGGGCAGGAGCGACAGTGGGCACGGGCAACGGTGTGGCGAGCGCTGAGCAACAGGGTGACCCGCGGTGAGCGGCGACTAAGCGGACGCGGCCTCTTGCTGCAACGCCTGCGAGTGCCTATTGGCCGACAGCGCGGCGGCGTGGGCCGGGTCAATCTAGCACAGGGCGGCTGAGAGCCCACATGGCCGTGCCGCCCCCCATGCTCACCATCACGCCTGGCGCCCTTGCCGCACACAGCCGCTTCGTACAGCGCGTGCGCCGGCGCTGCGCGGCCGAACTGGATTGGCTGCCCCCGGGTGTGCCCAATGCCGAGACCATCAAGGGCCTGGTGACGCGGCTGCAGGGGGCGGGTCGCGCACTGCCGACGGCGCTGCGTGTGGCGCGTCAGCTGGTACTCGAACGCCTGGCGGTGCTCGATATCGAGCAGGCCGCGCCGTTGCAAGACGTTACGACAGCCATGACCGCGCTGGCCGAGTCCACGCTGGAGATCGCGCTGGCACAGGCGCTGGCCGATGCCGACGCGCGTCACGGCGCGCCGCGCAACGCACACGGGCAGGCGATCGAATTCTGGATCGTCGGGATGGGCAAGCTCGGTGCACGTGAGCTCAACGTATCGTCGGATATCGACTTGGTTTATGTCTACGAGGAGGAGGGCCAGACCGAAGGCGCGGCGCTCGAGGGCCCGTCGGCCGCTGCGGATCAGCCGGCCACGAGGACAGGCCGCTCGATATCGGCGCACGAGTACTTCACGAAGGTGGCGCGCGGGCTGTATGCGTTGATCGGCGAAAACACCGACGACGGCTTTGTCTTTCGCGTCGACCTGGCGCTGCGCCCGAACGGCAACTCGGGGCCGCCGGTGGTCAGCCTGGCCATGCTCGAGGAGTACTTCCAGGTCCAGGGCCGCGAGTGGGAGCGCTTCGCCTGGCTGAAAAGCCGTGTCGTCGCGCCGCGCGCGGCCGTGACCAGCGGCCGCGCGCTGGCGCTGCGCTCGCTGGTCACGTCCTTCGTCTACCGTCGTTACCTCGACTACGGTGTGTTCGAGGGCCTGCGCCAGCTGCACGCCAAGATCCGCGAGCAGGCGCAGCGCCGCGCCGCGGGCCGGCCCGAGCGCAGCAATGACGTCAAGTTGTCGCGTGGTGGCATCCGCGAGATCGAATTCATCGTCCAGTTGCTGCTGGTTGTGCGCGGCGGCCAATATCCCGAGATCCGCACACGTTCGACCCTGCGCGGCCTGCAGCGGCTGGCCGCCCGCGGTCTGATGCGGCCGGCCACTGCCGAGCGGCTGGCCGAGGCCTATACCCTGCTGCGCCGTGTCGAGCACCGCATCCAATATCTCGACGACCAGCAGACGCACTTGCTGCCCGGCACCGATGACGACCTCGGCTGGATCGCACGCTCGCTCGGCCTGACATGCAGCGCCGACACCTGCGAACTGCTTGACCGCTTGGGCCAGACACGCGAGCTGGTGGCCTCCGAATTCGACGCCCTGTTGCACGACGGCCAGACCAACGCCGTGGCCGCCCATGGCGGCTGTAAGTCCTGCAGCCCCGGCCCTCTGCCTGTCGACGACGAAGCCTTCCTCGACCGCCTGCCCCCCGCCTTGGCCGAACGTACGCGGGCCTGGGTTGCGCAAACACGTGTCCATAGCCTGCACGACATCAGCAAACAGCGCCTGGCGCGGCTGGTGCAGCGCGCGGCCGAAAGTGTGCAGGCCGAGTGTTGCAGCGCCGACGCGGCCCTGCGCTTCATCGACTGGATGGAACCGCTGCTGCGCCGCGAAAGTTATCTCGCCTTGCTGGTCGAGCGTCCGGAGGTTCAGCAGCGCCTGCTCGGTCTGCTCGGCCTGGCGCGATGGCCGATGCGTTATCTGATGCAGCACCCGGGCGTGATCGACGAGTTGGCCGACTCGCGCCTGCTGCATGAGCGCTTCGATGGCGTGGCATTGAGCGACGAGCTCGAGGAGCGGCATGCCGCGTGGCATCGTTCAGGCGAGGCCGGCGAAGAGGCCTTGCTCGACACGCTTCGCCATGCCCACCACGCCGAGGTTTTTCGCACCCTGGTGCGCGACGTCGAGGGCGATATCAGCGTCGAACAAGTGGCTGACGACTTGTCGGCCCTGGCCGACGCCGTGCTGGGCTGCACATTACGCTGGGCCTGGGCTCATTTGCGCCAGCGCCATCGCGAGACCCCGCAGTTCGCCGTCATCGCCTACGGCAAGCTCGGCGGCAAGGAGCTGGGCTACGGCAGCGACCTCGACCTGGTGTTCCTGTTCGACGACCACGACGAGCCCGACGCAGACAAACCGGTCGAGGTTTACGGCGCCTTTGTGCGCAAGCTGATCACCTGGCTGACCCTGCGCACGGCGGCCGGTGAGCTGTTCGACATCGACACCGCGCTCAGGCCCAACGGCAACTCGGGCTTGCTGGTGACTTCGATCGCATCGTTCGAGCGCTACCAGCGCGGCCGCGGCAACAACACGGCGTGGACCTGGGAGCACCAGGCGTTGACACGTGCCCGCTGTTGCGCGGGCAGCCTCGCACTGGGTGCGAGATTCGACGCCGTGCGCCGCGACGTCCTGGCCGCCGAGCGGGACCAGCCCGCGCTCGCGCATCAGGTGCAGACCATGCGCGACAAGGTGCGTGCGGCGCGACCGGTGGCGAGCGGCCTGTTCGACGTCAAGCACAGTGCGGGCGGCATGATGGACGCCGAGTTCGCCGTCCAGTACCTGGTGCTGGCGCACGCCGCGAGGCATCCGCAACTGCAGGCCAACGCCGGCAACATTGCGCTGCTGCAGCGGGCCCAGGCCTGTGGGTTGCTGCCGCCGGGCGTCGGTGACGCGGCCGCCAACGCCTATCGCGAGTTGCGCCGCGCTCAGCACCGCGCACGACTGGATGAGAGGGCGACGCAGTTCCCCGTCGAAATGCTGGCCGCGGAGCGCGACGCCGTGCTCGCGCTGTGGCACGCCGTATTCCGGCCCTAGTGCAGCATGCCACCGCAGCCGTCCCCTGCGCCACGCCTGTGGGCCGGCGTGGCGACCGGCCTGGCCCTCGGTGCCTTGCTGGCTTGGCCAATGCCGCGCGGGGTGCTCGACTGGCAGCCGCAACTCGCACTGGCGCAACCCTGGCGCCTGTGGACGGCGGCCTTGGTGCATTGGAGCCCGCTGCACTTGCAGGCCAACCTGCTCGGCTGCATCGCCGTGGCGGCTTTCGGCGTTGCGGCGCGAGTGCCACGCCATGCGGCCTGGGCTTGGTTGGTCGCCTGGCCGCTGACGCAGGCGGCGCTGGCGCTGCAGCCGCAGTTGCTGCATTACGGCGGCCTGTCGGGGGTCTTGCATGCCGGCGTGGCCGTGACGGCCTTGGGCCTGCTGCTGCAGGCTGACGCGCGTCGGCGCATGATCGCTTGCGCGGTACTGCTCGGCCTGGCCATCAAGCTGGCACGCGAACAACCCTGGGTCGGCCCGACACAATGGGTGGCGGGCTGGGACATCGCCATCGCGCCGATGGCACATCTGACCGGAACCGCCGCGGGCCTGCTGTGCGGCGCCGTCGGCCTGGCACTCGCAGGCCCGCGCCTTGCACCACAGAAGTAACTGCATGACCACGGTCATGCGGGCGCCTAACATCGCGTCGACGGCGGCAGGCGCGACCATTGTCACGCCACCGCAGAGGCCTGCACGGCACCCAGGAGAGCCACGATGACCATCACCCTGTACGGCTTTGCCCTCTCGAATTACGTCAACAAGGTCAAGCTCGTGCTGCTGGAAAAGGGCTTGCCGTTCACGGAGGAACTCGTGGCCCCGGGCCACAAGCCTGACGACCTGCTGCTGGCCTCTCCCCTGGGCAAGGTGCCTTACATCCGCACCGAGCATGGCACCTTGTGCGAGAGCAGCGCGATCGTCGAATACCTCGAAGCCTTGGCACCTGCGCCGGCCCTGTTGCCGGCCGACCCTTGGGCCGCTGCGAAGGTGCGCGAACTGGCCCTGTTCATCGACCTGCATCTAGAGCTCACGGCACGCGAGTTGTATGCGCAGGCCTTTTTCGGCGGCACGATCAGCGACTCGCAGAAGGCTAGGGTGCATCGGCTGCTGGTCAAGAACATCGCCGGCTTCAAGCAACTGGCGCGGTTCTCGCCCTATGTCGCCGGCGACAGCTTCAGCCTCGCCGATTGCGCGGCGTACGCGAGCCTGCCCTTGGTGGCGCTGGCGAGCAAGATCGTCTATGGCGAGGATCTGCTCGCCGCGCAGGGCGTCGAATGGAAGGCCTATGCCAAGCTGATTGCGCAACGGCCATCGGCACAGCGTGTCGATGCCGACCGCAAGGCCGATCAGGCACGTACTCTCGCGGCCACACCGGCAGCGTCTTAGGCGGCAGACATCGACCACCGCCGCGCGATCGTTGTGCCGCCATGGCACGACCGGCGCGTACCACTACGGCATCCGGCGGCGCCCGCGACACAGATCGTTGCAACCTCAGCGCGGGAACTTCGCGCCAGGGCTCGGGTCCATGACACGCTGTGGTTTTCGTTGCTGCGCAGCCTGCCAGCCCGTCTGGTTGCAATCCCTGAGCGCGTCTCCTCCTCCTCCCTCCCTCCTTCGCTCCGGGGCGCCGCACAGCAACCTTTTCAAACGGGGGTACCGCTCGAGGCGGTACCCCTTGTTTGTTGGGCGGGTGTAGGCCTGCCCAGGGCAGGCAGTTCACTCGTGGGGCAGCACCGCCGCCGCGTCGGGCGGCTGTGGGCTAGTTCTGACCTTCGGTCAGCGAATCAAGCTGGAAGCGACCGGCATTGTCGACCAGCCAGATCTCGGTGTATTTGACCGCACCCATGGCCGCGGGCGGCGCCGGGAAAGGGCTGGCCTTCTTGATCATCTCCACGGCCCACGGGCCGACCTCGGCTGCAGCCGGCTGGCGCACGACGCGCACCTCACGGACTTCGCCGCCGGCGCCGATCTCGGTCTCGATGATCGCCACCCCGTACAACATCGGCGGCATCTTGCCCTTGCGAACCTGCTTGCTGTACGCCGCGTAGAGGTGCTTCGCACCGTCCTTGCGGTACTCGCGTTCGGTCTTTGCCGCCGACGGCTGTGTCACGGCGCCACCAACGGCGGGCGTGGTTTGAAATTGCGCCAGTGCCGGGGCCGAGACCAGAAGGCCCGACAGCATGAGCGCGGCGACGAGGGAGGTGGGGTGGGTGTTCATGGCAGCCAGTCTAGGCAGGACCGTGCCGCCACAGGTGTGAGCAAGTGCACGCCACATCCGAGTTCGTTTGGTTACCTCAGCCAACCCTTGCGGCGGAAGTAAAAGATGGGCACGGCTACCGAGGCCAGCATCAGCACGATCGCGAATGGGTAACCCAGGTTCCAGTCCAGCTCCGGCATGTGACGAAAGTTCATGCCGTACAAACTGGCGATCAAGGTCGGCGGCAACAGTGCGACACTGGCCACCGAGAAGATCTTGATGATCTTGTTCTGATTGATGTTGATGAAGCCCACCGTGGCATCGAGCAGGAAGTTGATCTTGTCGAACAGAAACGCGGTGTGGCTGTCGAGTGAATCGATGTCGCGCAGAATCTGCCGCGCTTCCTCGAATTGCTCGGCATTGAGCATGCGGCTGCGCATCATGAAGCTGACCGCGCGCCGCGTGTCCATCACGTTGCGACGGATACGTCCGTTCAGGTCTTCCTCCTTGGCGATCGCAGCCAGCGCAGCACCCGCCGCCTTGTCGTCGACATCCTGCTTGAGCACACCGACGCCCACGGCTTCGAGCGCGTCGTAAATGCCTTCGAGCGCATCCGCGCTGTACTCGGCATCGGCGTCGTAGAGTTTGAGCAGCACGTCCTTGGCGTCTTCGATCAGCGCGGGAATGCGGCGCGCGCGCAGGCGCAGCAGCCGAAATACCGGCAAGTCCTCGGCATGCACCGAGAACAGCACCTGCTGGTACAAGATAAATGCAGCGCGCACATTGCGCGGCGTCACATCGTCGTCGATCAGGAAGTCCGAACGGATGTGGAGCTCGCCGTTGTCTTCCTCGTAAAAACGCGCCGACTCCTCGAGGTCGTCGTCGACGATGTCGTCGGGAATGACGATGCCAAAGCGTGCGTGCACCCAACTCTTTTCGTCGGCGGTCGGCGCTTCCAGGTCGAGCCAGACCGGACGCACGTCGGCCAGCGCCGCGGGGCTGTCGATCTCTTCCTGGACAAGCCGGCCGTTGACCAGCGTGAAGACGTTGAGCATGGAACGCAGCTCCAGCGCAGGGTGGCGCGCGGCGGGGGTGATCGCGGGCGATGCACCGTCTCACCCCGGGGGCGTTACGGCCGCGTCGGCGGCCGTGGACGGCTGGAGCGGACGGTCACCGAGGGTGACTCTGGTCCAAATATGTCTCCGTACAAAGACGATCGATTATGGCACCGCCCGGGGGACGAAAACGGTGTCAGTATGACTGCCATGCGCGGCTCGCCAACTGTCACCATTGCGGCACGGATGAAGCCAATTCATCGCGCCAGCGCCTTGTGGTGATGCCCTTTCGGCTGCACACTGGCTCGGCCGCTCTCTGCCTGCCTTCCCTTGCCACGCCGCACGCGGTACCCCCACCCCCTCGATATCCTGCATCCATTGCAACAGGAGGACTTGATGAACCTGACGATCAGCGGACACCACCTTGAAGTGACCCCGGCCCTGCGCGAATATGTCTTGACCAAGCTCGACCGCGTGACCCGTCACTTCGACCAGGTCGTGGATGTGACCGTACTGTTGACCGTGGAAAAGCAAAAGGAGAAGGAGCGACGGCAAAAAGCCGAGGTCACCCTGCATGTAAAGGGGCGCGACATCTATGTCGAGCACGCCAGCGAAGACCTCTACGCGGCGATCGATACCTTGATGGACAAGTTGGACCGCCAGGTCATGCGCCACAAGGACCGCGTACAGGAACACCACCACGACTCACCGAAGCGTGTCGACGCGAGCGCCTGACAGTAGGTAAGCGAATACTTCGATGCGGCCCGCGGGCCGCATTCTTTTGTGCGGCCGGCGCACTTGCTGCGGCGGCGCAGCAAATGCGCAACAGACCGCAGGCGCGCAGGGGCAAGAAACGGCGTGCACGGCGGGTCGATTCCTATAATTCAGCGCCTTGTCACAGTTCCCGCGGTCAGTCGCATGCGCCGTGGCGCGTTGTGCGATGCGGAAGGAACGCCATCGATGAACCGACTTGCCACCATCCTGCCTATCGCCAATGTCTTGGTCGACGTGGACGCGACCAGCAAAAAGCGCGCGTTCGAGCAGGCCGGTGTGTTGTTCGAGAACCAGCATTCGATTGCCCGCGCGACGGTGTCGGACAACCTGTTCGCCCGCGAGCGCCTGGGCTCGACCGGATTGGGGCATGGCGTGGCCATTCCGCATGGCCGCATCAAGGGGCTGAAGAATCCGCTGGCCGCCGTGTTGCGCGTGCAGCAGCCGATTGCATTCGACGCGCCCGACGACGAGGCCGTGTCGTTGCTGATCTTCCTGCTGGTGCCCGAGGCGGCCACCCAGAGGCATCTGGACATCCTGTCCGAGATTGCTGAAATGCTGTCCGACCGCACCTTGCGCGAACGCCTGAAGATCGAACCCGACGCGGCAGCGCTGCACAAGCTGATCGCCGACTGGGAGCCCCTGAAGTCGGTGGCTTGATCCTGGCATTGGGCTCGATGCCATGAAGCCCACGTCCATCAGCGCCGAGGCGCTGTTCGAAAAACACCGGCAGGCCCTGCACTGGGAGTGGGTCGCCGGTCACGCGCATCCCGAGCGACGCTTTGACGATGCGGCTGTGCGCGACGCGCGCTCGGCAGCCGACCTGATCGGCTACCTCAACTACATCCATCCCTACCGGGTGCAGATCGTCGGCCGGCGCGAGGTGGCCTACCTCAATGACGACACCGACGAGGTGATCGAACGGCGCGTGGCTCGCATCGTCACGCTCGAGCCACCGATGATCATCGTCGCCGACGACCAGGCCCCGCCGAATCGACTGGTGGCCATGTGTGACCGGGCCGAAATCCCCTTGTTCGTCACTGCGGCCTCGGCCGGCCACGTCATCGATGTCGTGCGCGCCTACCTCGGCCACTTGTTTGCCGAGCGCACGACCCGCCATGGCGTATTCATGGACATCCTCGGCCTTGGCGTGCTGCTGACCGGCGAGTCGGGCCTGGGCAAGAGCGAGCTCGGTCTGGAGCTGATCTCGCGCGGTCATGGCCTGGTGGCCGATGACGCCGTCGACCTCTACCGCATCGCGCAAACCTCGATCGAAGGCCGCTGTCCGGCGCTGCTGGCCAACCTGCTCGAAGTGCGTGGCATCGGCTTGCTCGATATCAAGGCCATCTTCGGCGAGACCGCCGTGCGCCGCAAGATGAGGCTCAATCTGCTGGTCCACCTGGTGCGCAAGGAGACTCTGGAGCGCGAGTTCGAACGCCTGCCCTACGAGCCGCTGTTCGACGACATCCTGGGCGTGGCGGTGCGCAAGGTGGTGATCGCGGTCGACGCCGGACGCAACCTGGCCGTGCTGGTCGAAGCCGCGGTGCGCAACACCGTATTGCAGCTGCGTGGCATCGACACCTATGCCGAGTTCGTGCGCCGCCACCAGTCGGCAATGGACGACAAAGCACAGGAATGACCGGCCTGCCTGGTCGCGCCGCGCGCCTGCGGCCGCCCGCGCCGGGCGTCTGCGCAGACGACCTACTTGGGCCGATGGGCGCAGTCGGCCTTGTCGCAGGCCGCGTACAGGGCCAGGGAATGATCCTGCAGCGTGAAGCCCCTGGCCTGGGCGACGGCGCGCTGACGGGTCTCGATCTCGGCGTCGTAGAACTCCTCGACGCGGCCGCAGGTCAGGCAGACCAGGTGGTCGTGGTGCTGGCCTGCATTGAGTTCGAAAACCGACTTGCCGCTCTCGAAGTGGCTGCGCGTCAACAAGCCGGCCTGCTCGAACTGCATCAGCACGCGATATACGGTGGCCAGGCCGACATCGGCGCCCTCGGTCAGCAGCGCCTTGTAGACGTCTTCGGCGGTCATATGGCGCTGCGCCGTGTGCTGGAAGACCTCGAGGATCTTGATCCTGGGCAGCGTGGCTTTCAGGCCGCTGCTCTTGAGTTCTTCGGCGTGGGTCATCGGGGCAGGCGTGGCAGTCGGGCCGCTAGAATGCGCCACATCATAGCCAGAGCAGCGCGGCGAGTGCATTCGCCGGGCGTTTCTCCATGTCTTGCACATTCCCTTTCCGCTGCTTGACGGTCGCTGCGCTGGCCGCCGTCGGCCTGGGCGGCGCCGGTTGCAGTTCGCCGCAGGGTGATCGCCTGCTCGGCGCCATCACCCCGTATCGCGTCGACGTGCTGCAGGGCAATGTCGTGACCAAGGAGCTGGCTGCCAACGTCAGGCCGGGCATGACGCGTGAACAGGTGCGCGACGTGCTGGGCTCCGCGCTGCTGACCAGTGCGTTCCACGCCGACCGCTGGGACTACGTGTTCACCATGCAACGCCAGGGCGTTGAGCCGCAGCGGCGCAGCGTGGTTGCGTATTTCAAGGCCGACGTCCTGGAGCGCCTCGAGTTGCCTGACTTGCCCTCCGAAAAGGAGTTCGTCAGCTCGATCCGGGCTTCGAACCAAGCCAGCGGCCCGCCGCCCGTGCTTGCGCTGACCGACGAGCAGCGCAAAGCGCTACCGCCGCCGGTCAAGGTTGAGAGCGCCGCGGCCGCCCTGCCGCAGGGCGCCAACCGCCCGTACCCACCGCTCGAAGCGCAATGAGTGAGCAGGGCGCGGCCCCGCTGCGCGTCGCCGTCGCCGGTGCTTCCGGCCGCATGGGGCAGATCCTGATCGAAGCCGTCAAGACCAGCGCGGACTGCAGCCTCGCCGGCGTCCTGGATATCGGCAGCGACCTGCACGCCGGCCTGATCAACGCGCAGGTGCTGATCGACTTCACGCGGCCCGAGGGGACGCTGGCGCATCTGCACGTGTGCCGCGAGCTCGGCGTCAAAGCCGTCATCGGCACCACCGGTTTCAGCGCCGCGCAGACGACCCAAATTGGCGAACACGCGCGCCACCTGGCGATCGTGTTGGCCCCCAACATGAGCGTGGGCGTCAATGTGGTCTTCAAATTGCTCGACACGGCCGCGCGCGCCCTGGCCGAGGGTTACGACATCGAGATCGTCGAAACCCACCACCGGCACAAGGTCGATGCCCCGAGCGGCACGGCATTGAGGATGGGCGAAGTGGTAGCCGCTGCGCTCGGCCGGGATCTGAAGGACTGTGCGGTCTACGCCCGCCAAGGCCTGACCGGCGAACGCGATGCGCGCACGATCGGATTTTCCAGCGTGCGCGGCGGCGATGTCGTCGGTGATCACACCGTCATGTTCTGCGGCAGCGGTGAGCGCATCGAGATCATGCACAAGAGCGCCAGCCGATCCACCTATGCCGACGGCGCCCTGCGCGCAGCACACTTTGTGGCAAGCCGCTCGAGCGGCCTGTATGGCATGCATGACGTTCTGGGGTTGACTTGATGGACGGCTTTGGCAGCTTTTGGAACTCCAGCGATGCCGTCGGCCGCGCCGTCACGCTGTTGTTGCTGGCGATGTCGATCAGTGCCTGGGTCACGATCCTGTGGAAGATCTGGGTCCTGCAGCGTGCACGCCACGACGTGGCTCGCGCGGTGCCTGCCTTCTGGGCCGCGCCGGGCCTCGACGAGGGCCGCCAGCGCCTTGCCGCGCTGGACCGCGAGCAGGTGCTGCTGCCCCTGCTCGACGCGGCCACCGCCACGCCGCTGCCGGGCACGCTGGACACCGGCGCAGCCCTCGATTCGCAACTCACGCGGCGTCTTCGCGACGCCTTGCACCGCGGCCTGGCGCATCTGCAATTCGGCCAGGTCCTGCTGGCGTCGATAGGCAGCACGGCACCCTTCATCGGCCTGTTCGGCACCGTCTGGGGCATCTACCACGCACTGGCCAGCATCGCCTCGGCCGGCAGCATGACCATCGACCGGGTTGCCGGGCCGGTCGGCGAAGCATTGATCATGACCGCCGCCGGCCTGGCGGTGGCCATCCCCGCCGTGCTGGCCTACAACCTGTTCGGCAAATGGGTCGGCGCCGCCGAGGCCGAACTCGAGGGCTTTGCCCTCGACCTGCGCGAAATGCGCATCGCCCAGCAGCGGCCAGCGAAGGACTGAGACATGCACCCCCAGGCTCGCCTTGCTCGCTGCCCCCTGGGGCCGGAGCGGGCTCCTTCGTGGCCCTTGGGGCGCTGAGATGGCCTTCGGTCGCCTCGAACGCTCGCCGCGCCCGGCGCCGATGAGCGACATCAACATGACGCCGCTGATCGACGTCATGCTGGTGCTGCTGGTGATCTTCATCATCACCGCGCCGCTGATGACCTCGAGCCTGAAGCTCGACCTACCCAAGACCGACAACGCCACGCCCAACAGCGCGCCCAGCTTCATATCGCTGGCGATCGACGCCGACGGCAAACTGTTCTTCGGCGACGAATTGCTGGCGCGTGAAACGCTGGCGCAACGCGTCGTGGCCGCGGCCAGGGCCAACCCGCAGCTCGAAGTGCAACTGCGTGCCGACCAGAAGGTGGCCTACGGCAGCGTCGCCGAACTGATCGCGATGATCCAGAAGGCGGGTCTCAGCCGCATCGGCTTCGTCACCGAGGCGCCGAAGTAAACGGCGACGGGCCGACTTCTACAATCGACGGATGAACGAGAAATACGTCCCCGCCGAGATCGAAGCCGCAGCCCAGGCGCATTGGTCGGCCCGCGACGCCTACCGCGTGGTCGAGGACCCGGCCAAGGCCAAGTTCTACGCCTGCTCGATGCTGCCCTACCCCAGCGGCAAGCTGCACATGGGCCATGTGCGCAACTACACCATCAACGACATGCTGACGCGCTTCCTGCGCATGCAGGGCATGAACGTGCTGATGCCGATGGGCTGGGACGCCTTCGGCCTGCCGGCCGAAAACGCCGCCATCGACAACAACGTGCCGCCGGCGGCCTGGACACGGGCCAACATCGCCGACATGAAGGCCCAGATGCAGCCGCTGGGCATGGCCATCGACTGGAGTCGCGAGGTCGCCACCTGCGATCCGGCCTACTACAAATGGAACCAGTGGTTCTTCCTGAAGATGCTGAAAAAGGGCATCGCCTACCGCAAGACGCAGATCGTGAACTGGGATCCGGTCGACCAGACCGTGCTGGCCAACGAGCAGGTCGTCGACGGCCGCGGCTGGCGCTCCGATGCGCTGGTCGAAAAGCGCGAGATCCCGGGTTACTACTTCGCAATCACGAAATACGCCGACGAGCTGCTGGCCAACGTGGCCGACCCGCAAAGCCCGGGCTACCTGCATGGCTGGCCCGAACGGGTGCGGCTGATGCAGGAGCATTGGATCGGCAAGAGCGAAGGCCTGCGCTTTGCCTTCCCGCACGACATCCGCGACGACCAGCAGCAACTGATCGGCGACGGCCGGATGTATGTCTTCACGACACGCGCCGACACCATCATGGGCGTGACCTTTTGCGCCGTCGCGCCCGAGCACCCGCTGGCCGCGCATGCGGCCAGGACACGGCCCGAGGTCGCCGCCTTCATCGATACCTGCCTGAAGGGCGGTACCACCGAGGCCGAGCTGGCGACCAAGGAAAAGGAAGGCGTGCCTACCGGCCTCACGGTCAAGCATCCGCTGACCGGCGAGCCGATCGACGTCTGGGTCGGCAACTACGTGCTGATGGCCTACGGCGACGGCGCCGTGATGGGCGTGCCGGCGCACGACGAGCGTGACTTTGCGTTCGCGCGCAAATATCGATTGCGCATCGCTCCGGTGATCGACGTCGCTGGCCAGCACTACTCGACCACGGCCTGGCAGGACTGGTACGCCGACAAGCAACGCGGGCGCTGCATCAACTCCGGCGTGCTCGACGGCCTGGACTACAAGGCGGCCGTCGACAAGGTCGCCGAACTGCTGGCTCAGCACGGCCTGGGCGAGAAGAAGACCACCTGGCGTCTGCGCGACTGGGGCATCAGCCGCCAGCGCTACTGGGGCACGCCGATCCCGATCATCCATTGCGGGGCCTGCGGCGACGTGCCGGTGCCGGAGAAGGACCTGCCGGTGCTGTTGCCCGAAGACCTGGTGCCCGACGGCAGCGGCAATCCGCTGCGCAAGAACGCACAGTTCCTCAACGTCGCCTGCCCGACGTGCGCCAAGCCGGCGCAGCGCGAAACCGACACGATGGACACCTTCGTCGATTCGGCCTGGTACTACATGCGCTACTGCCTGTCCCGACGCGACCGACAGCATGGTCGATGCGCGCAACGACTACTGGATGCCGATGGACCAGTACATCGGCGGCATCGAGCATGCCGTGCTGCACCTGCTGTACGCGCGCTTCTGGACCAAGGCCATGCGCGACCTCGGACTGGTCAGCTTCGACGAACCCTTCACCAAGCTGTTCACGCAGGGCATGCTGCTCAACGAGAGCTTCTACCGCGAAGACGCCAGCGGCAAGAAGCGCTGGTACTACCCCAGCGAAGTCGATGTGCGGCACGACGAACGCGGCACACCGGTCGGCGCCACCGCCAGGGAGGACGGCCTGCCGCTGACGCTCGGCGGCATCGAGAAGATGAGCAAGTCGAAGAACAACGTGGTCGAACCGCGTGAGTTCATCGCCAAGTTCGGCGCCGATGCCGCGCGCCTGTTCACGATGTTCGCCGGCCCGCCCGACCAGAGTGCGGCCTGGTCCGACTCCGGCGCCGCGGGCGCCTACCGCTACCTGAGCCGCCTGTGGGCCTTCGGTGTCAAGCAGGCGGCAGTCGTGCGCGCAGCGGGCGAGGGCTTTGGCGGCATCGGCGACGCGGCCAAGGCCTTGCGTCGCGAGGTGCATCTGCTGCTCAAGCAAATCCGGCACGACTACGACCGGCTGCAGTACAACACCGTCGCCTCTGGCGCGATGAAATTGCTCAATGCGCTGGAAGAATTCCGCAACGACGGCCGCGCGGCATCGAACGCGGCCCTGCGCGAAGGCCTGTCGGTGCTGCTGCGCACGCTGTACCCGGTGTGTCCGCACATCAGCCATGCGTTGTGGACTGAACTCGGCTTTGCGGCCAAGCTCGGTGATTTGATCGACGCGCCATGGCCTCAGGTCGACGACGGCGCATTGGTTCAAGACGAGATCGAGTTGGTGCTGCAGGTCGCCGGCAAGACACGCGGCGCCATTCGCGTGCCGGCTGCCGCCGACAAGGCCCTGATCGAAGCCACCGCATTGGCCGCACCCGAATTCGCCAAGTTTGCCGACGGCAAGGCGGCGCGCAAGGTCGTCATCGTGCCGGGCCGGCTGGTCAACGTGGTCGTCTGATGCATCGCCGCCGGGCGCTCGCGCTTTGCGCCACAGCCCTCGCCGGCTGCGGCTTCGAATTGCGCCAGGCGCCCAAGCTGCCGTTTCACAGCATGGCCTTGGTCGGCTTCGCGCCGCAATCGACGCTGGGCACCCTGCTGCGCCTGCAGCTTGCCGCCAGCAGCGTGCAGGTGCTGGCCGCGCCGGCACGTGCCGACGCCGTGCTCGAGGCCCTGGCCGATGGGCGCGAGAAGAGCGTGGTGGCCTCGACGGCGGCCGGGCAAGTGCGCGAAGTGCAGTTGCGCGTCAAGCTGCGCTTTCGCGTCGCCACGCCAAGCGGCAAACTGCTGCTGGCCGCCGACGAGCTGCTGCTCACCCGCGACATGAGCTACAGCGAAACCGTTGCGCTGGCCAAGATGCAGGAGGAAGCCTTGCTGTACCGCGCGATGGAAGACGACATCGCCGCCCAGGTGCTGCGACGCCTGGCGGCGATCAAGCTCGCCTGAGCATGCAAATCAAGGCCGAACAACTCAGCGCCCACCTGGCCAGGGGCCTGCGCCCGCTGTACACCGTGTACGGCGACGAGCCGCTGCTGGCCCAGGAGGCCTGCGACGCGATCCGCGCTGCGGCACGCGCCGCAGGCTACAGCGAGCGCAAGGTCTTCACCGTCGGCAATGCCGCGCACTTCGATTGGAGTGCCTTGCTCGGCGCAGCCCAGGCGATGAGTCTGTTCGCCGAGCGCCAATTGATCGAGCTGCGCATGCCCTCGGGCAAGCCGGGCAAGGAGGGCTCGGAAGCCTTGCAGCAGCTATTGTCGGACGCAGGTCGGCGACGAGGTACTGACCCTGGTGCAACTGCCCAGGCTCGACTTCCAGCAGCAAAAGAGCGGCTGGTTCGCTGCCCTCGATAGCGCAGGCGTGACGCTGCGTGTCGAGGCCGTCGAGCGCCGCGAATTGCCGGCCTGGCTCGCCAAGCGCCTGGCCGCGCAGGGCCAGCGCGTTGCCGACGGCGACGAGGGCCCGCTGACCCTGGCCTTCTTTGCCGACCGCATCGAAGGCAACCTGCTCGCCGCCCACCAGGAATTGCAAAAACTCGCCCTGCTCTACCCGCAGGGCGTGCTCGGCTTCGACCAGGTCGAAGCCGCCGTCCTGAATGTCGCCCGCTACGACGTCTTCAAACTCGGCGAAGCCGTGCTCGCCGGCCAGGTGGGGCGCGCGCTGAAGATGCTCGATGGCCTGCAGGCCGAGGGCGAAGCGGCCGTGCTCGTGCACTGGACGCTGGCCGAGGACCTCCGGGCCTTGAAGCGCGTGAAGGACGCGCTGGCCGACGGCAAGCCGCTGCCGATGGCCTTGCGCGAAGCCCGCGTCTGGGGCGCCAAGGAGCGGCTGTATGAACGCGTATTGCCGGCACTGGCCGGACACCAACTGGCCTACCTGGTCGAGGCCGCGAGCACCTGCGACGGCATCATCAAGGGCCTGAAGCACCCGGAGTGGCCGCTCGACCCCTGGGCGGCGCTGAAACGCCTGATGCTGCTGACCATGCAATTGCTGGCCTCCTCGCCGGCTGGCGCAACGCGTGGCACGCCCTCGGCCCGCCTGCAACTTGCGCTGCAGCCTTGAGTCAATAACCGCGCAGGCGATTCACCAGGTTTGCAAGCGCTGTGCCGTCGCGCAGGGCACGCAGATTGGCCGCCACCACCTGCGCCGCGCTGCGGCTGTCGGTCAGCGCGGCCACATGGGGCAGCAGCGTCACGCGCGGGTGTTGCCAGTAAGGATGCGCGGCCGGCAGCGGCTCGACCGGGAACACATCGAGCACGGCGTGCTGCAGTTGGCCGCTGTCGAGCGCGGCCAGCAGATCGTCGTCGACGACATGTGCGCCGCGTGCGAGGTTGAGCAGGCTGGCGCCGCGCCGCATGTTGGCAAAGAACCGCGCATCCAGCAGGCCGCGCGTGGCTGGCGTCAGCGGCAACAGGTTGATCACGATGTCCGATTCGCCCAGCAGTCCGGCCGGCGCCCCGGCGTGGACGGCCACACCGGCCGGTACCGAGTGTTCGCTGAGCGACGCTCGCCAGGCACGGACACGAAAGCCCTGCGCCACCAAGCGCCGCGCAACGGCGCGCCCCATCTGGCCCAGACCGAGCACCAGCACGTGCATGTGTTCGGCCCGCCGTTGTTCATGCTGCTGCCACACACCCGCCCGTTGCTGCACCGCGTAATCGAAGAAGCGGCGCTGCAGCGACAGCACGGCCCATAGCGCCGTCTCGGCCATCGCCGCATTCAGCACCGGGTCGACCATGCGCGCCAAGGGCACATCGGGCGGCAGGGTGCTGTCGGCAAGCAGCTTGTCGACACCGGCCCATAGCGACTGCACCAGGCGCAAACGCGGCATTCCCTGCAGGGCCCCGGGCGCAGGATTGGCGACCACCGCGGCGACGATGGTTTGGCGAGGAATGTCGCCGTCGCTGTCCGACCACCAGCTGAATTCGGGCGCGGCGTCGCACAGTGCGCGCAACCAATCGTCGCGCTCACGGGTCTCGAAACGACCTGTGAGCAGGACAGGAAAGGCGCTTGCCGTCACGGCACTCGCGCCGCGCACAGCGCATGCAGGCGCTGCAAGGCGATGACTGTGGTTTGCGCGCGCACGCTGGCACGGTCGCCTCCGAGTTGCAGCCGTTCGGCCTGTACTGCACGGCCGCGCCTCACCAGCGCCAACCACACCGTACCGACCGGCTTGCCAGGCACCGCGCCGCCAGGCCCGGCGATGCCGGTGACGGCCACGGCGATATCGGCCGGTGAATGGGCCAGTGCGCCGGCGGCCATGGCGCAGACCACCTCGGCGCTGACCGCGCCATGCGCAGCGATCAGCGCTGCGTCGACGCCCAGCTGCTCGCTCTTGGCCGCATTGCTGTAGGTGACGAAGCCGCGCTCGAACCAATCCGACGAGCCGGCCAGCGTGGTGCAGGCCGCGGCGATCAGGCCGCCGGTGCAGCTCTCGGCCGTGGCCAGGCGCCAGCCCCGCGTACGCAGGGCGTCGGCCAAGGGCACGACCAGGGCGCTGAGGGCATCGACGTCGATCATGCCGGCCACACAAAACGCAGCAGCGCGATTACGAGCAAGGTGCACAGAGCGGCGACCAGGTCGTCGAAGATGATGCCCCAGCCCTGGCGCCAACCCGAAGCGTTCTTGAACAGACGGTCGGCCCAGCCCACCGGGCCGGGCTTGACGGCGTCGAAGAATCTGAACAGCAGAAAGGCTGCGACCTGGCCGATAAAGCCGCTGGGCATGACCAGCCAGAGCACCAACCAGAAGGCAAGCACTTCGTCCCAGACGATGGCGCCGGGGTCGGCCGCGGCCAGCTCAGTCGCGGTGCGTGCGCAGGCCCAAATGCCGAGTGCCAGCCCCACCAGCAGGACGGCCGCCCAGGGCCAGCCCGCCAGCCAGCCGTCGAGGACCACAAAGGCAGCCCAGGCCCACAGTGTGCCCACCGTGCCCGGTGCCTTGGGTGCCAGGCCGCTGCCAAAGCCGAGCGCGATCCAGCGCGCGGGGTGGCCACGCATGAAACGCCAGCTCGGCCGCTGCGGCCCGGCCGCAGCCCCTGCGTCGTCGCGCAGCCGCTGGGCTTCGGCGATATGGGGCGCGTTCACGATCGACTGCGGAAGTGGTCGAAGGCGGTGAAGCTCTGGTCGAGGGCCATACCGCGGCCGTCGACGATACGCAGGCCGGGCGCGGCATCGATGCGGCCGATAGGCGTCACGGCGACGCCGGCCTGCACGGCGGCGGCGAGCACCGCGCGCTCGTGCGACGGCGCTGCGCTGAACAGCAGTTCATAGTCGTCGCCGCCCGCCAGCGTGCACCCATGTTGCAGGCTGCGCGGCATCGATGCCAGCACCGCGCTGCGCGGCAAGGCATCGGCGTCCAGCGTAGCGCCCACCCCCGAGCGTGCCAGCACATGGCCCAAGTCGCCGACCAGGCCATCGCTCAAATCGATCGCGCTGCTGGCCACGCCGCGCAAGGCCCGGCCCAGCGAAATCCGCGGCGTCGGGCATTCCATGCGCAGACGCACGGCGTCGAAGGCCGCCCCCGGCAGCGCGACGTTGCCGCGAAAGCCCTCGAGCGCCAGCCTCGCGTCGCCCAGGGTGCCGCTGACCCACAGCCGGTCACCGGCGCGCGCGCCCGAGCGCAGCAGCGCCTGGCCGATGGGTACTGCACCGAATACGGTGATGCAGATGTTGAGCGGCCCAGCCGTGGTGTCACCACCGACCAACTCGATGCCCTGCTCGTCGGCCAGCGCGAACAGGCCGCCGGCAAAGCCCTCGAGAAAGGCTTCGTCGACATGCGGCATCGCCAGCGCCAGCGTGAAGGCCAGCGGCTCGGCGCCGCAGGCCGCCAGATCCGACAGGTTCACCGCCAGCGCCTTGTGGCCGAGCCGCTGCGGCGCGACCGTCGACAGGAAGTGCCGCCCTTCGACCAGCATGTCGCTCGAGACGGCCAGTTGCTGCCCCGCGGGCAGCGCCGCAAGCAGCGCGCAATCGTCGCCGACGCCGAGCACCGCGCGCCGCACGGGCCGCGTGAAGTAGCGCGCGATCAGGTCGAATTCGCCGACGGCCATGATTGCGTCACGACACCGGTGCGAGCCTCAACCCAGGCGCCGCTGGTGCGCCGCGATCTGCTCGCGCACGCGCTCGGGCGCCGTGCCGCCCTGCACACGGCGCGCACCGAGCGAACCACGCAGCGACAGCACGGCGTAGACATCGGCCTCGATCGCCGGGTTGAAGGTCTGCAGCGTCTCGAGCGGCAAATCGGCCAGATCCACGCCGCGCGACATGCCGAGCTTGACCGCCTGCGCCACCGCCTCGTGCGCGTCGCGGAACGGCAATCCCTTCTGCACCAGGTAGTCGGCCAGGTCGGTCGCGGTGGCATAGCCCTTCTTTGCCGCGCGCTCCATGGCTTCGGGCTTGACGACCATGCCGCTCACCATCTCGGCCATCACGCGCAGCGTGGCGGCCAGGGTGTCGACGCTGTCGAACAGCGGCTCCTTGTCTTCCTGGTTGTCCTTGTTGTAGGTCAGCGGCTGGCCCTTCATCACGGTCAACAAAGCCATCAGGTGGCCATAGACACGGCCGGTCTTGCCACGCGCGAGCTCCGCGACATCAGGGTTGCGCTTTTGCGGCATGATCGACGAGCCGGTGCAGTAGCGGTCGGCCAGATCGATGAAGCCGAAGTTCTGGCTCATCCAGAGCACGATCTCCTCACTCAGGCGCGACACGTGCATCATGGTGATCGCCGCCCAGGCCGCGAATTCGATCGCGAAATCACGATCACTCACCGCATCCAGGCTGTTGGCGCACAGGCCGTCGAAGCCCAGCGCCCTGGCCACGCGCTCGCGGTCCAGCGCATAGCTGGTGCCGGCCAGCGCCGCAGCGCCGAGCGGCAGGCGATTGACGCGCCGCCGTACATCGACCAGCCGTTCGGCGTCGCGCGCGAACATCTCGACATAGGCCAGCAGGTGATGCGCAAAACTCACCGGCTGCGCGACCTGCAAGTGCGTGTAGCCCGGCAGGATGGTTTCGGTGTGCGGCTCGGCAGCCGCCACCAAGGCGCGCTGCATGCCGGCCAGCAGGGGCGACAGCTTGTCGATCTCGCCGCGCAGCCACAACCGCAGGTCGGTAGCCACCTGGTCGTTGCGCGAGCGCCCGGTATGCAAGCGCTTGCCGGCGTCGCCCACCAGTTGCGTCAGGCGTGCCTCGATGTTCAGGTGCACGTCTTCGAGCTCCAGCTTCCACTCGAAGCGCCCGGCCGCGATGTCGGCCGCGATCTGTGCCATGCCGCGCTGGATGTCGGCATGGTCGGCGGCCGAAATCACGCCTTGCGCGGCCAGCATCTCGGCATGCGCCAGACTGCCGGCGATATCGGCGGCGGCCAGGCGGTGGTCGAAGCCGACGCTGGCCGTGTAGCGCTGCACCAGCTCGCTCATCGGTTCGGAGAACAGCGCCGACCAGGCTTGTGACTTGTTGGCGAGAGGATCGGAAGACATGAGGCCGTCACCGCGCGCGCGGTGCCCGAGGTGAGGTGAGGCTGGGACACAATGCCGGCAATCGCCAGCCCTGTTGGAATCGATTCTATCGACGCACCGCGCCATGGACCCGCACGAAGACACCACCCCGATGCGGCTGGGCGCGGCCAGCCGCTCCAGTGGCTGGCCGTCCTCGACGCTGCGCCCACCTGCCGAGCTGACCGCGGCCGCCACCGGTGCCGGCTTCGATGTCTGCCGTGGTGCGCTGGCGCTGCGTGCGATCCTGGCCGTCAACAGTGCCGTCTTGGTGGCTGCGCTGGCCGGCGCCGCGAGCTGGCACGACGCACTGGCGTCCCTCGGGCCGGCGATCTTCATTGCCCTGTCGGCCACCCTGGCCTGGTTGGCCGCGGTCTGCCTGTTGCGCAACATGCTGATGCGCAGGCTGCCCGCGCAGCGCACGCTGATGCTGATGCTGCTCGGTGCCGCGGCGGCGCCGCTGGCCACGGCACCAATGGTGTGGCTGCGACTGGTCGAACTGCCCGCGGTACGCCTGGTGTCACTGTGCATCATCGGCGCGGCGCTGGCGTTCTTGCTCGGGCTGTGGCTGCAGTGGCGTGAAGGCCGACGCACGCCGGCCGACGCGCGTGCGCGCTTGGCCGAATTGCAGTCGCGCATCCGACCGCACTTTCTGTTCAATACGCTGAACACCGCCATCTCGCTGGTGCGCACCGATCCGCCGCGCGCCGAGACCGTGCTCGAGGACCTGGCCGAGCTGTTTCGTGTGGCGCTGGTCGACGCCGACAGCGGCACTGCGGTGACTCTGGCCAGCGAGCTCGATCTGGCACGGCGTTACCTGGCCATCGAGCAATTGCGCTTCGGCGAGCGGCTGCGCCTGGACTGGCAACTCGACCCGGCCGCAGCCGCCGCGCGGCTGCCTGCGCTGGTGCTGCAGCCGCTGCTGGAAAACGCCGTGCGCCATGGTGTCGAGCCGGCCGAGGCTGGAGGCTCGGTGCGTGTGCGCACGCGCGCGCGCCGTGGCCGCGCCGAGATCGTCATCGAAAACAGCGTCAGCGGCCCTTCGCGCCCAGGCCATGGCCTGGCGCTGGCCAATGTGCGCGAGCGCCTGCGCCTGTTGCACGACCTCGATGCGCAGTTCGAAGTTCAGCGTGACGACCAGCGCTTTCGCGTCAGGATCGCGGTGCCGCTCGACGATCAGCCATGAACGCCTCATCGGCCGTGCAACGTGTGTTGATCGTCGACGACGAGGCGTTGGCGCGCTCCCGCCTGGCGCTTGCTGGTGCAGGAATGCGCCGAACCGCGCTGCGTGGTCGCCGGCGAGTGCGCGAGTGCGTGGCAGGCGCGTCAGTGGCTGCAGGCTCAGCAGGCCGACATCGTCTTGCTCGATATCCAGATGCCGGGCCCCTCCGGCACCGCCCTGGCCGCCGATCTGCAGTTGCTGCCGCGATCGCCGGCCGTGGTCTTCGTGACCGCGCACAGCGAACATGCGCTGGCCGCCTTCGACCTCGACGCGGCCGACTACCTGACCAAGCCGGTCAAGCGCGAGCGCCTGGCCGCGGCCCTGCAACGCGCCGCGCGCCGCGCTGCCGCGCGCCCAGGCGAGGCTGCTGCGAACGCGGAACCCCCGGTGTTGGTGGTCAGCGAACGCGGCCGTCTGGCCCGCATCCCGTTGGCCGAGGTGCTGTACCTCAAGGCCGAATTGAAGTACGTCACGCTGCGCACCCGCGAGCGCAGCTGGATTCTCGACGACTCGCTGACCGACCTCGAACAACGCCTGGGCGAGCGTTTTCTGCGTGTGCACCGCAATGCCCTGGTTGCGCGCGATGCGGTGCGCCTGCTCGAGCGCCGGCGCATGATCGATCACGACGACGAGGGCAGCGTCAACGAGATCGGGTGGGCGGTGCAGGTGGCCCCGGTCGGCGAGTGGCTCGCGGTATCTCGGCGGCAACTGAGCGCGGTACGCGAGGCGCTGGCCGCCAGCGGCTACTGAGGGCGCAGTTGCATGCGCCCCGGCAGCGGCGTCGAGCGGCGCAGGATGTCTTCGGCCAGCCAGACCGCGGAGCGGCGCGCGCGCGCGGCCACGGTGGCCAGCGGCAGCTGCTGGTAATCGTCGTTGAAGACCTCGAAGCTGTAGTCGCCACGGTAGCCCAGCTGGTCGAGCTTGCGCACCAGGGTGGCCATCTCGGCGTTGTGCACGCCCTCGCCGGGGAAGACGCGGAACGTGCGGGCCACATCGCGGCGTTCCTCGGGCGTGCGCACTTGGCTCCACATGAAATCGGCGAGTTGCACGAAGAAGATCTTGTCCGGGTCGATCTCGTCCAGCGGCTCGAGCGGCGTGTTGGTGGCGAATACATGGTACGAGTCGACGCACAGACCGAGGTTCGGGCAATCGGCAGCGTCGACCGCGGCCCAGGCCGTCGTGTACTCGTTGATGTGCCGGCCCCAGGACAGGCCTTCGTAGGCCACCCTGATGCGGTGCGGCAGTGCCAGCATGGCCAGCTTGCGCAGGTCGCGCGCAATCGCGTCCAGATCACCGCTCGCGTGCTGCGATGTCGAGGAACAGGCCAGCAGCAGCGGGCTGCCCAGCGCCTTGCACATCTCGATCATGCTCTTGGCCATGTCGACCTTGTAGCCATGCAGGTGGCCGGTGAGGCCCTCGAAGTCGCGCAGGACCTGGAAACCCGTGACGCGCAGGCCGCTGGTCTTGACCGCAGCCACCGCCGCCTCTATGCCTTGCGGATGGCCGACGATGTCGCGCGCGGCGAGCATGATCTGGCCGAAGCCGCCCTCCTTCACCGCGCGCAGCTTGGCCTCCAGCGGCCCGGCCAGCGTGATGGTGTCCATGCCGAAGTCGTCGATGTTCATGACTTGGCCGCTTCAGCCGTGCTTGACCAGTTCGAACATCAGGCCACCAAGGCAACTCTTGGTCAGCGCACCGCGCGACTCCACGTGCAGGTTCGCGGTTTCGACGAAACTCACACCGCGCGGCTGCAGGGCGTTGACGGCCGCCAGCACGTCGGGCACACCGAAGGCCACGCGCTGCAGGCGTTCGTCGCTGTCGGCCACCATCACCGGATCGGGTTCGATCAGTTGCCAGTAGAAGCTGCGGTCGGGGCTTTGCAGCACGCGGCCGCGCGGCAGGATGCCGAAGCGCTCGTCGTCGCGCAACACGCGAAAGCCGAACAGCGTGGTGTAGAAGTGCAGCCAGTCGTCCATGCGCAGGTCGCCGATGTACTGCACGACGCCGAACCAGTGCAGCGCAGCCAGCGCCGCGGGCTTGGCGTCCGCGCCCGGGATCGGCAGGAAGTCGACGTCGTAGATCGAGAACTCGCGGTGCCGATCGACAAAGTAGATGCGGCTGGCCCCGGCGCCGTGAATGGCCGGGATGTGCAACTCCATCGGCGCCACCTGCACCGGCACGTCCCAGGCGCCGAGCTCGAGCACGCGGGCATGCGCCGCGGCCGCGTCGCGCACCCGCAGCGCGACCGCGGCCAGCGCGGGTGCCTCGGGCGGGGCCACCGCGCCGGCATGGGCATTGACGATCACGTTCATGGGGCCCTGGCGGTACAGCAGGACCTCGCGCGATCGGTGCCTGGCCACGGGTTTGAAGCCGAGTTGCTCCAGGACCTGGCCCAGTGCCTGCGGCTTGGCGCAGGCATATTCGATGTATTCGATGCCCTCGATGGCCAGCGGATTGGCCGTGTCGGCCAGGGCTTCGCGGTCGGTTTCGGTGTTCATGCGGTCCTTCGAGGCGGCGATCTAGCGTGCGGCGGCCACCAGACGGCGAAAGTGTGCATCCATCCGCGCCGCGTCGGGTGCCTGGCCGGTGAACAATTCGAAGGCACCGAAGGCCTGGCCGACGGCCATGTGGCCGCCGTCGGCGGTGGCGCAGCCGATGCTGCGCGCGGCCTTCAGCAATGCGGTCTGCAACGGGAAGTAGACGATCTCGGAGACCCAGTGCTCGGCGCGCAACAGGCTGGCGTCGAGCGGCAGGCCGGGCAACTTGTCCATGCCGGTCGGCGTGGCATGCACCAGGCCGTCGGCCCCGGACAGCGCGACAGCGGCGTCGTTGCAGGCCTCGACGCGCTCGGCGCCGTACATCGGGCCGAGCTGGCGAGCCAGTTCTGCCGCGCGTACGACGTCGCTGTCGACGATGGCCAGCCGCCCGGTACCCAGGCGCATCAGCGCGTGGGCGATGGCCGAGCCGGCACCGCCGGCGCCGAGCAACACCACGCGTCCGAGTTTGGCCGCCGGCAGCGCACGTCGGAAGCCCCAGGCCCAACCCGAGCCGTCGGTGTTGTGGCCCACGGTGCGAACGTGGCGGCCGTCGTGCCGGAACACCACCGTGTTGACCGCACCCATGGCCCGCGCTTCTTCGGATAACTCATCCAGCAAGGGGATCACCGCCTGCTTGCACGGGAAGGTGATGTTCAGGCCCGCAAAACCCATCGTGCGCGCGGCGTCCAGCAAGGCGGGCAACGCCTCGGCACCTTCGCGCGCCCGATCCAGGTCGATCAACTGGTAGTGCAGGGCCAGGCCGTGGTGGCGCGCCTCTTCTTCCTGCATCGCCGGCGTCAGCGAGCGCCCGATGCCGGCCCCGATCAGGCCGACCAGCAACTTGCGCTCGCCGCTCATTGGCGCACCGTCACTTGCGCATCTTGGCCAGCTCGGCCATCACTTCGCTGACCGTCGCTTCGCCGACGCTGGCGCTGAACTGGGCGATCACCGGCTTCATCTTCTCGCGCAGCTTGGCCACTTCGGCCGGCGAGAACTCGGTGACGGTCATGCCGTTCTTCTTCAGCAGCTCGAGGTTGGTGGCGACCGCGGCGCGCGACTGCTTGCGCTGTTCCTTGCCGGCTTCTTCGGCCGCGTCGTCGAGGATCTTCTTCTCGGCCGGGCTCAGGGTGTCCCAGATCTTCTTGCTGAAGAGCACGGTTTGCGGGTTGTACTGGTGGTTGGTCAGGGCCACGAACTTCTGCACTTCCCAGAACTTGTTGGCTGCGATCACGCCGATCGGGTTTTCCTGCCCGTCGATGGCTTTCTGCTCGAGCGCGCCGTAGACCTCGGGGAAGGGCAGCGGCGTCGGATTGGCGCCCAGCGCCTTGACCCAGGCCACGTTGATCGGGTTCGGGATCACGCGCAGCTTCAGGCCGTCGATGTCCTCGACCTTGTTCAGCGCGCGTTTGCTGTTGGTGATCTGGCGGTAGCCGAGTTCCCAGTACGACAGGCCGACGATGCCTTTTTCTTCCAGCTTGGCGTGCAGCCTCTTGCCCACCGGGCCGTCGCAGATCGCGTCGGATTCCTTTTCGTTGGCGAACAGGAAGGGGAAGTCGAAGATCGCCAGTTCCTTGGCCACGCTGGCCAGGATGCCGGTGTTCATGACGGCCATCTCCAGCGTGCCGCCCTGGATCGACGAGATGTTGGCCTGGTCGCTGCCCAGCACGCCGGCCAGGAAGATGTTGACCTTGATCTTGCCGCCCGACTTGGCGGTGACGAGCTCGGCGAACTTGCGCATGCCGGCCACCGCCGGGTGACCTTCGGGCGCGTTGGCCGCGAACTTGAGGGTGCGCTCCTTGATGTCCTGCGCCGAGGCCGCGCCGAAGGCAGCCAGTGCGACGCTGGCCAGCAGGGTCTTGATGAACAGACGTTTCATGACAGTTTCCTTGGTCGAGTCAATGGGGTTTCGGGACGCTCGTTGCTTGGGCCGGCGGCGTGGCGCACCCGGTCGCGCCGCCGGCGCGAATGTCAGCCGGCAAACCAGCGCGCAGGCCCAGTCACCAGCCAGGGGAAGAGAACCATCAGGAACATGATCGCGAACTGGGCCATCATGAACGGGATCACGCCGCGGGTGACATCGTCCATCTTCATCCTGCCCACACCGGCCACCACGTTGAGCACCGTGCCCACCGGCGGCGTGACCAGGCCGATGGCGTTGTTGATGATGAACAGCACGCCGAAATAGACCGGATCGATGCCCGCCGCCTTGACCAGCGGCATCAGCACCGGCGTCAGGATCAGGATGGTGGGCGTCATGTCCATCGCCGTGCCCACGACCATCACCAGGATCATGATGATGAACATCAGCAGCATCGGCTTGTCGATGAAGGGTTGCAGCAGCGTGATCAGCTCCTGCGGCAGATTGGCGATCGTGATCAGCCAGGCCGAGACCATCGCCGCGGCGACCAGGAACATGATCACCGCCGTGGTCTTGGCCGCGGAGACGAAGACCTCGCACAGCTGCGACAGCTTCAGTTCGCGGTAGACGACGGTGGCCACGAACAAGGCGTACACCGCGGCCACCACGGCCGCCTCGGTCGGCGTGAAGACGCCCATCTTCAGTCCCACCAGCACGATCAACGGCAGCACCAGGGCCCAGGTCGACTCGCGCAGCGCGTGCAAGCGCTCGGCGTTGCTGGCCTTCGCCGGCGGCTTGACGTTCTCCTTCTTGGCCACGATGTACCAGGCCACGGCGATGGACGACGCCCATCAGCAGGCCCGGCACGATGCCGGCCAGGAACAGCTTGGTGATCGAGACGTTGGCGGCGACGCCGAAGATGACGAAGCCGATGGAGGGCGGGATGATGGGCGCGATGATGCCGGCGCTGGCGATCAGGCCGCCGGCCTTGGCCTTGTCGTGGCCGGCCGCGACCATCATCGGCAGCAGCAGCGAGGCCAGCGCGGCGGTGTCGGCCACCGCCGAACCCGACAGCGAGGCCATGATCACCGCGGCCACGATCACCACGTAACCCAGGCCGCCGCGCAGGTGGCCCACCAGGGTCAGGGCCAGGTTGACGATGCGCTTGGACAGGCCGCCGACGTTCATGATCTCGCCGGCCAGCATGAAGAAGGGCACGGCCAGCAGCGGAAAGCTGTTGGCGCCCTTCGATCAGGTTCTGGGCCAGGATCTGCGCGTCGAAGTTGCCCAGGTGAACCATCAGCGCCACGCCGCACAGCAGCAGCGAATAGGCGATCGGGATGCCCAGCGCCATCGCGGCGAGCAGCGAGAACAGGAAGACGGCGACGGTCATGGGGTGTCTCCTCCGAGCTGGGGCTCAATGCTTGCGCGGGGTTTGGCTGTCGCCCAGGTGCAGCTCCTCGAGCTGCGCCATGTCTTCCGACTCCTGCACCGTCACCAGTTCGTCGTCCGTCAGGCGCCCGCTCAGCAGGCGGCCCAGCTTGAGGGCATGGAACAGGGCCGCGGAGATGGCGAACACCACGCCCACGCCGTAGACCCAGCCCATCGACCAGCCCGATACCGGCGCTTCGACGTCGAGGTTGATGCGTGGTCTGCGCCAGGCTGCCGGCGAAGATCAGCCAGCAGCAATACAGCATCAGGGTCTCGGCCAGGCCCAGGCAGATCTTCTTGCCGGTCGGCCCGAGGCGGCCGACCAGCATGTCGGTGCCCAGGTGGCCGCCTTCCTTGATCGCGACGATCGCACCCAGGAAGGTCATCCAGACGAAGGCCCAGCGCGACAACTCCTCGGATACGGTGATGCCGGAGTTGAAGACGTAGCGCAACACCACGTTGCCGAAGACCATCACCACCATCGCGCCAAGCAACACCACGAGCAGGCACTCGAGCAGCTTGCAATAAGCGCTGGCGGTCTTGTCTATCCATTGGGTCATGGCGTCTCCTCGGCTTGGCGCGAGCGGCGGCCCGTCGATCCGGGCGAGGCCGAATAATGTACGAACTGGTTAATTTTGAACTAGGTGCAAACCCTGAAACCCGCCGAACGTCCCGCGCGCTGGGACAGCGCGCTGGAGCTACTTGCGCACGAAGCGCACGATCATCTCGATGATGCTGTCGCGGCGGGCGATCAGGGCGCCCGGCGCATCGAGGTCGCGCTGGAATATCAGGCCGAAGGTATGGCGGTTGGCGACGTTGAACACCGACAGCGCGCTGATCGACATGTGCAGGTCCACCGGGTCGATGCCGGCGCGGAACAGGCGCGCCTTCTGGCCCCGCTCGAGCACCCGGCGCAGGCCGTCGATGGCTGGAACGTTGAGTTTTCGAATCGACTTGCTTTGCGCCAGGAACTGCGCGCGGTGGATGTTTTCACTCTGCACCAGACGCACGAATTCGGGATGCGCCCATTGATAGTCGACGGTGTGGCCGACCAGGCGGCGCAGTGCGTCTTCGGGTGCCAGATCGTCCAATTGCGCCTGGGCCTCGATGGCCCGGATGCCACGGTAGGCCGCTTCGAGCACCGCGAGGTACAGGCCCTCCTTGCTGCCGAAGTAGTAATAAATCATGCGCTTGCTGGTGCGCATGGCCTCGGCAATGGCGTCGATGCGCGCGCCCGACAAGCCCTTGTCGGCGAATTCGCGCGTCGCCACCGCGAGGATGTCGGCCATCGTGCGCGCGGGGTCGTTGGTGCGCGGCGCGCGTGCGGCGGCCGGCTTGCGCGGCTTGCGCGGACGCGCCGGGCCGTTTTTGTACTGTTTCGTTCATTTGGCGAGCGTAGCCCAATCGCGCGCAGCCGCCAAGCCCGGCGCACACGCTCAGCCGGTGTTGCGCAAACCCGCGGCGATGCCGTTGATCGAGATGTGGATGCCGCGCTGCACGCGCTCGTTGGCGGCGTCGCCGTCGCGTTGCCGGCGGTAGCGGCGCATCAGCTCGACCTGCAGGTGGTTCAGCGGGTCGAGGTAGGGGAAGCGGTGCTCGATCGAGCGCGCCAGCGCGGGTTCGAGGCCAGGCGCTGCGTCTCGCCGGTGATCAGCGACAGCGCCTCGCCGGTGCGCTGCCACTCGGCCTGGATGAGGCGAAGATGCGCTTGGCCAGGCGCCTGTCTTCGACCAGCTCGACATAGCGCGCGGCGATGCGCAGGTCGCTCTTGGCCAGCACCATGTCGAGGTTGGACAGCAGCGTGCGGAAGAACGGCCACTGCTTGTGCATCTTCTGCAGCAGCGCCAGCGCGCTCGCTTGCGCTGCTGCTCGGCTGCCGTTGCCGAGGCAGACTGCTCGATCGCCGAGCCGAAGCCGCACCAGCCCGGCAGCGCCACGCGGCACTGGCCCCAGCTGAAGCCCCAGGGAATGGCGCGCAGGTCTTCGATGCGCCGCGTCGCCTTGCGCGACGCCGGGCGCGAGCCGATGTTGAGTTCGGCGATCTCGCGGATCGGCGTGGCGGCGAAGAAGTAGTCGGTGAAGCCCGGCGTCTCGTAGACCAGCTTGCGGTAGGCCGCCATGCTGGCCGCGCTGATCTCGGCCGCGGCGTCGAGAAAGGCCTTGGGCGCGCTCTTGGTCGGGTGCAGCAGCGTGGCTTCGAGCGTCGCCGCGACCAGCGTTTCGAGGTTGCGCCGGCCGATCTCGGGGTGGGCGTATTTCGAGGCGATCACCTCGCCCTGCTCGGTCAGGCGGATCTGCCCGTTCACCGTGCCCGGCGGCTGCGCCAGGATCGCCTGGTAGCTCGGGCCGCCGCCGCGGCCGACCGTGCCGCCGCGGCCGTGGAACAGCCGCAGCGTGATGCCGTGCTCGCGCCGCAGCTCGCTCGAACAGCTCCACCAGCGCGATCTCGGCGCGGTACAGCTCCCAGTTGCTGGTGAAGAAGCCGCCGTCCTTGTTGCTGTCGCTGTAGCCGAGCATGATGTCCTGCTCGGCGCCCGACGCGCTGCGACCATGCGCGGCGATGCCGGGCAGCGCGTAGAAGTCGCGCATGATCGGCGCGGCATTGCGCAGGTCGCCGATGGTCTCGAACAGCGGCAAGACGATCAGGTCGGCCCGCGCCCCGTCGTCGAGCGTGCCGCGCAGCAGGCCGCACTTCCTTCTGCAGCAGCAGCACTTCGAGCAGGTCGCTCACGTCCTCGGTGTGCGAGATGATGTAGTGGCGCAGCGCGTGCGCGGCCGTAGCGCACGAGCAGCGTCGCGCGCGGCCTCGAAGATCGCCAGTTCGCCCAGCGTGCGCTCGCTGTAGTCGGCGCCGCGAGCACGCGCAGCGGCCGCGCATCGTTGAGCAGCGCGCAGCAGCAGCGCGCGCCGCGCCGCTTCGTCGCAGCGCGCTGTAGTCGGCCTCGATGCGCGCCGCTCGCAGCAGCTCGGCGATCACCGCCTCGTGCTGGTCCGAGCTCTGGCGCAGGTCGACCGTGGCCAGGTGAAAGCCGAAGACCTGCACCGCGCGCATCAGCGGCGCCAGGCGCGGCGCGATCAGCGCCTGCGCATGGTGGCGAGTGCAGCGAGGCCTCGATCGACGCGCAGGTCGGCCAGCAGATCGTCGGCGTCTGCGTAGGGGTCCTGCGGCGCGACCGCATGGCGCAGCGCCTCGGTGCCGGTCAGCTCGTGCAGCGTGGCGGCCAGCCGCGCATAGACGCCGATCAGCGCGCGGCGGTAGGGCTCGTCTTCGCGGTGCGGGTTGTGGTCGGGCGAGCGCTCGGCCAGCGCGTGCATCGCCGGCGTCACCGGCGCCAGCATCTGCCGAGATCGACAGCTCGGCGCCGAGCTCGTGCACCTCGGTCAGGTAGAAGCGCAGCGCGATCTCGCCTGGCGCGCCAGCGCCATGCGCAGCGTCGGCGCGCTGACATTCGGGTTGCCGTCGCGGTCGCCGCCGATCCAGTGGCCCATGCGCAGGAAGGTCGCGACCTCGTGGCCGGGCAGCGCGCTGCTTCGAGGTCGCGGTACAGGCGCGGGATCTGGCGCAGGAAGGTGGCCTGGTAGTAGCGACAGCGCGTTCTCGATCTCGTCGGCCACCGTCAGCTTGGCCGTGCGCAGCATGCGCGTCTGCCACAGCTGCGTGACGCGGGCGCGGAGCAGGGCCTCGTTGTCGGCGCGGTCGGTCTCGGTGCGCAGGTCGTCGCGCTGGCCGACGAGCTCGGCGATCGCGCGCTCGGCGTCGAGGATGCTCTTGCGCTGCACCTCGGTCGGGTGGGCGGTCAGCACCGGCGAGATGTAGGCCTGGGCCAGCATCTGCGCGACCTCGCCGGCGCGGATGTCGGCGCGGGCCAGGCGCTCGAAAGTCATGGCCAGCGAGCCTTCCTGCAGGTGGCCCTGGCGCTTCATGGTGCTCGCGCCGGCGCACGTGGTGACGGTCCTCGGCGATGTTGGCCAGGTGGAGAAGTAGCTGAAGGCGCGGATCACGCTGACGGTCTGGTCGCCCGACAGGTTCTTCAGCAGGCGGTCGAGCACGCGACCGGCCGAGGCGTCGCTCTTCAGGCGATAGGCCACCGACAGCTGGCGCACACGCTCGATCAGCTCGAAGGCTTCGGCGCCTTCCTGTTCGCGGATCACGTCGCCGAGGATGCGCCCCAGCAGCCGGATGTCGTCGACCAGCGGGCGGTTCTTCGCCGCGGCGTCGTCCGTGCCGTGGCCATCGGCGGCGCCGCGCGAGACAGGCTGGGGTCGGGCCATGTGGGGCTCCTGCTGGACTGGCGAAAGTGTAATTCAGTTACTGATTTGACTGTTACCAGTGACGCAGCCACCGCGCACCTGGGCCTGCGGCGCAGCGCGCCAGGGGCTGGTGATAATCCCTTCATGCCCGCATTCGTTCACCGCAGCTTGACCATCGCCACCCGTGAAAGCCGCCTGGCGTTGTGGCAGGCCGAACATGTCCGCGACCTGCTTGCCACGCGATGGGGCGCCCAGGTACAGCTGCTGGGCATGACCACCCGCGGCGACCAGATCCTCGACCGTACGCTGTCCAAGGTGGGCGGCAAGGGCCTGTTCGTCAAGGAGCTGGAGACGGCCCTCGAAGAGCGGCGCGCCGACCTGGCCGTGCATTCGCTCAAGGATGTGCCGATGGACCTGCCGAGCCGCTTCGTGCTGGCGGCGGTGCTCGAACGCGAAGACCCGCGCGACGCCCTGGTCTCGCCGCGCTACGCCGACCTGGACCAGCTGCCGCAGGGGGCTTGCGTGGGCACCTCGAGCCTGCGCCGCGTGGCCTTGCTCATGGCCCGGCGCCCGGATCTGCGCATCGAGCCCCTGCGCGGCAATCTCGATACACGTTTGCGCAAGCTCGACGATGGCCATTACGACGCCATCGTGTTGGCCGCCGCCGGCCTGGTCCGCCTGGGCCTGGGTGAGCGCATCCGCATGCGCTTTGCCGCCCAGCAGATGCTGCCCGCCGCCGGCCAGGGCGCGCTCGGCATCGAGGTGCGCGCCGACGACACCGAGCTGCGCGCTGCGCTGGCCGCCCTGAGCCATCGACCGACCTGGCTCGCCGTCCACGCCGAGCGCGCGGTGTCGCGCGGGCTCGGCGGCAGCTGCTCGATGCCGCTGGCGGCCCATGCCCAGTGGCACAGCGACGGCACGCTGCGCCTGGCCGCCGCGCTGGGCCACGGCGGCGATCCGCGCCGCCCGCTGCTGACCGCTCACATAGCAGGCATCGTCGCCGACGAGGCCGCCGCCGAGGCCCTCGGCGCGCAAGTGGTCGCCGCCCTGCGCGCCAACGGCGCGCGTGATTACCTGGCGGCATAGCCGCAACCCCATGGCGCTGCGCCTGCTCGTCACGCGGCCGCAACCGCAAGCCGACGCCTGGGTCGAGCGATTGCGGGCCCAGGGAATCGATGCACAGGCACTGCCGCTGCTGGTCATCGAGGCCGTGGCCGACCTGAGCGGGCTGCACAGCGCCTGGCACGAACTGCCGCGCTGCGCACTGGCGATGTTCGTCAGCCCGAACGCCGTCAGTCACTTCTTTGCCGCCCGACCGACCGAGCTGGCGGCACGCCCCTGGCCGCCCGGCACGCGGGCGGCCGCCACCGGCCCGGGCACGCTGCAGGCCTTGCAGCTGGCGGGCGTACCGGCGGCACTGTGCGTGGCTCCGCCCGACGACGCCAGTCAGTTCGACTCTGCCGCGCTGTGGGCGCAACTGCAGTCCGAACCGTGGAGTGGACGCGAGGTCTTGGTGCTGCGCGGCAACGGCGGCCGCGATGAGTTTGCAGCGTTGCTGCGCGCCGCCGGCGCGGCCGTGCACTTCACGCAGGCCTATCACCGCGGTCCGGCGCAGCCGACCGCCGCCGAGCGAGCGCGGCTCGATCACGCCCTTGCCGAGCCGGCACGGCACCTGTGGTGGTTCTCCAGCGCCGAGGCCGTCGGCTACCTGCCGCAATGGGCCCCCAAGGCCGACTGGCGCAACGCACGGGCCTTGGCCACGCATCCCCGCATCGGCGCGCGCGCGCGCGAACTCGGTTTTGGCCAGGTCTTCGAGGCGCCGCCGACGCCGGCCGCGGTCTGCGCCAGCGTGGCGCAGATCGAGGCCTGCCTACAATCGCCCTCACCTTGAACACGCCTGCCGCTGCCGGCGACACCACCCCGCCTGCGCCCACTCGCCCGCGCCGACCCGCGCCGGCCTGGCTGCTGCCCCTGTTGATGCTCGGCGCGCTGCTGCTCGGCGTGGCGGCGCTGGCGTTGTCCTGGAACGCTGTGCAGCGCATCAAGGGCCTGGAGCCGGAATTGGTGCGCCGACAGGCCGACAGCCAGGCACAGGCCGCCGAGGCGCGCGTGCTGGCGCGCGCGGCGCAGGATCTGGCGCGCGAGACGGCCGCCAAGGCGGCCCTGCTCGAAGCTCGCGTCGCCGAGGCATCGATGCAGCGCTCGCAGATTGAGGACTTGCTGCAATCGGTGTCGCGCTCACGCGACGAGAACGTCGTAGCCGATGTCGAGGCGGCCGTGCGCGTGGCCTTGCAACAGAGTGCCCTGACCGGCAGCGCCGAGCCGCTGATGGCCACGCTCAAACAGGCCGAGGAGCGTCTGGCACGCTACAACCAGCCGCGGCTCGAACGCGTTCGCCGCGCGGTGAATCGCGATCTCGATCGCGTCAGGGCCCTCGGCGTGGTCGACATCTCCAGCCTGACGCTGCGCCTGGACGAAGCCGTGCGCCTGGTCGACGAGTTGCCGCTATTGGCGCTCGCCGAGCCGCGCGCCAAGCCCGTCGCGCCCGCACGCCCGGCGAGCGCGCCGGCCGCGGCCAGCAGCGCGCAGACCAGCGGCGACTGGCGCGCCCGCACATGGCAGTGGTGGCAAGACAGCAGCAGCCATGTCGGCAACGAAATTCGCTCGCTGCTGCGAGTCACGCGCATCGACCACCCGGAGGCCATGCTGGTGACCCCCGAGCAGCAGTTCTTCGTGCGCGAGAACCTGAAGCTGCGCCTGCTCAATGCGCGACTGGCGCTCCTGTCCCGCCAGTTCGAGATCGCACTGTCGGACATTCGGGACGCGCAGACCACGCTCGAGCGTTACTTCGATCATGGGTCCAAGCGCGCGCTCATGGTCGGCGAGTTGTTGCGCCAGGTCTCGGTGCAGGCGCGCCAGACCAGCCTGCCGCGGCCCGACGAGACGCTGGCTGCGCTGGCCGCCGCGGCCGCCGGGCGTTGACGGCAGCAGCGGCCATGCGCAGCGTGACATGGCTGGTGCTGCTGTTCGTGGCCGCGGTGGTCGCAGCCACCACCTTCGGGCCTAACGACGGGCTGGTCAGCCTGTACTGGAACGGCTGGAGGCTGGACCTGTCGCTGAACCTGTTCGTGCTGGCCCTGGTCCTGAGCTGCCTGGTCCTGCTGCTGGTCATGCGTGCCTTGCAATCGCTGATCAACCTGCCGGCGCGCGCTCATGCATGGCGCATGCAGCGGCGCGAGCGCGCGGCGCAGGCGGCCTTGCGCGAAGCCCTGGCCGAATACTTCGGCGCGCGCTACAGCCGCGCACGCAAGGCTGCCAGCCGTGCCGTTGCCATCCATGATGCGACGCCCGAGTTGCTGGGCGACCTGCAAACACGAACCCTGGCCCATCTGCTGTGGGCGGCCAGCCTGCATCGGCTGCAGGACCGGCCGGAACGGGACCGGCAGCTCGGACAGTTGGCTCGGCTGCGTCGCCGGGCGAACCCCATGCATCGCGGCAAGGACGACGGCGTGGCGCTGATGGCCGCAGAGTGGGCCCTGGACGACCGCGATGCGGCTCGCGCGTTGTCGCTGCTGGCCGAATTGCCGCCAGGGGTGGCCCGGCGCACGCAAGCGCTGCGCCTGAAGTTGCAGGCCCAGCGCCTGGCCGGCCAGACCGACGCAGCCCTGCATACGGCCCGTCTGCTGGCCAAACACCAGGCCTTTTCACCGAGTGCGGCGCAAGCTCTGCTGCGCTCGCTGGCGGCGGAAACCTTGGCCGCCGCACGCGACGCCGAGCAGCTCGATCGCGCCTGGCATGCGCTCGACAGCGCCGACCAGGCAGACCCCTTGATTGCCGCCCGTGCCGCCGCTTGCGCGGCGCGTCTGGACGCCACCGCTCGTGGCCGGCAATGGCTGCTGGCCTCATGGCAGCGGTTGGCCGAGCTGGGCCGCGACGAGCGTGATGCGGTCGCACAGGCTTTGATCGACAACCTGGCCGGCCTGCCGGCCGACTGGCTGCCGCGCATCGAAGCCGCAGAGCGCGCCCTGCCCGGCGACGGTGCCGTGCAGGCCGCGGTCGGCAGTGCCTATGCCGAGCGCCAGCTGTGGGGCAAGGCGCGCGCACCGCTGGAGCGCGGAGCCAGCTCGCCCGCGCTCGACAGTGCCGCCCGCCGCGCCGCCTGGCGCCGCTTGGCCGCACTGGCCCGTGCCGAAGGCGACGAGGCGCGCGCGGCGCGCTGCTTCGAGGCCGCCGCCGCCCTGGACTAGTGCCTGTTTGCACGGCCGTCGGTCGTCTCGACCGGCCCTGCGCAGACCATTGCGGCCGAGGCCGCTGATATACTTCGTGGCTTCGCGGCTGTAGCTCAGTTGGATAGAGTACTTGGCTACGAACCAAGGGGTCGTGGGTTCGAATCCTGCCAGCCGCACCAATCGAATCAACGGGCCACGCGAGCCATCGCGTGGCCCGTTGTCCTTGGTGGGTCGACGATCGTGAACAAGGCATTCACTCGCGAAGGCGACGGCAGCGATGACGACGACGAAGGCGACGCCGGATTGCCGCCGTTGCCGGCCGGCGCACGCAACTACCTTACGCCGCAGGGCTATGCGCGACTGCGCGCCGAGCTGCTGAGCCTGCTCGACGACGAGCGCCCGAAGACGGTCGAGACGGTGTCGTGGGCGGCCAAGAATGGCGACCGATCGGAGAACGGCGACTACCTGTACGGCAAGAAGCGCTTGCGCGAGATCGACCGCCGCATCCGCTTTCTGACCCGGCGGCTGGATGTCGCCGAGGTCGCCGACCCAGCGCTGCACCATGGCAGCGACCAGGTCTTCTTCGGCGCCAGCGTGACCTTCGTCAATGCCCAGGGCCAGGCGAGAACCGTCACCATCAAGGGCGTAGACGAGGTCGACCAACTGGCGGGCGAGGTGAGCTGGATCTCGCCGATCGCGCGCGCGCTGCTCAAGGCGCGGACGGGCGACGAGGTGACGCTGCTCACGCCGCGCGGGCCGGAGCGCATCGAAATCATCGCCGTCCACTATCCGCCGCCGACGGCGTGATGGCGCAGCCAGGGCCCTCTGCAGTGGCGGGCCCACCCCATGCGCGGCGCACAACGCGCTGCGGCACAGGTCCGATACACGCTTTCGCGCATGGGTGACTCGCCAGCCTGCGGTTATGGTGCAGGCTCGCCCCATGCGGCATCATCTCCCAACTGCCGCCGGCTCACCCACCCACTGCGAGGCCCACCATGTCGACCCAGGAAGCAAAACGCGCAGAGCTTCGCCACGCTGCCCTCGAGTACCACGAGTTTCCGACCCCGGGCAAGATTGCCATCGCGGCAACCAAGCAACTGGTCAACCAGCACGACCTGGCGCTGGCCTACTCACCCGGCGTGGCCGCGGCCTGCGAAGAGATCGTCGCCGACGAGCGCAATGCCCACCGCTACACCGCGCGCGGCAATCTGGTGGCCGTGGTCACCAACGGCACCGCCGTGCTGGGCCTGGGCGACATCGGCCCGCTGGCGGCCAAGCCGGTGATGGAAGGCAAGGCGGTGCTGTTCAAGAAGTTCGCCGGCATCGATGTCTTCGACCTCGAAATCAATGAGAAGAATCTCGACAAGCTGGTCGATGTGATCGCCGCACTCGAACCGACCTTCGGCGGCATCAACCTCGAAGACATCAAGGCACCGGACTGTTTCTTCGTCGAGCGCAAGCTGCGCGAGCGCATGAAAATTCCCGTCTTCCACGATGACCAGCACGGCACGGCCATCGTTGTCGGCGCCGCGTTGCTGAACGGTCTGAAGGTCGCTGGCAAGGACATCAAGAAGATCAAGCTGGTGACCTCAGGCGCAGGCGCAGCAGCCCTGGCCTGCCTGAACCTGATGCTCAAACTGGGCGTGCCGCGCAAGAACATCGTCGCCACCGATCTGGCAGGCGTGGTGTGGAAAGGGCGCACCGAGCTGATGGACCCCGACAAGTCCGAGTTCGCTCAGGACACGCCGCATCGCAGCCTGGCCGAGGCCATCGCCGGCGCCGACGTGTTCCTCGGCTTGTCGGCGGCAGGGGTGTTGAAGCCAGCGATGGTCAAGACCATGGCGGCGCGGCCGATCATCTTCGCGCTGGCCAACCCGACACCCGAGATCTCGCCCGAGGAAGTCAAGGCCGTGCGCGACGACGCGATCATGGCCACCGGCCGCACCGACTACCCGAACCAGGTCAACAACGTCCTGTGCTTCCCCTACATCTTTCGCGGCGCACTCGACTGCGGCGCGACAACCATCACCGACGAAATGGAAATCGCCGCAGTGCGCGCGATCGCCGACCTGGCCCAGGCCGAGCAGAGCGAGGTGGTGGCGGCGGCCTATGCCGGCGTGACGCTGTCGTTCGGCCCGGAGTACCTGATTCCCAAGCCGTTCGACCCGCGCTTGATGATGAAGATCGCGCCGGCCGTGGCCCAGGCCGCGGCCGAGTCGGGTGTGGCGCAGCGGCCGATCGCCGACATGACCGCCTACCGCGAGCGGCTGCAGACCTTCGTCTACGCATCGGGCACGACGATGCGACCGATCTTCGCGCAGGCGAAGCTCGCCAAGGCCAGGCGCGTGGCCTATGCCGAAGGCGAAGAAGAGCGTGTGCTGCGCGCGGTGCAAGTGGTGGTCGACGAGGGTCTCGCGCGACCGACCCTGATCGGCCGACCGACCATCATTGCGCAGCGCATCGAACGCTTTGGCCTGCGCCTGAGCGAAGGTGTCGACTACGACATCGTCAACGTCGAGAACGACCACCGCTATCGCGACTTCTGGCAGACCTACCACGCCATGACCGAGCGCCTGGGCGTCACGGCGCAGATGGCCAAGATCGAGATGCGGCGGCGGCTGACGCTGATCGGCGCCATGCTGCTGCACAAGGGCCAGGTCGACGGCATGCTGTGCGGCACCTGGGGTACCACCCACGCCCACCTGCAATACATCGATCAGGTGATCGGGCGCCGTGCGGGCGGCAGCTCGCGCATGCCACAGGGCGCCCGGGTCTATGCCTGCATGAATGGGCTGATGCTGCCTGGGCGCCAGGTGTTTCTGGTCGACACCCATGTCAATGCAGACCCGAGCGCCGAAGAGCTGGCCGAGATCACGGTCATGGCCGCCGAAGAAATGCTGCGCTTCGGCGTCAAGCCCAAGGCCGCACTGCTGTCGCATTCCAACTTCGGCTCGAGCGAGTTGCCCAGTGCACTGAAGATGCGGCGCACGCTGGCGTTGCTGCGCGAGCAGGCACCGTGGCTCGAGGTCGACGGCGAAATGCACGGTGACGTCGCGCTCGACGGCGCGGCACGAATCGCCGTCATGCCGCGCACCACCTTGCAGGGCGACGCCAACCTGCTGGTGCTGCCCAACATCGACGCCGCCAACATCGCCTACAACCTGCTCAAGACCGCGGCCGGCGGTGGCATTGCGATCGGACCGGTGCTGCTCGGCGCAGCCAAACCGGTGCACATCCTGACCGCGTCGGCCACCGTGCGGCGCATCGTCAACATGAGTGCCCTGACCGTCGCCGACGCCAATGCGCAGCGCTGAGCGCGGCTCGCCGCGCACCAATTACGCAGCGCATGACTTGAACGCAGATCGTTATGCATTGGAGCGTTGAGAAGCAGCGGTCACTTACATTCAGGCTATGACATGTGCCCCAATTTTGGGCAATCGCTTGAGGTTTTCCAAGCGTTCCAGTAACATGCGCGTTTGATTTTCCAGGGTTAACCCGTGTCGTTCGCAGGCGCAACCGCAGTCTCGGCAAGGCGGTCATCGACAGCAATATCTCTACAAAAGTTAGGGCTTGCTTTCTGTCTTTCCGTTTCGCTGTTTGTGCCGGCGCACGCACGTGATCGTGCTGCAACGGACGCGGTGGTGGCGCGAACGGCCTTGCCAGCCGAGGCCCGCCAGACCGAGCAGCTGATTCGCAGCGGCGGGCCGACGGCACATGCCAAAGACGGCACCGTATTCGCCAACCGTGAGGGCTTATTGCCGCGTCAGCCCCGCGGCTACTACCGTGAATACACCGTTCAGACGCCAGGCTCGCAGGGCCGCGGTGCACGGCGCATCGTTTGCGGCGGACAGCAGGCCCCCGACACCTGTTACTACAGCGCCGATCACTACGCGAGCTTCAAGCGCATCGTGCAGTGAACCGGTAAGACTTCAACCGCTCATCACTTTTTTAATTGACTCAGGAGGAACGCGACCATGCTCTTGCAGACAGTCCGTCCGAATATTGTGCAGTCCATTCGCGCCTACCGCGTCGAGGATCTGATGCAGGCCGCACAGGATGCGGGCCAGCATTTTCTCTACGCCAACATGGCTGCCGCGCAGTCCAAGCAGGAGGTCCTCGACGGCATCGCCGAAGCCTTCACCTTTCCGGCGCACTTCGGCAAGAACCTCGATGCGCTGTATGACTGCATGACCGACCTCGTGCAAAAAGCCGGTACGCAGCCGGGCTTCGTGGTCGTGCTCGAACAGTTGCCCGACAACCCGCGCTTCGACCGCGAAACGCGCGAGCAACTGCTCGACGCGTTCCGCGACGCGGCTGACTTCTGGGCCGAGCGAAAAGTGCCATTCAGGTGTTTTTATTCTTTTCAGTAGCCCGCTCCCTGGAAATCGGGTCATGGGAGCGGGCGGCAGAGGTGGCCCCCACAAGCAATTCCGGCGCCGGTGCCGGTAGCAAGGCGAAGAACGCTGCCGCAGCGAAGGCTGCGGCAGCGAACGCCAGTTTCGGCATGAACATGCCCTTGATGAGCAGCGCGTTTGACACCGCGATGTGGCTCAACGCCGCCTGAGCCATTTGCGGCTCGGCAGAAAAAGGTGGCTGCGGCCACCTTTTTTTCAGCCCAGATCGGCTTTCAAGTAGTGCGCACCGGCGATCGGGTTGAAGTAGTACGGCGGGATTTCCTCAAAACCGAGGCTGGCGTACAGCTCGCGCGCGGCCTCCATCTCGTCGAGCGTGTCGAGCAGCATGGTCGAATACCCTGCTTGCACGCCGCGGTCGAGCAGCGCCTGGGCCAGCAGGCGGCCGAGGCCGAAGCGCCGGAACGGCTGCCGAACGTAGAGCCGCTTCATCTCGCAGGCGTTGGCATAGTCGGTGCCTGGCAGCGCGCGCAGCGCCCCGCACCCGGCTACCTCGCCGTCCACCAGTGCCAGCAGCAGCGCGCCTTGCGGCGCCACGTACTCACCTGGCAAAGCCGCCAACTCGGCCTCGAAGTTCTGAAAACACAGGTCGACGCCGAGGCTTTCCGCGTACTCGCGAAAAATCTCGCGTGTGGCCGTCAGCAAAGCCGTCGTGGCCGGCGTCAGCAGCTCGATGGATTCGCTGCTCATCGCATGACCGGTTTCAGGGCGGACTCCAATGACTCAGGACGCATGGCTTGTAGACAGGGCATCACGATAGGACGGAACGCAACCATAACGCCAGGTTCAAGCACATGTCGATTTCGACACCAGGGCTTACCCGTAGCGCGCAAGGCCGATGAGGTCGGCGACGTACACTGAAGGCGCTCGCACCGGACGAGAGCTCGACGTGGCGCAAGCGCTCCAACCCCCCCATAGAACCATTGGCATGCAGTCGATGAAGTACGCGCGGATGACAATATCGCTGCGCAGGTCGGCCGCGAAGGCAAGGTAGACCGCGCGATGCGGCTGACCGGTGATCCGCAAGTCGTGCCAGATCAGCGTGTCTTGGGCGCTCGCGGTTCTGCCGGGGCGCAAGCGTTTCCCCGACAGGCTCATGGCGTGAGCTAAGCAGGACACTTGCAAATCCATACGCCCTTCATCTCCATCCAACCCAACAGGAGCCCCGCATGAGAATGACCGTCGCAGTGTCCGTTCTTGCCGTTGCCGCGACGCTCGCGACCACGGCCGCGGCACAACCAAGCCCCAATCAGCAAGTCGCAAATCGCAAGGGCGCCATGAATCTGCAGGGGAAGTACGCCGGGCCGCTGTTCGCGATGGCACGCGGTGCACTACCCTACGACGCGCAAATAGCGCAACGCAACGCGGACTACCTCTTGGTAGTGACCCAGATGCCGTGGGACGATTTCCAGCCCAACAGCTTGGGCATCCCCAATACGCGCGCCAAAGACGCGCTGCTCAAGGATCCAGAAAAGTTCAAGCGGCTGGCGGACGGGCTGAAGTCGGACACACAAAAGCTGGTCGCCGCCGCACACGGTGGCGACCAGAACGCAGTGAAATCCGCCGTGCAGGCAATGGGCCGCACCTGCAACTCATGTCACGAGAGCTTCGCCGACTTCGAGTTCCGCTTCCGGTTTGAGTAGGCGCATGTGGCGGCTGGTGTGTGGCGTGCGCTCTCTGCGCCGCCAGCTCGGCCGCCTGGGCGCAGGGCGACGCGCTGAAGGGGCAGTACATCGCAAGAGCCGCAGGCTGCGCGGGCTGCCACACCGACAACAAGGCCGGCGCACAGCCCTTTGCGGGCGGCCGCGAACTTGCAACGCCCTTCGGCAAGTTCTACGGACCGAATCTCACGCCGCACGCGCAAGCAGGTCTGGGTAAATGGACGTTGCAGGATTTCCGCAGGGCCATTCGCCTCGGCGAACGACCTGACGGGGCGCACTACTATCCTGCCTTCCCCTATCCGTCATTCACCGGAATGACCGACAGCGATATTGCCGATCTGTGGGCCTACTTGCGCAGCTTGCCGCCGTCGAGCCGACAGAATCGAGATCACGATCTGCGGTTTCCATTCCAGTGGCGCTTCCTGGTGACGTTCTGGAAGTGGTTGTTCTTCACCGCCGGTCCATTCGCCGCGGATCCGCAGGCGCCGCAACCTGTGGCGCGGGGGGCTTATCTCGTCGGCGCACTGGGTCATTGCGGCGAATGTCACACGCCGCGCAACTTTCTCGGTGGCACCGAAGAAGGGTCGCAGCCTGGCCGGGCGCAAAGCTTGTCGACGGTCGCAGCCCGAACCTGACGCCGACACGGCTCAAGCGATGGGACGACCAGCAACTCGCCCTCTTCCTGCGTACCGGCGCCACACCGGAAGGTGATGTGCCCTCGGAAGTCATGGAGGAGGTGATCCAGAACACCACCAGCCAACTCACTGCGCAGGACCTCGCCGCCTTGATCGCCTACCTGCGCAAGCTTGCGCCTCTGCCGGATGAACCGAAGTAGCGTGAAATCATTGGCGTCCAAAGTCGGCTTTGCCGGCTGACGTCCGGCAGGGCGTCAGCCGGCAAAGCCGAGCACGACCCTGCGCGTCATGGCCGACTTCTTTTCGATCTTCGTGACCACCACGGCGCCGATCTCGGCCGTGTTGGCCACGTGGGTGCCGCCGCAGGGCTGCAGATCGACGCCTTCGATCTCGAGCACACGCACGCGCCCCAGCCCGCGCGGCGGCTGCACGCTCATGCTGCGCACCAGGCCCGGGTTGGCATCGAGTTCGGCCTCGGTGATCCAGCGGTGACGCACGGGGTGGGCCTCGGCCACCAGGCGGGCGATGCCGGCGCTGAGCGTCTCCTTGTCGAGGGGCTCGACCATGTGGAAGTCGAGCCGCGCGTAGTCGGCCGTGATCGAGCAGCCGTCCACCGGGTGCGGCACCAGCGCGCACAGCAGGTGCGTCGCGCTGTGAAAGCGCATGTGGCGATGACGCCGGGCCCAGTCGATCTGCGCGGTCACCGGCGTGCCCGGCACCAACGCCGACAGATCGGCATCCGGTGCCAGCAGGTGCAGCACGGCGCCCGGTTGCTGCTTGCTCTTGCGCGTGTCCGTGACGACCAGGCGTCGTCCATCGGCCAGCAACAGCGCGCCGCCATCCCCCGCCTGCCCGCCACCCAGCGGGTAGAACACGGTTCGGTCCAGGATCACGCCGCCCTCGGCCAAGGCCAGCACCGTGGCCGGGCATTCGCGCAGCGTGGCGTCGTCGCGGAACAGTTCTTCGGTCATCGCCACCCTTGGTTTTCATCGCCGGCCAGCACGCGAGCGAACAGTTCGCGGTCGACGTTGCCCCCGCACAGCGTGACGCCAATTGCTTTAGCGCGCCAGCGCTCGCGCTGCTGCATGGCCGCGGCCAGCGACGCCGCGCCCGCGCCTTCGGCTGCATTGTGCGTGTCGGAAAACAGCACCCGCATCGCCGCAGCGACCTCGTCGTCGGTCACGGCCACGATGTCGTCGACCTCACGCCGTATCCAGGCCAGGGGTTCCTCGTCGGGCACGCGGCAGGCCATGCCGTCGGCCAGCAGCGTGCTCACCGGGGCCTCGACGCTGCGGCCGAGGACAAACGACTCGAGATAGGCGCGGGCATGCGCCGAAACCACGCCGACGATGCGCGTGGCCGCGCCGGTGTATGCGCGCGCCGCGATGCAGGCGCAAATGCCCGAACCCTGTCCGACCGGCACGAAGACCACCGCCGGCTGCACGGCGCGAAAGAATTCGACCCAGTAGCTGGCCACGCCGCGCACCAGGTCGCGGTGAAACGACGGCACGAAGTGCAGCCCGAGGTCGCTGGCGATCTTCGCCGCATGCTCGCGCGCCTGCTGGAAGTCGCTGCCATGCTCGATCAGCTCGGCGCCCAGCGCACGCATCGCGGCATTCTTCTCCACCGAGTTGCCGTGCGGCACGACGATGGTCGCGGTCAGGCCATGGCGGCGCGCAGCAAAGGCGATCGACTGACCATGGTTGCCGCGCGTGGCGCTGATCACGCCGCGACATCCGGGCTCGCGCTGCGCCAGGCCTTGCAGGTAGACCAGCCCGCCGCGCAGCTTGAACGCGCCGAGCGGCGTGTGGTTCTCGTGCTTGACCCAGACTTCGGCACCGAGCCGCTCGCGCAGCAGGGGCCAGGCGTACTGCGGCGTCGGCGGCATCGCGGCATAGACGATGCGCTGCGCGGCTTCGATTTCGTCGCTGCTGAAAGGCTTGCATGGCGGGTCAGTTCGAGCTAAGTGTGACAGGGCCGCGAGGCGTGTCGAAGACCGCGCTGAGCGCCGGGCCCGGCCCGATCGCGTAATCGATGCCCGGCAGGCCCAGCATCTGCGAAATGGCCGGCGCCAAGCCGCGCAGCGTCAGCGCTCGCAACGTGACACCGCAGGCCGGCATGTTCGACGTCGGGTGCGGTGTGCGGCCCCAGTCGATCAGCGTCGGCAGCGCACCGCCGGCGAGCAGTCGGCCGTCGTCGCGCACGGTGAGTCGCCAGGTCAGGCGGCCCTGTGGCGTGTCGCGCGATGCGGCAATGGCCGGACCGATGTCCAAGCCCGCAGCGCGCAAGGCCGTGGTCTGCGCGTCGACGGCCCCGCTGCGGGCCACGAAGTGCCGCAGCCGCGGTGCGGCGCCGGGATCGATCGTGTCCAGGCCAAACCAGCGCGCCCGGCCGGGCGGCGGCGCCGCGGGGTCGATCGCGAGGATTTCGAAGAAGGCCTGCGGGAAGCGCTCGCTGGCGATGTTGAACAGCCGGTTGTGCGTGCCCATCAGCGCGTGCGCGCCACCCGGGCCCGGCGTGACGCCCAGCACCGCCTCACACCACTGCACCCCCTGCGCCAGGGTCGTGGCGGTGACCACCAGATGGTCGAGCGCTGCATTCATGGCCCGAGTTTCGCGCAGGCAGCGACCTGCGCGCTCAAAGTGCCACCGATCCCTGCACCACGGCCACGCAGTCGCCGCCGATCCAGGTCTCCCGGCCTTCCTGCGCCACATGCACACGGCCCGCGCGTCCGAGCGCCGCTCCCTGCGCTGCCACGTAGCGCGGCGGCGCGTAGCCGTCGCCGATCAGCCACTGCGCCAGCGCCGCGTTCAGGCTGCCGGTGACCGGGTCTTCGGCCAGCACGCCGCCGGGTGCCGGAAAGAAGGCACGCACCTCGAAGGCGGGCTCTGCACCCGCGCCGTAGGCAGCAACGACGCCCACCTTTCCAGGTGTCGCGCAAGGGCCGACCACGCCGATCTCGAGCCCGCTCTCGCTGGCGAATTGCGGCCGCAGGGCCAGCACTTCGCCGGCCGAGCCCAACATCACCGCCTTCCAGCCGGGGCCGTTGTCGCAATGCTGGTGGGCCAGGATCGCCGCGCGCGGCACTTGCAGGAACTGTGCAATGCGCTCGACCAGGGCGCCGTCCAGCGGCCCGCTGCGGCGCCGTGGCGGTGCCGCAAAGGCCAGCCGCGTGCCGTCGCGTCGGATGCGGACCAGGCCCACGCCGCATTGCTGCACCACCTCGCCCGGCGCGCGTGGCTTGCCGCCGGCAGCCAGCCAGGCATGGCAGCTGCCCAGCGTCGGATGGCCGGCGAACGGCAACTCGACCGTGGGCGTGAAGATGCGCACGCGGTAGTCGGCACCCGGCTCGGTGGGTGCGAGCAGGAAAGTGGTCTCCGACAGGTTGGTCCAGCGCGCGAAGGCCGCCATGCGTTCGTCGCTCAGCCCGTCGGCGCCGTGCACGACGGCCAGCGGATTGCCGAGCAGCGCGCGGTCGGTGAAGACATCGAGCTGGGTGAAGCGCCGCTCGCCGCCGCTCACAGCGCAGCCTCCGCCCGGCGCAGGACGCCCGCCAAAGCGGCGATACCGGTCTCGATCTGGTCCGCCGCCACGGTGACGAAGCTCAGGCGCAGCGTATGGCGGCGCGGTGCCGAGGCAAAAAAAGGCTCGCCGGGCACGAAGGCCATGCCGGCCTCGACGGCCTGCGGCAGCAGCGCCATCGCGTCCAGACCGGCACGCAATTCGAGCCAGAAGAACATGCCGCCGACCGGCCGCTGCCACCTCGCCATGCCGGCCAGATGCTTCTCCAGCGCCGCCTGCATCGCGTCGCGCTGCGCCTTGTAGCGCGCGCGGATGGTCGGCACATGCGACTCGAGCAGGCCGTTGCGGATCACCTCGTAGACGATGCGCTGGTTGAAGATCGAGGTGTGCAGGTCAGCCGCCTGCTTGGCCTGCAGCAGTTTCGGGCACAGCGGCAGCGGCGCCACCACGTAGCCCAGACGCAAGCCCGGCGACAGCACCTTGGAAAACGACCCGAGGTAGAGCACCCCTTCGGGCCAGCGCGCGGCCAGCGGCGGCGGCGGCGGCGCGTCGTACCAGAGGTCGCCGTAAGGGTTGTCTTCGACCAAAGGCAGGCCTGCGCCGCGTGCGGCGGCCACCAGTGCCACTCGCCGCGCCTCGGTATAGACATGGCCGGTCGGATTCTGGAAGTTGGGCAGCAGGTAGGCGAAGCGCGCGCCGGGCGCCGCCGCAGCCAAGGCCTCGGGCGACGGCCCTTGCAGATCGGAATCCAAGGCTTGCACCTGCGGCTCGTAGGGCGCGAAGGCCTGCAGCGCGCCGAGGTAGGTCGGCGTTTCGACCAGCACGCGCGAGCCGGCATCGATCAATACCTTGGCGGCCAGGTCCAGCCCCTGCTGCGAGCCGGTGGTGATCAGAACCTGGTCGGCATGCACGTGCATGCCGTGCTGTCGGGCCAGGTGCGCTGCGACCCACTCGCGCAGCGGGGCAAAGCCTTCACTGGCGGCATATTGCAGCGCCTCGCGCGGCGCCTCGCGCAGCACCTTCTGGCTGGCGTCGCGCACGGCCTGGATCGGAAAGGTGTCGGCCGATGGCAGGCCGCCCGCCAGCGAGACGATGCCCGGCCGCTCGGTGATCTTGAGAATCTCGCGAATGACCGACGGATTCATGCGCTCGGCCCGGCGGGCCAACGTAAAGGGGTGATGACTGGTGTTCATGGCCGCTGCCTCCTTGCGCTGCAGGTCAGACCTTGCGTGATGCTCGACAAGCTCGGGCAGGTCAAGCGCCCACCCGCACCGGCATGCGCTTGCCGACGAAAACCACCACCATGACCAGCAACGCGAAAACCACGGTCACGGTGTCGAGCCGCTCGCCGAGCACCGGCACGGCGAAGAGCAGGGCCAGGAAGGGCTGCAGCAACTGCACCTGGCTGACACGCAGAACGCCGCCCAGGGCCAGCCCTCGGTACCAGGCGAAGAAACCGAGCCACATCGAAAACAGCGTGACATAGCCCAGCCCGACCCAGGCCGAGACGCGCACTGCGCTCGCCGTATCCGGCCAGGTGGCGAGCATGGCCGGCAGGGTCAGTGGCAACGACCACACCAGAACCCAGCAAATCACCTGCTCGGCCGGCAGCCTGGCCGACACCCGGGCGCCGGCGACATAACCGATCGACGCGCTGGCCACCGCCAGCAGCAGCAAACCATCACCCGCGCTCAAGCCACCCTGGCCGCGCTGCGCGGCAAAGGCCAACACCAGTGCGCAGCCGAGCCATGCGCAGAACCAGAAGCCGAACGACGCCCGCTGGCGCAGCCACAACGCCGCGGCCATCGCCGTGCCCAGCGGCAGCACGCCGGTGATCACGGCCGCGTGCATGGCGTCGACATGACGCAGCGCGAGCGCCAGGAACAGCGGGAAGCCCAGTACCGTGCCCAGGGCACAGATCGCCAGCGAAGGCCAATGCTCCCGGGCCGGCCGCGCCGCAGCCACCCAGCGCAGGTAGGCCAGGCTCAGCAGGCCGGCCAAGGCGGCGCGACCGGCGGTGACGAAGGCCGGCGGCAGTTGCGCATCGCCGGCCGCGCCCACCGCCAGCCGCGTCATCGGCAGCGTCATCGCGAAGATGACCACGCCGAGCACACCGAGGGCCAGCCCGCGCGAGCGGTCGCGGTCATGGTTCATGCTCGCCGCGCCGAGCCGGCGCGACGCGGCAGTTCGGCGATCGCTGCGCAGCTCATGGGCCTAGTCTAGTCCTGCAGACCAGCACATCAGCAGTACACTTTGCCGCGGCATGACACTATCTGTACGGTTGTCACCGCCGGCACAGATGAGCGCATCGAACCCTGAACCGAACTTGCAGCGCGGCGCACTGGCCACGCTGGCCGAACAATTGGCGGCGCACTATGCCGAGCGCATCCGCGCCAGCGCCCTGGTCACCGGCAGCCGCCTGCCGTCGGTGCGCGAGGCGGCCAAGCGCCATGCGCTGGCGCCCAGCACGGTGGTCGCGGCCTACGACCTGCTGCAGGCGCAGGGCCTGGCCGAAGCCCGCCAGCAGCGCGGCTATTTCGTGCGCGCGGGCCAGTCCGCCGGCGAGCCCGGCCAGCCGCGCGCTGCGACGCCACGCAGCGCACCGCCCCACGACGTGACCACCCTGATGCGGGGCATGTTCGAACACCAGGGCAGCAAGGCCCTGTCACCCGGCATCGGCACGCTGCCCGCCGACTGGCTCGACCTGCCGCTGCTGCACGCGGCGATGCGCCGCGCGCTGAGCGACGACGTGCGCGACCCCTCCAGCCTGCGCTATGGCGAGCCGGCCGGCGACGTGCGGCTGCGCGCCGCACTGTCGCTGCGCCTGGGCCAGCTGGGCATTGCCGCCGGGCCGCAGCAAATCGTCACCACGGCCGGGGCCACCCATGCGCTGGATCTGCTGTCGCGCCTGTTGCTCGCGCCCGGCGACACGGTGTTGGTCGACGAACCGGGCTGGGCCGTCGAATTCGCTCGCCTGACACAGATGGGCATCCGGCTCGCCGCACTGCCGCGCGGCCCGGCCGGGCCGGACCTGGACGTCCTGCGCCGCCTGCTCGAGGCCAGCCCCGCGGCGAACAAGCCGCGGCTGTACATCACGGTGTCGGTGCTGCACAACCCGACCGGCGTCTCGCTGCCGCTGGCGGCGGCCCATGAATTGCTCAAACTGGCCGCGGCGCACGACCTGACCATCGTCGAGGACGACACCTACGCCTGGCTGGCACCCGTCCAGGCGCCCCGCCTGTCGGCGCTGGACCAGCTGCAGCGCACGGTTTATGTGTCGGGGTTTTCGAAGATCCTGGCGCCGAACTGGCGGGTCGGGTTTCTGGCCGCGTCGCCGGCCCTGGTCGAGCGGGTCATCGACCACAAACTGCTGACCGCGCTGGCCACGCCGTCCCTGCCCGAGCGTGCGCTGGCCATCATGCTCGAACAAGGCACGCTGCGTCGCCACGCCGAGCGCGTGGTCACGCGCCTGAACGCCGCGCGGCAACGCTGCGTGCGTCTGGCCCAGGACGCGGGGTTCTCCTTCGCCGCGTCGCCGCAGGGCCTGTTCGGCTGGGTCGAGACCGGTGTCGATGCCGAGCGCCTGGCCGGCCACCTGCACGACCAGGGCTGGCTGCTGGCGCCCGGCAGCCTGTTTCACGCCGTGCCGCGACCGAGCACGCTGATGCGCATCAACTTCGCCACGGCACAGGAGCCCCGCCTGTGGCGCGCGCTCGGCGAGGCCCGCGACCGCCTGCAAGGATCACGCGACCGCGGGGCTGTACCGACGGTCCAGGGCGCGTACCATCGCCGTAGAACCAGTGGCCAAGAGGCGTCTTCGCCGGAGCTGCCGTAATTGACGTTTGAATCCACTCTGCCGCTGGGTGAACCCGAACTGATGCGCGTCAGCGCATTCCAGCGCTACCTCGACGAGCTCAAACGCGAAGGGGCCGACGAGTCGCTGACCCGCCTGTCGTCGCTGAACCCGTCCTTGCTGCAAGACCTGCTGAGGTTCGAGCAGGATGGCCGCCACACCGAGATGCTCGAAGTGCTGGCCGCCTGCGTGCGCCATGCACGCTCACTGGCGGTGTACCTGCAGTGCGGCCCGCGCGTCGTGCCGCTGACGGTGTTTCCGACCGAGCGGCTGGCGCATTGCCCACTGCCGATGCACGAATTCCTGGCCCAGCGCCTGGGGGAGCTGCGGGTGCTGCGTGTCGAGCCCGCCGTGTTGCGCGCGCCGGGCGACCCGCAGGCCGCGCTGGTCGGCGAACCGCACCTGTACCAGCCGCTGGGCCCCGTCACCTGGGAGCTGGCCATGCGTGGCTCGCGCGAACAACTGTTGCCCGAGATTGCCGGCCCCGCCGCCTACCGCGTCGCCATCGGCATGAACCTGCGCGACGTGGTGTTGACCGGCGTGGTCCAGGCCGCCGTGAATCGCCTGCACCGCGAAAGCGCGAACCTGCGCGAGATTTCCGAGTGGCCAGGGCTGAACCGCGGCCGCGCGATGCGCCTGCTCAACGCCCTGTACCTGCAGGGCGGCTTGATCGTCAGCCGCACCCACCCGGTGGCCACCAACGACAGCTGGTTCGGCAGCTCCCGTAGCTGAGTCGCGAAATCAACTCAGCGCTTCCCAGCGTTCGAGTGCGGCCAGCAACTCTTCGTCGATCTGCGCGTAGCGCGCGTGCAGTTCGGTCGCGCGTTGCGGCTGCTTGGCGTACAGCGCCGGATCGGCCAGGGCCTGGGTGATGGTCTTTTGTTCGGCTTCGAGCGCGGCGATGCGCGCCGGCAGGCCGTCGAGCTCGCGCTGCGCCTTGTAGCTGAGCTTGTTGCGCGGCGCGGCCGGTGCGGCGGGCGGCAGCGGCGGCGCGGCAGGTGCTGCCGCCGGCGCGCTCACCACCACCCGGCTGCGCGCGCGTTGCGTCTGCCAGTCGCTGATGCCGCCTTCGTACTCGCGCCACAGGCCCGGCCGGCCGCCGAAGGCCGGGTCGCCCTCCCAGGCCACCGTGCTCGTCACCACCGCGTCGACGAAGCGCCGATCGTGGCTGACGATGAAGGCCGTGCCGCTGTAGCCGAGCAGCAGTTCCTCCAGCAACTCCAGCGTGTCGATGTCCAGGTCATTGGTCGGCTCGTCGAGCACGATCACATTGGCCGGCAGCGCGAACAGGCGCGCCAGCAGCAGGCGGTTGCGCTCGCCGCCCGACAGCGTGCGCACCGGCGAGTTGGCGCGCTCGGGCGAGAACAGGAAGTCGTTCAGGTAGCTCATCACATGCTTGCGCTGGCCGCCGAATTCGATCCACTCGCTGCCCGGGCTGATGGTGTCCGCCAGGGTCGCTTCGAGATCCAGCGCGTCGCGCATCTGGTCGAAATAGGCCACCTGCATCTTGCTGCCGCGGCGCAGCTTGCCGCGTGTGGGCTCCAACTGGCCGAGGATGAGTTTGAGCAGGGTCGTCTTGCCGACGCCGTTGGGGCCGATCAGGCCGACCTTGTCGCCGCGCAGAAAGGTGGCCGTGAAGCGGTCGATCAACCAGGGCCCCTGATCGTCGAAACGGAACGACACGTCGTCGAGCACCGCCACCAGTTTGCCGCTGGGCACGCCGGCATCGATTTCCAGCCGCACCTGGCCCAGCGATTCGCGCCGCGCCGCCCGCTGCTCGCGCAGGCGCTCCAGCCGCACCACGCGGCCGACAGCCCGCGTGCGCCGCGCCTCGACCCCCTTGCGGACCCAGACCTCCTCCTGCGCCAGCAACTTGTCGGCGCGTGCGCTGGCCAGGGCCTCGGATTCCAGCTCACGCGCCTTGGTCAGCTCGTAGGTCGCGTAGTTGCCGGGGTAGGAGCGCAGCACACCGCGGTCGAGCTCGATGATGCGCGTGGCCACGCCGTCGATGAAAGCGCGGTCGTGCGAGACGAACAGCAGCGCACCGCTCCAGGACACGAGCAGACCCTGCAGCCACTCGATCGCATCGAGGTCGAGGTGGTTGGTCGGCTCGTCGAGCAGCAGCACGTCGGGGTGGGCGACCAGCGCCTGCGCCAGGGCGACGCGCTTCTTGGTGCCACCCGATAGCGTGTGCACATGGGCCTGGCCGTCCAGGTGCAGGCGCTGCAGGGTCTCTCCGACCCGCTGCTCCCACATCCAGCCGTCGAGGTGTTCGATGCGCGTTTGCAGTGCGTCGAGGTCGTCGCCCTCGCGATGTTGCTCGTAGCGTTCGCGCAATTCGCGCGCCTCGGCCGCGCCCTCGCTGGCGGCTTCGAATACCGTGGCATCGGCCTCGAACAGCGGCTCCTGCGGCACATAGGTGCGGCGCAGGCCCTGCTGCACCTGCAAGACACCGTCGTCGGCGCGCTCCAGGCCGGCCAGGATCTTCAGCAGCGACGACTTGCCCGTGCCATTGCGCCCGATCAGCGCCACGCGCTCGCCGGCCTCGAGTGAGAACGAGGTGCCATCGAGCAGCGCGACATGGCCGAAAGCGAGGTGGGCATTGGAGAGCGTGATCAGGGCCATCGTTGGATTGTCGGTGACGCCTGCGGCGGAACCTGCACGACGAGCCTGCTGCCAGGTCCTATATCCTTTGCTCAGTTCAGCACTCGCGGGGACGTTCCACATGTGCATGCATCGACATATCGCGATCGTTTTCGCTGTATGGCTCGCCGGCTTTTCACCCTTGGCCCGGGCCGACGAGGTGCTCGTCGCCGTGGCTGCGAACTTCACCGCGCCGATGAAGCGCATCGCTGCAGATTTCGAGCAGGACAGCGGCCATAAGGCGCAGCTGGCATTCGGTGCCACCGGTGCTTTCTATGCCCAGATCAAGAACGGCGCGCCGTTCCAGGTCTTGCTCTCGGCCGACGACGAAACACCGGCCAAGCTGGTGCAGGAGGGCTTGGCCGACAGGTCCAGCCGCTTCACGTACGCGATCGGCGGTCTGGTGTTGTGGTCGGCAAAGCCCGGCTTCGTCGATGCCCGCGGCGACGTGCTCAAGACGGCCTCGTTCACCAAGCTGGCCCTGGCCAACCCCAGGACGGCGCCCTACGGCCGCGCCGCCGTCGAGACCTTGACCAGGCTCGGCCTATTCGGCGCGCTCGAACCCCGCTTCGTACAGGGCGAGAACATCGCTCAGACCTTCCAGTTCGTGAGCTCCGGCAATGCCGAGCTCGGCTTCGTCGCCCTGTCGCAGGTCTGGAAGGACGGCGCGTTGAGCGAGGGTTCGGCGTGGCTGGTCCCGGCCGATTTGCACCAGCCGATACGGCAGGACGCCGTATTGCTCACCGCCGCGCGCAACAACGCCGCCGCGGTCGCCCTGTTGCAGTACCTGAAGTCCGACAAGGCCCAGGCGATCATTCGCGCCTACGGCTACCGACTCTGAAGCGCAGCGCCCCGATGACCACCACCGACCTCGACGCCATCACGCTGACCCTGCGCCTGGCCTCGGTGGTGACGGCGTTGCTGCTGTTGATCGGCACGCCGATCGCCTGGTGGCTGGCGCGCACGCACTCGCGGCTCAAGGCGCCGATCGGCGCGCTGGTCGCACTGCCGCTGGTGCTGCCGCCCACGGTGCTGGGCTTTTATCTGCTGCTGGCGCTGGGCCCGAATGGCGCGATCGGTCAGTTGACACAAGCGCTCGGCCTCGGTCGCCTGCCGTTCACGTTCGGGGGTCTGGTGGTCGGCTCGGTGTTCTATTCGCTGCCCTTCGTCGTGCAGCCGATCCAGAACGCCTTCGAGGCCATCGGCGAGCGCCCGCTGGAGGCGGCGGCCACGCTGCGCGCCAGCCCGCTGGATCGGTTCTTCACGGTCGCGTTGCCGCTGGCCCGGCCCGGCCTGGTCAGCGCGGCCATTCTCGGCTTCGCGCACACGGTCGGCGAGTTCGGCGTGGTGTTGATGATCGGCGGCAACATCCCCGGCCAGACGCGCGTGGTCTCGGTGCAGATCTACAACCATGTCGAAGCCCTCGAGTACGGCCGCGCGCATTGGCTCTCGGCCGGCATGGTGTTGTTCTGCTTCGTCGTGCTGCTGGCGCTTTACGCCTTCAACCCCGGAAAGCGCAGGGCATGAACGAGGCCGGCGCAGCCACCATCCAGGCCCGCTTCGCGCTGGCCTTTGCCAGCTTCGCGCTGGATGTCGACCTGGCGTTGCCCGGGCGCGGCGTGACAGCCCTGTTCGGCGCCTCCGGATCGGGCAAGACGACGTTGCTGCGCTGCATGGCCGGACTGGCGCGAGCGTCCAACGGGCGGCTCACGGTGAACGGCACGGTGTGGCAGGACGAGACCAGCTTCGTGCCCACCCACCGCCGCGCCCTGGGCTACGTGTTCCAGGAGGCGAGCCTGTTTGCGCACCTCTCGGTGCGCGGCAATCTGGACTACGGCATGAAGCGCGTGCCGCCTGCCTTGCGCGCGCGCGGTCAGGCGGCGGCGATCGACCTGCTCGGCATCGGCGCCTTGCTCGAACGCGCGACGACCGACTTGTCCGGGGGCGAGCGCCAGCGCGTGGCCATTGCCCGCGCGCTGGCGGTCAGCCCGCAGTTGCTGCTGATGGACGAGCCGCTGGCCTCGCTAGACCTGGCGCGCAAGCAGGAAATCCTGCCCTACCTGAAACGCCTGCACGACGAACTCGACATCCCGGTGCTCTACGTCAGCCATTCGGCGGACGAGGTCGCGCGCCTGGCCGACCATCTGGTGCTGCTGGCCAACGGCCGCGTGCAGGCGCAAGGGGGCCTGCACGAGATGCTGAGCCGGCTGGACCTGGCCCATGCCTTCGCCGACGACGCCGGCGCGGTGATCGACGCCGACGTCGCCGCGCACGACGACGCCGATCACCTCAGCCGGCTCGACTTTCGCGGCGGCAGCCTGCTGGTCGGCCGCTGCAGCCAGGCCGTGGGTCAGCGTGTGCGGGTGCGCGTGCGCGCCAGCGATGTCAGTCTGTCGGACCGCCCGCCCGAAGGCAGCAGCATCCTCAACGCACTGGCGGCACGTGTGGTCGAGGTCAGCGCCGGCCACACCCCCGGCCAGTGGTTGGTGCAACTCGATGCGGGCGGCACCCTGCTGATGGCCCGCATCACCGCGCGCTCGGGCAGAACGCTGCAGATCGAGCCCGGCCGCGAGGTCTGGGCCCAGGTCAAGAGCGTGGCCGTGATGCGCTGAAGGCTCAGGCGCCTGTGGGTTTGTAGGCGATGACGTCGATCTCGAGCTTGGCATCGACCATCAGCCGCGCCTCGGTGGTCGAGCGTGCCGGCCGCCCGTTCGGAAAGTAGCTCATGTAGACGCGGTTGAAGGCGCCGAAGTCACGCGCATCCTGCAGCCAGCAGGTGCACTTGCAGACATCGTCGAAGCCCGCGCCCGCCAGCGCCAGCACGCGCTGCAGGTTGTCCATCACCTGGCGCGTCTGCGCCTCGATGCCGCCGGCGACGATCTCGCCTTCGGCGTTGGCCGGCACCTGGCCCGAGACATAGATGAAGTCACCCGCGCGCACCGCGGGTGAGAACGGCCGCGCCTGGCGGTCGGAGGCGGCGGGTGGCGTGCCGAGGTATTGCAGAGCCATGGCGTGTTTCCTTTTCAAGCTTGGAGCGATTCAGAGTGAAATCTATTTTCAGAACTTGCCGGTCTTGTACGGGTTTGACCTGAAATCATGAGGCCAGAAGCCGATTAGTCTTCCGATCCTGAAAATTTACTTCACCCGAGGAGTCTGCCATGACCAGCGAAATTCGCACCGACCGCCGCACCGTCCTGTCCTCGATGCTGGTGCTCGGTGCAGCCGGCGCCGGCTACGGCCCTGCCGCGGCACAGTCCGGCGCGTCGGCGCTGAACCTGGCGATGGTGGCCGAGCCGCCGACCTTGGACATCCAGTCCACGCCGGCCGACCTGGTGTGCATCATCATGCAGCATGTCTTCGAGCCGCTCTTCACCTTCGACGCCAAGTCGGCGCTGGTGCCGATGCTGGCCGAGGCGATGCCCAGGATCTCCGCCGACGGCAAGAGCTACGGCATCACGCTGCGCAAGGGCGTCAAGCTGCACAGCGGGCGCGACCTGAACGCCGACGACGTGGTGGCCAGCCTGAAGCGCTGGATGGACGTCTCGCCGCGCGGCAAATCGGTGGCCGCCCAGGTGGCCGACATCGCAGCCAAGGGCCCGCTCAATGTCGAGATCAGCCTGAAGAACGCCTACGCGCCGCTGCTGTCGCAACTGGCGATGGCCTCGGGCATGGCCGCGATCATGGCCAAGGAGTCGCTGGCGCAGCCGCTGCGCGAGTATGTCGGCACCGGACCCTACAAATTCAAGGAGCGCAAGCCCGACCAATATGTGCTGCTGACGCGCTTCGACGGCTATTCGGCGCGCAAGGAGGCCGCCAGCGGCTACGGCGGCAAGCGCGTGGCCGTGGTCGACGAGTTGCGCTTCGTGCCGGTGCCCAACGCCAACACGCGCGTCGAGGGTGCGCTGGCCGGCCAGTTCCACTATGCCGACCTGCTGCCGATCGAGGCCCTGGCACGGCTCGAAAAGGCCGGCACGAAGGTCGTGCCGATCATGACGCCGTCGTTCGGCTTTCCCTACCTGGTGTTCAACACCAAGGAAGGCTCGATGGCGCAGGCGCCCGTGCGCAAGGCGGTGCAGACGGCGATCGGTGAGGGCGAGATGCTGGCGGCCGGCTTCGGCGACACGCGCTTCTTCATCGTCGAGGGCAACCACTTCCCGAAGGGCACGCCGTTCTACTCCGACGCCGGCACCGCGGCCTACAACGAACGCGATCCCAAGAAGGCCAGGGCCCAGGCCGAGCAGGCCGCCTACAAGGGCGAGCCGGTGCGCATCCTCACCAGCCGGCAGTACGACTTCCACTACAACATGGCGCTGATCATGGCCGAGCAGTTGAAGCGCGCCGGGTTCAAGGCCGAGCTGAACGTGGTCGAGTGGGCGACGCTGCTGCAGCGCCGCGCCGACCCCAAGCTGTGGGACATCTACATCACGCACTCGGGGCTGTTCCCGGAGCCGATGCTGTCGCCGCCGCAACTCGGCGACGGCGCGCCGGGCTGGTGGAGTTCGGCGGCCAAGCAGGCGGCGCTGTCCGCGCTCAATCAGGAGCCCAACCCGGCCAAGCGCGGGCCGCTGTGGGCCAAGGTGCAGCAGGTGGTGTACGACGAGGTGCCCTACATCCAGGTCGGCAAGTTCGCCAGTCTGTCGGCACGCTCGCCGGCGCTGCAGGGCTACACGCCGTTCACCTATCCGTTCTTCTGGAACACCAGCCTCAAGAGCTGAGCGTCGCGTCCCGAGCCGATGGCGCGTTACCTGCTGGCCCGCCTGGGCGGCATGCTGCTGGTCATGTCCATCGTGGCCGTGCTGGTGTTCGTGCTCACGCGCGCCGCGCCGGGCGACCCGATCGCGGTGCTGTTGGGTGACCAGGCCACGGCCGAGGATATCGCCCGCGTGCAGAAGGTCTACGGCCTGGACCGTCCGCTGCCGGTGCAGTTCGGGCTGTGGCTGGGCGAGCTGGCACACGGCAACCTGGGTGAGTCGATCTTTCTGCAGCGGCCGGTGACGCAGGCGCTGTGGGAGCGCGCCGAGCCCACCACCCTGCTGTCGCTGATGGCGATCGCCATCGCCGCGCTGATCGGCGTGCCGTGCGGCATCGTCTCGGCGGTCTATCGCGGCCAATGGGTCGACCAGGCCTGCACCGGCTTCGCGATGCTCGGCGCCAGCGTGCCCAGCTTCTGGTTCGGCCTGGTGCTGATGCAGATCTTCGCGGTCTGGCTGGGCTGGTTCCCGGTGTCGGGCTACGGCGAGCCGGGCGCGTCGCTGGCGGCACGTCTGCACACCCTGGTGTTGCCGGCCACGGTGCTGGGCGTGCTCAACTCGGCGCTGATCATCCGCTTCACGCGCGCCTCGATGCTCGACGTGCTGGGCGAGGACTACGTGCGCACCGCGCGTGCGAAGGGGCTGTCCGAGCCGACGATCGTGCTCAAGCACGCGCTGCGCAACGCGCTGGTGCCCATCGTCACCGTGCTCGGCCTGACGGTGGCGCTGATGATCGGCGGCGCGGTGGTGACCGAAACCGTGTTCGGCCTGCCCGGCGTCGGCAACCTGGTGGTCAGCGCGGTGATCCGGCGCGACTACCCGGTGATCCAGGGCGCGCTGCTGGTGGTGGCGGCGATCTACGTGCTCATCAATTTCGGCATCGACCTGCTCTACACCGTGGTCGACCCGCGCGTGAGAACGTGAATCCCCCCCGAAGCGACCTGCGGTCGCCTCCCCCCCAGGGGGGCGCCGCTGGCGGCCCGGCGAAGCCGGTTGCGCGGCGGCCGCTTGGCATTCCCTTGGTGGTCCGCAAGCTGTTCCGGCGGCGCATCGTGCTGGTGGCCGCGATCGTGCTCGCGCTGGTAGTGGCGCTGGCGCTGCTCGCGGGCCTGAGCGGGTTCGATCCGAACGAGACGGCGGTCAGCCAGCGCCTGCACGGGCCCGCGATGGACCATCTGCTGGGCACCGACGAGCTGGGGCGCGACCTGTTCGCACGCATCGCGTTCGGTGGGCGCTATTCGCTGACCATCGCGCTGCTGACGGCGCTCGGCTCGGTGCTGGCCGGAACGCTGCTGGGCCTGGTGGCGGGTTTCTTCCGGCGCCTGGATGCGCCGGTGATGCGCGTGGTCGACGCGATGATGTCCTTCCCCGACATCCTGCTGGCCATCGCCTTGGTCGGCATCCTCGGGCCGTCGATGCTCAACGTGGTGCTGGCGCTGGTGCTGGTCTACACGCCGCGCGTCGCGCGCGTCGTGCGCGCCTCGACGCTGGTGGTGCGCGAGCTGCTGTTCGTCGAGGCGGCGCGCGCGGTCGGCGTGTCCACCGCGCGCATCCTGTGGCGCCACGTGCTGCCCAACCTGATGTCGCCGATCCTGGTGCAGGCCTCGTTCATCTTCGCCTACGCGATCCTGGCCGAGGCCGCGCTGTCCTTCCTCGGCGTGGGCGTGCCGCCGGAAATCCCGACCTGGGGCACGATGGTGGCCGGCAGCCAGCAGTACGCGCACCAGGCACTGTGGATCGTGCTGTTCCCGGGCCTGGCGATCATCCTCACCGCGCTGTCGCTGCAACTGCTGGGTGACGGCATCCGCGACCTGCTGGACCCGCGCCTTCGGAAGTCGATGTGAACCGCCTCGTCGTGCGCCAGCTCAGCACCTCCTTCGACACCGACGAAGGGCTGATCCACGCCGTGGCCGACGTGAGCTTTGCCATCCGTGCCGGCCAGACGACGGCCATCGTCGGTGAGTCGGGGTCGGGCAAGTCGGTGACCAGCCTGACGCTGATGCGGCTGCTGCCGCGCACCACACGCACGCAGGTCAGCGGACAGGCCCTGTTCGTCAACCGCGCCGGCGAGACCGTCGACCTGCTCACGCTGCCCGAGCCGCGCATGCGCGCGCTGCGCGGCAACGAAGTGGCGATGATCTTCCAGGAGCCGATGACGAGCCTGAACCCGGTGTTCACGGTCGGCGAGCAGATCGCCGAATCGCTGCGCCTGCACAAGCGTCTGGACCGGGCGGCGGCTCGCGCGCAGGCCCTGCGCATGCTCGAGCTCGTCGAGATCCCCGCAGCCCGGCAGCGCCAGGACGAGTACCCGCACCAACTCTCGGGCGGCATGCGCCAGCGCGTGATGATCGCGCTGGCGATGGCCTGCGAGCCGACGCTGCTGATCGCCGACGAGCCGACCACCGCACTCGACGTGACGATCCAGGCACAGATCCTGGTGCTGATGCGCCGGCTGCAGGCCGAGACCGGCATGAGCATCCTGTTCATCACGCACAACCTGGGCGTGGTGGCGCACCACGCCGACGACGTGGCCGTGATGTACGCCGGCCGCATCGTCGAGGCGGCCCCGGTGCGGCCGCTCTTCGCCACGCCGCAGCACCCCTACACGCAGGGCCTGCTGGCCTGCCTGCCGGGCAAGGCACACGCCGCCGGGCAACCGCGGCCGAAACGCCTGTTCGCGATCCGCGGCCAGGTGTCGAGCCCGCTGGCGCCGCCGCCCGGCTGCGCCTTCGAACCACGCTGCGACCAGACCCAGGCACGCTGCGCGCAGGCGATGCCGCTGCTGGTGGGCACCGGCGGCGAGCGGCAGGCGCGCTGCATCCACGCACCGGCGACGAAGGCGGCCTGAGCATGCCAGACACCACCGCATCCACCACCGAGGTGCCGCTGATCGAAGTGCGCGGCCTCAAGCGCTACTTCGGCAGCAAGGACAAGCCGGTGCGCGCGGTCGACGGCGTCTCGTTCGCGATCCGCCGCGGCGAGACGCTGGGCCTGGTCGGCGAGTCGGGCTCGGGCAAGAGCACGATCGGCCGCACCGTGCTGCGCCTGCTGGATTGCAGTGGCGGCCAAGTGCTGTACCGCGGCGAGGACATGGCCGGGCTGTCGAACGAGCGCATGCGCAAGCTGCGCAGCAAGTTGCAGATCATCTTCCAGGACCCGTATGCCAGCCTGAACCCGAAGATGCGCATCAGTGCCATCCTCGGCGAAGCGCTCTCCACGCACGGCCTGCACCAGGCTAAGGGCGAGCGCGACAAGCGCATAACCGAGCTGCTCGACACCGTCGGGCTGCGCCCCGAACATGCCAGCCGCTTCCCGCACGAGTTCTCCGGCGGCCAGCGCCAGCGCATCGGCGTGGCGCGCGCGCTGGCCGTCGAGCCCGAGTTCATCGTCGCCGACGAGCCGCTGTCGGCGCTCGACGTGTCCATCCAGTCGCAGGTCATCAACCTGCTGGCCGACCTGCGCGAGCGCCTGTCGCTGACCATGCTCTTCATTTCGCACGACCTCGACGTGGTCGAGTACCTGTGCGACCGGGTCGTCGTGCTCTATCTCGGCCATGTGATGGAGGTCGCGCCGACCGCCGAGCTGTTCGAGCGCCCGCACCACCCCTACACGCAGGCCCTGCTGGCGGCCAGCCCGAAACCCGATCCGCTGATCGAGAGCCTGGCCGTGCCGCTGAAGGGCGATATCCCGAGCCCGATGAGCCCGCCCTCGGGTTGTGTCTTCCGCACCCGCTGCCCCGTAGCGATCGAGGCCTGCGCGCAGACCCTGCCGCCGCTCGACGAAATCAGCCCCGGCCGCTATTCGGCCTGTATCCGCAAGGACCTGCTGATCCACGCCCTAGCATGAACGCGATGGACCTGCTCGACCCTCTCATCGGCCCCGGCTTCAAGGGTTTTCCGCTCGACCATGCCGCATTGCGGCGCAGCCAGATCGGCCAGGCCGGCTGGAACATGCTGGCCGGCGACCTGCCGCTGCCGCTGGCGCTGCTCAAACGCGAGGCACTGGCACACAACCTGGCCTGGATGCAGGCGCAGGCGCGGCAATGGGGCATAGACCTGGCGCCGCACGGCAAGACCACGATGTCGCCGCAGCTCTTTGCGCGCCAGCTCGACGCCGGCGCCTGGGGCCTGACGTTTGCCACCGTGAACCAGCTGGCCATCGGTGTGGCTGCCGGCGCGCGCCGCACGCTGATCGCCAACCAAGTGTTGGCCGACGCCGACCTGGGAATCATCCAGATGCTGCGCCGCGAGCATGCCGACCTGCGCGTCGCCTTCCTCGTCGATTCGACGGCCCAGCTCGCGCTGATCGAAGCCTGGGCCGAACGGCATCCGGGCAGCCTGCTGTTCGAGGTCCTGCTGGAGATCGGCATCGCCGGCGGCCGCACCGGCTGCCGCACACAAGACGAGGCCATCGCACTGGCTGAACGCCTGCATGCCAGCCCGGCGGTCAGCCTGGTCGGCATCGAGTGCTACGAAGGCCTGGGCGCCAAGGGCGACAGCGAGGCCGACGACGCCCTACGCGCAGGCCCTGATGGACCGCGTCGACGCCGTCGCCCGGCACTGCGATACGCGCAACCTGTTCGACAGCGACGAGGTGCTGCTCTCGGCCGGCGGCTCGGCGATCTTCGACCTGGTGGCCACGCGCCTGAAGCCCACGCTCGGCCGGCCGGTGCGCGGCCTGCTGCGTTCGGGCTGCTACGTGACCCACGACCACGGCAACTACAAGCGCTTCGTCAATGTCGTCGAGTCGCGCCTGGGTTGCGCGCGCGGCGAGAGCCTGCGCCCGGCGCTGGAGGTCTGGGCCCTGGTGCAGTCCTGCCCCGAGCCGGGCCTGGCGATCCTCGCGGTCGGCCGGCGCGATCTGTCGTTCGACATCGAGATGCCGATCCCCTTCGCCCGCGCCGCGCGCGGCGCGATGGTTACGCGCTCGGTGCCCGCCAGCTGGAAGGTCAGCGGCCTGAACGACCAGCATGCCTATCTGCGCTGGGACGCGGCCGAGGCCGGCCAGGCGCCGGCCGTCGGCGAGCGCGTCGGCCTGGGCATCTCCCACCCCTGCACCACCTTCGACAAATGGCACTGGATGCCGATCGTCGACGACGACTACCGCGTCGTCGACGCGGCGTCCATGCACTTCTGAGTATGAAACATGCAGTGTCAAGCTGGCTACGCCGGGCCGCCGCGCCGGGCCGCCCCAAGCAAGGCCCGACCCTCGCGGAGGGTCGCGCGCCGTACCCGGCGAGCGGGGTGCTCACGTGAGCAACGGCCTGCTGCAACGCGTCGCCCAGATTCGCGCCAAGGCACCCGCCGCGCGGCGGGCCATCCTCGGGCTGATTCTCGAGGACCCCGATCGAGTGCTCAGCGAAAGCTTCGAACTGCTCGCCGAACGCGCCGGCAGCAGCGTGCCCACGGTGATGCGCACCTGCCGCGACCTCGGTTTCGCCGGCTTGCGCGAGTTCAAGCTTGCGCTGGCCCACGAGCTTGCGCTGGGCGGCTCGCCGCTGCACCGCCGCGTCAATATCGGTGACCGCGTGGACGAAGTGGTGGCCAAGGTCGCCCGCAGCGCAGCGGCCACGGTGGCCGGCGTGCGCACCCAGCTCGAGATCGCCGCCCTCGACGCCGCGGTGACTGCGATCGCCGGCGCGCGCCATGTCGACCTGTTTGCGACCGGTGCCACATCCTGGTTCATGGTGCAGGACCTGCAGGCCCGTCTGTTCCGGCTCGGCCTGTCGGCCAATGCCTGGTTCGACTACCACTTTCAGCGCGTCGCAGCGGCTGCGCAGGACGCCGCGGGCGTGGTGATCTCGATCTCGCACGTCGGCGGCCTGCCGTCGTTGCTCGACGCCGTCGATATCGCACGCCGGCAGGGCGCGAAGACGGTATCGCTGACACAACCCGGCACCCCGCTGGCCGATCGCACGGACATCCTCCTTGCGCTGACCGTGCCCGACGATGCCGTGATGCACGTCGGCATCGACGCTTACCTGGCGCACCTGACGGCGATCGAGATCCTTACCGTGCTGGTCGCACAACGCTGCGGCGATCCTGCGGTGCAACGCCTCGAGATCGTGCACGCCGCGCTGCAGCGGCACGGGATCGACGTGCGCGCGCACCCCTTGCAGAGCGGGAACAGCGGCAACACCGGCACGCCGCAAGACTACGCGATGCGCGACGAATGAACCACCCACCCATCCTCCTCGAAGGCGGCCTCGTGGTCGACGGCAGCGGCGGCCCGTCGTGGCCGGGCGACGTGCTGCTGGTCGGTGACCGCATCGCCCGCCAGGGTGAGGGCCTGCGCCAGCGCCTGCCCGAGGGCTTGTCCTTGACCGAGGTCGAGGTCATCGACTGCCGCGGCCGCGTCATCGCGCCGGGATTCATCGACGCGCATACCCACGACGATGCGATCGTGCTGCGCGACCCGGCCTACCTGCCGAAAATCTCCCAGGGCATCACCACGCTGGTGACGGGCAACTGCGGCATCTCCCTCGCGCCCTATGTCACCGCCACCGCGTCGCCGCCGCTGAACCTGCTCGGCGCGCAGTCGTTTCGTTACCCGACGCTGCGTGATTACCAGCGGGCGGTGATGGCCGCGCAACCGGCGCTCAACGTGGCACCGTTGATCGGCCACACCACGCTGCGCTTTGCCGCCATGCAAGACCTGACGCGGGCGGCCAGTGCCGACGAGCGCGCGCGCATGGCCGCCCTGCTCGAGGACTGCATGGCCGACGGCGCGTTCGGCCTGTCGTCGGGCCTGTTCTACGAAGAGGCCTACCCGGCGCCGGCCGACGAGGTGACCGAGCTGGCGCGCATCGTCGCCCGCCACGGCGGCGTCTACACCACCCACCTGCGCAGCGAGATGGCGCAGATCATCGAGGCCCTGCACGAAGCCGGCGACAGCGCCTTCGCCGCCGGCCTGCCGCTGGTGATCTCGCACCACAAATGCGCCGGCCCGGCCAACTGGGGCCGCACGCGCGAGACGCTGCCGCTGATCGAGGCACTGGCCGCACGGCAGGCGATCGCGATGGACGTCTACCCCTACGTCGCCGGCTCGACGGTGCTGCGCGAAGACCTGGTCGACGGCGTGATCGATGTCATGCTGACCTGGAGCGATGCCTTCCCCGAGGTCACCGGGCGAATGCTCGCCGAAGTGGCCGCCGAATGGGGCGTCGACCAGAAGACGGCCTGCCGCCGCCTGATGCCCGGCGGCGCCTGCTACTTCCAGATGAACGAGGCAGACGTCGAGCGCGTCATCGCCCACCCGCTGACCATGATCGGCTCCGACGGCCTGCCGCACGACCGCCACCCGCACCCGCGGCTGTGGGGTGCGTTCCCGCGCGTCTTCGCGCGCTACTGGCGCGAGCGCAAGCTGTTCTCGCTGGAGCAGGCGGTGCACAAGATGAGCGGCATGACCGCGCGCAACTTCCGCATCACCGACCGTGGCCTGCTCAAGGCCGGTGCGATGGCCGACGTGGTGGTGTTCGACCCGGCGCTGATCGCCGACACCGCCACCTACGACCGGCCGATCAGCGCCAGCCTGGGCATCGACGCGGTTTTCGTCAACGGCCGCCTGGCCTGTCGCGGCGGCGGCGAACCCACAGTACTGGCCCGCGCCGGCCGCATGCTGGCGCGCGGCACGGCCGCGACGGCCTGAACCGCCGCCCGGTGCGCGTGCCCAACGCTGCGTCGGGACAACCGGCGCGGTTGGCGACAATGGCCCGCGCATGACCACGCTCCACATTCCCGCGACGGCGCAATGGCCGTGATCCCGGCCAGCCTGCGCCCGCAGCGCGACTTCCTGCGCTTTTGGTGGGCGCGGCTGGCCAACACCTGCGCCGGCCAGATGCTGATGGTGGCGGTGGGCTGGCAGATGTACGACCTGACCGGCTCGGCCTGGGACCTAGGCCTCGTCGGCCTGCTGCAGTTTCTGCCCGCGCTGGCGCTGGTGCTGGTGACCGGCGACGTGGTCGACCGCCATCACCGCGCGCGCGTGGCCGCGGCCTGCGTCGGCGTGCAGGCCGCGGTGGCACTGGTGCTGGCGCTGGCACCCGTGGCGGGCGGGCCGCAGCGCGGCTGGTTGCTGGCCCTGGCCGTGGTGCTGGGCACGGCCAAGGCCTTCCAGATGCCGGCCCAGCAGGCGCTGGCGCCGCTGCTGGTGCCGACAGCGCTGCTGCCGCGCGCAATGGCCTTCAGCGCGGCCGGCATGCAGCTGGCCATCATCGCCGGGCCGGCCATCGGCGGCCTGCTGTACGTCGCCGGCGCCACCACCGTCTATGCCAGCTGCACGCTGTTGTTCGCCGTCGCGGCCGCCTTGCTGCTGCGCGTGAGTCACGCCAGCCCGCCGCCGCGCGAGCGCGCCACCTGGCACACGCTGCTGGCCGGCGTGAGCTACGTGCGCAGCAACCCGGTGGTGCTGGGCGCGATCTCGCTCGATCTGTTCGCGGTGCTGCTGGGCGGCGCGACGGCGCTGCTGCCGATATTCGCCAAGGACTTGCTGCACGTCGGTCCCTGGGGCCTGGGCCTGCTGCGCGGCGCGCCCGCCATCGGCGCGCTGGCGATGTCGCTGGCGCTGACACGCTGGCCGATCATGCGGCGTGCCGGGCCGCGCATGTTGTGGGCGGTGGCGGTGTACGGCGCGGCCACTGCGGTGTTCGGCGTCTCGACCTCGTTCACGCTGGCCATGCTGGCGCTGGCCGTCACCGGCGCCGCCGACATGGTCAGCATCGTCGTGCGCCAGTCGCTGGTGCAGCTGGAAACGCCCGACGCCATGCGCGGGCGCGTCAGCGCGGTCAACTCGGTCTTCATCGGTGCCTCGAACCAGCTCGGCGAGTTCGAGTCCGGCGCCACCGCCGCGCTGCTCGGGCCGGTGGGGTCGGTGGTGCTCGGCGGCGCGGGCTCGATCGTGATTGCGCTGTTGTGGTGGCGACTGTTCCCCGCGCTGGCGCGGCGCGACCAGCTGGTGCGTTCACGCTGAGGCAGGACGCGGGCGCGTGAACGATGGCGCGCGCACGCATTCGATCACCATTGGCGACTCAAAGCCCCAGTTCACCCAGGGCACGCAGCAGCTGATTGCGCTGCGCCAGGTCGGTCATCGGATACGTTTCCAGCCAGTGCCGGCCGGTGAAGCCGGGTTGCAGTGAGCGGATCTCGTCGGCCTGCCATGCCGCTGCGGCCTTGTCGCCCACCGCCGCGTACAACGCCGCCAGGTACACATGGGTCTCGAGATTGCCGACGTTGCGTGCCTGTGCCTGTTCCAGATTGACCCGCGCCTGTTCCCAGTCGCCGAGGAACAGGTAGGCGCGACCGAGCAGCAGGTAGTCGAGATAGCCGGCCTCCGGATCGAGCCGCATCGCAGTACGCAACAGCCGCACCGTCTCGGCCGGCCGCCCGACGTACGAGTTGAGGCCGCCCATCAGCGCGTAGGCATCTGCGTACGACGGATCGAGCCGAAGGGCATTCTCCAGATGCCGACGTGCCTGGTCGTACTGGCGCCGTTCGATGTGGACGAAGGCAAGGACCCAGCAGGTCTCGGGTATCTCGGGGTCGATTTGGTAGGCGGTCCGCGCCAACTCGAAAGCCCGATCGAGCGCACCCGCCCGGTTCGGGACCCATTGGTTGCGATAGTCGGCGGCATGGGTCAGCGCAAGCCCGGCGTAAGCACGGGCGAAGGCCGGGTCAAGCTCGATGGCGCGCCAGTACATTTCGCGCGCACTGTCGTTTTCGCTGCGCTGCCGAACAAGCAACGCTGCCTGGCCGCGCAGAAAGTATTCATAGGCCTGCAGATTTCGCGTGTAGCGCTGCGCCGCGCGCCGCCTTTCGGCTTGGCCGACTCTTGCACTCAGCGTCTGGACGAGGATCGGCCGAAGTTCCTCCTGGAGTGCCAGCACGTTGCTGTTCTGCCGATCGAAGCGCTCGGACCAAAGCTGTCGTCCGGTCGCGGTGTCGCTGAGGTGGATGTAGAGCCGGGCGGCTTCGCCCACACGCTCGACCGATCCGGACACAAGATAGTGGACGGGGGAAGCCGCGGCCGCAGACTTGCTCGCAACCGCACCGTCGGCGGACGCCGCGCCGACGACCCAGATACCTGACTCCCTGGACAGGTTGGTCAAGATATCTGCCGTGAGGCCACTTGCCAGCAGTTTCGCCTGGGGATCACTGCCCAGAACCTCGAACGGCTGGATGGCCACGGACGGCGGCTGCGCGCGCGACGCGGCGGCGTCAGCAAGCGCTGCCGGGCGCGACGCGGCTTCGAACGGCGAGCCGCGCTCGATCCACAGCGCGGCGGCGGCCACGACGAAAAGCAAGGCGACGACGCCTGCACTCGCGGCCATCCGCGATTCGCGCCACGACCGCGCAGTGCTGCGCCCGCCTCTAGGCGGGAGCAGAGGTTGCGCTACGGTCTGGGCCGAGCGGCTCACCTCGGCAATCAGCCGGTAGCCTCGCTTCGAGATGGTCTGAATATAGGCCGGGCTGCCGGGCACATCGCCCAGCGCCTTGCGCAGCTTGATGACGACCTGGGTCAGCGAGTCGTCGCCCACGACCACGTCGGGCCAGACATGCGCAAGCAGTACCTCGCGACTGACGACTTGGCCCGGTTGTTCGGCCAAGTGAACGAGCACGGCCATGGCCTTGGGCTCGAGCCGCGTGACCTTGCCCGCAGCCGAGAGCCGGTTCAGCGAGGGCTCGACCCACCACTCGCCCACCCGCAGCGTCATCGATCCGTCGGCCCGGGCGCGCTCGGTGGACGCGGGCGCGGGGCGCGGCCGCAGCCGCAGCCGGGTTCGTGATTGGACTCAGCGGAACCTGCACATACGTTCCTGGATTCGGCATCTTTCGCCGAGCCTTAGCCGTTTGTTCGGGACTTTGTGTCGAGCCAAGCGCTCAATCGCGGCCCACCGCGCGAAATCTTAGCAATGCGGCTCACTTAAGCACAGGCAATCCCCCTATGAAACATGTCTCCACTGCCCTCGTCGCGGTCCTGAGTGTCGCAGTGTCCTTGTCTTGCGCGAGCGCGGCCGCCAGCGAGCCTTTGTCGATCAGCAAGCTGGTGGACCGCAAGGTAGCCGACCTGCCCGCCGGCCCGCTCTTCTGGCGCCTGGAGAACTTCCCGACCGCCGCACAGGCCCAGGCCGCGGCCGGCCCGTGGTCGCTGGTCGCCGAAACGGCGGGCAAGGTGTGGCTGTTCACACTCGGCCCCGCCGGCGGGTCGTCGGCGGGTGGCAGCAAGGTCGTGGAACTCGGCCCGATTGCGCGCGTCAGTGCCAAGCAGTACCTGTTGCGAATCAACGAGGCGCGGGGCGCACCGGGCAGCGTCACGCCCGTGCACACGCACCCTGGCTCGGAAGCGTTCTACGTGCTTGCGGGTGAGACAAGCAGCCGCACACCCTATGGCGTGCAGCGTGTCGCGGCGGCGCATGCTGAAGTCGGCCGTGGCGGTGACACGCCGATGCAGGTCTCGAGCAGCGGCACGATGGACCTGCACTCGCTGGTCATGTTCGTGGTCGACGCGGACCGGCCATTCTCCGCGCCAGCGAAGTTGCCGTGACTTCGAAGCCCCGGGGCGCCACGCAAGGTGTCGGCGGTGGCGGCGCTTGATTCCCGCGCGGCGCGGCCGGCTCGAGCGCGCCCCCACGGCTTCAGAGTTTCAACTCGAGCACCACGCTGCCCGAGACCGCATCGGTAACACCCAGACCGCCGCCCAGGTCCCCGAGATCGACGCGGAAGGTATCGAGCACGCCGACCATCTGCGGCCGGGCAGCGGCGATGCTTTCGAACGAATCCCATTCGCCGACGAGGCAGTAGCTGCGCTCACCGGTCTTGACCAGCGAGCCGCGCCGCATGCCCTTGAAGGCACGGTCGGCACGACGGTGAGCCGGGCCGGATCACTTCCTTGCGGCAGACCCGATCGCGCTGTTGCCAGGCCGGCATCGAGCCGCTCCCGTTTCAGCCGCCTGGCCGTGGGCTGGCCTCGACTGCGGCGCGCCAGAACGCCTCGGCCGCCGGCGGCGCGGCGCCGCGCTGGCGAAAGAGCCGGATCTCGACCGCGATGGCCCACGCCTGGTCACCGGCCGCGACGAGTCGGCCGCTTGCCATCTCGTCGACGACCAGGCTGCGCGGCAACCAGGCCACGCCGCGGCCGTCGAGCACCATCGTGCGCAACACGGTGGCCAGGTGCGCCGTCACGACAGGCTGGGCATGCACGCCGTCGAGCGCGCCACCGCGCAGCGCACGTACCAGGCGTCCGATGCCCGACTCCGCGCTGTAGGCCAGGATCGGCACCGGGCTCTTCGTGCCGGGCCGCAAGGCATGGCGTGGCTGCCCGGCCTTGTCGGGCGCCGACAGCGGGATCAATTCGTCGTGGCCGACCACCGTCGACGCGTAGGCGGCGGGATCGAGCCGGCTCGGTACCTCGGAGTGGGCATGGGCGAGCATGAACTGCGCGCGGCCCTGCTGCATCAGCGCCTCGCATTGCTGCATCACGTCGGACATCAGCTGGATCGGCCCGACGACCAGGTGCAACTCGAGGCTGCGCAGCCAGCCCGGCAGGAAGGTGAACGACAGGGCGTGGGTCGACGCGATGCGCAGCGTGGCGGCGCTGGCGTCGACGACGGCGCGCGCCTGGTCCGGCAGGCGGGCCACATGGGCCAGCGTGTCCTGCGCCACGCTGCGAAACCACAGCCCCGCTTCGGTGAGCGTCACCGGATGCGTCGTGCGGTCGAACAACACCACACCGAGCCACTCTTCCAGCGCGCGGACGCGGCGGCTGAAGGCCGGCTGCGTCATGTGGCGTTCTTCGGCGGCGCGGGAGAAGTTGCCCGTCGCGGCCAGGGCCAGAAAGTCGTCCAACCAGATCAGGTTCATGTCAGGCCTCCTGCCGGGCCGTCCCAAGGGCGGCCGGCATCACCCTGGGGACCGCGAGCGACGCGAGCATAGGGGCAAACATTCGGTGCTTTGAGGGCATGGAAGAAGGCTCAAGCAGCATTGGCCATTCGCAAGCACGTCGACGAACATTTCGCCATCGAGCATCCCGACCGCCAGGCGCGCTGCGGGCCGATTGTCAAACAAGGAGACCCCATGCCCACGATCCAGAACTACCGCGGCATCATCCCCGCGATCGCCTGCCCCTTCACCAGCGATTACCGCATCGACGAACCCGCGCTGCGCAAGCACGCCTCCTGGCTCGCCACCCAGCCGGGCGTCGTCGCGGTGATGACCAATGGCCACACCGGTGAGGTGTTCTCGCTGCTGCCGCGCGAGCGCGCCGAGGTCACGCGCATCGTCGCCGACGAGCTGAAGGGTCGCCTGCCCGTCATCTCGTCGATCGTCTGCGAAGGCATCCGCGACGCCAAGGAGCATGCGTCGATGGCGCGCGAGGCCGGCGCGAAGGCGCTGGACGTGATGCCGCCGCACCACTGGCTGCGCTTCGGCTTCCGGCCCGACCACGTGACCGACTACTTCGAGGCCATCGCCACCGCCGGCCTCGACCTGGTGGCACATGTCTACCCGGCCTGGACGCGGGCCTCGTATTCGTCGGCGACGCTGGCCCAGCTGGCCAGGCTGCCCTACGTGGCCGCCTTCAAGGTCGGCCAGCGCGACATGAACAAATACGCCGCCGATATCAAAGCGATCCGTGCTGCCGATCCGTCCAAGGTGATCCTGACCTGCCACGACGAGTACCTGTTGGCCTCGATGGTGCAGGGCGTCGACGGCGCGCTGGTCGGCTTTGCGACCTTCATCCCGAGCCTGATCAACGACCTGTGGGAGGCGGTGAAGGCCGGCGACCTGAAGCGCGCGATGGCGGTACAGGACGTGATCACGCCGCTGAAGGACGCCGTCTACGGCGGCGGCGAGCCGACCGGCGAGGCCCATGCGCGCATGAAGATGGGCATGTACCTGGCGGGCGTGCTCGATTCGCCGACCGTGCGCCCGCCCACCGAAGCGCCGAACGATGCCGAGATGGCCGCGCTGCGCGCTGCCGTCGCCAACGCCGGCCTGCTCAAGCGCTGAGTCACGACACCCCAAGGAGACCACGACCATGCAACGCAAGACCTTCCTCCGCTCGACCCTCGCCGCTGCCCTGCTCGCCCTCGGCACAGGCGCGTGGGCCCAGACCTACCCATCGAAGCCGGTCACGGTGATCATCCCGTTCCCGCCCGGCGGCACGCTCGACGTGGTCGGCCGCATGCTGGCGCAGCGCCTGGGCGAACAGATGGGCCAGACCTTCGTGATCGAGAACCGGCCCGGTGGCCAAGGCACGATCGGCGGCATCGCGGTGGCCAAGGCCGCGGCCGACGGCTACACCCTGCTCTTCAACGCCTCGGCCTTCACGACCACGCCGGCGACGATGAAGAACCCGCCCTACGACGTGGCCAAGGACTTCACCGCCGTGGCCCTGGTGGCCAAGGCGCCGTTGGCCGTCGCCGTCAACAACAAGCTGCCGTTCTCCGACGTCAAGGGCATGCTGGCTTACGCCAAGGCGAATCCGGGCAAGATGACCTTCGCCATCGGCTCGGCGGCTTCGGCCGGGCATTTGTCGACCGAATTGCTCAAGCGCGCCGGTGGCCTCGACTACGTCATCGTGCCGTACAAGGGCTCGGCGCCGGCCTACCAGGACCTGGTCGGCGGCCAGATCGATGCCTTCATCGACCCGATCCTCGGCTCGGCGGGCTTCGCCAAGGCCGGCCAGCTGAAGGTCATCGGCGTCACCTCCAAGGCCCGTGTGCCGAACCAGCCCGAGATGCCGACCGTCGGCGAGACCGTGCCCGGCTTCGAGTTCTACAGCTGGTACGGGCTGTGGGGCCCGGCCCACCTGCCGCGTGACATCGCCACCCGGTTGAACGCCGAGGTCAACAAGGCCCTGGCCGGCGACATGCGCGAGAAGCTGATCCAGCAGGGCCTGCTGCTGACGCCTGGCTCGATCGACGACTTCGTCAAGTTCCAGCGCGACGACATGGCCCTCACCGGCAAGATCATTGCCGACGGGAAGATCCGTGCCGAGTGACACGCGCCTTGCCGTCGTCACCGGCAGCAGCTCAGGCATCGGCCAGGCGATCGCGCTGGCCTTGCTCGATCAAGGCTGGCGCGTGTGCGGCCTCGATGTCTCGCCGCCGACCATCGAGCGCGCCGGCTTCGAGGCGGTGCAGGTGGATTTGTGCGACGGCGCCGCCACGACGGCCGCGGCAAAGAAGGTCACCGACGCCGGCGCGCTGGTGCACGCCGCCGGCGTGCTGCGCGTCGGCCCGCTCGGCCAGTTGAACACCGAGGCCGGCGCGCTGATGTGGCGCCTGCATGTGGAGGCCGTCACGCGCCTCGCCGACGTGCTGCTGCCGGCCATGGCCGCCGGCGGCCACGGCCGCGTCGTGCTCGTCGGCAGCCGCGTCGCACAGGGCAAGGCCGGGCGCAGCCAGTACGCCGCGACGAAGGCCGCCTTGCTCGGCCTGGCGCGCAGCTGGGCCGCGGAATTGATCGCCTCGGGCGTCACCGTCAACGTGATCTCGCCCGCAGCGACGCAGACCGCGATGACCGACGACCCGGCACGCCAGGCCGCCGCACCGGTGTTGCCGCCGATCGGCCGCCTGATCCGCCCCGACGAAATCGCCTCGCTCGTCGCCTACCTGCTCTCGCCTGCCGCCGCCGCGATCACCGGCCAGGACATCGCCATCTGCGGCGGCGCCTCGCTGCCGCGCTGAACTGAACCCGGAATACCAGATGAAGATCATCGACATCCGCGAATCGACCCGCCCCATCAAGTCGAACATCCGCAATGCCTACATCGATTTCTCGAAGATGACGCTGAGCCTGGTGGCCGTCGTCACCGACGTCGTGCGTGATGGCAAGCGAGTCGTCGGCTACGGATTCAACTCCAACGGCCGCTACGGTCAGGGTGCGCTGATGCGCGAGCGTTTCATTGCGCGCGTGCTCGAAGCCGAGGCCGCCAGCCTGCAAGACAGCGAGCGCGACAACCTCGACCCGCACAAGGTCTGGGCCGCGCTGATGAACAACGAAAAGCCCGGCGGCCACGGCGAGCGCTCGGTGGCGGTGGGCACGATCGACATGGCGGTGTGGGACGCGGTGGCCAAGATCGAGAACAAGCCGCTGTTCCAGCTGCTGGCCGAGCGCTACGGCTCGCGCTACGGCGTGAAGCAGGCCAATCGCAAGGTCTTCGTCTACGCCGCCGGCGGCTACTACTGGCCGGGCCAGGGCCTCGAAGGCCTGGAGCGCGAAATGCGCGGCTACCTGGACCGTGGCTACGCGGTGGTCAAGAAGAAGATCGGCGGCGCGTCGCTGGCCGATGACTGCAAGCGCATCGAGGCGGTGCTGAGACTGCTCGGCCCCGGCCAGCGGCTGGCGGTCGATGCCAACGGCCGTTTCGACATGAAGACTGCGATCGAATACGCCAAGGCCTTGTCGCAGTACGACCTGTTCTGGTACGAGGAAGCCGGCGACCCGCTCGACTACGCGCTGCAGGCCGAGCTGGCGAACCACTATGCCAAGCCGATGGCCACCGGCGAGAACCTGTTCTCGATGCAGGACGCACGCAACCTGATCCGCTACGGCGGCATGCGCCCCGACCGCGACTGGCTGCAATTCGACTGCGCCTTGAGCTACGGCATGGTCGAGTACCTGCGCACGCTCGACATGCTGAAGGAAAACGGCTGGTCGCCTTCACGCTGTGTGCCGCACGGCGGACACCAGATGTCGCTGGCCATCGCCGCCGGGCTCGGCCTGGGCGGCAACGAGAGCTACCCGGATCTGTTCCAGCCTTACGGCGGCTTTCCCGACGGCGTGAAGGTCGACAACAGCTATGTCACGCTGCCCGAGCTGCCCGGCATCGGCTTCGAGGGCAAGGCCGACTTGTACGCCGAGATGAAGGCGCTGGCCGCTTGAGGGCTGGCGCGGCGCGACCAGCTGGTGCGCACAACGTAGCGCTCAGCCCTCCAGCAAGCGCACCTTCACGCTGCGGCCCTTGACCTTGGCGCTCGCCAGCTTGCGCAGGACCTCGGCGGCAATGCCGCGCTCGACCGCGACGTAGGTCGAGAACTCGTTGACGTTGATCTTGCCGATCTGCGTGCCGGCGAAGCCCAGGTCCTTGGTCAGCGCGCCCAGCACGTCGCCGGGGCGGATCTTTTCCTTGCGCCCGCCGAGGATCTGGATGCGTCTGCATCGGCGCCCGCAAGGGCTCCTGTGCTGGCGGGCGTCAGCTCGCGAGCTTCTTCCACGCCGACGAGAAGCCGCCGGCCTGCTCGATCTTGCCGACGCTGCCCATCTCGTCCATGCTCACCAGGCTGAAGGCCCAGCCCTCTTCGTCGACGCGGCCGGTGCGGCCGATGCGATGCATGTGGGTGGCGGCGTCGGGCGTGATGTCGACGTTGATCACCGCCTCGAGCTGGGTGATGTCCAGCCCGCGCGCGGCGATGTCGGTGGCCACCAGCACACTGCAGCTGCGGTTGGCGAACTGCACCATGACCTGGTCGCGCTCGCGCTGCTCCAGCTCGCCGTGCAGCTCCAGCGCGGCGAAGCCCTGCGCGCGCAGTACCTGCACCAGATCGCGGCATTGCTGCTTGGTGTTGCAGAAGGCCAGCGTGCTGACCGGGCGGTAATGCGCGAGCAGCTGGCCCACCGCGTGCAGGCGTTCGTCTTCGCGCACCTCGAAGAACAGCTGGCGGATCTTGCCGGCGGCGTGCGCGGCCAGCAGCTTGACTTCCTTGGGCTCGCGCATGAACGCGGCGGCGAGCTTGGCGATGCCCTCGGGGTAGGTGGCCGAGAACAGCAGCGTCTGGCGCTGCTTCGGGCATTGCTTGGCGATCGTCGCGATGTCGTCGAAGAAGCCCATGTCGAGCATGCGGTCGGCTTCGTCGAGCACCAGGGTGTTCAGCGCCTCCAGGTTCAGGCTGCCGCGCTCGAGGTGGTCCATCAGCCGGCCGGGCGTGCCGACGACGATGTGCGCGCCATGCTCCAGGCTGGCCAGCTGCGGGCGCATCGTGGCGCCGCCGCACAGCGTGAGCACCTTGATGTGGTCTTCGGCGGCGGCCAGGCGCCGCACTTCCTGCGTCACCTGCTCGGCCAGCTCGCGCGTCGGGCACAGCACCAGCGCCTGCACCGCGAAGCGGCGCACGTTCAGGTTGGCCAGCAGCGCCAGCGCGAAGGCCGCCGTCTTGCCGCTGCCGGTCTTGGCCTGCGCGATCAGGTCGTGCCCGGCCAAGGCCAGCGGCAGGCTGGCGGCCTGGATCGGCGTCATGCTCGTGTAGCCCAGGCGCTGCAGGTTTTCCAGCGCGTGCGGGGGCAGCGGCAGGCCGCTGAATGGGTTCGCGGTCGCCGCCGCCGTGTCGAGAGATCTGTTCATGGGCCATTATCGGGACCCACGCTGTCAGCGCGTCGTCGCCACTCAGGGGCGCGTCGCCGCGCACAACAACAGTTCGTGCGGCCCGTGCCAACCCGTGGCCGTCGTGAACACGCTCAATTGCTCGGTCATTTCTGCAAAGGCAGCGTCCCTGGTGGGCTCGGACAGCGGCGCCAGGATCTCCATGATCGGCGAGCCCGAGCTGCGAACGAAGTCGACATAGTCTCGACTCGCCGGCAGGAAAAACGGTGCCGATAGGCGCTGCAGGCCGATATCGACAAAGCCTGCCTCGCCGAGCAGGCGCTCCAGCGCGCCGGGTTGTCCCAGGCTCATCAGCGAACCGGGCTCGAACGGCGCCGGTGTCGGCAAGCCGGCATGCCAGAGTGCGGTGGCCATGATCGCGGTGAGACAGGGGTTGCCCCGCGGTTGTGAGAACACCAGGGCACTGAACCGGCCACCGGGCCTGAGCGCGCTGTGCACGCCGCGAAGTGCGTCGAGTGGCGTGGTGCAGAACATCAAGCCGAGCCGACAAACGGCGGCGTCGAAGCCCGCTCCGGCAAGGCCCAGGGCTTGCGCGTCGGCAACCTGCGTACTCACCTGCAGCATGCCTGCCGCGCGCGCGTTGTCGAGTGCCAGGGTGAGGATGTGCGCCGAAATATCGGTGGCCAAGACCTGACCCTGAGGCCCGACGCGGCGCGCGATGTCGAGTGTCTGATCACCCGCGCCGGCGGCGATGTCGAGCACGCGCGCGCCCGGCTCGATGTGCGCGGCCTCCAGCATTGCCGCCGTGGCGTCGTGAAGCCAGCCGTGGATCACCGCGGTGTGGCGGTTCCAACCGGCGGCCGCCTTGTCCCACGGCACGGGCCTATGCGTCATTCAGCCCGAATGCCGGCAAGGCGGATGATCGGCTCCCAGACCCGCTGTTCTGCGGCGATGCGCGCCGCGAGTGCAGCAGGCGTGCTCGACATGGGCACCATGCCCGACTCTGCAAATGCAGCCGCCAGTTCGGGCCGCGCAATGGCCAGGCGCAGGGCCTGCGACGTGGCATCGATCGTTGCGGCCGACACGCCCCGTGGCATGAAAAACGCGAACCACTCGCGCACCACCAGCGCGGCAAAGCCTTGTTCGACGAAGCTCGGCACATCGGGTAGATAACCGCTGCGCTGGGCACCCGAGGTTGCCAGCACACGCAGCCTGCCGGCCGCGCGTTGCTGGCGCAGCAGACCCTCGGGCAGCGCCAGCGCTGCGATCTGCCCACCCAGCAGGTCGACCATCGCTGGCGGCCCGCCCGAATACACCACGTGCTGCCAGGCCACGTCGGCCTCACGAAAGAGCATCACTTCGAGCAGGTGCGGCAGGGTGCCTGCGCCGGGTGACCCCACGTTGGCGAGCTTGGGATTGCGGCGCATCCAATCGACGAGTTCGCGCACGCTGGTCACCGTGTTGGGCACCGCAGGGCCCACCGCCAGCCCGAGCGTCATCTCGCCGGCCAGCGACACCGGCTGCAGGTCCAACACTGCGTCATAGGCCAACTGGGGGTAGAGGTACGGGTAGACAGTGGCGACAGCGCCTTGCGCCAGCAGCAAAGTGGTGCCATCCGCTGGCGCCGTCTTCAAGGCACTGATGGCGAGCCGTCCCGCCGCACCGGGGCGGTTGTCGACCAGCACGCGTTGCGCGTAGCGGCCGCTCAACTGCTCGGCCACGCGGCGCGCCACGATATCGGGGATGCTCCCGGCCGGGCCGCTGCAAAGCATGTGCATCTGCTCGACGGCCACCTGTGCGTTCGCGGTCTCGCTGAAGCCGCAAGCGAATAGCGCCGTCATTGCGGCGCCGCCCGCGCACAGAACGTCGCGTCGTGTAGGCAATGCGGGGTGCATGTGATCTCCCGGTGGGTGACGGTGCGTCGGTGGCTGCGATTGGCACATGGCGCGTCCACGTCGGGAAGATGCGCGATACTGCATGCTGATGCCATCTGTGCATCACCCGGAGAACCATGCGCCTGCAGCGGATCGAGCAATTCATTGCCGTCGTCGACGCGGGCAGCATCCGCGGCGCGGCGCGGCGGCTCGGCATCTCTCAGCCAGCGCTCACGCGTTCATTGCAGCAACTCGAACAAGACCTCGGCGTGCAGCTCATTCAGCGCAACGTTCGAGGCGCGTCGCCCACGGTGGCCGGCGGCACTTTCCTGGCGCACGCCCGGGTGGCCGAAGCCGAGATTCGCAAAGGCGCCGCCGAAGCTCGGCGCACGGTGGACGATGGCAGCGGTCTCGTCTCACTGGGCGTGTCGCCGGTGGCTGCAAGCTTGTTGCTGCCTGAACTCGCGACCACGCTGCAGCGACAGCGCGCGAACACCCGCATTCGCCTGCTGGAGATGACGCCCAGCGCGCTGCTTCCCTTGGTGCGCGACGACGTGCTCGACATCGCCGTAACACAGCGCACGCGTGCAAATCTGGACGCCGGACTTCGCTACCGCCCACTGTTCGAGATACAGATGCGGGTGGCCGTGCGGCCGGGTCATCCTCTGGCGGGCACGCGCAGCCTCGACGAGTTGGTCGATGCCTCGTGGCTGGCGATGACGGCGCCCGGCATCTCCGACGACATCGTGAGCCAGTCGTTCATCGCCGCAGGCTTGCGCGCCCCGGTGCCTGCCGTGCATTGCGGATCGTATTTCGTGGCCCTGGATCTGATTGCCGCCAGCGACATGGTGGGTGTGTTGCCGCCCCTGTTGTTGCAGTCGTGCATGGCGCAAGGCAAGCTCATCGAGGTGCCGCTCGTGAGCCCGCTGATGCCCTTGCACGTGGGCCTGTACACGCGAGCCGACACGCCGCCGACCCCGGCGGCCAAAGCCGCGGCCCAAATCATCGTCGCCCAAGCACGCCGGCTGGCGCTGACGGGTGAACTGCGAAGTACCCAGCCATTGGCAAGTGTCGCAGCGGCTGCGCGTCGGCGCCGTTGACCAGGCGTTGCCCATTGCGCGCAATATAGTTGCCACGCCCCGATGCCATCGACTCTGCCCATCCCCCGCCACGCCGACCGCCTGCCCCCGCACATCGGCAAGGAGCAGTTGGCGCGCATCCGCCATGGCGTGCACCACCTGCCGCAGGTGGTCAAGCCGGCCGATTACCTGGCCGAGACGCATGCCGATTTCGAGACCCACCTCGACAAGCTCGGCCTGATCCTGCTGCAGAAGGCGGTGCCCGGCCAGCGCCCGAGCCGCTGGATTCACCCGGCGCTGATCGACGCCGCGCTGGCCCACCTCGACGCCGTGGGCAGCGGCCCGAAGGCGCGGCCGACGATGCTCGAGCGCACCACCGCGCTCGAGCAGATGGCGGTGTCGCGCCGCGCCGGCGCGTGGACGCGCCTGATCCGCCACACGCTCAAGCTGTCGGAGCCGGGTTGGGCGGTGCCGGTGCTGTTCCGCATCCCGGTGGATGCGAACGCGGTATGGGCCTTCTACCGCAGCGGCGACGCGCCGGCGCTGCTGGCCGCGCTGGGCCCCGCGCCACAGCACCCGCAGGGTGCCGAGCTCACCGCACACCTGGAGGCGTTGATCGCGAAGAGCCGCAGCTTCAAGGCGCGGCATGTCGATTCGCTGCTGCCGCGGCTGCAATCCGAGGGCGGCACCGCGCAGCCGCTGGCCGAGATGATGAGCGCCTTCACCCGCGCGCAGGAGCGCTGGGAACGCCACGTGTCCGAGCTCGACACGCTGGAGGGCCTGAACAACGAGCTCGCCTTCCAGGGTTACCCCGACACCTTCCACAAGGCGCGCCAGCTGCAGCGCAAGGTGACGCTCTACGTCGGCCCGCCCAACAGCGGCAAGACGCACGCCGCGTTCGAGCGCCTGGCCCAGGCGCTCGACGGCGCCTACCTCGCCCCGCTGCGCCTGCTGGCACTCGAAGGCCGCGACCGCCTGGTGGCGCGCGGTGTGCCCTGCTCGCTGCTCACCGGCGAAGAGAACGTGCCGGCCGAGGGCGCGCGGGTGGTCAGCAGCACGATCGAGATGGTGGGCACCAACACGCCGATCGACGTGGCCGTGATCGACGAAGCGCAGATGATCTTCGACAACTCACGCGGCTGGGCCTGGACGCAGGCCATCGTGGCCGTGCCGGCCAACGAGGTGATCATCATCTGCTCGGCCTACGCCGTGCCGGCGATCGAGAACCTGCTCGGGCTGTGCGGCGAGCGCTGCACGGTGCGCCACTTCGAGCGCAAGCAATACGTGCAGCTGCTGCCCAACCCGGTGCCGGTGCATGCGCTGCAACTCGGCGACGCGGTGGTGGCCTTCAGCCGCCGCGACGTGCTGATGCTGCGCGACCAGATCGCCGCCGCCGGCCACCCGGTGAGCGTGATCTACGGCGCGCTGCCGCCCGAGGTGCGGCGCCGGGAAGCCGAGCGTTTCGCCGAAGGGGCGTCGCACATCCTGGTGGCCACCGACGCCATCGGCATGGGCCTGAACCTGCCGATCCGCCGCGTGCTGTTTTCAGCACGATGAGCAAGTTCGACGGCGTCAACGACCGGCCGCTCGGCGAAGGCGAGGTGCACCAGATCGCCGGCCGCGCCGGGCGCTTCGGCATCCACGAAGAGGGCTTCGTCGGCGTGCTGAAGGAGGCCGAGCCCGGCGCGCTGAAGATGCTGACCGAGCTGCTGCCGAAGACGCCGCGCGCGCCGCGCGACTTCAAGGCCCCGGTGGCGCCCAACAACTGGCATGTGCAGACCATCGCCTCGCGCCTGCAGCTGACCAAGCTGCGCGAAGTGCTAGGCGTATTCGTCGAACAGTTGAAGCTCGACGACGCGCACTTCGCGGTGGCCGAACTCGAGCAGATGCTCGATCTGGCCGAAAAGCTCGACGCCAGCGCGGCCCAGCTGAGCCTGAAGGAGCGCTTCATCTACGCCCAGGCCCCCGTGGACACGCGCACCGAGAACCAGCTGCAGGCCTTCCTCGACTGGACCGCCGCCCACGCCGCCACCGGCCAGGCCGGCTCACCCTGGTTCCTGGACCAGGTGGACGGCCACAGCCGCCTCGAAGCCATGGAGCAGGCGCTGCGCGCCTGCACGCTGTGGCTGTGGCTGGACCTGCGTTTCCCCGGCGCCTACGGCCATGTGGAGAACGTGCTGGCGCTGCGCAGCCAGCTCAACGACGGCATCGAGCGGCAGCTGAAGGGCAAGCGGCCACTGGCGCAGATGAGGAATCGGCAGCGGCAGCGACGGTGAAGGATTATCAGCCTGGGCTTGTATTCTGATAAAACAAGCCTATACTTGTATTCTGCACCATGGACTACCCCCTCAAGACCACCGAGCAGCTGCGCCAACAGCTTCGCTCGCTGCGCAAGAAGCGCCGCCTGACGCAGGCGGGCCTTGGCGCGTTGATCGGCGTGACCCAGGCGCGCGTGGTGGAGATCGAGGCCAACCCCGGCTCGGTCAGCCTGCAGCAGATCATGCAGGTGCTGGGTGCGTTGGGCGCTGGCTTCGTAGTCCGTGACGCGCAGGCAGACTCCGCCGCCGATGAAACCAGGATCAAGAAGGGCAGCTGGTGAGCGCTAGCCTGGCCATCTGGATGAATGGCGAGCGCGTCGGCACCTGGAGCGTCGACCGCGGCTCGCACCGCCTCAGCTACGACAAGACGTGGCTGGCCTCACCCAGGCGGCGGTCGCTGTCACTGTCGCTGCCCATCACGTCGGCGCTGGAGATCCGCGGCCCGGTGGTGGCCAACTACTTCGACAACCTCCTGCCCGACAACGAGAAGCTCCGCGAGCGCATCGCGCGCCGCTACAAGACCAGGTCGATCGAGGTCTTCGAGCTGCTGCAGGCTGTCGGGCGAGACTGCGTGGGCGCCGTGCAGCTGTTGCCCGAAGGCGCCGAGCCCCAGGGCTGGGACGAGATCAATGGCGAGCCCTTGAGCGAGCACCAGGTGGCGGAGGTGCTGCGTGCCGTGCCCTCGCACACCCTGCTCGGCCAGGCCCGGGACGATGACTTCTTGCGCATCTCGCTGGCCGGCGCGCAGGAGAAGACGGCGCTGCTCTTCACGAACAAGCGCTGGCACCGGCCGCTCGGCGCCACACCCACGACGCACATCCTGAAGCTGCCGCTGGGCCTGGTGGGCGGCAGCCGGCGCGTGGACCTGGGCGACTCGATCGAGAACGAGTGGCTTTGCGCGCAGATCCTGTACTACCTGCACCTGCCCGTGGCGACCACCGAGATGTGGCGCTTCGAGGACCAGAAGGCCCTGGTCGTCACCCGATTCGACCGCGCCCGCAGGTGGGCGAGCGTGGTCAGGAATGGATCGCGCGGCTGCCGCAGGAGGATTTGTGCCAGGCCCTGGGCGTTCCACCGAGCAAGAAGTACGAGAAGGACGGCGGCCCGGGCATCGCCGATTGCATGCGCCTGCTGGCCGGCAGCTCGGATGACGGCGATCGACAGTCGTTCGCCCTCACCCAACTCGCCTTCTGGCTGATGGGCGCCACCGACGGCCACGCCAAGAACTACTCGATCTTCCTGCAGCGCGGGGACACCTACATCACCACGCCGCTGTACGACGTGCTCTCGATCTTCCCCTATGTGGGCGACGGGGCGAACCAGGTTCGCTGGCGCAAGGTAGGCCCGGCGATGGCGCTGCGCTCGAAGAACGTGCACTGGCACTTCCACGACATCCTGCCGCGGCACTGGCACGCACTGGCCATGAAGGCGGGAGGCCCCCTGGTGTGGGAGGCGATGGTGCAACTGGCCCAACGCGTAGGCCCGGCTCTGGATCAGCTAGCCCGCACGCTGCCGCAGGACTTTCCCGCTCGCACATGGGACGCGATCTCACAGGGCTTGCGCTCCCAGGCCGCTCGTTTCCTCGCAAGCCTCGCGGGCCTGCCTTAGGCGATCTCGAAGCTCAGGGCTTCCTGCTACCCAGAAGCAGGAGCACGCCGCCGACGGCAATGGCCGCCACGCCGGCCCAAACCGGAACGTCGACCGTCTGCTTGTCCTTTACCGACAGCTCGATGGGCCCCAGCTTGGCCTCATGGGTATCTTTGGTGTAGCTGAAGCTGCCATACACCAGGCCCAGGACGCCGGCCATGATCAGCGCGATGGCGACACTCTTGACTGTGTTCACTTCGTCCCCTTCGATGTGAAGAACCTGTTCGGCACCCGCAGCGGGCCGTGCATTACAGGCGTTGGCCGCGAATGAGGCGCAGCAAGATCATCACGACCGCAATGACCAGCAGCACATGGATGAATCCGCCCATGCTGTATGCGGTAACGAGGCCCAGCAGCCACAGGACGAGCAGAACGATCGCGATGGTTTCGAGCATCGCAGTCAATCGTCGCGCTTGTCATGCCCCTTGGCCTGGCCGTGGCCCTTGTCGGAGCGGCCGTCCTTCGACGACTTGCGCCCGTTGCGCTCGTCGTGTTCGCGGCCGTATTCGTTGCGGACCCAGCTCTCCTGCACGAAGTAGACCGGTTGCCCGCACGCGCCATAACCGCCGCAGTAGCGGCCCCAGTTGGACTGGTGCGCCTGCGGCACATAGAGGTAGATCGGGCGTTGATGAACAGCCACGACTGACGGCACATAGACGATCGCCTGCTGATTCACCAGCATCGGCTCGGGATAGTTGTTGATGTCGATGCGGCCGTATTGGCCCGGCGCATTGATGCCGATCGATACGCCGATGTTGGTGGCGGCCTGCGCCGGCAGCGTGGCGAGGGCGGTGAGTGCGGCGAGGGTCAGGATGTTCAGGGTTTTCATTGCGATTTCCGTTCGGTAGGTATTGGAGCCATGTCGTGCGACGCAGTCGCACCTGTTGCTTCCAGAGCCGACTTTGGCTGCGAGACGAAGTCTGCGGAATCGGCGATCGACTCGAAGACGCGTAGGACACGACGCATCGCCATGGGCTCGCCCGGCACCGGCTCACGGTCCCCAGCAAACCGTGACGACGTTGCGATCATGCAGGTGCAATGCTAGTATTACCGGGTAATACAAGGGATCCCCATGGACGCCACATCGGTCACCAGCAAAGGTCAGGTCACGATCCCGCAGAAGGTGCGGCAGCAACTCGGCATCCGCCAGGGCAGCCGGATCGCGTTTGCGCTCGTCGGCGACCACATTGAAATGCGCGTCGTCAGCTCGCCCACCGGCGTGCCCGACAGCGGCTTCGGCATGCTCAAGAGCCGGCGCGGCGCGCTGCCTGCCGGCCTGGACCCGGCCACGCTGCTCAGGCGATGATCGGCCTGGACACCAACGTCCTCGCCCGCTACTACGTCGAGGACAAGGCCGACGCTCAGGCCATGCAGCAGCGCGCTGCCGCGCGGCGCCTGATCGAGTCCGGACAGCCATTGATGGTTTGCAAGACGGTGTTGCTGGAATTCGAGTGGGTCATGCGCGGCTACTACGGCTTCTCGTCGGCCGAGGCGGTGTCGGTGCTGCGGCACCTGCTGGCCTTGGCCCATGTCAGCATCGAAGACCGCAGCACCGTCGAGCACGCGCTGTCGCATTGCGAAGCGGGCATAGACCTGGCCGACGCGATGCATCACGCCAGCTACCGCGCCTGCACGAGCATGGCCTCGTTCGACGACCAGAAGTTCGCGCGCCGGGCGAAGAAACTCGGCCTCGCGCCGGTGGTGGTGATTCCGACGTGAAGCGCAGCGGCCCCGGGGACCGCGCCGCTACGCCGCCTGCAGCAGGAACTCCACCTTCACGGCATCGTAGGGAAACTCGACATTGCCGGTTTCAGTGCGATTGAGCAGGCCGGCCGCCAGCAGCGCCGTGATGTCGCCGTGAACGGCCTTCACGTCGCGCTGCACGCGGCGCGCGGCTTCGCGGATGGAAACCGGGCCGGCTCCACACATCGCCTTCAGCAGCTCCCAGCGCTTGGCCGAAAGCACTTTCCAAAGCAGCTCGGGCGTCGCGAAGCCGATGCGCGCGGCCCGCTGCGCCTTACCCGAGCGCCAGGCCTGCACGAACTCATCCATGCCTTCTTCAGGCGCACGAACCTCAAGCGTCACTGTTTTCATCGTTCCACCTCGCTATGTCGCTCCGGAAATCGGCGATCAGCTTCTCCGGCGTGGAAAAGGCGTAGCGGCCCTCACGGCTGCCGAAGTGCCGGTGATCGCCCTTGCCCGCCTCGTTGTCGTATCGAAGAACGCATTCACCATTCACCACATAGGCCAGCCGGTACTTGAACGCATGCTTCGACCCCGCAAGGGGTTGCGGCAATTGCCAGAGAACCAACTCGGCGAAGGCATCCTCCGCATAGACGATCCTGCGGCGGAAAAGCTCCGCGGCCTTCATGTTGGAGATGATGCCAACACTCAACGATGCTGTCAATAACTACAACAGGTGCCGGCGCTATGGGTGATTTGTCGGTCACTCTCGGCTTTCGACGGCGGCCGATACCCTCCCCGTTGGATCAGATCGTGGCCGCTGCCTGGTAACCTAGCTCTCGCTCAGGCAACAGAGGGCGCGCTCTGGACCGATCCCACTACCACGCATCGATCGACGGGTACTTGAGGGCGACCGACGAAGAAATTCTGGGTGCCCTGACCGCACGCAGTGAATTCGCTGTCGAACTGCCGCAGCGAAGCGCGTGGCTGCGCGAAATTGAAGTACTGCGTGTTTCGCTGCGCACCTTCTCTGATCGAGGTTGGGTCTTCCTCGAATTCGTGTTGCCGCGCCTGGGGCGTCGCATGGACGTCGCTGTAGTCGTCGGCCATCTCGTGTTTGTCATCGAGTTCAAGGTTGGGGAACATGAATTTCTACGCAGTGCGATTGACCAAGTGTGGGATTACGCGCTCGACCTAAAGAACTTCCATCGGCCGTCGCATGAGATCTACATAGTCCCCGTGCTAATCGCAACCGGGGCAGCACCCCGCGCCGTTGAGTATCGCGAGCCTGCGGCCGATGGTGTGTTCGCCCCGGTCCTCGCGACGCCCGATTGCCTAGAAAAAGTGATCGCACTTCACCTCGCTTCGACCCAAGGGCCTCTCATCGACGCTCTCACTTGGGAACGCGGCCGCTACAGCCCAACGCCTACCATCGTCGAAGCTGCACGCGAGTTGTATGCTGGCCATGCCGTCGATGAGATCTCGCGCAGTGATGCTGGCGCGGTCAACCTGTCCATTACGTCGAAGTACATCGACCGGGTGATCGCAGAGGCACAGCAACACCACCGCAAGGTGATCTGCCTTCTTACTGGTGTGCCTGGTGCTGGCAAGACGCTGGTTGGACTCGACATCGCAACCACGCACATGGACCCCGCGAGCGAACTGCACAGTGTCTTCCTCTCCGGCAACGGTCCACTTGTTGCGATTCTGCGCGAGGTCCTGGCGAGGGATCAGGTGCTGCGCGAGAAGGCGTTAGGACGCACCCTTCGGAAAGGAGATGCCCGCCGTCGCGTCGAGGCGTTCATCCAGAATGTTCATCACTTCCGCGATGAATGCCTGAAGAGTCCAGAGATACCGCCACCCGAGCGCGTCGTCATATTCGACGAGGCGCAACGTGCGTGGACACGCGAGCAGACCGCCGCATTCATGCGGCAGAAGAAGGGGAGGCCCGGCTTCGATAAGTCCGAACCTGAGTTCCTGATTAGTTGCATGGACCGCCACGCGGACTGGGCAGTGATCGTCTGCCTAATCGGCGGCGGGCAGGAGATCAACACCGGCGAGGCGGGCATCACCGAGTGGATCGAGACGCTCCGCGCGAAGTACCCGCAATGGCACGTACACCTCTCGCCACGGCTAACAGACACCGAATACGGCTCTGGCATGGCGCTCGAGCGACTAGCCGATCACGGCAGCGTTGTACAGGCAGAGGCCCTGCACCTGGGCGTTTCCATGCGATCGTTCCGCGCCGAGCGTGTGTCGGATTGGGTCAAGCTCCTGCTCGACCGCGACGAGGATGCAGCGCGGCGCGTGCTGGCAAGTCTGCTGCCCCGATATCCGATCCACGTCTCGCGCAATTTGGCCGATGCGAAGCGGTGGTTGAAGTCGCAGGCGCGTGGGAACGAGCGTTTCGGACTGGTGGTCTCTTCGCAGGCACAGCGGCTCAAGCCGCACGCAATCGACGTAAGGGCGCCACTAGATCCTGTGCATTGGTTTCTGGACGACAAAGAGGATGTACGGTCGTCTTACTATTTGGAGGACGCCGCCACCGAGTTCCATGTGCAGGGGTTGGAGCTCGACTGGGCGTGTGTAGTGTGGGACGCGGACTTTCGTGTCGCCGATAGGGGCTGGGAACACTGGTCGTTCGTGGGCGACCGATGGCAACGCATTCGCAAGTTGGAGCGGCAGGCCTACCTGAAGAACGCGTACCGCGTGCTATTGACGCGAGCGAGGCAAGGCATGGTGATTGTCGTGCCGGAGGGGGACGCAGAGGATCGGACGAGGGAGGTCGAGTTCTTTGATGCAACGTATGCGTATTTGAGACTGTTGGGCCTACCCATGATCGGCTCTGAGTGTCCCGCTTCGCGTGATCGATGATTCGCTGAATGCCCAAGGGCATCGTCCAGATCGATCTCAAAGACATCCCATGATCACCAACGAACGGCAGTACCTGATCACGCAGGCGCAGGCGGCGAAGTTCCGCGACGCGCTGGCCGCCGCGCCCACCGAGGGCCTGCCCTCGAAAGCGCTCAAGGCCATGCTCGATGGCGGCAGCAGCGCGAGCTCGAAGAGCAATCGCCGAGACGCGGCGCGCAGGCAAGATCGTCTCGATCAAGGCGGACTCGATCAGGGGCATCGGCGATGCACTGGTCAAGGCACGAATCATCCGCAAGCTCACGCACAAGGCCCTGGCCGAGCGCATGGACGTGGCGGAGCAGCAGATCCAGCGCTACGAAGCCACGCGCTACGCGGGCGTGTCGATCGAGCGGCTGCGAGCGGTGGCCGACGCGCTGAACCTGCGCGTCAACGAGGTCTTCACGCTCGTGAAGGAGTGAGCGTCCTGGCCCTCAAGGCGCGACGACTTCCAGGCTCAGAAAGTAGGTCCGGAACCGACTGGCATCGCGCGTGAGCAAGGGCCAGCTGATCAGCGCTCCGCGCGCAGCAGCTTCATCAGCTCATCGGTACGCCAGCGCACGTCGGCGCGGCCCCGTACCGCATCGAACCGGTCCTCGCGCGGGCTGCCCTTGCGCACTGGGCGCAACGGACGCAAAACTACCTCGCCGTCGGCGTCGATTGAGAACTCGACAGCTGCGCCCGGCTGCAGGCGCAGCGCCTCACGAATGTGCTTGGGGATCGTGACTTGGCCTCTTCTCGTCAGGGTGGTGGTCATGGTGGCTCCTGAAATGTGACCCATGCGATGAACGAGCGATGCTTCGCGCAGGTTCAGGCCGGAAACGCGCCCTCCAACTCATCGACCAGCGAGCCCACATACGCCACCGCAGCGCGAATCGGCGCGGGCGAGCTGAGGTCGATGCCCGCCAGCTGCAGCAGCTCCATCGGCTTCATCGTGCCACCCGCCTTCAGCACTTGCAGCCAGCGCTGCACGGCGGGTGGCCCTTCATCGGCCACCAGGCCGGCCACGGCGGTCGCGGCCACCAGGCCGACCGAATAGGTGTACGGGTACAGCCCCATGTAGTAGTGGGGCTGGCGCATCCAGGTCATGCGCGCGCCGTCGTCGATCTCCACCGCGTCGCCCCAGAAGCCGGCCAGGATCTCGCCCTTGCACTGGTTCAACAGCTGCGCCGTCACGGCCTGCCCCGCCTCGGCCTGGGCGTACACGCGGTGCTGCAGCTCGGCCTCCAGCAGGTGGGTGACGAAGTTGTGGTGGTAGGTGCCCAGCACCTGCATGATCACCGAGCGGCGCATGCGCGCATCGCCGCCCTGGGCCAGGATGTGCCGCGCCAGCAGCATCTCGTGCATGATCGATGGCGACTTCGACGAAGGGCATGGCCGGGCGGGTGTTGACGTAGCGCTGGTGCTTCATGGCCAGGCTGAAATGCGCGCCGTGCCCCAGCTCGTGCGCCAGCACGAAGGTGTTGCGCATGGTGTCGGCCCAGGTCGTCAAGATGTACGGGTGCACGCCATAGGGCGTGGCGCAGAACGCGCCGGATGATTTGCCGATGTTGTCGGCCCGGTCCACCCAGCGCTCTTGCAGCACCGTGCGCACCAACTGCACGTACTCGGGCCCCATGCAGGCCAGTGAATCGAGGATCAGCTTGCATGCATCCGCGTAGTTGATCTGCGGCTCGTAGTCGGCATCGAGCGGGGCCTTGATGTCGCAGTACAGCAGTTTGTCCAGGCCCAGCACGCGCTGGCGCAGGCGGGCGTAGCGCCGCATGTGCGGCGCCACCTCGGCCTGGATGGTCTGCAGGATGTTGTTGTAGAACGCCAGCGGCACCTTGTGCGCCTGCAGCAGGTATTCCTCGGTGTTGGGGTAGTGGCGCAGGCGCGCCATCACCACGTTCTTGTTGATCTCGGTGGCCAGGGTGGCGGCCCAGGTGTGGTTGTAGGCCTTGAGCCCGGCGCTGAACGACAACCACGCGCCGCGGCGCACGCTCACGTCGGGGTGGGAATCGTAGGTCCACTCGAACAGGTTGACCGAGTTGGCGCGGGTGGTGCCCTGCGCGTCGGTGAAGGGCGCGAACTGCAGGTCGCTGGCCTTGGAGCGGTGGTAGATCGTCCACGGTGCTTCGAGCACCTCGCCCAGCGAGGCCAGCACCCTCTCGGCGTCGGCGCTCAGGCGGTGCGGCTTGGTATCCAGCAGATCCTGCAGGTACACACGGTGCTCCGCCAGGGCGCTGTCTTGCGCCAGGAAGCGTTCCGCCGTGCCGTCGGGCAGTTGCAGGATTTCGGCGTCGACGAAGGCGATGCTCGCCTCCAGCCTTGCTTCGAGCGAATCGACGCGCGCCAGCGCGGCCTGGTACTCGGGGTTGGTGCCGTCCTGCGCGTTGCGCAAATGGGCGAAGGTGCCGGCGCGCATCAGGCGCTGCTGCAGCATCTCCACCGCGTCCAGGCAGGCCAGCAGGGTGGCGGCGCTCTCGCCCAGCCGCCCCTGGTAGGGCTGGACCTCGGCGCGCGCGGCGTCCAGCGCTTCGAGTTCGGCCTCCCAATGTGCGGCGGAGGCGAACAGGTCATCCAGGTTCCAGGTCAACTCCACCGGAACGTCGGCACGCGCGAGACGGTTTTGCATGGCACTTCCCCCTGTCGTTTTGCCTATTGTCGAGGGTCGAGGTGGTCTGGTCGATCGCGCCGCCGCAGGTCACGCATTGACCAGCGAAATCTTCACCCGCTTGCCCACCGCGCCCGCCGCGCGTACCAGCGTCTGCAGCGTCGTTGCGGGGTTGTCGGGGTTGAGCAGGCGGTCGAGCTGGGCGCGCGTCGTGCCCATGCGCTTGGCCATGGCGGTCTTGGTCAATTGCGCTTTGACCATGCCGCGCTCGAGCTCATGCGCAAGCACTCGCTTGACGGCAACGGCCTGGGCTTCGTCGTAGAGGTTCTCCTCGCGCAGGAAGTCGTCGAAGTCGGATCCCAGGTGGGGGTTGCTGGTCTTGCGGGCGGGTTTCGTAGTCATGTTGAACTCCTGAACTTTTTCAGCCGTTGCTTGGCAAGATCCAGATCGGCCTTGGGCGTCTTGCGGTCTTTCTTGATGAACCCGTGCAACAGCACCATCACGTTGCCATCGAGCGTGAAGAGCACCCGAGCGATGCGTGTCGCAAGCCGCGTGCGCACTTCCCAAATATCGCCGTCGATGTGGTCCACCACCGGCATGCCGATCGGCCAACCGAACTGCACGGTCTTGATGTCCGATCCGATTTCACGCTTCTCGTGATCCGATAGCGCCTTCAGCCACGCACGCACAGGCTCGGCACCCGTGGTTTCGCAAAAGAAGCGAACCGTGAGGCTGGGCAAGCCTTTCGAAGTCACGGCACATTGTATCTTGTTTGATACGCCACACGGGCGACGCATCGCGGCCGGCACGCTTCACATATGGTCGCCCCGGATTAACCAGCTCCGTATTTGATGCTATCAAGGCCTCCCTTCCAAAGGAGACACCCACCATGAAGTTCAGATTGCTGGCCGTATCAACCGCCGTGGCCATGGCGACGCTCTCGATGTCGGCCCTTGCCGACGATGACCGGGGCGAGAACCGCGGCTTCACCCTGTACAGCCCGGACCTGTCCAGCGGCAGCTTTGCCAACAAATTCGTGCTCGGCGCATTCGGCTGCGCCGGCAGCAATATCTCGCCGGAACTGCGCTGGAGGAATGTGCCGGCCGGCACCCAATCACTCGCGCTGCAGGTCTACGATCCCGACGCCCCCACCGGCAGCGGCTTCTGGCACTGGGCGGTGTACGACATCCCGCCCAATGTGACGCGCCTGGCGCAAGGCGCGGGCAACAACCCGGCGACCCTGCCCAAGGGGGCCTACGGCGGCAATACCGATTTCATGGACACGGGTGCGACCGGCCAGAACGGCAATTACGGCGGCCCATGCCCGCCCGCGGGCGACAAGCCGCACCACTACACCTTCACGCTGTTTGCCCTGGCGGTGCCCAGTGTGCAGGCAGCCGGCGGCATCCCGCCCTCCGGCACCGCGGGCCTTTACGGTTTTGTGCTCAACAAGGGTCTTGGCGACAAATTGTTGGGCAAGGCCTCGTTCACCGCGACCTACGGTCGCTGAGGCGTCGGCTTCGGGGCGCTACCCGGGCGGCGCGGGCGCATCGCCTGCGCCGCCGTCGGCCAGCGCCTGACGCGCCAGTTCCTCTTCGCTCAGCTCGGGCGCGGCTTCGAGCGCGGCCAGCTCTTCCAGCATTTCCGGCGTCGGCACGGCGTTGCCGAGCAGCACGCCGGCCGCCATGGCGGCCGACATCGCGGCGATCCTCGAGCATGCGGCGTGCCGCGCGCATGGCTCTTCGGATCGTCCGAGGGCGGGCTGGGAGCGATGCGCCTGGCCGTCGATCATCCGGATCGCGTGCAGGGCTTGTGCCTGTTCGGATCGCTCGCGCGGGGCTCGGCCGCGCCCGACTACCCATGGGCCCTGCCCGCATCGGCCTACGACGTCTGGCTGCAAGCGGCTCATTGCCGGATGGGGCGGGCCGGTGGGCATCGAGACGTTTGCTCCGAGCGAGAAGGACGATCCCGCGTTGCGCGCCTGGTGGGCGCGCATCGTGCGGCATGCGGCGTCTCCCGGAGGGCTCGAAACGATTCTCGGCGGCCTGCGCGACGCCGACCTGCGCGCCGATCTGGGCCGCATCGGCGTGCCGACGCTGGTGATGCATCGGCGCGGCGATCGAGCGGTTCGCTTCGAAGCGGGCGAGCATCTTGCGCAGAAGATTCCCGGCGCAGTTTGGCACCCGCTCGAAGGCGTCGATCACTTCTGGTGGTGTGGCGACAGCGAACCCGTCATCCAGGCGATCCTGAAGTTCGCCGCGCGATGACACGCATGTTTCGGGCCAGATAAGTCGTGTCATCGGCATGGCTGCTCGCCGGTCTCACCCGCCGCGATCGGTGGGCCAGGCGGCCACCACTTCCAGCCCCGGGTCTGCGCGTCGAATGCTCAGCTCGCCGCCATGGGCTTGCGCAACCAGCTGGCACAGGTACAGCCCCAGCCCGAAACCACCCGTCGTGCGCTGCGCGCGCACTGTCGGCGCGGTAGAACGGCTCGGCCAGATGCGCCAGGTGCTCTTCGGCCACGCCGGGGCCGAAGTCGCGCACGCTCAATTGCACTCGCCTGCCGGCGTCACTGCTCAGCGTCACCACCGGCGGCGCCTGCGCCCCGGAGCTGTGCCGCAGCGCGTTGTCGATCAGGTTGCGCAGCAACAGGCGCATGCGCATGGTGTCCACGCGCACCTTGCCCACTCGCGGGTCGAGCTGCAGGCTGAGCCCGGCATCGGCAAATTGCGTGGCCACCAGTTCGCGCACCAGCGCGCTCAGGTCCACGGCCTCGGTGTGCAATGCGGCGTGGCCGCCGGCCAGGCGTTCGCTCTCCAGCAGCTCGGTGATCAGGTCGCGCATCTCGCCCAGGTCGCGCAGCAGCGCGCTGCGGTGTTCGCCCTCCGGCACCAGCTCGGCGTTGACGCGGGCGCGGGTCAGCGGGCTGCGCAGCTCGTGGCTGATGGCCAGCAGCAACGCGCGCTTGGCGTCGAGCATGCCGTGCAGGCTCTGCGCCATGCGGTTGACGCGCTCGGCCAGATCGTCCAGCTCGTTGCGGTGATGCCCGTGGCGCACGGGTATCGGCGGCTCGAACTCGCCGCTGCCGAAACGCGCCACGCCGGCGCCGATGTCGTCGAGCGGGCGCAGCAGTTGGCGCACGACCTTGTAGGCCACGGTGGTCAGCAACAGCAGCGCGGCCAGCGTGGCCCAGCCGACCAGGCGCGGCCGTGCGTCGGGCAGCGGGCCGGCCAGGCCGAAGCGGATGCGGTGACCGTCGGCGGTGGTGCGGGCGAGGGCCCAGCCTTCGTTGCCGAATTCGCGGTTGCCATCCTGGGCTTCGACAGGCTCGGCTTGAACGGGACGGTGGATGTGCGATGGGTAGGTATCGCCAGGGTGCGAGTCGTAGTGCAGTTGCGGGCCGTCGATGCGGATGGACAGGGGCAGGCGCGCGACGATGGCCTTGGCGCGTGCTTCGCTCGGCGGCGAGCCGATCTCGGCCGCGAGCTTGTCGACGTAGTCGGCCACCAGCGGCTTGGCATAGCCCTGCCAGCCGCCCTGCAGCACGCGCTGCATGCCGAACAGGAACACCGCCGTGGTGGCCAGCGCCAGCAGCAGGAAGAGCGTGACCAGGCGCCAGCGCAGCGAATGGCGCCAGCGGTGGCGCGCCGCCGTGCCAGCGAGCCCAGCGCTGTCGGCGCGGGTTCATGGCATGCGCACGCCGGCGAAGGTGTAGCCGGCGTTGCGCAGCGTCTGGATGCAGTCCAGCGGCTCGAGCTTGCGGCGCAGGCGGCTGACCAGGATGTCGACCGCGCGGCTGTGGATGTCTTCGGCCGAGTGGCCGCGCAGTTGTTCGAGGATGTCGTCGCGGCTGAACACCTTGTGCGGCGCCGCGGCCAGCAGCGCCAGCAGTTCGAACTCGGTGCTGGTGAGCTCGACCGCCTTGCTCCTGGCGCTGCACGCTGCGGCGGTCGAGGTCGATGGCGAGGCCTTCGAAGCGCAGCAGGCGCGCGCCGTTTGCGGCGGCCGGCGCGCTCACCGCTCGGCGCAGGATGGTCTGCACGCGGGCCAGCAGCTCGCGCGGCTCGAAGGGCTTGGGCAGGTAGTCGTCGGCGCCGAGTTCGAGGCCGACCACGCGGTCCATCACGTCGCCGCGCGCGGTGAGCATGACGATCGGGCAGTGCGCTTTCCTTGCGGATGGTGCGGCAGAGTTCGAAGCCGTCCATCTCGGGCAGCATCACGTCGAGGATGGCGGCGTCGAAGCCGCCGCCGCGCAGCAGCGCCAGCCCGGCGCTGGGCCGGGTGGCGTGCTGCAGATCGAAGCCGAAGCGCGCGAAGTACGCCGCCAGCGGCGCGGCCGAGGAGTTCGTCGTCGTCGATCAGCAGCAGGCGGGGCATCGGGCAGCGGCTACATCCATCGGCGCACGGCGGCCGCGTAGTCACTGTACCAACCGCCGCTGCCGCGCACCGGTGGGAGTACCACCAGCGCGCGCTGCATGTCACCCGCGCCAGCCATGGTGCCCGCGCCGGGCCATGAAGTCGCGCAGCTTGGCCTGCTGCTCGGGCTTCAGGCTGTCGTAGAAGTCGCCGATGGCGGCGATCAGCTCGGGGCTTTGGCTCGTGATGGCACCGGTCTTCGCATCGACGAGCGCCTTGGCCTTGGCGCGGTCGAAGGTGGCGCCGGCCACCAGTTGCTGCAGCTCGGCGCGCGGGTCGGTGCCGCTGCCGACCAGGGCGTTGCGCTGTGCGTGCAGCTTGTCGGCCAGCACGCCGAGCTTGGCCTTCTGCGCGTCGTCGAGGTCGAGGCGGCTGCCGGCCTTGTCGATCAAACGTGCTTTCATCTTGGCCGCGTCTTCGTCGTTCATGGCGTGCCAACCGTAGCCGTGCTGCGCGCGGTGCGCGCAGGCGGCGATGCCGCCGAACAGGACAGTGGCACCGAAGGCGCCGATCAGGGTTCGTTTGAGCCAGGGTTTCATGGTGAGGTCCTAGTGGCCGCTCAGTTCGCTTGCGGCCGGTGGTTGAACAAGGCCCTCACTGTGGCGATGAGCGCTTCGCGCGTCCTTTCGCCGGGGTATCGCTGCGTAACGTTATTTGTCGCGCCGGTTCGCGTCGACGCTCAGCGCAACTGCAGCGCAAATGCCTCGAGCTGGGTGATGCAGGTGCCCCAACCGTCGTGGAAACCCATCTGGTCGTGCTTGTCGCGCGTGGCCTGGTCGGGGTGCATCACGGTGGCGATGTAGCGCGTGCCGCTTGCCTCGTCGCTCATCGTGATTACGGCCGTGAAGGGCATCCACGGCGTGTTCGGGCCGCCAGCCACCGGTCAGCATGGACGTGAATGCGATGCGCGCCTGCGGCACGACTTCGAGGAACGCGCCGGGGTTGTCGCTGGTACCGCCGTCGGGGCCGCGCATGAAGGTGTAGAAGGCGCCGCCGGGGCGCATGTCGAATTCGCGCACCTCGGTGGTCCAGGGCTTGGGGCACCACCACTCCTTGAGCAGCTTGGGGTCGGCCCAGGCCTGCCACAGCTTGGCCCGCGGGGCACGCACCAGGCGCGAGATGACGAGGTCATTTGAATCGGTGTGGGCGACGGTCTGCTCAGCCATGGCGCTGCTCCTTGTGGTGAAGTGTTTCGACGAAGGCGGCCATGCGGTCGCTGCGCGATTCCCACATCGCCCTCTGCTCGGCCAGCCACTGTTCGGCGCGTGCGAGGGCCTTGGGTTTGAGTTCGCAGGTGCGCACGCGCCCGAGCTTGCGGCTGCGGATCACGCCGCAACGCTCGAGCACGGCCAGGTGCTTCATGAACGAGGGCAGCGCCATCGCAAAGGGGGCCGCCAGCGTGGTCACCGACGCCGGGCCTTGGCCGAGCACAGCGACGATCGCCAGCCGCGTGGGGTCGGCCAGGGCGTAGAAGACGGTCGAGGCTTGCGCCGATTGGTTAGCCATTAGGCTAAGTATATCGGGCCCCAGTGTGGCCTGGCAAGTGTGCCGTGGTGTCGCGCGAACCGCGCGGGCGCCTGCTCAACCAGCGGGTTGGCGCAAGTAACTCACGACCAGCACAGCGGCCGCGATGGACAGCGCCCAGACGACTCCGGCCACGACCATGCTGCGCTTGCCCTTGTCGTGAAACAGACTGCGCTCACGCGGCCAGAAGGAGGGTTGTTTGCGCATGGAGGTGGCGACGGGTGCGATGCCTGCGCAACGCACCCGTCTGGTCAACGTGGATCAGCTGCGCTTGGCCTTGCCGACGGCCTTGACCATCGAGCCGGTCGCGGCAGCGAAGTTGGCTTCGGCGGTCTCGGCAGCCTGGCGGCCGGCCTTTTGCATGCCGTCGAAGACGTTGTTCGCAGTGGCCATCGCCGACTTGAACAGGTCGATGCCGTTGCCCGAGCCTGCGGGCGCGTTCTTGCCGGCGGCTTCGACCAAGGCGGTGAACGAGCTTTGCGCGGCGGCGGCTTGCTGGCCGGCGACCTTCTCGACGCTGGCCTTGATGCCGGCGACGATGCCGTAGACCTGCTTGCCGTAGGCGCTGGCCTTCTCGGCATTGGGTTGCAGCAAGGTGGCTTGCAGCGCGAGCAGGGCTTGCGGATCCTTGGCCGACAGAGCGGCCAGGCCGGATTCGGTGGCGTCGTCGAGGCTGGCCTTGACGACTTGCATGTTCAGCGCGGTGATTTGCTCGACGCCTTCGAACGCCTTGGCGGTGAGGCCCATCAGGACTTCGAAGTTGGCCTTGTTGGTGGCGGCGAATTGTTCAGTGTTCAGCATGGTGTGCTCCAGTGGATTGAGTTGGGGTCTTGAAGCAGTTTGCTGCACTGCAACATGGATGCATCTTAGTCTTCGATTCGGCCAATGCAAGCTTTATTTGCTGCAACGCAGCAATTTAGACCTGCGCTACTAAATCGGCGTGTCGGCGCGCCGTGCGCGGCCGGCTGCTAGGCTCGCACGTCGTCTGCCGGTACCTGCTGCCGGACCCACCGCCGCCGCGCCAAAGGAGCTCGCTTGACTATCCAGTTGTATGCCTTCGACACACCCAACGGCCGCAAGATCAGCGTGGCCCTCGAAGAGATGGGCCTGCCCTATGAGGTGCACATCGTCGACATCGGCAAGGGCGAGCAGTTCGACCCGGCCTTCCTGAAGATCGGCCCGAACAACAAGATCCCGGCCATCGTCGATACCGAGGGCCCGGGGGGCGGCCCGATCAGCGTCTTCGAGTCGGGTGCGATCCTGATCTACCTGGGCGAGAAGTCGGGCCGGTTCTGGCCGCGCGAACTGGCGGCGCGTGTACCGGTGCTCGAGTGGCTGATGTTCCAGATGAGCAGCTTCGGGCCGATACCCGGGCAGGTGCATCACTTCATCGCGCTCGATGACCCCGTCGAGCGCCGCTACGGCCTGGAGCGCTTCATGGCCGAGACGCGGCGACTGTACGGCGTGATGGACCGCCGGCTGGCCGAACACGAGTTCTTCGCCGGCGCCTTGTCGATCGCCGATTTCGCGATCCTGGGCTGGGTCTGGCGCCACCCGCGGCACAAGGTCGACCTGGCCGACTTCCCGCATGTCCAGCGCTGGTATCAGACCCTGATGGCGCGCCCCGCGGTCCAGCGCGGCTTTGCCGTGCCGCTGCGCCGCACGGGACCGTAGGCCCACGCGCGCGGCGTTGCAAGGCGCAGCGGCTGTTGTTGCTGGGACAGCGGCCTCATGCGCCCGGCGCGCTCGCGCCGCAGACTGCCTGCGCCCAAACTCCGGAGATCGACATGTCTGCGTTCCTGATGGCCTTGTACGGCGTCGTGGTGTACGCCTACTTCTTTGCCACGTTCGTCTATGCCATTGGCTTCGTCGGCAACTTGCCGCTGCCCAAGACCATAGACAGCGGCGCGCCTGTGGCCTTGGCGGAGGCCGTGATCGTGAATCTGTTGCTGCTCGGGCTGTTCGCCGTGCAGCACAGCGTGATGGCGCGGCCGGCGTTCAAGCGCTGGTGGACACGCATCGTGCCCGAGGCCATCGAGCGCAGCAGCTTCGTGCTGGCTGCCAGCCTGGTGCTCGCACTCCTGCTCTGGCAATGGCGGCCGATCAACGAGCCGCTGGTGTGGAACATCGAGCAGCCGGTGGCGGTGATCGCGCTGCAGGTGGTGTTCTGGGTCGGCTGGGCGGTGCTGCTGACCAGCACCTTCCTCATCAACCACTTCGAGTTGTTCGGCCTGCGCCAGGTCTATATGCGCATGCTGGGCCGCTCGATGCCGGCCCCGGAGTTCCGCACGCCGCTGTTCTACCGCCATGTCAGGCACCCGATTTATCTGGGCTTCGTGCTCGGCTTCTGGGCCACGCCGCAGATGAGCGCCGGGCATCTGCTGTTCGCGATCGCGACCACGGGCTACATCCTGATCGGCATCTGGTTCGAAGAGCGCGACCTGATCACCCAGTTCGGTGACCGCTACCGCACGTACCGCGAGCAGGTGGGGATGCTGCTGCCGTGGCCGCGCAAGTCTGCGCGCAAGGGCCCGGTCAGCCCGTAGCGCGCGCAACGACCCCGGCGGCACGCCCGAACAGCACAGGGGGTGGGACGCGCTGGAGCGCGTGACCGTCAGCCCCGAGAACGCAGCGCGCAGGCTCGAAGCGTTCTACAAACTCGACCTGAGCGCGATCGCGCGGCAGCTGCAAAAGAGCGAGAAGACGGTGCGCAACCAGGTGGTGTGGTCTGCAGCCGGCCTGCGGCCGTCGCCCACTACAGGCTGTTCGGGACCATCGACTCGACGACGCGCTTCATGTTGACGTGCACCCAGGGCGTGCCGTCGAACGAGGAGACGAACTCCGACACCGCCAGGTAATGAACGACATCGCGAAACGTCAATGCGCGCGCCACCGGCCAGATGGCAAAGCTCTGTTCCGCGTTGCGCAGCACTTCCTCGACCGCGAGCGGGGTGCTGCCGCCGCGCGCGGTCAAGATCTCGCGATAAAGGTTGCGCCCGGCGAGCTGGGGCGAGACGGAACTGACGACCCAATGCAGCTTCAACATTTCGCGACAGCGCGCGGCGGCGAATCGCCTCTCGCGCCAGGCCAGTACCAGCGCGAACAGTCCGCGCGCTTCCGTGCGTACCACGGTGCCGGGCAGGGGACCGGCGATCACAGCGCCCGGGCCGCCATCGGCGACCCCCTCAGGTTGGACCCATGGCGGCGGTGTGGTCGACGACCAGTAGCGACTGGAGGGATGGTCGTCGCCATGTGAATCGCCGCTGCCGCTTGCGGGCAACTTGATGCCTGCGCCTTCGGACGCGGCGATGACGGCGTATTGCGCCGGGTTAACCATGAAACGCTCGCGGCATGATTCACTGCAGAAACAGAACAGCATTCCGCCATGAACGTACCGGTACTTGGACACCGACTCGACAGCCGTGCCGCACATCGGATCGATCAGGTCGGGCTGGTCGGCGGTGGTGGACACCATCAGTGAGAACTCCGGGCCCCTGCGCCGGGGCAGGCTTGTCGATGGATATAGCTTGTGGGTCGGTCATCGCCGCAATCAGGGTGGTTGTCTGCGCTTGTGTACGCAGCGCGGCGTGAAATCATTCCCATTCGCTGCGGCTTCATGCCCATTGCATCTCCGTGCCTGGCAAAGTGTTCGTCCATTGCCTTATGGCTCTAGTAATTACCCTCGGCCCTTGTGCGACGACGGGCCACAACTGAACTGTACCGGGAACCCGGGCCGGGCTTGGCCCGCGCCCGAGGTCGCGCGCGAGGCAACGTACGATGGCTGCCATGCCCGCACCACACCTCGGCCCCCGCGCCTGGCTCGGCGGCCCCAGCCGCGAACTCGAACAACGCATCGCCACCGCCACCGCGGCGGCCAGCACGCAGGGTACCGACGCCGAGCTGCAGCGGCTGGTCGCCGAGAACCGGCGCATCCATGATCAGGATGGCCTGAACCTCAATCCGGCCAGCAACGTGATGAACCCGCGGGCCGAGGCGTTGATGGCCGCCGGCCTGGGCCCACGTGCGTCGCTCGGCCACCCGGGCGACAAGTACGAGATGGGGCTGCAGGCCATCGAGCGCATCGAAGTCATCGCCGCCGAACTCGCGGCCGAGGTCTTCGATGCGCGCTTTGCCGAGGTGCGTGTGGGCTCGGGCGCGCTGGCCAACCTGTATGTGTTCATGGCCACCTGCCAGCCCGGCGACACCATCATCGCGCCACCGGCCGAGATCGGCGGCCATGTCACGCACCACGCCGCGGGTGCGGCCGGCCTGTACGGCTTGAAGACCGTGCCGGCCCCGGTCCGGGCCGACGGCTACACGGTCGATGTGGATGCGCTGCGCCGCCTGGCGCATGAAGTCCGGCCCCGGTTGATCACGCTGGGCGGCAGCCTGAACCTGTGGCCGCACCCGGTGGCCCGGGTGCGCGCCATCGCCGACGAGGTCGGCGCGCCGTTGATGTTCGATGCCGCGCACCTGTCGGGTATGTTCGCCGGCCGCGCCTGGCCCAACCCGCTGGCCGAGGGCGCGCAGGTGATGACAATGAGCACCTACAAGAGCCTGGGCGGCCCGCCGGGTGGGCTGATCGTCGGCAACGACGCCACCCTCTTCGAGCGCATCGATGCCATCACCTACCCCGGCCTGACGGCCAACTTCGACGCCGGCAAGACCGCCGCGCTCGCGCTCGGCCTGTTGGACTGGAAGGATTTCGGCCCGGCCTACGCGCAGGCGATGCAGGCCACGGCACGCGCGCTGGCGCAGGCACTCGCGGAACGCGAAGGCCTGCCGGTGTTCGCGCGCGAGCGCGGCGGCACCAGTTCGCATGCACTGGCCGTCGAGGCCGGGCGCTGGGGCGGCGGCCAAGCGGCAGCCAAGCGGCTCGAAGCCGCGCGCATGCTGGCCTGTGGCATCGGCCTGCCGCAGGCCCTGGTGCCCATGGTGGCGGGCGACGTGAACGGCCTGCGCCTGGGTGTGCCGGAAATCGTGCGCCTGGGCCTGGGCCCGGCCGAGATGCCCGAGCTGGCCGCACTGATCGCGCGCGGTCTGCGCAGCCAGGACTATGCCCAGGCCGCAGCGGACGAGGTGACCGCGCTGCGCCGTCGCTTTGCCGGGCTTCATTTCATCAGGGCTTGAGCGTGCAGCGGACAATCGGTGAATGAAGACACCCAAGCGCCTGCAATCGCTGCTCGACGAAGGTCTGATCGACGGCGTGCAGCGCCAGCTGATGAGCGGCAAGGAGGCGATGGTCTTCGTCGTGCGCTGCGGCGACGAGATCCGCTGTGCCAAGGTCTACAAGGAGGCCACCCAGCGCAGCTTTCGCCAGGCCGTGGACTACACCGAGAACCGCAAGGTGAAGAACACCCGCCAGGCACGCGCCATGGCCAAGGGCACGCGCTTCGGCAAGCAGGCGCAGGAGGCGGCCTGGCAGAGCGCCGAGGTCGATGCGCTGTACCGGCTGGCGGCGGCCGGCGTGCGCGTGCCGCGGCCATACAACTTCCACGACGGCGTGTTGCTGATGGAACTGGTGGTGGATGCCGAGGGCGCCGCCGCGCCGCGTCTGAACGACGCAGCGTTCACGCCCGTGCAGGCGCGCCAGCACCACGCCACGCTGATCGCCGAGGTGGTGCGCATGCTGTGCGCCGGCGTGATCCACGGCGACCTGTCGGAGTTCAATATCCTGCTCGCCGCCGACGGCCCGGTGATCATCGATCTGCCGCAGGCGGTGGACGCCGCGGGCAACAACCACGCCCAGCGCCTGCTGCTGCGCGACGTGGCCAACCTGCGCAGCTTCTTCGGCCGCTTCGCGCCCGAGCTGCTGGCCAGCGAGTACGGCGCCGAGATCTGGGCCCTGTACCAAAGCGGCAGGCTGACCCCCGACACGCTGCTGACGGGCCGCTTCGTGCATCGGCGCGGGCCGACCGACGTGGGCAGCGTGCTGCGCGAGATCGACGATGCGCGCGCCGAGGAGACGGCGCGGCGCTTGCGCATGGCTGTTTGAGATGGATACCGCCGCGCGTCGGCACAGCCCCGCCGCCGAACGCAACCGTGCACCGATCCTGGCCGAGTTGCGGCGCCTGTTGCCGGCGCGGGGCATGGCATTGGAAATCGCCAGCGGCAGCGGCCAGCATGCCGCGCACTTTGCCGCGGCGCTGCCCGGCTGGACGTGGCAGCCCAGCGACGGCGACGCACGCTCGCTGGCCTCGATCGCGGCCTGGTGCGAGGGCCTGGCCAACGTGCGGCCGCCGCTGGCGCTGGATGTGCTGGCCCCGGACTGGCCCGGCCTTCCGGCGACGGTCGACGCGATCTTCTGCGCCAACATGATCCACATCTCGCCCTGGGCCACCACCCCGGCGTTGATGCAAGGCGCGGTACGGCACCTGTCGGCGACGGGTGTGCTGGTCCTGTACGGCCCCTATGTCGTCGAAGGCGAACCTACTGCGGCCAGCAATCTGGCCTTCGACGCCGACCTGCGCGCCCGCAATCCGGATTGGGGCCTGCGCCGCCTGGCCGACGTGGCGCAGCAGGCGGCCGCCAGCGGTCTGTACTTGCGCGAACGCGTGTCCATGCCGGCGAACAACGCCTTGCTGGTCTTCGCCCGCACGCACTGAACTATCGGGCCGGCTCAGGGCCGGGATCAGTCCTGCTGCAGGTGTGGTGTGGACCGGCCTTCGGCCGGCTCGCCGGTATCGGGGTCGATCCAGTCGGCAATGCCGATTTCGTCTTCGGCCTCGTGCAATGCGGCGCCCGGACCCGCCAGGTCGTCGGCGTCGGTGCTCAGCATGTCGGCCAGCGCGTCTTCGATCGTCTCGAAAGGGCCGAACTCCTGGCGGCCGTCGGCGGCGAGCCAGTGATAGCCGTCCGGCCGGGTCACGATGCGTGCGTGGCTGTCGTCGCCGACATCCTCAGGCAATTCGGACGGCGCAGGCTGCACTGCAGCCTGCTTGGGCGTGGGCTTGTGGCCGACCTTGCGTTTCACTGTGGCTCCTGCGATCACGCATGCATGCTACTCCGTGCCACCGCGCGTAGCGCATGCTGCCGTTGAAGCTGCGCAAGGCCGCACGTGGAACGCCAAATTTGGCACACCCGCCCCGTTTCGCGCGGCAGGCGCGGCGGCCGTCGCGTCAACCCGGTGCGACGGCGCGCGCGGCCGCCTCGTGCCAGACCTCGCCGCCATAGACACGCTGCTGTTCGCGGCAACTATCGACCAGTTTGATGACATGGTCGTCATCGCTGGTGATGGCCTGCGACACGATCGTCGGCCAAGGCGGTGCCACGGGCCGCGACGCCGCGCTGGCCTCCTGCGTCAGGCCGCTGGCGCCATAACCCGCGGCGAAAGCCCGCCAGTAGTGGCCCAGCGCGTCGGGCAGGTCGTCGTCATCGAGCCAAGGCAGCAGGATGCGCAAGGCATGGGCGCTGGTCAGCAGGTGCAGCACCGTGAAATCACCGGTCTGGGCATAGCGGCACGCCGCCAACCTGGCCAGCCGGGCCAGCGTCGTGTCGCGGTCGATGTGCAGACCCGCCGCGACGGCCGCAAAGCTCGGTTCGGCAGCCACCACCACCATGCGTTCGGCGATCAGCGCAGGCGCGGGCTTGGCGATCGTCCAGGCCGCCAGCACACGCGCCGGATCGTGTTCGGCGCCCTTGCGCGCGGGCGTGCCCAGGGCGAACCAGCGGCAGGCCCAATAGGCCAGTGCGTCGGCGAGTTCGTGCGAATGACCCGCGGCCACGGCATAGGCCGTGCGGATCAGGCCATGAAAGGCGGCCGCGCCGACACCGCGCAGCAACGGCGGCAGCACCTGCTGGAGCACCGCAGGTGCGCCTTCATGATCGAGCCAGTCGTTGCACAGGCTGCGGTAGGCCGGCCAGGCCCGCGGATCACCGAAGCGGCTTTGCCAGGGCTCGCCGGCGGGCCAGGGTTCGCGTGGTGGCGCCGCGTGCAGGCGCCTTGCGTAGTGCCGGGCAAAGGTCGCGCGCCGCGTGTCGTCGGCCCCCAGACGGGCCAGCGCCGTCAGAGCCATCGGCAGGTGACTGGCCAGGTTGTGGCCGTATTCGGCATCCCAGCGCGCGCTGTCGTCGAGTTGTTGGCGCAGGGTCATGACCGGTTCGAGGGTGGAATCGTTGGCCGTAAACGACGAAGGCAGGGGCAAGGCCCCTGCCTTCATTGTGCAGGCCACTCGGGCCTGCCACTTCGCGGCTTGGTCTTACTTCTTCGCGGCGCTGGCGGCCGGCTTGGCGGCGCTGGCGGCGGCCGCCGGCTTGGCGGGGCGCGGGGGGCAGCCGGCTTGGCGGCAGCTGCGGGTGCAGCCGGCTTCGCGGCTGGTGCGGGTGCAGCCGGCTTGGCCGCTGCCTTGGCCGGGGCGGCGCTGGCGGCTGCCATGGGGGCGGCAGCCGCGTGCGACGCGGCATGTGCCGGCAGGGCGATCGCGCCGGCGGCGAACAACAGGGCGGTGAGGAGCTTGCTCATGGGTGTCTCTTTCAGTGGATTGATTGATTGGTTGTCAAAATGCAGCCGCCGTACGCAACGCGCAAACCGGGCGACGCGGGACGATAACGCAGCCAACCCGGATCGGTAGACAGGGTCTGCCCGAATTCGAAGCACCGGTTTCGAGCACAGCCCTTAGAGTTCTGCCCTTCGCCAAGCCGCGCGCCCGATGCCCATCCCGCCATCCACTTCGACCCGACTTTGCCCTGCGCTGTGCCTGGCGACGCTGCTGTGCCTGCCGGCCGCCGCGGCACCGCGCCTGCCCGGCAGCGACGCCCAGGTGCTCGAAACCGTGCCCGCCCGGGTGGCCGACCCGCGTGCACGCGAGCTGCAGGCCCTGCGCGCGGCGTGGCGCGCCAACCCGAGCGACGCCGACCTCGCCGTGCAATTGGCGCGCCGCTATTTCGACGAGGCGGCCGCCGCCGGCGATCCGCGCTACGTGGGCTACGCGCAGGCCGCGCTGGCACCCTGGTGGGACCAGGCCGCACCCCCGGTGACGGTGCGTGTGCAGCGCGCGGTGCTGCTGCAATACGGCCATCAGTTCGAGCCGGCCCTGGCCGACCTCGACGCGGCGGTGCTCGCCGAACCCGGCAATGCGCAGGCCTGGGCCTGGTTGGCCGCGATCCACCTGGTGCGTGCCGATTACGGCGCGAGCTCACGAGCCTGCGACCACCTGGCCCCGCTGACCACGCCGCTGCTGGCCACCGCTTGCCATGCGGCCGCGGATTCGCTGTCCGGACATGCCGAGGCTGCGATCACTGCATTGGCCGCAGCCCTGCAAGCCGCTGTCGATGCCCGGCCCGATGAGCGTTTGTGGGCCCTGACGCGGTGGGCCGAGATGTCCGAGCGACGCGGCGACATGGTCGGTGCCGAACGGGCTTTTCGCGAGGCGCTGGCGCTGGGCCAGGCCGACGTCTACCTGCAGGCCGCGTACGCCGACTTCCTGCTCGACCGCGGCCGCGCCGGCGAGGTGCTGGTCCTGCTCAAGGACGGTGAGCGCGCCGATGTCTTGCTGCTGCGCCTGGCCCTGGCGGCCAAAGCCGCCAACGACCCGCGCGCCTCGGGCTGGGCGCGCGACCTGGCCGCACGCTTCGACGCCGCACGCGCACGCGGTGACCGCACGCACGAAAAGGAAGAAGCCCGCTTCGCGCTCGCGTTGCAGGGAGACGCCAAGCGCGCCCTGGCCTTGGCGCGCAGCAACTACGCCATGCAACGCGAGGCCGCCGATGCGCGCATCCTGCTCGAAGCAGCGCTGGCCGCACGCGAACCCGACGCGGCGGCACCGGTGCGCGACTGGTTGCGAGCCAACCATGTGCAGAGCGTGGCCCTGCAGTCGTTGGCCGACAAACTGGCGGCCGCGCAATGAGGCGCTCGGCATTCGCGCTGGCGCTTGGCACTCGCGCTGCTGGCGCCGGCGCAAGCACACAAACCGTCGGACAGCTATCTGTCGATCAGCGTCGGAGCGATCGGCGTGACCGGCCAATGGGACATCGCCCTGCGCGATCTCGATTTCGCGATCGGCCTGGACGCCGACGGCAACGGCCAGATCACCTGGGGCGAAGTGCGGGCCAAGCATGCCGAGATCGCGGCTTATGCGCTGGCCCGGCTGACGGTGCGCGGCGACGGCAAGCCCTGCACGATCGAGCCCGGCGCGCAGCTGATCGACGACCACACCGACGGCGCCTACACCGTGCTGCCGATGACGATCGACTGCGGCGGGACACCGGCGCAACTGAGCATTGCCTACACCTTGTTTTCCGACCTCGACCCGCAGCACCGCGGCCTGCTGAACTTGCAGGCCCTGGGCCAGACGCGCACGGCCGTGCTCGGGCCGCAGGCGCCGACGCAGAGCTTCGAATTGAAGACCGTCAGCCGCTGGTCCCAGTTCACGGCCTACGCGACCGAAGGCGTGCGCCACATCTGGGTCGGCTTCGATCACATCCTGTTCCTGCTCTCGCTGTTGTTGCCCGCAGTGCTGGTATGGCGCGCGCGACGCTGGCTCGCGGTCGAGACTTTCGCCCATGCCTTCGTGGACGTCTTCAAGATCGTCACCGGATTCACGATCGCGCACTCGATCACCCTGACGCTGGCCACGCTGGGATTCGTCTCCTTGCCCTCACGCTGGGTCGAATCGGCCATCGCGGCATCGGTGGTCCTGGCCGCGCTGAACAATGTCTGGCCCCTCTTTCACGGCCGGCGCTGGATGGTCGCATTCGGTTTCGGCCTGGTTCACGGATTCGGATTCGCCAGCGTGCTGATCGATCTGGGTCTGCCGCGCGAAGCGCTGGCATTGGCCCTGGTGGGCTTCAACCTCGGGGTCGAAGCGGGCCAGTTGGCGATCGTTGCGCTGTTCCTGCCGCTGGCCTTCGCGCTGCGGCGCAGCCTGTTCTATCGGCGCGGCGCCATGCTCGGCGGCTCGTTGCTGATCGCGATGCTGGCGGCCCTCTGGTTCGTCGAACGCGCGTTCCAGGTCAAGCTGGGCTGGCCCTGAGCGGCGCTCGTCTCATTGCCGAGGCATGGCCTCGAAGGCCAGGGTCACGAACCAGCTCACCCACTCGTCGGCTGCCGGACTCGCCACGCGCAGGTCGACGCCACGCAGGATCCAGCGGCCGGCAACCGGCACGCTGATCCGGACTCGGCCCTGCGCATCGGTCTTGCGCCACAGGCTCTGCCCATTCAGGCTACCGACCAGCTCGACCGGCAGCTCGGCGATCGGCGCACCGTCGCGCAGCACCTGGAAGCCGAGTTCGTCGCCGGCGCGGATCGGCTGGCGCGGGTTGGCCAGCAGCACATCCATGGCCATCGGCAGGGCGGTGCGTTGGCCGACACCGCCGAGCTCGACGCGCGCAGATTTGGTGTAGTGCTCGCGCCAGGGCAGGCCGCGGGCTTTCATCGCCGCCCAAGTCGCGCGCAAGGCCGGGCCGGCCTGTATCTCGCTCAGGTAGACCTCGATCTTGTCGGGCGGCACGACGACCTCGAAAGGCGTCAACTGGGCCCAGCAGGTCAGGCCGGCGACTGCATGGATCGGCGTGGCGCTGCGCACGACCACCGAAGTCGGCCGGTCCGCCACATGGGCCAGCGGCGCCGTGGTCGCGCCCGCCCCACGGCACCCACTGGCAACGATGTATTCATAGCCGAGCGGGAACTCATAGTTCGCAAAGCGCGTTCCGGTGCCGAGCGCGAACACCGCATGGCCGCCCGGCGTGGGCGGCAGCGGCTCGAACCAGGTGTCGTGGGCGGTGGCCGTTCCGGCGACCGACACGAGGGCCAGCCAGGCCCATGCGCGGCGTGCAGATGGCAGGGACATGGCGGGCACGCTCAGCGCGCGAACGACAGCGCAAGCACCAGCAACGCGGCCGCGGCCAGCCACGAGCCGACCACGCGCACCGCAATGCGCAACCATGCCAAGCGGGCTGCGGCGACCAGCACCGCCACATACGCGCAGACGAGCATCGCACCGCCCAGCACGCCCACCAGATGGGTCCAGCGCGCGGCACCTTCGAGTTGTGCCGGCCCCGACGCCACCGCGACCGCCAGCCCGGTCGCGGCCGTGACGGCCAATAGCAGCCCGCGCGGCGGCGCCCAGGCCGCGGCGACACTCAGGCCCAGGCCAACGGCCAATGCGAGCAGCACAAGGTCGGTGTCCGGGTCGCCCGCCAGACGATGTCCGGCCAGCCCCAGCGCGAGTGCCCCCAGCAAGGCAATGAACGGCGTCTCGACCCTCCTGCCCCGATCGCCTTCGGCTGCGCGCTGCACTTCCTGCCCGACCATCAAACCCAGCGCCAGCAATGCCAGCAGGTGTGCCGCAGACACGATGGGATGCAGGGCACCGTTGTAGAAATTGCCGATGCCCTGGATCGGACTGTGCGCGCCCGCCGGCGCGGCGCCGACGCACAGCGCCAGGCCGGCCACGAGCGCGCGTCGTGTCACAGCGCGCGCGACGAGGAAGAACACGCCGACCAGCGCGATCCCGCCACCGCAGCCACGCACCACATGCCGGCCCTGCGGCCAGCGCGTGACCAGCGACAGCGCGATGCCCGAGGCATGCAGCAGCCCGGTCGCGATGACGAAACCCAGGCTGTAGGCGAGCGGGCTGGCCGCCGAGGGCAATTCGGTGCCATGGGCGTGGCCGTGGAAGATCGCAAACGTGCCGACGATCACGGCGGCCACCACGAGCGGCGGCCGCGCCGCCAGGCCGACCATCGCGCCGAGCACGATGGCCGAAACCGCGATGCCGATTTCCACCGCCGGCAGGGGCACGCCGAGCACGCCGAGCGCGCCGCCAAAGGCCATCACCAGCGGGAAGACCACCGGCAGCACCCATATCGCCGGGCGGCCGAGGAAGGCCCCCCACAGGCCGACCGCGACCATCGCGATCACATGGTCCGGGCCGGCGATGGGGTGGGTGAAACCGCTGACAAAGCCACCGGCCAGGCCCTCGGCACTGTGGGCCAGGGCGGGATCGACGAGTGCCACCAGGATGGCGACGGCGAGGATTCGAGATCAAGACGTTTTTCATGGTCGGAAGCCTACCTGCAAAGTCAGCCGCTGTGCGGTTCGCGCCGGGCATCTGAGCCCGACATGCCTGCGCAGGTGGCGCCGACCCGGATGCCCCTCATGCAGCGAGCGACCGCTCGAGCGCATCGACGAACATCCTGGCCACGTCGAATCCGGTCTGCTGCGTGATCTCCTGAAAGCAGGTCGGGCTGGTGACGTTGATTTCGGTCAGGCTGTCGCCGATCACGTCCAGCCCGACCAGCAGCAGGCCGCGCGCGGCCAGCGTCGGGCCGAGTGCCTCGGCGATCTCGCGGTCGCGGGCCGACAGCGGCTGCGCCACGCCCTTGCCGCCGACGGCCAGGTTGCCGCGGATCTCGCTGCCCTGCGGGATGCGCGCCAGTGCAAAGGGCACCGGCTCGCCGCCGATGAGCAGGATGCGCTTGTCGCCGCGGACGATCTCGGGCAGGTACTTCTGCGCCATCACCGTGACGCGGCCGTGCTGGTTCAGCGTCTCGACGATGCTGCCCAGGTTCAAGCCGTCGGGGCCGACGCGAAAAATGCCCATGCCGCCCATGCCGTCGAGCGGCTTGAGGATGATGTCACGCTGCGCGGCGTGAAAGTCGCGGATGGCCTGGGCCTCGCGCGTGACCAGGGTCGGCCCTAGGAATTGCGGGAACTCGAGGATGGCCAGTTTTTCCGGGTGCTCGCGCAGCGCCGCGGCCCGGTTGAAGACCCGCGCACCCTCGCGCTCGGCCTGTGACAGCAGGTGGGTGGCGTAGAAATATTCGCTGTCGAAGGGTGGATCCTTGCGCATCAGCACGGCGCGGGTGTCGGCCAGGACGAGGTCCAGCGTTTGCTCGACCTTGAACCAGTCGTGCGCGTCGCCGGTCAGGGCGATACGCTGCGCGCCCCGGGCCGTGACCCGCTCGCCGCGCCGCCAGCTCAGCTGCGAATCCTCGCAGGCCCACAGGGCGTGACCGCGGCGCGCGGCCTCGCGCATCATGACGAAGGTCGAATCCTTGGTGGTCTTGAACGAGGCCAGCGGGTCGGCGACGAAGAGCAGGCTCATGGGCGGGTGCGGCAGATGACGGAGCCTTACTGTTGCACAAGCCGCGCGCGGCTGCCGGCGCGCCGGCGTTCAACCCCGAAGTGCCGCGCGCATGCGTGCGCCGATGCCGGCCAAGCGTGGCAGCGGCTCGTTGGCGAAGACCAGGCGCAGGTAGCCCGCGGTGTCGGGCAGGCCCCAGTTCTCCATCGAGGTGGCGGCGATCTGCGCGTGCTCGAGCAGGGCTTGCGAAGCCTGACGGCCGCTGAGGCCGCGCGCGGCCATGTCGATCAGCAGCGACCAGCCGCCTTGCGGGCGCAGGACCACGAAATCGCTGCGCAGCTCGTCGAGCAGCAGGTCGCGTCGCGCCTGCCATGAGGCCGTGCAGGCGGGGATGCCGTCATCGTCGGCCAGGATCGCGGCGCTGGCCGCCGCTTGCGCGATACCCACCGGGGTGACCACGTTGGACAGGCTGACGCGCGCCAGCGCTTCCGACAATGCCGGCGGGCAGACGACCCAGCCGACCCGCCAGCCGATCATGCGGTATTCCTTGGACAGCGCACCGATGACCACCGTGCGTTCTCGCATGCCCGGCAGCGAGGCCGGATGGATATGCGCCGTGCCGTCGAAGAGCAGGCGCTCCATCGCCGCGTCGTAGATCATCCAGGCGTCGCGGGCGACGCAGGCCTCGCACACCGCGCGCCATTCGGCGGCGTCGAGTACCGCGCCGGTAGGCATAGACGGGCTCATCATCAGAAAGGCCCGGATGCGCGCGCCGCGTTGCGCAACCAGGCTGCGCAATGCATCGACGTCGAGTCGCCAACCCGACGCCTCGGGTCGCAGCGGCACGAAACGCGGCACGCCGCCGGCCAGGCGCACGCGGTTGATGAGGCCGACATAGGTCGGGCTGGTCAGCACCACTTCGTCGCCCGGGTCGATACAGGCCAGCAGGGCGTTGAACACGCCGCTCAGACCACCGGCGCTGATGAAGCATTGCCGGCGCCAGTCGTACGCCCCGGCCGGCAGCCCGGCCAGGCGTGTCACCAGGCCGGTGGCCGCCTGGCGCAGGGCGTTGTGGCCAAAGAACGGCAGGTAACTGTTGGCATCGCCGTCGTGAACCGCGCGCTCGGTGGCGGCCAGTGCAGGCGCAGGTGGCGCCAGATCGGTGTCGAGGTTTTCCAGCCGCAGCACGCGCGGATCGGCCAGCAGATCGGCCAGATCGCCCATGCGCTCGACGCCGATGTCGGTCAGGTCTGCGATACGCCGACTCGGCGCCAACTCGGCTGCGGGACTGTTCGTGACTTTGCTCACCTGGATGGGCTCCTGCGGACCACGTTGCGCCGCACTCTAGCCTGGGCCAAGCATGGCCGGCAGCCAGGCCCGCCCGAGGGCCGGGTGAAACGTCTGGTCGCAATCGGAATTGCCTTGTGAGCTACCGCGACAGGGGCCGGCGCGTTGAATGCGGGTTGACCTGACCATGCCCCAGGAGCCCGACCATGACCCCGACGGATTCGAACCGCCTTGCACCGATCGCCACCCAAAGCGTGTTCTCGCGCCCTGCCGCGCTGGTTGCGGGCGTCATCGGCCTGCTGGCCCTGACCGCGATCGCGACCACGATGGCCACACGCGCGCTGGCGCCGGGTGAAGGCCAGGCACGCAAGGACGCTTCCGCGCCGCTGGGGGTCGAAGCCGCAGCTCCCACGCAGGCCTCGCCGGCCGAAAAGGCGACCGCCGTCGCGCCGCATGGCGCGGGCAAGTCGGCACATGCGGTGTCGGGCAGCGTGACGGCGGCCGCACCCGGCCAGCGCACGGCCGGCGTGTGCGCCACCTGCGGCAAGGTCGAGTCGGTCAGTGCCGTATCGCAAAAGGGCGAAGCCACCGGCCTCGGCGTCGTCGGCGGCGCAGTCGTCGGCGGCCTGGTCGGCAGCCGCATCGGCGGCGGCAGCGGCAAGAGCCTGGCGACCGTGCTCGGCGCCGTCGGCGGCGGTGTGGCCGGCAACGAAGTCGAAAAACGCAGCCGCGCGACCACGGTCTACCAGGTGCACGTGCGCATGAACGACGGCAGTCTGCGCACCTTCACCCAAAGCACCGCGCCGGCCGTAGGCCAGCCCGTGACGGTCGAGGGAACCACCTTGCGCGAGCGCCCGCCGGCTTCCTGAGCCAGGGCAGCCAGGACGCACCGCGGTAGATTCAAGCAACCGCCGCGGATCCGGCTCCGCCGGTCCGCCAGCGGTGCCCCCTTGAGGGGGAGCGGCGAAGCCGCTTCGGGGGTGGTCCTATATCTCTACCTTGGCCCCCAACTCGACGATCCGGTTCGTCGGCAGGTTGAGGAAGTCGGCCGCCGCCGCCGCATTGCGGTGCATCGAGGCAAAGAGCTTCTCGCGCCACATCGGCATGCCTTCGCCGAGCGTGGGGATGACGATGTCGCGGCTGAGAAAGTAGCTGGTGGCCATGTCGTCGAGCGGCACGCCGCGGCCTTCGAGCAGCTTCAGCGCCTCGGGCACGTCGGGGTCGTTCTTGAAGCCGAAGTTCAGCGTCACGGCCCAGCAGTCGTGGCCCAGCGGCTCCATCTCGATACGCTGCTGAAAACCGACCCAGGGCACGTCATGGTGCTTGACGGTGACGAACAGGTTGTGTTCGTGCAGCACCTTGTTGTGCTTCAGGTTGTGCATCAGCGCATTGGGCGTGGCCCCGGACTCGGCGCTGAGGAAGACCGCAGTGCCTTCGACGCGCGTGGGCGGCGTGACGAACACGGCGCCCAGGAAATCGACCAGCGGGATCGCGTCTTCGCGCAGCTTGTGGCTGAGCAGGCGCCGGCCTTGCGTCCAGGTCAGCATGAGCACGAACATGCCGATGCCGATGACGATGCGGGAACCAGCCACCGGCCAGCAGCTTGAGCATGTTAGAGGCAAAAAACGTCACGTCGACGATGAAGAAGAACCCGGTCGCGGCGATGCACAGCGGCAGCGGAAACTTCCAGCCGTAGCGCACGACGAAGAAGGTCATCACCGTGGTGATGGTCATGTCCATCGTCACCGCGATGCCATAGGCCGAGCCGAGCGCGGCCGAGCTCTTGAACATCACCACCGCCAGCACGATGAATACGAACAGGCCCCAGTTGACGAAGGGCACGTAGATCTGGCCGGTGTCGCGCACCGAGGTGTGCTGGATCGCCATGCGCGGCAGCAGGCCGAGCTGGATGGCCTGCTTGGTGACCGAGAAGGCGGCCGAGATCAGCGCCTGCGACGCGATCACCGCCGCCGCGGTGGCCAGCACCAGCAGCGGCACCTGGGCCCAGTGGCGGCGCCATCAGGAAGAACGGGTTCTTCACGTTCTCCGGCCGCAGCAGCAGCATCGCGCCCTGGCCGAAGTAGTTGATCACCAGCGCCGGCATCACGATGCCGAACCAGGCGATGCGGATCGGCACGCTTGCCGAAGTGCCCCATGTCGGCGTACAGCGCCTCGCCGCCGGTGACGCACAACACCACCGCGCCCAGCATCGAGGAAGGCCACGCCGCTTGTGCTGCACGAAGAAGCCGATCGCGCAGACCCGGGTTCAGCGCCTGCAGCACCTCGGGATTGGCGGCGATGTGCGGCAGCCCGAGCAGCGTCAAGACGACGAACCAGACCAGGGTGATCGGCCCGAAGGCCTTGCCGATACTGCCCGTGCCCAGGCGCTGCACCGCGAACAGGCCGACGATCACCACCAGCGACAGCGGCAGCACCCAGCTGCTGAGTGCGGGGGCGACGACGCTCAGACCCTCGACGGCACCGAGCACCGAGATCGCCGGCGTGATGACGCCGTCGCCGTAGAAGATGGCGGTGCCGAACATGCCGACCATCATCAGCGCACGGCGCAGCTCGGGCTTGTCGCGTCACCGCCGTGGTGGCCAGCGCCAGCATCGCGATCAGGCCGCCTTCGCCGTTGTTGTCGGCGCGCAGGATCAGGAGCACGTACTTGACGCGAGACGATGATCGTCAGCGTCCAGAAGATCAGCGACAGCACGCCCAGGATGTTGTCGTGCGAGACCGGCACATGCGCGCCCTCGAAGACCAACTTGCAGCGCGTAGAGCGGGCTGGTGCCGATGTCGCCGTAGACGACACCGAAGGCACCGAGGGTCAGTGCGGCCAGCGCGGCCGGGCTCTTCTTGTTGGTGCTTGCCGTACTCACTGCAAAAGGCGCCGCACGCGGCGCCTGGAATCCGAAGGGTGGCCATTGTGCGCCCGGGCGGGCCCGGGCCCATGCGCTCACTCGTAGATCTCCGCGTCGGGGTCGGTGGCTTCCAGCTCGTAGCTCGCGGCCAGCATCGCCAGGCGCGCGATCACGCCGTACATGTAGAAGCGGTTCGGCGCGCTGGCGCCGGGCTTGGCGCCCGGCTGCGGCAGCTGCGTGCTCTCGGCAAAGGCCAGCGGCACGAAGCTCGAGCCCGGCGCGTTGAGGTTCTCGTCGATGCCGCGCTCGGCGTGCACGCGGTAGAAGCCGCCCACCACGTAGCGGTCGATCATGTAGACCACCGGCTCGGCCACGGCGTCGTTGACGCGCTCGTAGGTCGGCACGCCTTCCTGGATGATGACCTCGGTGACCTCCTGGCCGTCCTTGATCACGCTCATCTTGTTGCGCGTGCGCCGGTTCAGGTCGTCGAGCTCCTTGGCGTCGCGCACGGTCATGATGCCCATGCCGTAGGTGCCGTTGTCGGCCTTGACGACGACGAAGGGCTTCTCGTTGATGCCGTATTCCTTGTACTTGCGGCGGATCTTGGTGAGCAGCGCATCGGCATTGCTCTGCACGCACTCGATGCCCGTGCCCTCGGTGAAGTTGACCTCGCCGCAGTGCGCGAACATCGGGTTGATCAGCCACGGGTCCATGCCCAGCAGCTTGGCGAACTTCTTCGCCACTTCCTCGTAGCTCTGGAAGTGGTTGGTCTTGCGCCGCACCGCCCAGCCGGCGTGCAGCGGCGGCAGCAGGTACTGCTCGTGCAGGTCTTCGAGCACCTTGCGGAATGCCGGCCGAGAGGTCGTTGTTGAGCAGGATCGTGCAGGGGTCGAAGTCCTTCAGGCCCAGGCGCCCGCGCGTGCGCAGCAGCGGCTCGACGCGTGAGCGTGCTGCCGTCGGGCAGCGCCAGCTCGGTCGGCGCCTTGACCTCGGGCGTCGAGCGTGCCCAGGCGCACGTTCAGCCCGGCCTGGTGGAAGATGCGCATCAGGCGCTGCACGTTCGCCAGGTAGAACGTATTGCGGGTGTGCTTCTCGGGAATCAGCAGCAGGTTCTTCGCCTCGGGGCAGATCTTCTCGATCGCCGCCATCGCCGCCTGCACCGCCAGCGGCAGCATCTCGGGCGTCAGGTTGTTGAAGCCGCCGGGGAACAGGTTGGTGTCGACCGGCGCCAGCTTGAAGCCGGCGTTGCGCAGGTCCACCGAGCTGTAGAACGGCGGCGTGTGCTCCATCCACTCGAGCCGGAACCAGCGCTCGATGGCCGGCATCGACTCGAGGATGCGCTGCTCGAGTTCGTTGATCGGGCCGGTGAGGGCGGTGATGAGGTGGGGAACCATGATGCGGGCCTCGATGGACAGGCGATCGGATTCTAGGCAGTTGAGGTGCCGCCAGCCTGGCTACATCGGGGCGAAGCCCGCAAAGAAAAGGGCCGCCCGACGGCGGCCCGTTGTCGCTTTGAACCCGCAGGGCGTTACTTGCTGTACGCGGTTTCGCCGTGCGACGTGATGTCCAGGCCCTCGCGCTCCTCGTCTTCGGTGCACGCGCAGGCCGATCGTCAGGTCGACGATCTTGTAGGCCGACGAGCGAGACCACGCCCGACCAGACGATCGTCACGCCCACCGCCTTGAGCCTGGATCCATGACCTGGTCGACGATGCCGTTCGAGCCCACCGTCGCCGTGACCCAGTCGGTGACCAGGCCCGGGCCGCCCAGCGCCTGGCGTGTTGAACACGCCGGTCAGCAGCGCGCCGACGATGCCGCCGACACCGTGCACGCCGAACACGTCGAGCGAGTCGTCGGCGCCGAGCAGCTTCTTCAGGCCGTTGACGCCCCACAGGCAGGCGAAGCCGGCGACGAAGCCGACCACCAGCGCACCCATCAGGCCGACGTTGCCGGCCGCCGGCGTGATCGCCACCAGACCCGCCACCGCACCCGATGCGGCACCCAGCATCGAGGCCTTGCCCTTCATCAGCGACTTCACCGACGCACCAGGCCAGCACCGCCACCGCGGTGGCCGAGAAGGTGTTGATGAAGGCCAGCACGGCGCTGTTGCCGGCTTCGAGCGCCGAGCCGGCGTTGAAGCCGAACCAGCCGACCCACAGCAGCGAGGCACCGACCATCGTCAGCGTCAGGCTGTGCGGCGTCATCGATTCCTTGCCGTAGCCGACGCGCTTGCCGATCATGAAGGCGCCGACCAGGCCGGCCACCGCGGCGTTGATGTGCACCACCGTGCCGCCGGCGAAGTCGAGCGCACCCCATTGCCAGATCAGGCCGGCCTTGGCGTTCATCGCGTCGACGACTTCCTTGGCCGGTGTAGGCATCCGGGCCCGTCCAGAACCAGACCATGTGCGCGATCGGCGCGTAGCTGAAGGTGAACCACAGCGCCATGAACAGCAGCACCGCCGAGAACTTGATGCGCTCGGCGAAGGCGCCGACGATCAGGCAGCAGGTGATGGCCGCGAAGGTGGCCTGGAAGCCACGAACAGCAGCTCGGGAATGCACGACGCCCTTGCTGAAGGTGCCGCCGGTCGCGAACGTCGCCCTTCACCGGGTCGAACATGCCCTTCAGGAAGAGGCGATCGAAGCCGCCGACAGAAGGCGTTGCCCTCGGTGAACGCCAGGCTGTAGCCGTAGACGACACCACAAGCACGACGATCAGCGAGAAGGTGACGAACACCTGCATCAGCACCGACAGCATGTTCTTGCTGCGCACCAGGCCGCCGTAGAACAGCGCCAGGCCGGGGATCGACATCATGATGACGAGCGCGGTGGAGACCAGCATCCAGGCGCACGTCGCCCTTGTTGGGCACCGGCGCCGGCGCGGCGGCCGCCGACGCTGCGGCCGCGGCGCGCGGCAGCGGCCGTGGCCGGGGTGGCTGCCGCAGCTGCGGCGGTTGCAGGCGCGGACGCCTGCGCGAAGCTCGCACCGGTGAAGCCGAGCACGGCCGCCCCCAGCGCGATCGAAGCAATGAATTGTTTGCTCATTTGGTTTGTCTCTCTATGGGCTGTCAGAGCGCGTCCTTGCCGGTCTCGCCGGTGCGGATGCGCACCACCTGCTCGAGCGTGCGTGACGAAGATCTTGCCGTCGCCGATCTTGCCGGTGCGGGCCGCGGCTTCGATGGCCTCGATCACGCGGTCGACGAGCGCGTCGTCGACCGCGGCTTCGATCTTCACCTTGGGCAGGAAGTCGACCACGTACTCGGCGCCGCGGTACAGCTCGGTGTGGCCCTTCTGGCGGCCGAAGCCCTTGACTTCGGTCACCGTGATGCCTTGCACGCCGATGCGCTGACAGGGCTTCACGCACTTCGTCGAGCTTGAAGGGCTTGACGATCGCGGTCACCATTTTCATGAGCTGTCTCCTTAGAAGTTGTACTTCACGCCGACCACCAGGCTGGCCTTGCCGAGATCCTTGCCGTTGCGGCGAGGCACGTACCAAGTACTGTCGGCGTCGGTGCCGACGATCGCGCCGCTCAGCACCGATGCCGCTGAAGTCCTTGGACACCGTCAGCGAGTAGTCGGTGTAGGTGGCCAGACTGTCGTAGACGCCGGTGATCTTCTGGTAGCCGACATGCGGCGTCAGGGTCACGCCGCTGCCGACATCGAAGCCGGCCGACAGATCGAGGTAGTAGCTGTTCTTGCTGTCGGGATTGCCGAAGATGTTGGTCACCGCATGCGAGTACTTCAGCGTCGCCGGGCCATAGGTCAGCGCGCCGTAGATCTCGGTGGTGTTGGCGTTCTTCGGCGGTGAGGCATTGCCGAGGTTGTTGCCCGGGTACTGGTAGGCCAGCACACCGACGTCATAGGTCGAGATCCTTGCTGATCTCGCCCTTGTAGCCACCGTAGAGGTCGACCTCGAGCGTTGCGCGTCGCCGCCGGTGTCCTTGATCCACTTGATGGTCGAGGCCCAGGCGCCGAGGTAGAACGGGCCGTTGCTGTAATCGACGCCGCCTTGCACCGCGGGCTTCAGGCGCGACTGCGAAATGCCACGGTAGCGATAGTCGCTGACCGCCCCGACGTTGAAGGCCACGTCGGCATAGGAAATAGCGGGGCCCGCCGCCGCCAGGGCGGCGGCAAAGGCGAGCAGGGATTTCTTGGTCATGGTGATTCCATCTCCAGTGGGTGAATGCGAAAGCGGCTGAATGCCTCGTTCGCAGCTTCCGTGCCCGCTGCCGGCAGCACGACTACGCCCCGCACTTGGGCAAAAGACGCGCGCTTCACGGCTGTCCATGCACCATTGCGGTGATTCCGCATCGTTCGCACTGATGCGGTGCTTCCGCATTAAGTGGGAACGACAGACCGCCCGGGGTCGCCACAGAATCGGCGCTCCAAAGGAGACCGGAGCCCGAATGACACCGCACCCCATACATAGCCGCCAGTCGGGGCCTGGGCCCGCCGCGGCGGATGCGCGGCATTGACGTGGCGCTCGCCGTTGTTCGGAGCCGCGCGCTCGATGGCCTGGACGCGCCTGCCGTGCAGGTCGAGGTGCACCTGGCCAATGGCCTGCCCAGCTTCACGCTGGTCGGGCTGGCCGACACCGAGGTCAAGGAGGCGCGTGAGCGCGTGCGCGCGGCGCTGGCGCACAGTGGGCTGGGATTCCCGAACAACAAACGCATCACGGTCAACCTGGCACCGGCCGATCTGCCCAAGGAATCGGGGCGCTTCGACCTGCCGATTGCGCTCGGCATCCTGGCCGCCGCCGGGCAGATCGACAGCCAGGCCCTGGACCGCTACGAGTTCGCCGGCGAGCTGTCGCTGGCCGGCGAGTTGCGCCCGGTGCGCGGCGCGCTCGCCCTGGCGCTGGCCGTGCGGCACGAGGCCGTGGCCCGCACACTCGTGCTGCCGGCGGCCAGCGCCCGTGAGGCCGCGCTGGCCGATAGTGTCGACGTGCGCAGCGCCACGCATCTGCTCGAGGTGGTGGCCGCCTTGCAGCCGGGCGCCGCCGCGCCGCCGCTGGCAGTGGCGCAGGCGGTGCATGCCGCGGCCGTGACGCTGGCGATCGACATGCGCGACGTGCACGGCCAGGCCGGCGCCAAACGGGCGCTGGAAATCGCCGCAGCCGGCGGCCACAGCGTGCTGATGGTCGGCCCACCGGGCACCGGCAAGTCGATGCTGGCGCAGCGCCTGCCCGGCCTGCTGCCGCCGATGGCCGACAACGAAGCGCTGGCCAGCGCCGCCATCGCCAGCCTGTGCGGGCAATTCGATCCCGCGCGCTGGCGGGTGCGGCCGTTTCGCGCACCGCACCATTCGGCCACTGCGGCGGCGCTGGTCGGCGGCGGTTCGCCACCGCGGCCGGGCGAAATCTCGCTGGCCCATGCCGGGGTGCTGTTCCTCGACGAGCTGCCCGAGTTGCCGCGCGCCGCGCTCGAGGCCCTGCGCGAGCCGCTGGAAACCGGCCGCATCACGATTTCACGTGCCGCGCGCCAGGCCTCGTTCCCGGCGCGCTTTCAGTTGATCGCGGCGATGAACCCCTGTCCCTGCGGCTACCTCGGCGCGTTCGCCGCCACCGGCCAGCATTGCCGCTGCACCCCCGATGCCGTGTCGCGCTACCAGGGGCGGCTGTCGGGCCCATTGCTCGACCGCATCGACCTGCAGGTCGAAGTCCCGGCGGTCAAGCCCGCCGAATTGATGGGCGCGGCCGACGGCGAAGCCAGCGCCGTGATCGCCCAACGCGTACACGCCGCGCGGCAACTTCAGCAGGCGCGCCAGGGGGTGACCAACGCCGAGTTGCCGGTGGCCGAACTCGAACGCCATTGCGTCCTCGACGAGGCCAGCCGCGACTTGCTGCACCGCGCCGCGCAGCGGCTCGGCTGGTCGGGGCGCGGCCTGCACCGCGTACTCAAACTCGCGCGCACGATCGCCGACCTGCAGGGCAGCGAGCACATCCGTGCGCAGCATGTCGCCGAGGCGATGCAGTGGCGCAGGGCGCTGCCGACAGCCCTTATGGCCTGAACCTGAGCGCAGCGCTGGTCATTTCCGGTCGCGCAAGATCGAATTTTCTGGTCGACGCATGCGACCGTGTCGACGTCAGCGGCCCCAATTGCAGGTAGGCAGGTCGCGGTAGTCACTGCGAAGGGCTGCGAAGCTTCGTCGGCGACCCATCGGGCTCGTCGCTGATCGGCGAAGTCAACTCCGCCCAGAAGATATTGAATGCCGGGAAGAGCAGGCGGTTGGCATGAGCGCTGATATGGTCGCCATCGAAATACAGCGGCCGCCCGGCGGGCGTCAAAGCCCGACATTCGACATCCGGACAAAGGGTCGGGAACGGATCCCATATCGATACGCGCCGGTCGGCGCCGGCCCAGGTACGCATTCGATCCAATGCGGGCTCGCGGTAACGCTGCATGTCAGCCCGGGAGACTGACAGGCCGCCGCGGCACGCCGGACTGTCATGCGTGTAGCGGTCCACACAGCGAAAGACTGGCGAACGGAACACGGGCTTGGGCGCTTCCAAGACGAGACGGGCGCCCAAATTCAACAGGGGCGCGAAATCGCGCTGCGCCTCGGACAGGGCCAGCCGTCCTGCGGCCCGCGCATCGACCTGCGTGGCCGGTATGGCCGCCAGTCCTCCCCAGCTGTCGGACCATCGCGGCACGCGCAGCGAAGGCAAGAACACGATGTCATCGGGCCGCACCTCGCTCTGAATTCGACTCAGTGCGGACCGGACGCTTGCGCTGCAGGCCGTCTGATGAGCACTTGCGATCGGGCGCTGAAGGTCGTAGGTGTTGCACCCGGGCGCATGCATCACCGACACACGAACCCCGTTGACTGCGCTCATTTGATCGAACAAGGGCAGATAGGCCGTCGCGTGTGAGTCCCCGAGCACAAACAGTTGCCTCGATGCCGAGGCTCCTGCACGACACCTGGACGGCAAGTACTCGATCCATTCGACGCCGTCACGGACACCTTTGTCGACGGCCACATCGCATCGCCGTGGCTGGCTCTCGGCGCCGCTCATTCGATCGCCGCTGTACCAATCGCCGCGATCCCGAGTCACCACGCTCAGTCCAATCAAGGGCTGCACGAGATACAGACACCGGCTTGCAACCAGCGCTCCCAGGATCAAGCCGGCAAACGTCGCGACCGACCCGTATCGACGATGCACTGGAGCGCCGCGCTAGGACGATCCTCAGAGGCCGTTCGACGAAGCGATAGGACAAGGCGGCCAGCACGACAGCCAGGGCCACCACGCCCAGCTGAAATTGCGCGGACTCAAGCCCCACGGTCCACTTGGCCAGAACAACGATCGGCCAGTGCCACAGGTACAACGAGTACGAGCGCTGACCGATCCACACAGCGGCCGGCTGTGCGAGCACAGGCCGCGCCGATGGCGCAGCGGCGAGCATGGGCCTGATCCCGATCAGGCACAGCGTACCCAGAACGGTAGGCACGACCATGGGCCATGGAAACGTCGTCGGCGGCCACGCCAATCCCAGTGCCACGAGGATCGCGCCCAACAAGGGCAAGCCCTTGCAGATGCGGTCGGACACGCGCAGACCGATCACCCGGCTCGACAGAAACCAGCCCATTCCGGCGGCAAGCTCCCAAAATCGCGAGGTGACGCTGTAGAAAGCAAGCAAGGGGTCGGCGGACGTCGCCCAGGCGCAAAACATCATCGACGCCAGCCCGGCCGCGGCCAAAACGCCCAGCGCAACGATGCGTCGGGACCTGGCAGGCGAATGGCAGGCGAACAGCAAGATCGGCGCTACCAGATAGAACTGCTCTTCGACTCCCAGAGACCAGGTGTGCGTGAAGGGATTGAGCTCTGCCTGGGGCGCAAAGTACGTGTCGCCCTGGCTCTGCAAGACCCAATTGCTGAATCCGACGAACGCGTAGCGCGCCGTGCGTTCTACCGCATCGCTCATCCACGATTTCGGCAGCAGCAACACGTTCATCAACCCGGTGACGATCAGCATCAGGACGAGTGCCGGGAGGATTCGCGCGAGCCGGCGCCGATAAAAGCCGCCGAGGTAGGCCAGCGGCGCTTCGCCAGCATGTCTCGACAGTGAAGCCGACACCACAAAGCCGGAGATCACGAAAAAGATATCAACGCCGGCCAGCCCGCCGGGCAGCCAACGTGGCGCCACGTGATAAAGGACTACGGCGAGCACTGCGATCGCGCGCAGGCCATCGACGTGCGGCAGATAGTCGGCCGAAGCAATCATCGGCCCTGTGCTTGATGTGTTGGACATCGGGCCTGATTGCAGCACGATCGGCAGCATCTGCGGGATGAATACGGCTGCGACGATAGCGCAGCGCGACCGCCGGCAAGCCTTGCAGTAGCATTGTTTTCGACGGCAACGATAGGCTCGACTGATGCGGCTGCTGACATGGAACGTGCAATGGTGCTGCGGCCTGGACGGCGCCGTCGATGTGGCGCGCATCGTGCGCGAGGCCCGCAGCTTCGTCGATTTCGACGTGCTGTGCCTGCAGGAAGTGGCCGTCAACTACCCGCAGCTTCCGGGCACGCCGGCGCATGACCAGCCGGCCCTGTTGCGCGAGTGCTTGCCCGGCTTCGAGTGTTTTTTCGGTGCGGCCGTCGACGAGCGCGACGCCGACGGCCGGCGCCAGCAGTTCGGCAACCTGATCGCCAGCCGCCTGCCCGTCGCGCAAATCGCGCACCAGCTGCTGCCCTACCCGGCACAGGCCGGCAAGCGCTCGATGCCGCGCTGCTGTTCGGTGGCCACGCTGCGCACCCCGTTGGGGCCGCTGCGGGTGATGACCTCGCACCTCGAGTACTACGCGCCACGCCAGCGTGCGGCGCAGGTACACGCCCTGCGCGAGCTGCACGCCCAGGCCTGCGAGCAGGCGATGTTTGCGCCGCTCGACGACCAGACCGGCTGGCCGTTCCAGAACAAGCTGCACACCCGGCATGCGGTGCTGTGCGGCGACTGGAACCTCGAGCCCGGCAGCGCCGAGCACCTGACGCTGCAAGAGCCCTTCGTGCCGGTGGTGTCGCCGGACGCACCGCAGGGTTTCGTGGCCGACCGCCTGTTCGATGCCTGGATGTTGGCGCATCCTGGCCAGCCGCACGCACCGACCTTCCAGCTCTTCGACCGCCGCTACCGGCCCGAACCGATCACCGTCGACTACATCTTCGTCAGCGAAGGCCTGCAAGACCATGTGCGGCGCGTCGAGGTGAATCTGCAAACCCGGTCCTCGGGCCATCAGCCCGTGCTGATCGAACTGGCATGAGCCGCCAGGCCCTTGCCAAGTCGGATGCCCAAAGGCCATTGCTGGCGCTGCGCAACATCCACAAGCGTTACGACAGCGGCACTGTCGCGCTGGCCGACCTGTCGCTGACCGTCGGGGAGCACGAGTTCGTCAGCCTGCTCGGGCCCTCGGGCTGCGGCAAGAGCACGGCGCTGAAGATGATCGCCGGCCTGTCGTCCATCAGCAGCGGTTCGATCGCCTGGAGCGGCGACGGCGCCGACCACGCTCACGACATGAGCTTCGTCTTCCAGGAGCCGACGCTGATGCCTTGGGCCACCGTCTACGACAACGTTTGGTTGCCGCTGCGCCTGGCCGGGCAATCACGCGAGCAGGCGCGCGCGGCGATCGATGCGGCACTGCAGACCGTCGGCCTGGCCCAGTTCGCGGCCGCCTATCCACGCGAGCTGTCGGGCGGCATGATGATGCGCGTGTCGATCGCCCGCGCCATGGTCACGCAACCACGGCTGCTGCTGATGGACGAGCCTTTCGCCGCGCTCGACGAGATGACACGCTTCAAGCTCAACAACGAAACCCTGGCCCTGTGGCAGGCCGCGCGCTTCACCGTGATGTTCGTGACCCACAGCGTCTACGAATCGGTGTATCTGAGCCAGCGCATCGTGGTCATGGCCGCGCGCCCGGGCCGGGTGGTCGCCGAGATCGAGGTCGACGAGCCCTACCCGCGCAGCGACGCCTTCCGCGCCACCACGCGCTACAACGATTGCTGCGTACAGGTCTCCAAGGCCCTCTCCATTGCCGCAGGCCACGATGACTGAAGAACGCATCATGACCGGCGGCGGCAAGGTGCCGCTGGCACAGCGGCGCTGGGTCCGCGTCGCGCTGCCGATCACGATCTTCGTGCTCGCCCTGCTGGCCTGGGAAGCGGTGGTGCGGATCAACCAGATCCCGCACTACATCCTGCCCAGCCCATCGCTGATCGGCCAGACGCTGTGGGCCAACCTCGGCTCGCTGATGGCGAGCTGGTGGTTCACGGTCAAGATCACCTTCGGTGCGCTGCTGCTGGCGGTGGTGGGCGGCGTGCTGCTGGCCGCGCTGTTCGCGCTGTCACGCTGGATCGAACTCAGCCTGTTCCCGTTTGCGGTCATGCTGCAGGTCACGCCGATCATCGCCATCGCGCCGCTGATCATCATCTTCATTCCCAGCACCACGGCGGCGCTGCTGCTGGTGGCCTTCATCGTGGCCTTCTTCCCGATCCTGTCCAACACCGTCATCGGCCTGCGCAGCGCCGACCTGAATCTGCGCGATCTGTTCAAGCTCTACCGCGCGAGCCGCTGGCAGACCCTGCGTTTGCTGCTGGCGCCGGCGGCCATGCCCTATTTCATTGCCGGGCTGAAGATTGCCGGGGGTTTGAGCCTGATCGGCGCGGTGGTGGCCGAATTCGTCGCCGGCGCCGCCGGTCGCGAGACCGGCCTGGCCTCGCGCATTCTCGAAGCCAGTTTTCGCACCGAAATCCCGAAGATGTTCGCCGCACTGGTGCTGGTGTCGTTGACCGGCATCGCAATCTTCCTGATCTTCAACCTCGTCGCCAGGCTGGTGCTGGGCAAGTGGCACGAGAGCGAGATGAAGACGCAGCGATGAAGTTCGGGGCCACGCTGATCTCGCCTCGCAGCTAGGGCTCGTTGCGCACCTGCTCGGTAGACGCCGCGCCGTCGTGCGGCCGGCACAGCGCCGCCACCACGTCCGACTGGGTGATGATGCCGACCAGCCGGCCACTGTCGTCGACGACCGGGATATGGTGATGGCCGGTGCTGCCGAACAAGGGGACCAGTTCGACCAGGTGGCGTCGGGCGCTGGCCACGCGTACCTTGTGCGACATGATCTGACCCACGGTCTCGGCCGGCTGCGCCTGGCGCATGAAGTCGGCCGGCGTCACGATGCCCACCACACCGCCCGCGGCGTCGACCACCGGCAAGGCCTTGATGCGGTGCTCGCGGAACAGGGCCCAGGCTTCAGGCACGGGCGTGAGCTGGGTCACCGTGATCAGCCGACGCGACATGATGTCGCCGCAGCGGATGTTGGCCAGCTTGCGCTGGTAGGCCTGCAGCTGCGCATCTTCGAGCAGGGCCTTGAGTTCGTCGCGGCCGATATCCAGGCTGTGGCTGTGCCGCGCCAGCACGGCGTCGAGTTCGGCGTTTATCGCCTCGGCCTCGATGTCGCGTGCCTGCGCGGCCGCGACCACGAGGCGATGCGGGTAGTCGCGTCGCGTCGCGCGGTTGTAGGCGATGCCGGCGGCGACCAACAGCACCGAGTTGGCGAGCACGGGATAGAGCACGAAGGCCGGATCGCTGACGCCGGTCAACACCACCAGCAGCGCCGAAGCGCCGCCCGGTGGGTGCAGGCAGCGCAGCGCGAACATCACACCGATCGCGGCCCCCACCGCAAGCGCGGCCATCACCACCGGCGGCCCGCCCCACTGCACGCAAACGACGCCGACCAAGGCCGAGAGGGAGTTGCCGGCGATCACCGGCCAGGGCTGCGCCAAAGGGCTGGCCGGCGCGCCGAAAATCAGCACCGCGCTGGCACCCATGGGGGCGACCAACCAGGGCCAGGTCGTCGTGCCGCCGCCGAGTCCGCACAGGCCTCCCGTGATCAAGATACCGAGCGCGGCGCCGACCAGGACACGCAGACGCTCGCGCCAGTCGGCGGCGATCGGCGCCGGCCAGAATGCGCGCAGCCAAGCCGACAGGCCACTCGTGCGGCCGGGCACGGAGGGTGTCGGTGGTGTCGGCGTGACCACGGCAGCCGTCAGCCGAGCTGCGACGCCAATGCGCGACGTGCAGCGACTTCATCGAGGGCACAGCGCGCGGCCCAGTCCGTCAACTGGTCGCCGCCTATGCTGCCGACGTTGAAGTACATCGCCTCGGGGTGCGCGAGGTAAAAGCCGCTGACGCTGGCCGCCGGCGTCATGGCCAGGCTCTCGGTCAGGCCCATGCCGATGCGCCCGGCGTCGAGCACGCGGAACAGATCGCGCTTGGGTCGGTGGTCGGGGCAGGCCGGATAGCCGGGGGCGGGGCGGATGCCGCGGTAGTTCTCGGCGATCAGCGCCTCGTTGGACAGCGCCTCCTGCGGCGCATAGCCCCACAGCTCGGTGCGCACACGCTGGTGCAGGCGCTCGGCAAAGGCTTCGGCCAGGCGATCAGCCAGGGCCTTGAGCATGATCGCCGAATAGTCGTCGTGGTCGGCGAGGAACTGGGCTTCCTTCTTCTCGACGCCCTGGATGCTGACGGCGAACATGCCGGCGTAATCGGGCTTCACGCCGCGCGGCGCAACGAAGTCGGCCAGGCAGCGGTTCGGTCGCTTGACCCCGTCGATCACCGGCCGCGCCGTCTGCACGCGCAAGCCATGCCAGACCATCAACGGCTCGCCGCGTGACTCGTCGGCGTAGAAGGCGATGTCATCCTCGTCTATCGTGTTGGCCGGGTACAGGCCGACCACGCCATGGGCCTGCAGCCAGCGGCCTTCGATCAGGCGCTGCAGCATGCGTTTGGCGTCGCTGAAAACGCGCGTGGCCTCGGTGCCCACGACCTCGTCGCGCAGGATGTCGGGGAAGCGGCCGGCCAGGTCCCAGGTCTGGAACAAGGGCGTCCAGTCGATGTGGGCGGCGATCTCGGCCAGATCGACATTGCGCAACTCGCGGCGGCCGAAGAACCGGGGCACCGGCGGCGTGTAGGCGGCCCAGGCTATCACCTGTTTGTTGGCGCGGGCCTCGGCCAGCGTCACCAGGGGCGCGGCCTTCTTGCCGGCATGCTGCTCGCGCACGCGGACATAGTCGGCGTTCAGCTCGGCGATATATTTCGCCGCGCGCTCGTCGCTGAGCAGCTCGGTGCACACGCCGACGCTGCGCGACGCATCGGGCACGTAGATGACCGGGCCTTCGTAATGCGGCGCGATCTTGACCGCGGTGTGCACCCGGCTGGTGGTGGCGCCGCCGATCAGCAGCGCAATCTTCTTCACGCGGAACCACTCGTCGCGCTGCATCTCGGCGGCCACATGCTGCATCTCTTCCAGGCTGGGCGTGATCAGGCCCGACAGGCCGATGATGTCGGCGCCCTCGACGCGCGCCTTGGCCAGGATGTCCTGGCACGGCACCATCACGCCCATGTTGATGACTTCGAAGTTGTTGCACTGGAGCACGACGGTGACGATGTTCTTGCCGATGTCGTGCACGTCACCCTTGACGGTGGCGATGACGATCTTGCCCTTGGCCCTGGCCTGCCCGCCGGCGTCGATCAGAGCCTTCTTCTCGGCCTCGATGTAGGGCAGCAGGTGGGCCACGGCCTGCTTCATCACGCGCGCACTCTTCACCACCTGGGGCAGGAACATCTTGCCGGCGCCGAACAGATCGCCCACCGTGTTCATGCCGGCCATCAGCGGGCCCTCGATGACATGCAGCGGCCGGCCGCCCGCAGCCTGCATCGCCAGCCAGGCTTCTTCGGTGTCGGCGCTGATGAATTCGGTGATGCCGTGGACCAGGGCATGGGCCAGGCGTTCGTTGACGTCGCCGACGCGCCAGGCCAGGCGGGCGCTGTCGTCCAAGGCCCGACCTTTGGCGCGGTCGGCGATCTCGACCAGGCGCTCGCCGGCATCCTTGCGGCGATTGAGCACCACGTCCTCGACCCGCTCGCGCAGCTCGGGGTCGAGGTCGTCGTACACGCCCACCATGCCGGCGTTGACGATGCCCATGTCCATGCCGGCCTGGATGGCGTGGTACAGGAACACGGTGTGGATGGCCTCGCGCACCGGGTCGTTGCCGCGGAAGCTGAAGGACACATTCGACACACCGCCCGAGACCTTGGCGCCGGGCAGGTTCTGCTTGATCCAGCGCGTGGCTGCTATGAAATCGACGGCGTAGTTGTCGTGCTCCTCGATGCCGGTGGCGATGGCGAAGATGTTGGGGTCGAAGATGATGTCCTCGGCCGGGAAGCCGACCTCGCCCGTCAGGATGCGGTAGGCGCGGGCACAGATTTCCGTCTTGCGCGCCAAGGTGTCGGCCTGGCCTTTTTCGTCGAAGGCCATGACCACCGCCGCAGCGCCGTAGCGCCGCACCAGCTTGGCCTGGCGCCGGAATTCGGCCTCGCCTTCCTTCATCGAGATCGAGTTGACGATGCCCTTGCCCTGGATGCACTGCAGACCGGCTTCGATGACGCTCCACTTCGACGAGTCGATCATCACCGGCACGCGCGCGATTTCGGGCTCGCCGGCCATCAGCTGCAGGAAGCGCACCATCGCGGCCCGGCTGTCGAGCATGGCCTCGTCCATGTTGACGTCGATGATCTGCGCCCCGTTCTCGACCTGCTGGCGCGCCACGGCGAGGGCTTGCTCGAACTGGCCGCCCAGGATCAGCCGCGCGAAGGCCTTCGAGCCGGTGACGTTGGTGCGCTCGCCGATGTTGACGAACAGCGAGCCGGGCTCGATGGTCAACGGTTCGAGGCCCGACAGGCGCAGCGGCAGGGGATTGCGGGCAGTCATCGTCGTTGCACCGGGAGCAAGACGAGCGCCGTTGCCACGCGCGGCAGAGGCCACCGCGCGCGTGCCGAGCCTGGCGGCTGATCACCAACCGTCGCAACGCTCCTCGGCACGGGCGAGATTCTAGTCTCGGCTATTGAATCCGCGCCGCGTGGCCGCACCTTGCGGCCACGGGTAGCATCCGCCACCCTTGTTGAGGAGATCACTCGCATGACGACAGCCATCCGACGCCTTGCCGCCTGGTTCGCCGCGCTGACCACCGTGTTGGCGCTTTCAGGCTGCGGCTACAACCAATTCCAGACCCTGGACGAGCAGGTCAAGGCCGCATGGTCCGAGGTGCTGAATCAGTACCAGCGGCGTGCCGACCTGATCCCCAACATCGTGGCCACCGTCAAGGGCGAGGCCAACTTCGAGCAGGAAACCCTGACCAAGGTGATCGAGGCGCGCGCCAAGGCGACGTCGATCCAGGTCACGCCCGAGACCCTGAACAACCCCGAGGCGTTCAAGAAGTTCCAGCAGGTACAGGGCGAGATCGGCAGCGCGCTGTCGCGCCTGATGATGGTCAGCGAGCAGTACCCGAGCTTGAAGGCGAACCAGGCCTTCCAGGATCTGCGCGTGCAGCTCGAAGGCACCGAGAACCGCATCACCGTGGCGCGCAACCGCTACATCAAGTCGGTGGCCGACTACAACGTGCTGGCGCGCCAGTTCCCGACCAACCTGACGGCCATGATGTTCAGCTACACGGTCAAGCCCAGCTTCACGGTGGCCAACGAAGCGCAGATCTCGACACCGCCGTCGGTGAGCTTCGACAAGGTGCCTGCTGCTGCCCCGGCGGCCTCGAAGTAAGGCCTAGGGCATGAGCCTCGTGCACCGGCTCGGCGCGCTGCTGGTGCTGCTGCTGGCCGGCGCCTGGGCGCAGGCCCAGGACGTGCTGCCGGTGCCGCCGCTGTCGGGCCGCGTGATCGACCAAACCGGTACGCTCACGGCCGAGCAGATCGACGGCCTGACGCGCAAGCTGGCCGCCTTCGAGGCCGAATCCGGCCCGCAGATCGTGGTGCTGCTGGTGCCGACAACGGCACCCGAGGACATCGCCGCCTACGCCCAGCGCATCGGCGATACATGGAAGATCGGCCGCCGCGAGGTCGGCGATGGCCTCTTGATCGTCGTCGCCAAGAGCGATCGCAAGGTCAACATCCAGACCGCCAAGGCGCTCGAAGGTGCGGTGCCCGACCTGGCCACGAGGCAGATCATCGACGGCGCGATACGGCCGGCGTTCCGCGCCAACGACTATGCCGGCGGCCTCGATGCCGCCACCGACCAGCTGATCGCACGCATCAAGGGCGAGCACCTGCCCGCGCCCGTCGCGCAAAGCCGCGCGGCAGGGTTCGGGGTTCAAGCTGCCGTCGAGCGACCTGCTGATCTTCGCCTTCATCGCGCTGCCCATCCTGGCCGGCGTCACGCGGCGCATCCTGGGTCGCGGCCTGGGCTCGCTGGCCAGCGCCGGCGCCACCGGCGCCATCGCCTGGCTGGTCACCGGCAGCCTGATCCTCGTCGCCATCGGTGGTTTGATCGGCCTGCTGTTCGGCCTCTTCGCCAGCGCCTCGAGCCTCTTGCGCGGCGGCGGTCGCGGGGGCGGCCTGGGTGGCGGCTTTGGTGGTTTTGGCGGCGGCGGCTGGTCCGGCGGCGGTGGCGGTGGCGGCGGCTTTTCATCGGGCGGCGGCGGCGACTTCGGCGGCGGCGGTTCGTCAGGGAGTTGGTAAGACACCATGAGCAAGCTGCTGCGCATCCTCAAACACCGCTGGCTCGACGAGCGCGACACGCACCGTGCACTGGGCGAGGGCACGTTGGCGCGGCTCGAAGCCCGCGTGCAAGCCAGCGAAAAGTGCCACAGCGGCGAAATCCGCCTGTGCGTCGAGGCCGGCCTGCCGCTGTCGTATCTGTGCAAGGGCCTGAGCGCGCGCGACCGCGCGATCGCGCTGTTCGGCAAGCTGCGCGTGTGGGATACCGAGGCCAACAACGGTGTGCTGATCTACCTGCTGCTGGCCGACCGGGCCATCGAGATCGTTGCCGATCGCGGCCTGGCCCGCCATGTGTCGCCCGAACATTGGCAGCACGTCGTGGCTGCCATGGGCGAAGCCTTTCGCGCCGGGCGCCACGAACAGGGATTGATGGCGGCCATCGCCGCGGTGGACGCGGTGCTGGCGCAACATTTCCCGCTGGCCGCCGGTCAGGCCAACCCGAACGAGTTGCCCGACCGCGTCGACCTGCGCTGACGCGATCTTCGGCCGCGAAAGCGGCATGCACCATCAGGGATCGTGAAACCGCGCCGACCCCGGCGGCGTGATGCGATCAGGGAATCGCTCCATTGATGCGCGCGCGTTTTGACATTAGTGTCACGTCTCGCCGCGCCGCCAGGGGCCGCGGAGCATCCCACTCACCTAGGAGCTTTTCGATGAAGAAGAACCTCTCGCGACTCGCGTTCGGCGCGCTGTTGGCCGTCGGCGCTTTGGCGGCAGCACCGGCGCATGCCGGCAAGACCTTGGACACGATCAAGCAACGCGGCCAGCTGGTCTGCGGGGTCAATTCCGCCGGGTTGCCAGGTTTCGCTGCCGCCGACAGCCAGGGCAATTGGGCCGGCCTGGACATCGACGTCTGCAAAGCCGTCGCTGCCACCGTGCTCAGCGATGCGTCGAAGATCAAGTGGGTGCCGTTGAACGCGGCGCAGCGCTTCGCCGCCCTGCAGTCGGGCGAGGTCGATGTGCTGTCGCGCAACACCACCTGGACGCTGACACGCGACGCCTCGCTGGGTCTGCACTTCACCGGCGTAACCTACTACGACGGCCAGGGTTTCATGGTGCCCAAGAAATCCAAGGTCACGAGCGCCAAGCAGTTGAAGGGCGCCACGGTCTGCGTGCAGTCCGGCACCACCACCGAGAAGAACCTGACGGATTATTCGAAGGCCAGCGGCCTGAATATGAAGTCGGTCGTCTTCGAAACGCAGGAGGCCACCGACAAGGCCTATTTCGCGGGCCGCTGCCAGGCCTACACGACGGACGCTTCGGGGCTGGCTTCGATCCGCAACAAGATTGCGAGCAATCCAGAAGACCATGTGATCCTGCCCGAGTTGATCTCCAAGGAACCGCTCGGCCCGTCGGTGCGGCGCGGTGACGACGAGTTCTTCGCCATCGTCAAGTGGGTGGTGTTCGCCTTGATCGAGGCCGAGGAATATGGCATCACCCAGGCCAACGTCGACCAGATGAAGGCCGACAGCAAGGACCCGGTGGTGCAGCGCATCCTGGGTACGTCGGAAGACACCGGCAAGCTGCTCGGGCTGGACAAGGACTGGGCCTACCGCGCGATCAAGGCCACCGGCAACTACGGTGAGATCTTCGAGCGCAATGTCGGCCCGAAGTCGGCGTTGAAGCTGCCGCGCGGCGCCAACAACCTGTGGAGCAAGGGCGGCTTCATGTACGCGCCGCCGGTGCGCTGATCACACAGGAGGCACGCACGGCTCGCCCCGCGGCGAGCCGTGCCTTTGTTGTCATGGCTGCTCCTCCCAAAGTGCGCCGCTGGTCCTGGCGCAGTCAAGCCTTTCGCGGCCTGGTGTACCAGGTCGTCGCACTGCTGCTGGTCCTGGCCGCAGGCGCCTACCTGTTGCACAACACGCTGGAAAACATGCGCCTGCGCGGCATCCAGAGCGGCTTCGACTTCATCACCCAGCCGGCGGGCTTTTCGATCGGCGAGAGCATCATTCCGTTCGATTCGGCCGAGAGTTACGGCAAGGCCTTCGTGGTCGGCCTGTCCAACACCTTGCGCGTGGCCGTCGTCGGCATCGTGCTGGCCACCCTGCTGGGCACGCTGATCGGCGTCGGGCGGCTGTCGCGCAATTTCCTGCTGCGCAGCTTGTGCGGCGCGTACGTGGAGTTCTTCCGCAACGTGCCGCTGCTGCTGCAGTTGTTCATCTGGTACTTCATCCTGACCGAGACGATGCCGCCGATCGAAGAGGCGCTGCGGCCGCTGGCCCTCGTCTTCTTCAGCAAGAACGGTTTGCAGTTCCCGATTCCGTTGTGGGCCGCTGCGCATGTCTTCACGCTGGCCGGCCTGGCTCTCGGATGCCTGGGCGCATGGGTCTGGTCGCGCTACCGCCGGCGCCATTTCGATGCCACCGGCATCGCGCGTCCGCTGTTTTTGCCGGCGCTGGCGATCATGATCGGCATGACCGTGCTCGGCTGGCTGGCCGGTGGCTCCCCGGCCGAGCTGGACATCCCGGAGAAGACCGCCCTGAACGTGGTCGGTGGCGGGGCGGTGACGCCGGAATACCTGACGGTGCTGATCGGCCTGACCATCTACACCGCCTCGTACATCGCCGAGATCGTGCGTGGCGGCGTCCAGGCCGTGGCGTACGGACAGCACGAAGCGAGCGCCGCACTGGGGCTGTCGCGCGGCATGGAGATGCGCCTGGTGCTGCTGCCGCAGGCACTGCGGGTGATCATCCCCCCCGTCACCAGCCAGTACCTGAACCTGACCAAGAACTCCTCGCTCGCGGTGGCGGTCGGCTACCCCGATCTGGTGTCGATCTCCAACACCTCGCTGAATCAGACCGGCCGCGCGATCGAGTGCATTGCGATCATCATGGCCTGCTACCTCACGCTGTCGCTGCTGACGTCGTGGTTCATGAACGCCTACAACCGGCGTGCGCTGATCAAGGAACGCTGAGCACCCGCCATGGCCAGCTCCGACGCCGTCTTCGTCCCCGTGGCGAGCCGCCCGCCGCCGATGCCGGTGAGCGGCGTGCTGCCCTGGATGCGGCGCAACCTGTTCGACGGCTGGGCCAATACGCTGGCCACGCTGGTCGTGCTGGGCCTGTTGGCCTGGGCGCTGCCGCCGGTCATTCGCTGGGGACTGCTCAACGCCGTGTTCGGTGCCGACAACGTGGCCTGCCGCGCCATGGCAGAAAGCGGCGCCTGCTGGGGCGTGGTGGCCGAAAAGTACCGGCTGATCCTGCTCGGCCGCTACCCCTATGCCGAGCAGTGGCGCCCCGTGCTGGCCTGCCTGCTGCTGGTCGGCGCCATCGTCGCGAGTTGCTACCGGCCGTTCTGGCGCGCCTGGCTGATGCCGCTGTGGCTCGTCGTGCTGGCCACTTTCTTCATGCTGATGTTCGGCGGGCGCTTCGGCCTGGCGCCCGTCGAGACCTCGAGCTGGGGTGGCTTGCCGCTGACCGTACTGCTGTCCACCGTGAGCCTCGTCGTGGCCTTCCCGCTGGCCGTGCTGGTGGCGCTCGGCCGGCAGTCGCGCCTGCCCGGCATCCGCACGATCTGCGTGCTCTACGTGGAACTGATCCGCGGCGTGCCGCTGATCTCGGTGCTGTTCATGGCCTCGTTCATGTTCCCGCTGTTCATGCCGCAGGGCACCACCATCGACGTGCTGCTGCGCGTGCTGCTGGGCATGACGCTGTTCACCGCCGCCTACCTGGCCGAGGTCGTGCGCGGCGGCCTGCAGGCGCTGCCCAAGGGCCAGGTCGAGGCGGCGCAGTCACTCGGCCTGGGCTACTGGCAGACCACGCTGATGATCGTCCTGCCGCAGGCGCTGCGGCTGGTGGTGCCGGCCATCATGAACACCTTCATCGGCGCGTTCAAGGACACCTCGCTGGTCACGATCGTCAGCCTGTACGACCTGACCGGCGCACTGCAACTGGCCATGGGCGACGCGAACTGGCGCAAGTTCTTCTTCGAAGGCCAACTCTTCGTCGCGGCGATCTATTTCGTTTTTTGCTACGCGATGTCGCGCTACAGCCGGTGGATCGAACGACACCTCAACACCGGCACGCGCCGCATGTGAACCCCTTGCACGGATACCCTCATGTCCACTGACGACCCGATCATCGAATTTGCCGGCGTCAACAAATGGTTCGGCGAGTTCCATGTGCTGCGCGACATCAACCTGCGCGTGGCCAAGGGCGAGCGCATCGTGATCTGTGGGCCGTCCGGCTCGGGCAAGAGCACCTTGATCCGTTGCATCAACCGGCTCGAAGAGCATCAGCAAGGTCGCCTGGTGGTCGACGGCACCGAGCTCAGCGACGACCTCAAAGCCATCGACGCGATCCGCAGAAGCGTGGGCATGGTGTTCCAGCAGTTCAACCTGTTCCCGCACCTGACCGTGCTGCAGAACCTGACGCTGGCGCCGATGTGGGTCGGGCGTGTGCCGAAGAAGCTGGCCGAGGAGCGCGCGATGCAGCAACTGCAGCGCGTGCGGATTGCCGAACAGGCGGGCAAGTACCCGCTGCAATTGTCGGGTGGCCAGCAGCAGCGCGTGGCGATCGCGCGCGCCTTGTGCCTGACCCCGAAGATCATGCTCTTCGACGAGCCGACCTCGGCACTCGACCCGGAGATGATCAACGAGGTGCTCGACGTGATGATCGAACTCGCCGGCCTGGGCATCACCATGCTGTGCGTGACCCACGAGATGGGCTTTGCCCGCTCGGTGGCCGACCGCGTGATCTTCATGGACCATGGCCAGATCGTCGAGGAGAACACGCCCGACGAGTTCTTCAACCACCCGAAGAACGAACGCACGCGCGACTTCCTGTCCAAGATCCTGGCCCACTGATCAGGCGGCCCGGCCGTGGCCTTCACCCGCGAGGAGCTGCTTGCCGACGGCGACGCACTGCCCCGCCCGCATGAGTACTGCTACTGGTTATTGCCCGGCCGCGTGCTGGCCGGCGAGCACCCGGGCGCACGAGGCGGCGGCGCGGCACTGGCGCAGCGCCTGCTTGCTTTGCAGGCCCAGGGCATCGGCTGCTTCATCGACCTGACCATGGCCGACGAAGGACTGCCGCCGTATACGCCGCACGCCGGCCGGCGCCTGGCCTTTCCGATCGCCGATTTCGGCCTGCCGGCGCCGGCCACGATGCACGCCATCCAGGGCGCGATAAGGAACGCGCTGGCCGGCGACACGGCGGTATACCTGCACTGCCGCGCCGGGATCGGGCGCACCGGCACGGTCGCCGGCTGCTGGCTGGTCGAGCAGGGCCTGCCGGCCAGCCAGGCCCTGGCGCTGCTGCAGCGCAAGTTCGCAGCGGCGGGCCAAAGCTACAGCGGGCGCCTGACGCCCGAAACCGACGCCCAGCGTGCCTTCATCGCCGCATGGCGGCCGCGCGCGGCCGACGCTGCGGCGGCGGGGAGCGATTGAGGCCCGTTGGCGCAGGCCGCGCAGACGATTCACCCAGCACGCCGAATCGCACTGTGCTCAGACCACGGCGCGGCAGGCCGTGGCCGATGCGCTCCAGTCGGCCAACGGTGCGCTCAGATCGACGCCACGGCGCACCGCCGTCATCTCGGCGACGATGCTCATCGCGATCTCGGGCGGCGTCAGGCCACCCAGGCGCAGGCCCACCGGGCCGTGCAGTCGCGCCGACTCGTCGCGGCTGACCTCGAACTGCAGCAGCCGCTCGCGCCGCGCGTCGTTGTTGCGCCGTGAGCCGAGCGCGCCGACGTAGAAGGCCGGCGTGCGCAGTGCCTCCATCAGCGCCAGGTCGTCGAGCTTGGGATCGTGCGTCAGGGCCACCACCGCGCTGTTGGCATCCAGGCTCATGGCCAGCACCAGGTCGTCGGGCATGCTGCGCGACAGGGTCACGCCGGCGATCGTCGACCAGCCTTCGTGGTATTCCTGACGTGGCTCGCAGACGGTGACGCGGTAGTCGAGCATCAGCGCCATCTGCGCCAGATAGCGCGAGAGCTGACCGCCGCCGATGATCAACAGACGCAGGCGCGGGCCGTGCACCGTGGCCAGCACTGCGCCGTCGAAGCGCAGGGTGTCGCCTTCGAGGGCCGCGCCGAGCTGGACCAGGCCGGTGGCCAGGTTCAGACGCCGCGCCACGAGCTGGTGGGCCTCGATCGAAGCCAACAACTCACGCAACAGCGACTGCGAGGACAGCGGCTCGAGCACCACCTGCACCGTGCCGCCGCAGGGCAGGCCGAAACGCTGCGCCTCTTCGGCCGTGGCGCCGTAGGTCGTCACCTGCGGCAGTCGCGCCGCCAACTCGCCACGCGCGACGCGGGCGATCAGGTCGTCCTCGATGCAGCCGCCCGACAGCGAGCCGGCCACCTGGCCATCGTCGCGGATGACCATCAGCGAGCCCGGCGGGCGCGGCGCCGAGCCCCAGGTGCGCACCACCGTGCCGAGCGTGACACGGTGGCCGCGGCCCTGCCAATCGATCGCTGCGCGCAAGACTTCGATATCCATGCTGTTCATGAGTGCTCCTCCCGGGCCTGCGTGGCCGTCGAACGCCGCCGGCATGGTGATGACTCTGCCTGATCGCCGCAGCCCTCGACAGATCCGCACCGGCCGCCAGGATACGGCGGGACCAATACGGGTAAACGATAGGCTAAGCCCCCCGCTGGTCCCGGGCTGCGGCGGCTGCGAGGCGATGCGCTGCGGTCAGAATCGCCCAACCGGCCTACCGTGGAGTCGCCATGAGCCCACCTGACCAGGACACGCCTGCCCCCCGCTGGAAGCACGATGGCGTTTGCGTCGTCGCCAGCGGCCAGCTCGACGCCCATACCGCGCAGACGCCGGGCATGGACCGCAAGGCGGCCATCAACTTCGCGCGCGTCGGTGCGCAAAAGCTGTGGGCCGGCACGGTGCACATCCACGCCAACGCCAAGACCGGCGCCCACCACCACGGCGCGTTGGAGAGCGTGATCTACGTCCTGCGCGGCCGGGCCCGCATGCGCTGGGGCGAACGTCTGGAGTTCACGGCCGAAGCCGGTCCGGGCGACTTCATCTACGTGCCGCCGTTCGTGCCGCACCAGGAGATCAACGCCAGCCGCAGCGAGACGCTGGAATGCGTGCTGGTGCGCAGCAGCGGCGAGGCCGTCGCGATCAACCTGGCGATCGACGCGGCCGAGCCGCCCGAGGAGGTGCGCTGGGTCGACCCGACGCACCCGGGCTGAGCGGACCCCCGGACCCGCCGAGACTCAGGTCGTGCGCTCGGCCGCCGTGGCGCAGGCGGGCGCGCAGACCATCTCCGAGCGTCCGAGCACGCGCTTGGACTGGAGCTGGGCTTGCTGCCTGTGTTTGCCACAGAGGAAACACGAACGGGTATTGCCGCTGCCGAGGAACGGCGAGCCCGGCGCCTTGGCGCCGTAGCGAAGGCCGTCTTGAGAGAGTCGGGTAGAGATAACTTTGGCCATGGGCGTATTGTCGCAGGTGGCGGTCACCCGCGCCGCCGGCACAGGCCGCCGGCCCGCGCGGTGCAAATCGAGGCTATTTGCGGCGCAACTTCTGGATCGCCGCAATCTGTGCCGCCATCGTCGCGAACTCGCCCTGCGCCTTGGCGAAGTCGATGTCGCTCTTGGCGTTCTTCATCGCCTCTTCGGCCAGCTTCTTGGCCTCGCTGGCCTTGGCCTCGTCGAGGTCGTGGCCGCGGATCGCGGTGTCGGCCAGCACGGTCACGGTGTCGGGCTGCACTTCGAGGATGCCGCCGGCGACGAAGACGAATTCTTCCTCGTCGTTGTCGGCGCGCACGATGCGCACCGCACCCGGCTTGATGCGCGTGATCAGCGGCGTGTGGCGCGGGTAGATGCCGAGCTCGCCCATCTCGCCGGGCAGGGCGACGAACTTGGCCTCGCCGGAGAAGATGCTGCTCTTCGGCGGAGACGACGTCGACGTGGATGGTGGCCATGCGCTGTCTCCTTATTGGATCTTCTTGGCTTTTTCGAACGCTTCGTCGATGCGTGCCGACCATGTAGAAGGCCTGCTCGGGCAGGTGGTCGCACTCGCCGTTGACGATCATCTTGAAGCCGCGGATGGTTTCCTTCAGCGGCACGTACTTGCCCGGCGTGCCGGTGAACACCTCGGCCACGTGGAACGGCTGCGACAGGAAGCGCTGGATCTTGCGCGCGCGGGCCACGGCCAGCTTGTCTTCGGGCGCGAGCTCGTCCATGCCCAGGATGGCGATGATGTCGCGCAGCTCCTTGTAGCGCTGCAGCGTGCCCTGCACCGCGCGCGCGGTGTTGTAGTGCTCTTCGCCGACGACGTGCGGGTCGAGCTGGCGCGAGGTCGAGTCCAGCGGGTCGACCGCCGGGTAGATGCCCAGCGAGGCGATGTCGCGCGACAGCACGACGGTGGAGTCCAGGTGGGCGAAGGTGGTCGCCGGCGACGGGTCGGTCAGGTCGTCGGCCGGCACGTAGACGGCCTGGATCGAGGTGATCGAGCCGACCTTGGTCGACGTGATGCGCTCCTGCAGGCGGCCCATTTCCTCGGCCAGCGTCGGCTGGTAGCCCACCGCCGACGGCATGCGGCCGAGCAGCGCCGACACTTCGGTGCCGGCCAGCGTGAAGCGGTAGATGTTGTCGACGAAGAACAGCACGTCGCGGCCCTCGTCGCGGAACGACTCGGCGATCGTCAGGCCGGTCAGCGCCACGCGCAGGCGGTTGCCCGGCGGCTCGTTCATCTGGCCGTAGACCATCGCGACCTTCGACTCGGCCCAGGTTGTCGAGATTGACGACGCCCGACTCCATCATCTCGTGATAGAAGTCGTTGCCCTCGCGGGTGCGCTCGCCGACGCCGGCGAACACCGACAGGCCCGAGTGCGCCTTGGCGATGTTGTTGATCAGCTCCATCATGTTCACGGTCTTGCCGACGCCGGCGCCGCCGAACAGGCCGACCTTGCCGCCCTTGGCGAACGGGCAGATCAGGTCGATCACCTTGATGCCGGTTTCGAGCAGTTCCTGCGACGGGCTCAGCTCGTCGTAGGCCGGCGGCCTTGCGGTGGATCGACATGGTCAGCGTCCTGGTCGACCGGGCCGCGCTCGTCGATCGGGTTGCCGAGCACGTCCATGATGCGGCCGAGCGTGGCCGTGCCGACCGGCACCGTGATCGGCTTGCCGGTGTTGCTGACCATCAGGCCGCGGCGCAGGCCGTCGGACGAGCCCAGCGCGATGGTGCGCACGACGCCGTCGCCGAGCTGCTGCTGCACTTCGAGCGTCAGCGCCGTGCCTTCCATCTTCAGCGCGTCGTAGATGTGCGGCATCTGCGTCGCGCGGGAACTCGACGTCGACCACGGCGCCGATGCACTGAACGATCTTGCCTTGGCGCTTGCGGTACTTCAGCCATGTTCGGTTCCTTGAGTTCGTTCGATGCCGTCAAACCGCCGCCGCGCCGCCGACGATCTCGGAAAGTTCTTTCGTGATCGCCGCCTGGCGCGTCTTGTTGTAGATCAGCTTCAGCTCGGCGATCAGGTTGCCGGCGTTGTCGGTGGCCGACTTCATCGCCACCATGCGCGCCGACTGCTCGCAGGCCATGTTCTCGGCCACCGCCTGGTAGACCAGCGCTTCGATGTAGCGCATCAGCAGCTCGTCGATCACGGCCGGCGCATCGGGCTCGTAGATGTAGTCCCAGCCATAGGCGCTCTTTTCGCTGTCGGTCTGGGCCAGGCGCTCGCCGGCCAGCGGCAGCAGCTGCTCGATCACCGGCTCCTGCTTCATCGTGTTGATGAACCGGTGTAGCACAGGTACACGGCGTCGAGCTTGCCCTGCGGCGAAAGCGTCGAGCAGGACCTTGACCGGGCCGATCAGCTTGTCGAGCTGCGGCGTGTCGCCGAGCTGCGTCGCGTGGCAGACGACCTTGGCGCCGATGCGGTTCAGAAAACCGAGGCCCTTGTTGCCGATCGCCACCGCCTGACCACGCTGTCACCGGCCTCGCTGCGCCTCGCGCATCTTGGCCGTCACGGCGCGCAGCACGTTGGTGTTCAGGCCGCCGCACAGGCCCTTGTCGGTCGTGACGACGATGAAGCCGACCGCCTTCGCGCTGCCCGTCGCCCGCCCATGAACGGGCGACTTGTACTCGGGGTTGGCCTGCGCCAGGTTGGCCGCGATGTTGCGGATCTTGTCGCCGTAGGGCCGCGCCGCGCGCATGCGCTCCTGCGCCTTGCGCATCTTCGAGGCCGCGACCATTTCCATGGCCTTGGTGATCTTCTTCGTGTTCTCGACGCTCTTGATCTTGCCGCGTATTTCCTTGCCGGCTGCCATGCTGTGACTCCTGTCGGTCGTCGGCATCAGGCGAACGACTTCTTGAACGCGGCGACCGCGCTGCTCAGCTCTTCTTCGGCCTCCTTGTCCATCGCCTTGTCGGCTTCGAGCTTGTCCAGCAGGGCGGCGTGGCTGGTCTTCAGGTGCTGGTGCAGGCCGTGCTCGAAGGCCAGCACCTTCTTGACGTCGACGTCGTCCATGAAGCCCTTGTTGACGGCGAAGAGCGAGGCCGCCATCAGGCTGATCGGCAGCGGCGAGTACTGCGGCTGCTTGAGCAGTTCGGTGACGCGCGCGCCGCGGTCGAGCTGCTTGCGGGTGGCTTCGTCGAGGTCGGACGCGAACTGCGCGAACGCAGCCAGCTCGCGGTACTGCGCCAGGTCGGTGCGGATGCCGCCCGACAGGCCCTTGATCAGCTTGGTCTGCGCCGCGCCGCCGACCCGCGACACCGAGATACCGGCGTTGATGGCCGGGCGGATGCCGGCGTTGAAGAGCGAGGTCTCGAGGAAGATCTGGCCGTCGGTGATCGAGATCACGTTGGTCGGCACGAAGGCCGACACGTCGCCGGCCTGCGTCTCGATGATCGGCAGCGCGGTCAGCGAACCGGTCTTGCCCTTGACCGCACCCTTGGTGAACTTCTCGACGTAGTCGGCGTTGACGCGCGCGGCGCGCTCGAGCAGGCGGCTGTGCAGATAGAACACGTCGCCGGGGTAGGCCTCGCGGCCCGGCGGGCGGCGCAGCAGCAGCGAGACCTGGCGGTAGGCGACGGCCTGCTTGGACAGGTCGTCATAGATGATCAGCGCGTCCTGGCCGCGGTCGCGGAAGTACTCGCCCATCGTGCAGCCCGAGTAGGCCGAGACGTACTGCATCGCCGCCGATTCGGAGGCCGACGCGGCGACGACGATGGTGTAGTCCATCGCGCCGTTCTGTTCGAGCGCGCGCACCACGTTCTTGATCGACGAGGCCTTCTGGCCGATCGCGACGTAGACGCAGGTCATGTTCTGACCCTTCTGGTTGATGATCGTGTCGATCGCCACCGCGGTCTTGCCGGTCTGGCGGTCGCCGATGATCAGCTCGCGCTGGCCGCGGCCGATCGGCACCATCGAGTCGATCGACTTCAGGCCGGTCTGCATCGGCTGGCTCACGCTCTGGCGCGCGATCACGCCCGGCGCGACCTTCTCGATCACGTCGGTCATCTTGGCGTTGATCGGGCCCTTGCCGTCGATCGGCTGGCCCAGCGCGTTGACGACGCGGCCGATCAGCTCGGGGCCGACCGGCACTTCCAGGATGCGGCCGGTGCACTTGACCGTGTCGCCTTCGGAGATGTGCTCGTACTCGCCCAGGATCACCGAGCCGACCGAGTCGCGCTCGAGGTTCAGCGCCAGGCCGTAGGTCGGCTGGCCGTCGGCCGTCGGCGGGAACTCCAGCATTTCGCCGTGCATCACGTCGGACAGGCCGTGGACGCGGCAGATGCCGTCGGTCACCGAGACCACCGTGCCCTGGTTGCTGATGTCGGCCGAGGCGGCGAGGCCCTCGATGCGGCTCTTGATCAGTTCGGAAATTTCTGCGGGATTGAGTTGCATCTTCTTCTCCTGTGTCTCAGGCGCGGGCCGCCTGCGCGGCCCTTGGCTCAGGCGGTGAGCGCGACCTTCATTTGTTCGAGGCGGGCCTTGACCGAGGTGTCGAGCACCTCGTCGCCGACCACCACACGAATGCCGCCGATCAGCTCGGGCTGCGACGACCACGCGTGGCATTGAGCTTGCGTCGCAAAGCGCTTCTCCAGCGCGACCACGACCTCGGCCAGCTGCGCGGCCGTCGATCGGGAACGCGCTGTAGACCGTCGCGTCGCGACACGCCGGACCGCGCATTGACCAGCGCATGGAACTGCGCGGCGATTTCGGGCAGCGCGGCCAGGCGGCCGTTGTCGATCACGGTGCGCAGCAAGTTCTTCGCACTGGCGTCGACAGCGGCGTCTTCACCACCGCGGCGATGACGTCGAAGACCTGCGCCGCATCGACCTTCGGGTTGTCGGCGAACTGGCGCAACTGCGGGTTGGCGGCCACGGCGGCCAGCGCACCGACCTGCTGCGACCGCGCCGGCACGTCGGCGCCGCGACCTTGAACAAGGCCTCGGCGTACGGCCGGGCGATGGTGGCGAGTTCGGCCATGGCCTTAGAGCTCGGCCTTCAAGCGTCGCAGCAGGTCGGCGTGCACGGCGGCATTGACTTCCTTGCGCAGGATCTGCTCGGCGCCCTTGACGGCCAGCGCGGCGACCTGGTCGCGCAGGGCCTCGCGCGCCTTGCTCGGCTTCCTGCTCGGCCTCGGCCCTGGCCGCGGCGATGATCTTGGCGCCTTCTTCGCTGGCGCGGCCCTTGGCCTCTTCGATCATCGACTGGCGCCAGGCGCTCGGCGTCGGCCAGGCGCTTGGCGGCGTCGTCGCGCGCCGCGGACAGCTGCTGCCTCGACGCGCTTGTTGGCGCTGGCCAGCTCGGCCTTGGCCTTGTCGGCGGCCGACAGGCCGTCGGCGATCTTCTTGGCGCGCTCGTCGAGCGCGGCGGTGATCGGCGGCCAGACGAACTTCATCGTGAACCACGACCAGGATCAGGAACACGATCATCTGAATGATCAGGGTGGCGGTGATGCTCACGTGCTTGCCTCGCTCACGGTGATGAACGTGCGGCCGGCCCGCGCGGGCCGCCGCGTCGCGCCAGGCACGCAACGGCCCGGCGTGCGATTCACTTCGGCAGGTTGGCGAGTTGGGCCAGGAACGGGTTGGCCGTGGTGAACCACAGCGCGATACCGGCGCCGATGATGAACGACGCGTCGATCAGGCCGAGCGAGCAGGAACATCTTGGTCTGCAGCTCGCCCATCAGCTCGGGCTGGCGGGCGGCCGACTCGAGGTACTTGCTGCCCATGATGCCGATGCCGATGCAGGCGCCCATGGCACCCAGACCGATGATGAGACCAGCGGCGAGCGCGACGAGACCGATGAGTTCCATGTTGACTCCTGATTGTGGAAAGTTAGTGATGAGAGGGAAAGACAAGTCGTGATCAGTGCGAGTCGTGCGCCTGGCCGACGTAGACCAGCGTCAGCATCATGAAGACGAACGCCTGCAGCGTGATGATCAGGATGTGGAAGATGGCCCACACCGTGCCGGCGACGATGTGCAGCGCCGGCCAGCACGAAGCCGCCCAGCGTCAGCGTGAAGGCGCCGCCGAGCAGCGCGATCAGCAGGAAGATCAGCTCGCCGGCGTACATGTTGCCGAACAGCCGCATGCCGTGCGAGACGGTCTTGGCGACGAACTCGATCATCTGCATCGCGAAGTTGGCGACCGACAGTAGCGAGAAGCCGAGCCAGCTCAGGGGGTTGGCCGTGATCTTGACCGTGCCGAAGGGCGCCACGAAGAGCTCGTGCATCCAGCCGCCCAGGCCCTTGATCTTGACGTTGTAGACCAGGCAGGTGATCAGCACGCCGACCGACAGGCCCATCGTGATCGACAGGTCGGCGGTGGGCACGACGCGCAGGTAGGCATGCTCGGGATCGTGGCCAGCGAGCCAGTTGGCGCCCTGCCAGATCAGCGGCAGCAGATCGACCGGCAGCAGGTCCATCGCATTGAGCAGGAAGATCCAGACGAACACCGTCAGCGCCAGCGGCGCCACCAGCTTGCGGCTGTTGGCGTTGTGCACGATGCCCTTGGCCTGGCTCTCGACCATCTCGACCAGGATCTCGACCGCAGCCTGAAAGCGCCCCGGCACGCCCGAGGTGGCCTTGCGCGCAGCGCGCCACAGCAGCCAGCAGCCGATGGCGCCGATCAGGATCGAAAAGGCCACCGAGTCCCAATGGAGCACCGAGAAATCGACCGGGCTGCCTCCGGCCATTTCCTTGTTGCCGAAATGGGTCAGGTGGTGAATGATGTACTCGCTCGCGGTGCGCTCGTGAACTTCGGCTGCCATCGGATTTCAGTCCCGTACGATCATTTTCTCAATGCCTGCGCCACAGCAGCGCAAACCAGTAAGCCTGCATGCACAGCACCATCGTCGCCAGCAACGCCGGCCAGCTCAGGGGCTGTACCAGCTTCGACGCCAGCATCAGCATGGCCACCGAAACCGCTATCTTCACCACGCTCCACGACATGACGCTTACGGCGCTGGCGCCGGGCGACACGCTGCTGAGCCGACTGGTCATGCCGCGCGCCATCAGGGCCCCCGGCACCACCACCACTGCGGCGCCATACAGCGCCGAGCCCAGCATTCCCTCTGCGCCGCCGATCAGCCCCCACAGCAGGGCACTCGACACGCCGATCGCAGCCTGCGCCGCGACCACCCACCACGGCGACACCCGCGATGAACTGTTTGCCACCAGGGCCTGCGCTTCCTGCCGCGAAAGCCTCTTGAATCGCACTGGGCCGTCGTCATCGGCGTCATCGGCCCACGGGTCTTGTCGGAGCGTCCGGTTTGACGTGGTCGAAGTCACAAATGCACCCAGCAAAGCCGCGGGATTATACGGGCAAACCCGTGCCGGTCCGACCCGCTGGATGGCGCGGCCGCACAATCGCACCCGCCGGGCGATTGAACCCAATGCCCTCCCGCCACACCAAGCTGCCATGTCGTATCTGTGCCGACTGCCATTGATCCTGTGCACCGCCATGGCGCTGGCCCAGCCTGCCGGCGCTGCCGCCGTGGTCACCACCGAACAGGTGCGCGCCGAGCTGGTGGCGCAGGCCCCCGAGGGCGTCGCGCCCGGCAAGCCGCTGTGGCTGGGCCTGCGCATCGAGCATCAGCCCCACTGGCATACCTATTGGAAGAACCCGGGGGACTCGGGCCTGCCGACCACGCTGTCCTGGACCCTGCCGGTCGGCGTCGCCACTGGCGACATCGCCTGGCCGACGCCGACGAGGCTGCCGGTCGGCCCATTGATGAATTACGGCTACGAAGGTGTGTTGCTGTTGCCGGTGCCGGCCACGGTGGGTAGCGATTTCCGCGCCCAGGCGCTCGACGTCAAGCTCAGCGCGCAATGGCTGGTGTGCAAGGACGTCTGCATTCCGCAGCAGGGCGAGTTCACACTGAGCATCCCGGCTCAGGCCAGCACGGCGATCTATGGCGCGGCGTTCGATGCCGCGCGGGCAGCGGTGCCGCAGCCTGCGCCCGGTGCGACCGCCCAGGCCGTGTTGGCCAACGATGCAAAGACCTTGCAGGTGGCCGTCAGCGGACTGCCTGCCGCGCTGCGCGGCCGCGACTTGGTATTGATTGCCGAGACGGCCGGTGTCGTCGACCCGGCAGCGCGCCACACCTCGCGCTGGGACGGCGAGACCTGGCACGCGCAGCTGCCGATCTCGGCCCAGCGCTTCGAAAGCCCGGCACAGATGAAGGCCGTGTTATTGGCCCCTGGTGCGGTGGCCGGCGTGCAGGTGGCCTTTGCCATTGCCGGCCAGTGGCCGGCGTCGGCGGCGCCAGCAGCCGAGCCCGGCGCCGTGGCGCCGCCGGCGATGGGTTTTGGGCTGGCTCTGGCCCTGGCGGTGGTCGGCGGCATGTTGCTCAATTTGATGCCCTGCGTATTTCCGATCCTGTCGCTGAAGCTGCTCGGCTTTGCCGGGCATGCCCACAGCCGGCGCAGCTTGCTGGCCGGCGGCCTGGCCTACGGTGCCGGTGTGGTCTTGTCCTTCGTTGCGCTGGCCGCCGTGTTGCTGGCGTTGCGCGCGGGCGGCGAGCAGATCGGTTGGGGCTTTCAGTTGCAGTCGCCGTTGTTCGTCGCGGTGCTGGCCGTGCTCTTCACGCTGATCGCGCTGAACCTGGCGGGCCTGTTCGAGTTCGCCATGCTGCTGCCGAGTGGCATGGCTTCGATGCGCCTGCGCCACCCGCTGGCCGACGCGGCCCTGACCGGCGTGCTCGCCGTGGCCGTGGCCTCGCCGTGCACCGCGCCGTTCATGGGCGCCGCGCTCGGATTGGCCGTCACGCTGCCCGAAGGCCAGGCCTTGAGCCTGTTTGCGGCGCTCGGCATCGGCATGGCCCTGCCGTACCTGGCGGCGAGCGCCTGGCCAGGTCTGGCGCGCTCGATGCCCAAACCCGGCGCATGGATGGCGACCTTCAAGACAGCGATGGCCTTCCCGATGCTGGCCACCGTGGTCTGGCTGGCCTGGGTGCTGGGTCAGCAGACCAGCGTCGACGGCGTGGCGGCGCTGCTGGCCGTGTTGGTGGCGCTGTCGTTTGCGCTCTGGGCCTGGGGCCGCATCGACAGCGGGCGTTTCGCGCGCATGGCCTGGAGCGCGCTCGGCCTGGTGTTGCTCGGCGCCGTGCTGGCCTGGGCACTGCCGAGCTGGCGCGAGGCCAATGCGGCGGCACCGAGCGCCGACCCGGCAGCCCCCTGGGCGCCGTGGAGCAGCCAACGCGTGGCTGCTCTGAATGCCGAAGGCCGCGCCGTGTTCGTCGATTTCACGGCCGCCTGGTGCGTGACCTGCCAAGTCAACAAACGCACCACGCTGGGCGATGCAGCCGTGCTCGCCGACTTCGACGCCCGGCACGTGGCGCTGCTGCGCGCCGACTGGACCCGGCGTGACGCCGCGATCAGCGCCGAGCTGACCCGCCTGGGCCGCAACGGCGTGCCGGTGTATGCGATTTATAAACCCGGCCAGGCGTTGCCGACATTGCTGCCCGAACTGCTGAGCCCGCAGTCGCTGCATGAGGCGCTGGCCCGCCCCTAGAAGCTCAGCCCGTGAAGCCGACCTGTGCCGGCGGCATCGACGACAAGCCCGCCGCGCCATCGGTGACGCGGCCGTCCGCCTGCTCGGTGAAGGACGCCGACTGCTGACTGCTAGGGCAGGGTTCGGTATTGCTTGGCCAGCGCCGCGAAGCGGCGTTGCGAGGCTGCGGCATCGAACCCCGCACCGAGTTCGTCGGCCAGGATCGTGGCCACAGCGCCGGCCTGGGCGGCAGCCTCGGCGGCATCGAGGAACAACAAGCGGCAACGCCGCGCCAGCACGTCTTCGACCGTGCGCGCCATCTCGTATCGAACCGCGAATCGGACCATCGCTTCACTGAGCGAACCGCGGCCCGTTTCGGCGTCCCGCCACAGCCAGTTCAGCGCTCCGGGCAGGCGCTGCAACCGCACCGCCTCGCTGCCGTAGAGGTGCTCGCCGGGCGCCTGCGTCATCGACACGCCCGCTTGCTGCGAAGCGCCGAGCAGCGGCAGCGTGGCGGTCACCCCCTTGGCCCGGCGCGGCAGCAGCTGAGTGTCGAAGCAGCGCTCGAGCACGTCTTCGGCCATCGCGCGGTAGGTGGTCCATTTGCCGCCGGTCACGGTGACCATGCCCGAGCGCCCGACCAGCACGGTGTGCTCGCGCGACAGCTGCTTGGTGTTGTCACCGTCGTCGCCACCGGGCTTGACCAGGGGCCTGAGACCGACCCACACCGAACGCACGTCGGCGCGTGTGGGTGCGCGTTCGAGGTAGCGCCCGGCCTCGCGCAGGATGAACTCGACCTCCTCGGCAAACGGCGCCGGCTCACGCACGACATCCTCGCGCGGCGTGTCGGTCGTGCCCAGGATGGTCTTGCCCAGCCAGGGTACGGCAAACAGGACGCGGCCGTCCTGTGTCTTGGGCACCAGCAAGGCATGCGTGCCGGGCAGGAAAGAACGGTCGACCACCAAATGCACACCCTGGCTGGGGGCGACGATGGCGGGCTTCTCGGCCGCGCCCGGGTCGCGGTCCATATGGCGCAGGTCGTCGACCCAGACACCGGTCGCATTGACCACGCACTTGGCGGCGATCTTCAGTGTCGCGCCGCTCTCGGCATCGCGCGCAACCACGCCACGCACGCGCCCGGCCTCGCGCACCAAGGCCGTCACCGGGCAATGGTTGAGCATGGCCGCGCCCTGTGCGACGGCCGTGCGTGCCAGCGTCACGGCCAGCCGCGCATCGTCGAACTGACCGTCCCAGTACTTCACGCCGCCGCACAGGCCGTGTGCGCGCACGGTGGGCAGCAGCGCTCGTGTCTGTGCACTCGACAGGAACTCGGTCGGGCCCAGGCCGCGTGAGCCGGCCAGGGCGTCGTACATCTTCAGGCCGGTGCCATAGAAGGCGCGCTCCCACCAGCGGTAACCCGGCATGACGAAGGCCAGCGGCTGCGCCAGGTGCGGCGCGTTGGCCAGCAAAGTGGCGCGCTCGTGCAAGGCCTCGCGCACCAGGGCCACGTTGCCCTGGGCCAGGTAGCGCACACCGCCGTGCACGAGCTTGGTCGCGCGCGAACTGGTGCCTTGGGCGAAATCCTCGGCCTCGAGCAGGATCACCGAGAAGCCGCGCGCCGCCGCGTCGAGCGCCAGGCCACAACCGGTGGCGCCGCCGCCGATGACGGCCAGGTCCCATTCGCCGCGCTCGGGCCGGGCTTGGGCCCGCGCCAAGTGCTGCGCGCGCGTCGTGTCTGGCGTGGCAGTCATGCGCTGCGCCCACTCCCGCTCATGTGATCACCGACTGCTGGGCAATGCCGGCATCGACCAGCATATGTTGCCCGGTCATGCCGTCGCTGTCGTCCGCGGCCAGAAACAACGCGGCGCGCGCGACATGGCTGCTATCGAGGCGGATCTTCAGGCACTGCGCGTCGAGAAACTGCTGGTCGGCGAGCGGATCGCGGTGCAGCGCGGTCTGGCGCTCGGTGACGATGGCGCCCGGCACCAAGGCGTTGACGCGGATGGCGCGCGGCCCCAGCTCGCGCGCCAGGGTGCGCGTCAGACCGAGGATGCCGGCCTTGGCAGTCGTGTAGCCCACGAGGTTGGGCCGCCCGCGCATCCAGCTCACCGAACCCAGGTTGATCACGCTGCCCCCACCGGCCGCGGCCATGCCCGGGGCCACGGCCTGGATGGCGAAGAAGTAATGCTTCAGGTTCAGCGCCAGGCGCTCGTCCCAGTATTCGGGCGTCACGTCTTCCATCGCGTGGCGGTCGTCGCGGCCGGCGTTGTTGATCAGCACGCGCACCGGGCCCAGCGCCTGTGCCGCAGCAGCCAGCACGGCCTGGTAGGCGGCCACATCGCGCACATCGCAGGGCGCGTACCACGGTGCGGCGTGGCCGCAGGCTCGCACCTCATCGATCAGCGCCTTGCCGCCACCCGCCTTGGTGCCGCAAAACGCCACCCTTGCGCCCTGCTCGGCGAAGGCCCGCACCAGTTCGGCACCGATGCCCGAACTGCCGCCGGAGATGAAGACGACGCGGCCCTGCAAGGAGGCGTATGGCGTGTAGCGGCTGCGGCTCATGAGCCTCCTCAGACCAGCGCGAAGTGGGCCGGCAGGCCGGGTACGTCGACGCGCAATTGCAATACGCAGCCGGCCAGCGGCTCGCACGCGAGTTCATCGGCCGGACGATTCTCGCGCGCCGTGGTGATGTACAGGGTTTTCAGATCCGGCCCACCGAAACAGGGCATGGTCGGGCAGCGCACCGGCAGTGCCACCTCGCGCGACAATGTGCCGTCGGCCGCAAAGCGCAGCACGCGCGCGCCTTCGAACATGGCCACCCAGTAGCCGCCCTGGACATCGACGGCGGCGCCATCGGGGCGACCGCCGTAGCCCGCCAGCGGTTGGCCGGCCGTCTTGACCGGAAACTGCGCGAAGACACGGCGCCTGGAAACACTGCCGTCGCTGATATCGAAGTCCAGCGCGTCGATGCGATGCGCCTTGGTGTCGGCCCAATACAGCGTGCGCGCGTCAGGGCTCCAGGCCAGGCCGTTGCTGACGGTGATATCGCCGGCCATCTTGTCGAGCCTGCCGCCGCTGAAGCGGTAGAGCCAGGCCCGCGGCTCGTCGCGCGGTTCGTAGATCGTGCCGACCCAAAAGCGGCCCTGCGGGTCGGCCTTGCCGTCGTTGAAGCGCTCGTGTGCGCAGTCGTAGGGCGCGGAGCACAGCGGCGTCGATTGGCCGCTGGCGCTGTCGAAGCAAGCCAGGCCCGTGCGCAGCGCCAACAACAGGCTGCCGCCCTGCATTGGCGCACAGCAGGCCAGCTCGGTTTCGAAGCGCCAATGGCGATGGGCACCGGTCGCGGGGTCGTAGCGGTTGAGCCGGCAGCCGGGGATGTCACACCAGTACAGGACCGCCTCGCCCGGGTGCCACAGCGGCGATTCACCGAGCCGGCTGGGCGGCACGCCCGCCAAGCCTGCGATGGTCACGCCTTCGTCACCTCGATCGTCATCCAGGCTTCGATCGTTTCGCCGGCCGCCAGCGCGACCAGGCCATGCGTTATCGGGTCGCCCATCTGCACCGCATTGCTGACGTGGCTCACCGGTTCGACGCAGAAGTAATCGCGCGTGGGTGGCGTGAAGACCACCAGGTAAGGCAGTGACGAAGTGAGCTTGAGGGCCAGCTTTTCGTCGCGCAGATTGGCCGCGCCGCGCCAGCCTTCGAAGCAGTTGTCGAAATCGAGGTGCCGCACCTCGCCGTCGATGCCCCCCTGTGCGACGCGGCGCGTCGGCAACTGCGTGCCCGGGTCGGACTCCCAACGCTGGCTGCATTCGATGTGCAGGCGGCTGCGCGAGCGCTTGGGGAAATAGGGGTGCCAACCCAGGCCGGCGGGTTGCGTGCGGGCATCGATGTTGGTCAGCGTCATGCGCAGGGTCAGCGCACGCTCGTTCAACTCGAAGCTCTGCGTGGCGTCGAAGTTGAATGGCCAATGCGCATTGGCCAAGTGCGTGGCCGCGAGCTCGACCTGGGTGGCATTGCTGCCGGTGATGCGCCAGGGCTGCTGCCATACCGTGCCGTGCAGCGAATGAGGGTTGTCGGCGTCGAAGTTCGGCGCCACCGTGTAATCGCGACCGAGCCAGCGAAAGTGGCGGTAACCGATGCGGTTCGAGTACGGCGCCAGCGGGAAGCAGGCCGAGGGTCGCGAGGCCAGCAACTCCGCCGCCTCGCAACTGCGCAGCACGGGCGTCGTCTCGTGCCAGAAGCCGGCGATCGCGCCGCCCAGATCGGGGCGCAGGGCCAGGCGCAATGCGCCGGCATGAAGTTCGGGTGCCGGGGTGGGGTGGGCTGCGGTCATGATGCTCCGGGACAAGTAGATCGGTACGTGGGCGGCAGGCGACGCCTGCGATCGTAAGGCCAGACGGTGAATACCGATTCACCAGCCGGCAGGCAGCACCTCGTTCAACGCCACCACCCGGCCGTCATCGATGCTCCTGTGCGCAGCCAGGCCCGTGGCCACGGCGCGCAGACCCTCCTCGAGGCCGATCTCGGGCGGCAGGCCGTGGCGCACTGCGTGCGCGAACTTCTGATGCTCGATGTAGCTGGCGCCGAAATGCTGCCCCAGGTATTTGATGTTGGTGTCGCGAATCTGACGCACGGCCACCCCCTTGGCCGTGCCCGAGGCCTGGCCCCAGACCGCGCGGCGGCCCCAGTCTTCGCGCCGGCCGAAGCGCAGCACGCCCGAGGGCAGCAGCGACTCGAGCTTGCCCTCGTCGCCGACGATCACGATCTGCTCGTTGTCGACCGAGTTCTCGGCAAACATGCACAGGTCGAGGCTGGCCCGTGCGCCGCTCGGGTACTCGACGATCACGTAAGCGCTGTCTAGGATGTCAGGCACGGTTTGCCCATTTGGCCCGTCTAGCCTTTCGTCGAGATGGTTGACGCGCTGGCCGCCCGAGGCGAAAACGCGACTCGGGCGTTCCTTGAGGATGAAGTCCATCAGGTTGAAGTAGTGGCAACACTTCTCGACCAGGGTGCCACCCGTGTGGGCATTGAAGCGGTTCCAGTCGCCGACCTTGGGATAAAAAGGTTCGCGATGCTCACGAATCGCCACCTGATGCATGCGGCCCACGCCGCCCTCGTGCGCGATGCGGATCATCTCGGCCACCGGCGGCATGTAGCGATATTCCTGCGCGACCCAGACGATGCCACGCGGCTTGGCCTTGGCGAGTTCGATCAACGCGACCCCGTCGGCCACCTTGGTGACCAGGGGCTTCTCGACCAGGATGTGCAACTCGGTGGCCAGCGCGTCGCGCATGACCTGGATGTGGGTGAAATTCGGGCTGGCGATGACCACCGCATCACACAGGCCGCTGTGCAACAGGTCGGCGTGATGCTCGAACAATGACACCTGACCGTCGAGAAGGGTCGACGCCTGTTGGCGGCTGGCGGCCGCGGGGTCGGCCACCGCAGTGACTACCGCTGCGCCCATGGCGCGAATATTCTCGATGTGCTCGCGGCCCATGCTGCCGCAGCCGATGATGCCGTAGCGAAGTTTCGTCTCTGCCATGTCGGTCAAGCCTCGAGATCGGCTGCGGGGTCGACGGCGCTCATCAATAACCTCCGGCCTGGGTTTGCGTGCCGCCGGCCAGGGTGTGGACGTGGGTTTCCCCGTCGGGCGTGGTCAGCGATTTCACGGCGGCCTGCGCGCCACGCATCAACAGCCCCAGGTCCGAGGCGATGGCGACGAAGGTGTAGCCCGCGGCGCGGTACTGGACCACCACTTCGGGCGTACCGCCGACCGTGCCCACGGGCATGCCCAGCGCCTTGCAGCGCCTGGCAGCGTCGGCCATCAAGGACATCACGGCCGGATGCGTGAGCTGGCCGACATGGCCCATGCTGCCCGACAGGTCGGCCGGGCCGAGGAAAATGGCGTCGACGCCAGGCACGCTGGCGATGGCTTCGAGATGGGCCACCGCCTCGGGCGTTTCGAGCTGCACGATCACGCCCATGTTCTTGTTGGCGTTCTTGAAGTAGTCGGGCACAGTGCCGAATTTCGAGCCGCGGCTCATGCCGGCCATGCCGCGCACGCCGTCGGGCGGGTAGCGGGTGGCGGCGACCGCTCGGCGCGCCTCGTCGGCGTTTTGCACAAAGGGGAACAGCAGGGTCTGCGCGCCGGCGTCGAGCACACGCTTGACGGTGACCGTATCGTTCCACGGCACACGCACGACCGGCACCATCTTGGTATTGCCCACGGCCTGCAGCATGTGCACCAGGCCCATCAAATCCAGCGGCGTGTGTTCCATGTCGAGCACACCCCAGTCGAAGCCGGCGTAGCCGATGGCCTCGACCACGATCGGGCTGGCCGACATGACCCAGGTGCCGAGCGGCGCATGTGAGCCGGCGGACAGCAGCAATTGGCGCAAGGGGTTCATGCCTGGGCTCCTCGATTCAGTAGATGACCGGCTCGGGTGTCGACGCGGCGCCCTGCAGGAAGTCGAAGTCGCAGCCTTCGTGGGCCTGCGTCACGTGCTCGCGGTACAGCCGCGTGTAGCCGCGCTCGTTGGGGGCGGGCAGCGGTATCCAAGCGGCACGGCGGCGCGCGAGTTCGTCATCGGCCACGTCCAGGTGCAGTCGGCGCGCATCGATGTCGACCTCGATTTGATCACCGCTCCTGACCAGCGCCAGCGGCCCGCCCACCGCGCTCTCGGGGCTGACGTGGAGGATGCAGGTGCCGTAGTGGGTGCCGCTCATGCGGGCGTCGGAGATGCGCAGCATGTCGCGCACACCGAGCGCCAGCAGTTTCTTCGGGATCGGCAGGCCGCCCCATTCGGGCATGCCCGGGGCGCCGACCGGGCCGGCGTTGCGCAGCACCAAGACGGTGTTCTGGTCGCAATCGAGATCCGGGTCGGCGCAGGCGCGCTGCATCTGAGCCGGGTTGTCGAACACCAGCGCCGGCCCGCGGTGCTTGAACAGTCTGGGGCTGGCGGCACTGGCCTTGATGACCGCGCCCTCGGGCGCCAGGTTGCCGTGCAGCACGGCCAGCGCGCCATTGGCGCTGACGGGTCGGTGCAGCGGCCGGATGACCTCGTCGTCGAGGACCTGAACACCTTCGAGGTTCTGGCCCAGCGTGCGGCCGTTGACGTTGCGCTCAGCCAATGACAGTTGCGCCGTGATGCGTGTCATCAGCGCCGGCAGGCCGCCGGCGTAGTGAAAGTCTTCCATCAGGTGCTCACCGCTTGGGAATAGATTGGCCAGCACCGGCACCCGGCGGGCCACGCCGTCCAAATCATCGAGCGTAAGTTCGACGCCGGCCCGGCGCGCCATGGCCAGGATATGGACTGCGGCATTGGTCGACCCCCCGAGTGCCATCTGCACCGCAGCCGCATTCAGGAAGGCCGCGCGCGTCAAGAGGCTCTGCGGTGTCAGGTCTTCCCAGACCATGGCCACGATACGCTCGCCGCAAGTCGTGGCCATGCGCGTGTGGCCGGCGTCCATCGCCGGGATCGAGGTCGACGCCGGCAAGGCCAGGCCCAGGGCCTCGACGATGGCCGTCATCGTGCTCGCCGTGCCCATCGTGTTGCAGGTGCCCGGGCTGCGCGTCATATGCGCCTCGAGCTTGATCCACTCGGCGGCGCTGACCTGCCCGGCCTGGACCTCGTCCCAGAACATTCGCGTATGCGTGCCGGCGCCGATCTTGCGTTCGGGCTCACCCGGCTTGAGGTAGCGGTCGTTCAGCATCGGCCCGGCAGGGCAGAAGATCGTCGGCAGCCCCATGCTGATCGCGCCCATCACCGTGCCCGGCGTGGTCTTGTCGCAGCCGGCCAGCAGCACCACGCCGTCGACCGGCAGCGAGCGCAGCAACTCCTCGACTTCCATGGCCAGGAAGTTGCGGTACAGCATGGTGGTCGGCTTGACCATCACCTCGCCCAGACTCATCGCCGGCAACTCGAACGGCAAGCCGCCCGCCATCAGGATGCCGCGCTTGACCGCCTCGGCGCGCTCGCGCAGGTGTGCGTGGCAGGGCGACAGGTCGCTCCAAGTATTGACGACCGCGATGCATGGCCGCTCGAGCACGTCTTCGCGGCGCAGGCCCATTTGTTGAATGCGCTGGCGGTGCGCGAACGCGCGCATGTCGGCAGCCGCAAACCAGCGCCGGCTACGCAGATCGGCGAGGGCTTTCTTGGGCCTCATACAGGCCCACACCCGGCACAGGCGCCGTCGCTGCGCTGCGGCCCATGGGGAATCGCGCGGCAGTTCTTCATTTCGCCCGCTGCCACTGCAACAGCGTGTCATGCAGCCGCTGTGCGTCGATCGGTTTGGTCAGGAAGTCGTTCATGCCGCTGGCCAGCGCCTCGTCACGCTCGGAGGCCAATGCCGCGGCGGTCAGGGCGATGATAGGCAGCGCGCCGGGGTCATAGCGCCGGCGCAGTTCGCGCGCCGCGTCGTAGCCGCCCATGACCGGCATCTGCACGTCCATCAGCACCAGGTCGAAGGGTGTGCCGGCGGCGGCCTGGGCGTCGACCACGCTGACGGCCTGTGCGCCATTGCCGGCCTGCACCACCTGGACACCCCATTGTTCGAGCAGGGCCGCCGCAATCAGCATGTTGACCGGGTTGTCTTCTGCAATCAGCACGCGCAAACCGGTCAGCGGACTGGTTTGTTCGGGCAAGGCCGCGAAGGCGGAGTCGGGGCTGGCCTCGTCGCTGGCGGGCATCGGCAATTCGGCCCAGAACCGGCTGCCGTGGCCCGGCTCGCTGTCCACGCCGACCGCACCGCCCATCAACTCGGCGAGTTCGCGGCAAATCGACAAGCCCAGCCCGGTGCCGCCGAAACGGCGGGTCGTCGATTCGTCGGCCTGCGTGAAGGGCGTGAACAGGCGCTCCTGCATGGCCGGCGTGATGCCTGGGCCGCTGTCGCTGACCTCGATGCGCAGTCGCCCCGCGTCGAGCGGCCGCACCTCGATGCGCACGCGGCCGTGGTCGGTGAACTTGATCGCGTTGCTGAGGAAGTTGGACAGCACCTGGCGCAGCCGCGCCGGATCGCCGCGCACCCGCCGCGGCACGCCGTGGCGCACGATCATCTCCAGCGTCAAGGCACGCGCCTCGGCCAACGCGGCATACCCATGCTCGATCGATTCGAGCAGCGCGTGCAGGTCGAAGTCGATCGACTCCAGGCGCAGCTTGCCGGCTTCGATCTTCGACAGGTCGAGGATGTCGCCGATCACGCCCGACAGGGCTTGCGCGCTGTCGTCGATTTGCTGCAGATAACGTTCCCGCCGCGGCGCGTCCAGCCCTGGCTGCCGCGCCAGGCGGGCCAGGCCGACCAGGCCGTTCAGGGGCGTGCGGATCTCGTGGCTGGTGTTGGCCAGGAACGCACTCTTGGCGCGGCTGGCGGCCTCGGCATCGTCGCGCGCGCGGGCCAGCGCCAGCCTGACGGCGTGACGCTCGGTCACGTCTTCGGCGATCCAGATCGTGGCCCCCTTGCTCGGGTGCGAGGGGTCGATCGCACGCGCCAGCAAGCGGCACAGGAAGGTGCTGCCGTCGCGGCGTTTCATCATGCGTTCGATATCGACCGGCTCGCCACGCGCCAGCGCGGGGCCGATCTCACCACCCAGTGCGGCATAGGCCTGCGCGTCGGGCCAGACCACGGCACCCGGTTGGCCCAGCAGCGTGCCCGGGGCGTAGCCGAACATCTGCTCGAATATCGGATTGGCGAGCTGGAAGCTGCGCTCGCGTGTCATGGCAATGCCGATCGAGGCATTTTCGAGAATCGCATCGCGCTCGAGTCGCTCGCGTTCGACCTTGGTCACGTCGCGGCCGTTGAGCACGAGGTAGTCGCGGCCATCGAGCACGAAATGCGCGGCTGACAACAGCACCAGCACGATGCGTCCCTGGCGATCCAGAATCTGCACGGTGCGCCCGCTCAGCCCGCCGCGCGCGCGCACATCCTGCACCAGGCGCTGGCGCTCCCCGACATCGGCCCAGATGCCGACCTCCAGGGCGGTCTTGCCGATGACGTCGTCCCGGCTCCAGCCGGTGATGCGCGTGAAAGCGTCGTTGACCAATACATAGCGGCTGGTCACCAGTTCCGTCAGCGTGATCATGTCCGGACTGGTCGCCACCAGATGCGTCATCAAGGCCTCGGATCGCACCCGCGCCGCCTCGGCGCGCAGGCGCTCGGTCTCGTCCTGGTAGATGGACAGGATCGCCGGGCCGCCGAGGGCGTCGACCTTGACACTGGTGACCGTGGCCACCACCTGGCGCCCCTGCGCCACACGCAGGGCGAACTGGCGGGGCGGCACCGCCTCGCCGACGGGCAATTCGTGCAAGGCCTGCGCTCTCTCGGTGGCCGCCTGGCGCGAGCCGTCCGGTTGATCGTAGAACTCCAGCAGGTTGCGGCCGATCAGCGTTGACGCGTCGGCCATACCGAACAAGGCCAGCGCGGCGGCGTTGGCGTCGAGCACGCGCGTGTCACGATGCAGGACCAGCGGCGACGGCGAGCGGGCGAACAGTTCGCGGTAGCGCGCCTCGGTGGCGATGCCGGCCAACTCGGCCTGCTTGGCCTGGGTGATGTCGCGGCCAACGCCCCAGTAGCCGAGGAACAGGCCGCGCCCGTTGAAGCGCGGCCGGCCACTGACCAAGTACCAGCGCAGCTGCCCGTCGGCGGCAGTGCGCTGCAACAGCAGGTCGGCGAAGGGCTCGTGCGATTCGAGCTCGGCGCGATGGGCATCCATCGCCTGCGGATCCAGCCCGAAGGCTTCGATCTCCCAGGGGCTCTTGCCCAGCCGACGCGAGGGCGGCAGGCCCGAGCCGACGCCGATGTGTTCAGACACGTGGGTGAAGCGGAACTGCGCATCCATCTCCCAGTACCAGTCGGCCGCCACTGCGAGCAGGCCGGCAAAGTGCTGTTCGCGAGCCGTCGCTCGCGCCATCGCGTCCTCGATCGCGTGCCGCAGCAACAGGCCGACGACCACGCCGACCAGCGTCAGCGCCGCCTGCAGGGCCAGCGCGAGCGCGGCCTGCATGGCAGCGCCAAGGGCCCCGAGCAAGCCCGCCGCCTCGGCCAGTGCCAAGCCGAGCAAGCTCAGCGTGTGCACCACCGGCAGCACCAACAGCCGGCGCGTGCCCACCGCGGCGATTGCGGCACAGACGAGCAAGGGCACGAAGGCCAGGGCCGGTGAGCGCACACCGTCGCCGCCCACCACGGCCACCGTGTCGGCGGCCAGCATCGTCGAGGCCACGGCCCAGACGACGGCCGGCACGAGCGCCATGCGCTGCCGCGCCATCACCAGCCAGCCGTAGACCGCGGCCAGCAGGGCGCAGACCGCCGCCGCCAGGCCGGCGCGCGCCGATATCCCGGTGCTGGTCAGCGCCAGGCCCAGGTACATCAGCGCCAGGACGGACGCACAAGCCAGCCCCAGGATCAGGAAGTGACGCAGCAGACGCGTCGCGGCGTCGGGCCGCGCGGCCGGCGCGCCAGACGGTGGGAGGAGCGCCTCGATCATCGCGGCGCGCGCTGCAGGTCGGCGTCGCGCCGCGCCGCTGCGAGCACCTCGCGCGTGGCCCGCGCCGCTTCGCGCGCCGCCGAGGCGAAATCTTCGCCGCTGCCGGCGTAGAGCACGGCGCGCGAGGAATTGACGATGATCGGCCCGTCGCGGCGCCAGCCCGCCTGCACCGTTGCGTGCGCGTCGCCGCCCTGTGCACCGATGCCTGGAATCAGCAGGGGCAGCTGGGGCGCGAGTTCGCGCACCCGCGCGACTTCGGCCGGGAACGTAGCGCCGACGACCAGGCCGAGGCGGCCGCTGCGATTCCACGGGCCTGCTGCCAGGCGCGCGATATGCTCGTACAGGCGCTCGCCGCCGGCCAGCATCTGCTCCTGCAGATCGCTACCGCCGGGGTTCGAGGTCCGACAAAGCAGGATCAAGCCACGCCCGTCGTAGGCCAGGAAGGGTTCGATCGAATCGAAGCCCATGAAAGGCGACAGCGTGACTGCGTCAGCCTGGTAGCGGACGAAGGCTTCGCGTGCGTACTGTGCCGCCGTGCTGCCGATATCGCCGCGCTTGGCGTCGAGGATGACCGGCACTTCGGGTGCGACGCGGCGGATGTAGGCCATCAACTGTTCGAGTTGATCTTCGGCGCGCTGGGCGGCGAAATAGGCAATTTGCGGCTTGTAGGCGCAGACCAGGTCCCGGGTGGCGTCGACAATGCGGGCGCAAAAATCGAAAATGCGCGCCGGCTGACCACGCCATGGCGCAGGGAACCGTTCGGGTTCGGGGTCGAGCCCGACGCACAGCAGCGAATCGTGGCGCTGCTGCAGCGCGGCCAGGCGTTGGCAAAACGGCATGGGCCGATTCTAGGAGCCTGTCGCGCTCCCGGGCCATGATCCGACGAGCGCCCGCTCAGCCCGGCGCGCTGGAGTCGATGCCGGCCGCCAGCTGGCTCGCCAGGCCGATGTAGCCGGCCGGCGTCAGCGCCTTGAGTCGCAGCCGTTCGGCAGCCGGGACTTCGGTCAGCGTATCGATGAAGTCCGCAATGGCCTCGCGCGTGATGACCTTGCCGCGCGTCAGCGCCTTCAGCCGCTCGTAGGGGTTGGCTGCGCCGTAGCGGCGCATCACGGTCTGGATCGGTTCGGCCAGCACTTCCCAGGCCGCGTCCAGGTCACTGTCCAGCGCGGCGTGATTGACTTCGAGCTTGGCCATGCCACGCGCCAGACTGTCGCAGCCGACCAGCGTATAGCCGAGCGCGACGCCCATGTTGCGAAGCACGGTCGAGTCGCTCAGGTCGCGCTGCCAGCGGCTGATCGGCAATTTGTGCGACAGGTGCGTGAGCAGGGCGTTGGCCAGGCCCAGGTTGCCCTCGGCATTCTCGAAGTCGATCGGGTTGACCTTGTGCGGCATGGTCGAGCTGCCGACCTCGCCGGCCTGGGTCTGCTGCTTGAAGTAGCCCAACGAGATATAGCCCCAGGCGTCGCGCGACCAGTCGATAAGGATGGTGTTGGCCCGCGCGATCGCGTCGAACAGCTCGGCCATCCAGTCATGCGGTTCGATCTGGATCGTGTACGGATTGAGCGTCAGCCCCAGCCGCTCCTCGACCACCTGGCGCGCAAAGGCCGGCCAGTCGAAGTCCGGGTAGGCCGCGAGGTGGGCGTTGTAATTCCCGACCGCCCCGTTCATCTTGGCCAGGGCCTGCACCGCAGCGATGCGTGTGCGCGCTGCCGCCAGCCGCGCCGCCACATTGGCCAGCTCCTTGCCAACCGTCGTCGGACTCGCCGTCTGGCCATGGGTGCGCGACAGCATAGGCACGGCGGCGAACTGGCGCGCCATCCTGGCCAGCGTGCCCGTCAAGCCGTCGAGCGCCGGCAACAGCACCTGCTCGCGCGCGGCCGTCAGCATCAGCGCATGGCTGACATTGTTGATGTCTTCACTGGTGCAGGCGAAATGCACGAACTCGCCCGCCGCGCGCAATTCGGCCTGGCCTTGGATGCGCGACTTGAGCCAGTACTCGACCGCCTTGACGTCGTGATTGGTGGTCTTCTCGATCTGCTTGATGGCCTGCGCGTCGGCCTCCGCGAAGCGCTGCACCAGGCCGCGCAACAGGCCGCGCGAGGCTTGCGACAGCGGCGCGAGCTCGATGAAGCCGGCGTCCGAGAGCGCGATGAACCACTCGACCTCGACCTGTACACGCCGGTGCATCAATCCGAACTCGGACAACAGGGCGCGCAGCGGCGCGACCTTGGCGGCGTAGCGGCCATCGAGCGGCGACAGCGCAGTGAGGGCGGATACGGGCATGGCACGTCGATTGTAGGTGGCGCATCGCGCGTATCCTGCCTGCCGTCACCGCGCAAGGAGGTCTTCATGAGTCAGGGCATCGTCCACCGTCTGAGCCACCCGTTGATCCAGCACAAGCTGACGCTGATGCGCGAGAAAGGTCGCAGCAGCAGTGGCTTTCGCCGCCTGTTGCACGAGATCGGATTGCTGATGGCCTACGAGCTGACGCGCGACATGCCGACCCAGTCGGTGGCCATCGAGACCCCGCTGGAGCAGGCCACCGGGGTCCAGATCGACGGCAAGAAGACCGTCTTCGTGGTCATCCTGCGCGCCGGCGCCGGCCTGCTCGACGGCATGCTCGAAGTGGTGCCTGGCGCCCGCGTCGGCCACATCGGCCTATACCGCGACCCGAAGACACTGGCCGCGGTGGAGTATTACTTCAAGGTGCCCGAACACATGGACGAACGCGATGCCATCGTGCTCGACCCGATGCTGGCCACCGGCCACTCGGCGGTGGCCGCGGTGACACGGCTGAAGGCAGTGCGGCCGCGGTCGATCCGATTCGCCTGTCTGCTGGCCGCGCCCGAGGGCCTGGCGCACTTCCATGGCGTTCATCCCGAAGTGCCGATCACCACCTGCGCGGTCGACCGCGAGCTGAACGAACACGGCTATATCCTCCCCGGCTTGGGGGATGCGGGCGATCGCATCTTTGGTACCAAATGAGCCGTTCGCTCAATCTCCAGGATGGGCCTCAGGGTTCCGCCACCAACAAGACCATGAAACTGCTCGGTTCACTGACCAGCCCCTATGTGCGCAAAGTGCGCATCGTGATGGCCGAAAAGAAGCTCGACTACCAGTTGGTACTCGAGGACGTGTGGGCCAGCAACGCGATCCTCACCGCCAATCCACTGGGCAAGGTGCCCTGCCTGGTGCTCGAAGGCGGCGAAGCCGTGTTCGATTCGCGCGTCATCGTCGAGTATGTCGATACGCTGTCGCCGGTCGGCCGCTTGATCCCGGCCAGCGGCCGCGAGCGCGCCGAGGCCCGGACTTGGGAAGCCCTGGCTGACGGCCTGCTCGACGCCAGCATCGAAGCGCGGATCGAACGAACCTGGGGCGACCGCAGCGAAAGCCAGCGCTGCGCGGCCTGGATCGATCGGCAAATGGGCAAGGTCGGCGCGGCCCTCAATGCCATGGGCAAGGGACTGGGCGACAAACCCTTTGCCGGCGGCATCCATTTTTCCCTGGCCGACGTCGCCGTCGGCTGCGCCCTGGGTTACCTCGACTTTCGGTTCCCGCAGATCGATTGGCGCAAGGCGCATCCGAACCTGGCACGTTTGGCCGACAAACTGGCCCAGCGTCAGAGCTTCATCGACACGCTGCCGCCGCAGTGAGCGCCGCGCGAGTGCGGCGCGTTTGCGACCGCCCTTTACGCGGCCAGCAGGGACAGCGAGCCGCGGTGCACGTCCCAGCCCAGCTTGCGATAGATGTGAGCGATGCGCCGGCCCACAGCCTCGATGCTCTGCCCGACGCGCGCCGCGACCTCGCCAATGCGCGAGCCCTGCGCCAGCCATTGCAACAGCCGCACCTCGCCCGGCGACAGCCGCATCGGATTGCCGGCGTGACTCTGCCAATCGAGCTGACGGTCATCGGCTAACAGGCCTCGGCGCGGCACCGGCTGCAGCGGCTCATTGAAGAACTGCAGCACCATGGTGGCGAGCGGCGCGGCCATCGCCGCTTCGCCGGCCACCAGTCGCTCGATCGCCGCCGCGGCCAGCGTTAGTTCGGACTCCGGCAAGTAGGCGTCGGCACCGGCCGCCAGGGTGGCGAACAGCAGCGGCTCGGCGGCGTCGGGCGCCACCAGCATGATCTTCGGCCGCCCGCCAGGGCGCTCGCGCAGCCAGCGAACCAGGCTCAGCGCCGCACCGTCTTCCAGGCGCAGGTCGAGCAGCAAAGTATCCGGATCGAGCCTGTCCAGTGCCGCTTGCGCACGGTACAAGGATTCGGTCACGTCCAGCACCTTGATCGCGCGCGAGGTTTCGATCAAAGCCTGGGCCTGGCGCGCGCGCACGGCATCGCGGCGGACGATCAGCGTAGTGGTCACGAGGAGGCGAACTCTTGGAATGCTTTGTACTGATTGTCGGCAGCACGCGATCGCGCGCCACCCCCACGACTGCGGGCCGACCCCCGGTGTCGATGGCCCGCGCTGTCGGCTAGCGCTCGAGCGCGGCGAAGCTGTCGCTGCGCGCCAAACCCCAGTACAGGCGGTACACGTTGTGCGGCCAGTCGGCCTCGCCGCGCGTGGCCGCCAGCAACGAGCCGGGCGCGAGGAACGGCAACAGGTTGGCCAGCAGCCTGACCTCCTGCTCGGCAGTACGGCGCACGATATGCCGCGCCGAGATATCGCGCGGGTGGGTCAGCCCCGCAGCCTGGACCAACTCTTTCAGGGCGATCAGCGTGTTCTGGTGGAAGCGCCAGACGCGTTCGGCTTTGTCGGTCACCACCAACGCCTTCTGCCGTTGCGGGTCCTGCGTGGTCACGCCCGTCGGGCAGTGGCCGGTGTGGCAGGTTTGCGCCTGCAGACAACCGAGTGCAAACATGAAGCCCCGCGCCGCGTTGCACCAGTCGGCGCCCAGGGCCTGCATGCGAGCCATGTCGAAGGCGCTGATGACCTTGCCGGCGCAGCCGATGCGCACGCGCTGGCGCAGGTTCAGGCCGACCAAGGTGTTGTGCACCAGCAGCAAGCCTTCTTGCAGCGGTGCCCCGACATGGTCGGTAAATTCCAGCGGCGCCGCGCCGGTGCCGCCCTCGCCGCCGTCGACGACGATGAAATCCGGCAGCAGCCCGGTTTCGAGCATTGCCTTGGCCAGCGCAAACCATTCCCAGGGGTGGCCTATGCACAGCTTGAAGCCGGTGGGCTTGCCGCCCGACAGGCCGCGCAGGCGCTCGATGAACTGCAGCATCTCAGTTGGCGTGCTGAATGCGCTGTGCCGTGCCGGGCTGATGCAGTCGACCCCCGGTGGCACGCCGCGGGCGGCCGCGATCTCGATCGTCACCTTGGCCCCGGGCAGCACACCGCCGTGGCCGGGCTTGGCGCCCTGGCTCAGCTTCAGCTCGATCATCTTCACCTGTGGGTCGGCCGCAGCGGCGGCAAAGCGCTCGGCACTGAAGCTGCCGTCGTCGTTGCGGCAGCCGAAATAACCCGAGCCGACCTCCCAGATCAGGTCACCGCCATGGACCCGGTGGTGCTGGCTGATCGAGCCTTCGCCGGTGTCGTGCGCGAAGCCGCCGCGCTTGGCACCCTGGTTCAAGGCCAGGATGGCATGGGCCGACAATGCGCCGAAGCTCATGGCCGAGATATTGAATACGCTGGCGCTGTAGGGCTGCCTACAGGTGCTGCCGGTGTCGCCGATGGTGACGCGAAAGTCGTGGCTCGGCAGCTCGGTCGGGACCAGCGAGTGATTGATCCATTCGTAGCCATGGGCCTGCACGTCGAGCTGGGTGCCGAAAGGCCGCTTGTCCTGCGCGCCCTTGGAACGCTGATAGACCAGCGAGCGCTGCTGGCGCGAGAACGGCGCCGCCTCGCGGTCGCTCTCGATGAAGTACTGGCGGATCTCGGGGCGCACGTACTCGAGCAGAAAGCGCATATGGCCGATCACCGGGTAGTTGCGCAACACCGAATGACGACGCTGGCGCGTGTCGCGAACGCCCAGCCCGACACCGCCCAGGCAGGCCAGCGCCCACCAGCCGCCGGCGCCGAAGCCGACCCAGGCGAACGCGCTGAGCAAGAAGCCCACGGCACACAGCAGCCAGGCGCTGTAGCGCAGCGGAAAATGCTGATCCAGGCGCGACAGCCATTCGATCATGACGGCTCCAGCCGCGACGAGCGGGAGCGCCGGGCGCAGGCATGGTACGGAGCCATGCGCCGCGGTCAAGCCACAAAAAGCACGTCGTTGCGACGGCATTTGCCGCCGCTATACTGCGCCGCACAGCGCCGATTTGCTCCGGATTGCGGGCGCTTTAACAAATACCGCTAAGAGGGATATCGAACCGGTGTCCGTTGCAGGCGGCACCGGTTTTCGTTTATGGCTTCGATCGGCACCGTCACCGCGCAGACCATGCGCTTCCCGCAAGCGCTGGCGCTGACCAGCGGTGCGCTGCTGGCCGACTACACGCTGGTCTACGAGACGTACGGCTGTCTGAATGCCGACAAGAGCAACGCGGTGCTGGTGTGCCACGCACTGAACGCCTCGCATCATGTCGCCGGTACCGACGCTCAGGGCCAGCTCGGCTGGTGGGACAACCTGGTCGGCCCCGGCAAGCCGCTGGACACCGACCGCTTCTTCGTCATCGGCGTCAACAACCCGGGTTCGTGCTTCGGCTCGACCGGGCCGATGCACTTGAACGCCGCCACCGGCAAGCCCTATGGCGCCGACTTTCCCATGGTCACGGTCGAAGACTGGGTCGACGCGCAGGCGCGACTGGTCGACCGCCTGGGCATCACGCAACTGGCCGCCGTGCTCGGCGGCAGCCTGGGCGGCATGCAGGCGCTGGCCTGGGCCCTGCGTTACCCCGATCGCATCCGCCATTGCGTCGGCGTGGCCACGGCGCCGAACCTGTCGGCCGAGAACATCGCCTTCAACGAGATCGCGCGCCGCGCCATCATCACCGACCCCGAGTTTCACGGCGGTCATTACTACGAACATGGCGTGGTGCCGCGGCGCGGCCTGCGCATCGCACGCATGATCGGCCATGTCACCTACCTGAGCGACGATGTGATGGGCGCCAAATTCGGCCGCAGGCTGCGCGATGGCGTGATCTCCTTCGACTACGACGTCGAATTCGAGATCGAAAGTTACCTGCGCCATCAGGGCGACAAGTTCAGCGACTACTTCGACGCCAATACGTACTTGTTGATCACCCGTGCACTCGACTATTTCGACCCCGCATCGGTGCATGGCGGCGATCTGGCCAAGACCTTCGCCGACGTGCGCGCCAAATTCCTGCTCATCAGCTTCACCACCGATTGGCGTTTCTCGCCGACGCGCTCACGTGAATTGGTCAAGGCGCTGGTCGACGGCCGGCACAACGTCAGCTACGCCGAAATCGACGCCCCGCATGGCCACGACGCCTTCCTGCTCGACGACGCGCGCTACTTTGCCGTGATGCGGACCTACTTCGAGCGCATCGCCGCGGAGTTCTCCGGGGCCGCCGCGCCGGGCCGCCCCAACCAAGGCCCCACCCTCGCGGAGGGTCGATCGCCGTACTCGGCGAGCGGGGTGCCCAAGTGAGCGAACGCAAAGACCTCGAACTGATTGCCGAGCTGGTGCCTCGTGGCGCGCGTGTGCTCGACCTCGGCTGCGGCAGCGGCGAATTGCTGGCCCATCTGATCGCGCATCGCGGCTGCAGCGGCTACGGCATCGAGCTGGCCGACGCCAACGTGCACGACAGCCTGGCGCGCGGCATCGACGTGATCCAGTTCAATCTCGAGGACGGCCTGGCGCTGTTCGAAGACCGCAGCTTCGACGTGGTGCTGCAGCTGGACACCCTGCAACACCTGCGCAACACCGAGAAGATGCTGCGCGAGACGGCGCGCGTGGGCCACCTCGGCATCGTCAGCTTTCCCAATTTCGCCCATTGGCCGAACCGTTTGCGGGTGGCCGGCGGGCGCATGCCGGTGACCAAGACGCTGCCTTACCAGTGGTACGACACACCCAACATCCGCGTCGGCACTTACGCCGACTTCGAGATCCTGGCGCGCAAGAACGGGCTGACCATCCTCGACAGCTTCGGCCTCCAGGACGGCCAGCCCGTGCGCCGCTGGCCGAACTGGCGCGCCAGTGTGGCAGTATTCAAGTTCGAACGGCGTTAACCACTGGAGCTTGCAATGATCGGTTATGTCACCCTGGGCACCAACGACCTGCCACGCGCCAAGGCGTTTTACGACACCTTGCTGGCCGAGATCGGCATCAAGCGCCTGATGGAGTTCGGCGGCCGCGGCTATGCCTGGGGCGCGGCCATGGATAAACCTTCACTCGCGATCATGAAGCCCTTCGATCAGAAACCGGCCACCGTGGGCAACGGCGTGATGGCGGCAGTCGTCGTCGATACGCGAGACAAGGTCGATCGCCTGCACAAGAAGGCGCTCGACCTCGGCGCCAAGGATGAAGGTCCTGTCGGCCTGCGCGGCGAGGGCTTCTACGCCGGGTATTTCCGCGACCTGGACGGCAACAAGCTCAACGTGTTCTGCGTCGGCTGAAGCCCCGCACCGCGCATGGCCCCAGCGTCAATGGCTGGGGCTCTGCGCCAGGCGTTGCAGTTTGGACGCGTACAGCGACTGCTCGCGCCGCGTCGTGCTGTTTTGCATCGCCGTAGTGAGGTGCGCGCGCGCCTGCTCGATGCTCACCCAGGCCATAGAGCGCCACGGCGAGCCAGAAGTGGAACTCGTGGTAGTCGGGGTCGCGCCGCATCTCGCGCAGGATGTGCTCGCGCGCAGCGCGAAAGTCGCCGGCTTGCGCCTCGGCGCGGCCGAGGTCGAAGTAGTGGAACGGCGGCTCGGCCTCCAGCCTGGCCAGCTTGGCCCGCCAGGGCGCGGCCTCGGCACTGCGGCCCTGGCCTTCGAGCAAGTCGCGCCAGGTTGAGCATCGCAGCACGGTGGCTTGTCATCGTGGTCCAGCGCGTAGCGGTAGGCGCGTTCGGCGCCGTCGGCAAGACCACGGCGCCGATAGACCACGCCCAGCGTGTTGTAGGCCGCCGCATAGGCCGGATCCTGCACCACGGCCTCGCGTGCATAGGCATAGGCGTCCGCCATGTCACCACGCACCAGCGCCTCGGCGGCGCGGTTGTTCATGAACATCGCGACGATCGTGTTCTCGCTCGACCTCCCGCAGCCGCGCGCCGCGGCCCAGCAGGCACCGCACCGAAGTCCAATTGCACTTGGCTATCGGCATCCAGGCCCTGGACCCGGTCGATCAAGCCGCCGCGCCACCGTGATGTTGACGTGGCCGTTGACGAACGACAGGTCACCGCTGCGACTCCAGGACTCCTGACCGATCAGGGCCTGGAACCGGATCGGCAAGCCGAGGTGCTTGGCCAACGCCGCCGTCATCACCACCAACGACAGGCAATTGCCGGCACGTGCGTCGAAGGCCTCGGCCGCCGTGCGTGTGCTGTCGGTGTCGTAGTCCAGACGCAGATGGGCCCTGCTGTACAGCGCGTCGACCAGGCCACGCTGCCGACCCATGCTGCGCAACTGTGGCGCAATGTCGACCTCGAGGTAGTGCTTCATGGCCGGGCTGAGCGCGAACACCTGGCTGCGCATCGATACGATGCGACGGGGCCTCGAACGCGCCGTCCTGGAACAGGCCCGGCGGGGGTTGCGGCGGACTGGCCGGAGGTGCGCTGGCACAGGCACCGAGGATGGCAACAGCGACCAGCGCGGCAAGCAGGCGGGTGCGTTTCATGGCGGCTTTCAGCGACACTATGGACCCTTGCATATTAGGCCTGTCAGCCCTCGCAGTTCAAGACCGTGCGACTGCCGTTCATCCCCCAGAACCCATGCTCGATACCACCACACTCGCCCACTTCACCGACCGCCTGTGGGACGACGAGATCGTGCCCGCCCTGACGCGTTACATCGAAGTCCCGGCCAAGAGCCCGATGTTCGACGCCGACTGGGCCAAGCACGGCTATGTCGACCGCGTGGTGCACGACGCCGCGGCCTGGGTCGAGGGCAAGAAGGTGGCCGGACTGAAACTCGAAGTCGTGCGCATCGAAGGCCGCACGCCGGTGATCCTGTTCGAGGTGCCGGCGACCAAGGCCGGCTGCACCGACACCGTGGTCATGTACGGCCACCTCGACAAGCAGCCCGAGTTCAACGGCTGGCGCAACGACCTCGGCCCGTGGACGCCGAAGTACGACGACGGCAAGCTCTACGGCCGCGGCGGCGCCGACGACGGCTACGCGATCTACGCCTCCCTGGCCGCGATCATGGCGCTGGATGCCCAGGGTATCGCACGCCCGCGCGTGGTCGGCCTGGTCGAGAGCTGCGAAGAAAGCGGCTCGTTCGACCTGCCGGTCTACCTCGATGCCCTCAAGCCGCGGCTCGGCAACGTGAGCCTGGTGGTGTGCCTGGACTCGGGCGCCGGCAACTACGACCAGCTGTGGCTGACCACCAGCCTGCGCGGCATGGTCAGCGGTGTGCTGAAGGTGGAAGTGCTGACCGAAGGCATCCACTCCGGCGACGCCAGCGGTCTGGTGCCGTCGTCGTTTCGCATCCTGCGCCAGGTGCTGGACCGCCTCGAGGACAGCAAGACCGGCGAGTTGTTGCCCGAGAGCTTTCACTGCGATATTCCGGCGTCGCGCATCGAACAAACGCGCGCCACCGCGGCAATCCTGAAGGACGAGGTCTACAAGCGCTTCCCCTGGGCCTGCGGCGCCGACGGCGCACTCGCCTTTCCGACCACCACCGACCCGGCCCAGGCGCTGCTCAATCGCACCTGGCGGCCGACGCTGTCGGTCACGGGGGTCGACGGTTTGCCCGAGTTGAGCAGCGCGGGCAACGTGCTGCGCCCCTACACCGCGTTCAAGCTCAGCCTGCGACTGCCGCCGCTGGTCGACGGCAACCAAGCCTCACTCAAATTGAAGCAACTGCTCGAAGACAACGCGCCGTACAACGCCCGCGTCACCTTCCACGCCGATGGCCGCGCCGGGGCGCTGGGCGCCACCGGCTGGAACGCGCCCGAACTCGCGCCCTGGCTGCACAGCGCGCTCGACGCCGCGTCGAATACGCACTACGGCGCCCCGGTCGGCTTCATCGGCCAGGGCGGCACGATCCCGCTGATGAGCATGCTGGCCAAGGGCTTCCCGAAGGCGCAGATGATGGTCTGTGGCGTGCTCGGCCCGAAAAGCAACGCCCACGGCCCCAACGAGTTCCTGCACGTGCCCTACGGCAAGAAGTTGACCGCCAGCGTGGCGCAGGTGATGGCTGCGTACCCGTGACGAGCGGAGCAGGAAGCGGTCAGTCCACCTTCGCCCCCGCCGCCTTTACGACCTTGGCCCACTTGGCGGTTTCGGCCGCGATGTGATGGGCAAATTCGGCACTGGTCATGCCGCTCGGGATCGCGCCCTGCGCCTGCAGCCGTTCCTTGAGCGCGGGCGAGGCCAGCGCCTTGGCCGTTTCCTGCTGGATGCGGTTGACGATGTCCATGCGCGTGCCGGCGGGCGCCAGCAGGCCGAACCACGAACTGGCCTCGAAGCCCTTCAGCGCCGGGCCGCCGGCCTCCTCGACCGTCGGCAGATCCGGCAGTGCCGCCGAGCGCGTGGCGCTGGTCACGGCCAGGGCCTTCAACTTGCCCGCCTTGATGTGCGGCAACGACGAAGGTAGGTTGTCGAACATCAGGTCGGTGTTGCCCCCCATCAGGTCGATCAGCGCCGGGCCCGAGCCGCTGTAGGGCAGGTGCAGCATGAAGGTGCCGGTCATGGACTTGAACAACTCGCTGGCCAGGTGGATCGAGGTGCCGTTGCCCGAGCTGGCCACATTGAGCTTGCCCGGGTGGGCCTTGGCATAGGCGATCAACGCGGGCACGCTGTCGACGCCGTACTTCTGCGCGTTGGCCGGGTTCAGCACCAGCACATTGGGCACGCCGGCCACCAGCGTGATCGGCACGAAGTCCTTGACCGGGTCGAACGGCATCTTGGCGTACAGCGCGGCGTTGATCGCATGGGTGCCGACCGTGCCCATCAGCAGCGTGTAGCCGTCGGGCGCGGCCTTGGCCACCTCGGCGGCACCGGTGTTGCCGCCGGCCCCGCCCTTGTTCTCGACGATGAAGGCCTGCCCGAAGGCCTTTTGCAGCTCGGGTGCCAGCGCACGGGCCAGGATGTCGGTGGTGCCGCCGGCGGCGAAGGGCACGACGATGCGCACCGGCTTGGTCGGCCACGACTGCGCTGACACGAGCAACGGCAACGCGAGCCAGGCGGCAAAGACGTATCGGCGTGAAATCATTGGCGTTCTCCCATCATCAGGCAGGCGGTCACTTCCTGCGCCCGAGCAAGGCATACAGACCGATCGCACCGAAGGTCGCGGTGCCTATGCCTCCGAGCGAGAAGGCAGCGAACTTCAGCGTGTAGTCGCCGGTGCCCAGCACCAAAGTCACCGCGGCGACGATCAGGTTGGCGTTGTCGGAGAAGTCGACCTTGTTGTCGACCCAGATCTTGGCCCCGGCCACCGCGATCAGGCCGAAGACGACGATCGACACGCCCCCCATCACCGCCAGCGGGATGGCCTGGATCAAGGCCCCGAATTTCGGCGAGAAGCCGAGCAGGACGGCGATCAGCGCGGCGACCACGAACATCGCCGTCGAGTAGATCTTGGTCGCCGCCATGACGCCGATGTTTTCGGCGTAGGTGGTCACGCCGGTGCCGCCGGCGCTGCCAGAGATCATGGTCGCCAGCCCGTCGCCGATGAAGGCGCGGCCCATGAACGGATCGAGGTTGCGCCCGGTCATCGCGCTCACGGCCTTGATGTGGCCGAGATTCTCGGCGACCAGGATCACCGCCACCGGTGCGATCAGCAGCATGGCCTTGGCCTCGAACACCGGCGCCGTGAAGGCTGGCGCACCGAACCATGCCGCGCTGAGCAGGTGCGACAAGTCGATCGGCTTGCCCAGACCGAGGCCGTTGGTCAACGCGGCGTAGATCAGGCTGGCGACGATCAAGCCGACCAGGATCAGCAGCCGCTGCGTCATGCCGCGCGTGAACACCGCGACCACGCCGACGCTGACGAAGGTCAGGGCCTGCATCCAGGCGTCGAACGGCGTCGGCGCCATGTTCTTGATCGGAATGCCGGCCAGGTTCAGGCCGATCACCGCGACCACCGCGCCGGTCACCACCGGCGGCATCAGGCGCTCGATCCAGCCCGTACCGCTGGCCGTCACCACCAGCCCGATCAATGCCACCAGGGCGCCGCAGGCGATGATGCCGCCGAGCGCCAGGCCCAGATTGGCGTTGGGCCCACCGCCGGCGAATCCCGTGGCCGCGATGACCACGCCGATGAAGGCAAAGGAAGAACCCAGGTAGCTCGGCACCCGGCCGCCGACCAGCACAAAGAAGATCAGCGTGCCGACGCCGCTCATCAGGATCGCGACGTTCGGGTCGAAGCCCATCAGGATCGGCGCCAGCACTGTGGCGCCGAACATCGCGATCACATGCTGCACACCCAGTGCCGCCGTTTGCGGCCAGGGCAGTCTTTCGTCGGGCGACACCACCACGCCGGGGCCTGCGCTCACTTCGCGCCAGACGGGAATCAAGCTCATGGCAGCTCCTACTTGTTCTGTGTTTGCGGTGCCACAGTCTAGTGAGCCTGGCTCGATTGCGCCCGTCGGGCAAGCCCGGGGCGTCGGCATGGCGCGGCGGCGTGCCTTGCGGCGACGCGCGACTCGGTAAGGCGAAAAAAACGGGGAGCGGGACGGTGGTTAGCGGGGGCTCGCTCTCATCACCCCCGCAACGCCCGCTCCCCGTTGGCCGTCAGTCGGTCCAAGAAAGTGAGGGCGCTCAGCGGCCTTTGAAGAAAAAGCTCAGCTGGGCAGGTGCACGTGCAGATTGCAGGACACGCGGTACGGTGGCCGCCGCGGGGCGGGGCGACACTGTAGGGCTCGCGGTGCGAGCGACAGAGGCATTGGGGGCAAGCTGAATCGACATATCGGATCTCCCAGGGGCGGCCTCAGGCCCCGGTCGGCCACAGGCGGGTGAACCAGGGCGACGCAGCGCCGGCCGCGGGGGCGACCATGGGCGCCGGCGCCGTGTCGTCAGCGTCGACCATGCGATCGGCCCAGGTCGTCAATGCCTGCGCCGACGGCCAGCGCGCCGCAGCGCTCGCCGACAGTCGCAGCAGCGACGAGGCACCACCTCGGCAGCGCGGGGCCACGCGGCGGTGGGCGAGGGGGCGAAAGCTCATCGACGACATCTCCGGATTCGGTACGCGCCGCGAGCGCGCGTACGCAGGTTTATGTGCAGGATTCATGCCGCGGCCAGGGCACGCCGATCCGTGAGGAATGTCACAGCCCAGCGCGGCGCCATAGGCCCTCCGCGGCCAACACGGAACCCGGCGTTACAAGGGCGGCAAACGCCGTCGATCGCCGCCGGCTGGCGGCCCGACATGTAGCCGCAGGTAAGCCAGGCGGCGCACGAAAATCAGGTGGCCGCGCGTGAATCAGACGGCCGCGCGATACCCGCGCGTGAATCAGGCGGCCGCGCGGTAGCCGCGCGGAATGGCCGCCAGCAAGCGCTGCGTGTACTCCTCGCGCGGCGCAACCAGAATCTGTTCGGTGCCCGCCTGCTCGACGACCACGCCGTCCTTCATCACCAGCACCTCGTCGCTGATGAAGCGCACCACCGCCAGATCGTGACTGATGAAGACATAGGCCAGGCCGAGCTCGTCCTGCAGGTCACGCAGCAAATTCAGCACCTGGGCCTGGACCGAGACATCGAGCGCGCTGACGGCCTCGTCGAGGACCAGGACTTCGGGGTTGAGCGTCAGCGCACGGGCAATCGCGATGCGCTGGCGCTGGCCACCGGAAAACTCGTGCGGGTACTTGCCGAAGGCGCTGCCATCGAGGCCGACCTTCTCGAGCAAGGTGCGCACGCGCTGCTCGCGATTGCTGGTCGATGCCCCGATCTTGTGGATCGCCATAGGCTCGATCAGGGTTTGCCCTATCGTGAAGCGCGGGTTCAGGCTGGCATAGGGGTTCTGGAACACGATCTGGATGCGCCGTCGCATCGCCTGGCGCTCGACAGCGCTCAACTTGAGCAGATCCCGGCCGTCGAAGATGACCTCGCCGTGGGTCGGCTCGTGCAGGCGCAGCAGGGTCAGGCCCATCGTCGTCTTGCCCGACCCCGACTCGCCGACCACGCCCAGCGTGTGACCGCGGCGCAGTTGGAAGTTGACGCCCTGCACGGCCTTGAACTCGCGCTTGCCGAACAGGCCCTGCTTGAGCCAGAAGCTCTTGGCCAGCGCCTTGACTTCGAGCACCACCGGCGCCTGGGCATCCTTGGCCGCGGCCGGCGCCCGCATGGCGTTGCCGGCCATATGGTCGTCGATGACCATCAACCGGGCCGGGTTTTGCGCCAAGCTCGGCCGACAGGCCAGCAGGGCTTGCGTGTAGGCGTCTTTTGGCGCCGCGAAGATGTCGGCCACCAGGCCCTGCTCGCGCAGGATGCCATGGCGCATCACCAGCACTTCGTCAGCGATCTCGCCGACCACGCCCAGGTCATGGCTGATGAATAGCACGCTCATGCGGTGCTTGCGCTGCAGTTCGGCGATCAGCTCGAGGATCTGGCGCTGGATGGTCACGTCCAGTGCCGTTGTCGGCTCGTCGGCAATGAACAACTTGGGTTCGCAGGCCAGGGCCATCGCGATCATCACCCGCTGCTGCTGTCCGCCCGACAGCTCATGCGGATAGGCCGTGAGGCGGCGCTTGGGCTCAGGCATGCCGACCTCGACCAACAATTGTTCCGCGCGCTCCAGCGCTGCCCTGTTGCTCAGGCCGAGGTGCTTGACCAGCGGCTCGGCCAGCTGATCGCCGACCGTAAAGACCGGATTCAGCGAGGTCATCGGGTCCTGAAATACGCAGGCGATCTCGCGGCCACGCAGTCGTTGCAACTCGGCCATCGGCGTGTGCAACAGATCTTTGCCCTGCCACAGAATCTTGCCGCTGCGCTCGGCGTTGTCGGGCAGCAGGTTCAGGATCGACATCGCGGTCACGCTCTTGCCCGAGCCTGACTCGCCGACCAGGGCCACGGTGCGGTTCTCGGCGATGTCGAACGACACACCCTTGACGGCCTCGGCGCGCTGAACGACAGCGCCCACTTTGCCCATGCGAAAGGCAACGCGCAGGTCTTGGATCGAAAGCAGCATGCTCATTCGAGGCCCCGCAGCTTCGGGTCCAGCGCATCACGCGCCGCGTCGGCCATGAGCGAGAACGCAGTGACGAAGACAGCCATAAACAGCGTCGCCGCCGCCAGCTGCCACCAATGGCCCAGGATCAGCTCGGCCTGCGCCTCGGCGAGCATGGTGCCCCAGCTGACCTGGTCGACCGGCACGCCCAGACCCAGGTAGGAAAGGATCACCTCGGCCTTGATGAAGCCGACGACCAGTAGACCCATGCGCACCAGGATCACGTGGCTGACGTTGGGCAGGATGTGGCGAAACATGCGCGACACCGCGGTGGCGCCGATCGCTTCGGCGGCGCGCACGTATTCGCGGCCGGCATGCTTGATGAACTCGGCGCGCACCTGGCGGTACATGCCGGTCCAGCCGGTGAGGCCGAGGATGACCACCACCGTGCCGACGCCGCGCCCCAGCACCGCGGCGAAGGCGAAGACGAGCAGGATGCCGGGGATCGACTCGAAGACGTTGTAGAGCCACTCGAGGAAGTCGCCCACCTTGCCGCCCAGGAAGCCACTGCACGCGCCCAGCAGGGTGCCGATCAGGGTGGCGACCACAGCCGCCAGCACGCCGACGAAGACCGAGATCTGCGTGCCCTTGACGGCCTTGGACAGCACGTCGCGCCCAAAGCGGTCACCTCCGAGCGGCAGCGTCTCGCGCTTGGCCGCTTCGGTGGTCTTCAGCTTGGCGGCGCGTTCGTCCCATTCCTTGTAGCGCGGCGCCAGCGGGTCGATGTCGGAGATGTCGACATTCGGCCCTTTCGGCACCTCGATCGCGCCCACCACCTCGGGTGGCGCCGGGCCTATGAAGGTGGGCGGCGCGTTGGCAACCCCCACCTCGTCCTGCCAGTGCCGGGCCACTAGGCCGAGCGAAGCCAACAGGATCAGCAGTAGGAAGGCGAACACCACACAGAGCGAGACGAAGCCGACGCGGTCGGCGCGGAAGCGCCGCCAGGCGGCGCGCCAGACGCCTTCGGACTTCTGCTGCGCGTCGTCGAGCGAGCCGCCGACTGGCATGGTGGCGCTCATTTGAGGACGACTCTCGGGTCGGCGAACTTGTATAGCCACATCGGTCAGCAGGTTGATCACCATCGTCAGCACCGCCAGGTAGACCGTCACCGCCTGGATCACCGGGTAGTCGCTGCGGTTCACCGCCAGCAGCACCTCGCGCCCGATGCCGGGGATCGAGAAGAAGACCTCGATCAGGAAGCAGCCGACAAAGATGCCCGGCAGCGCCAGGCCGATGTTGGTGAGGATCGGAATCAGCGCGTTGCGCAGCACGTGGCGGAACAGCACCACGTCTTCGGTCATGCCCTTGGCGCGTGCAGTGCGTACGTAGTCCTGGCCCAGCTCGTCGAGCAGGAAGCTGCGGTACAGCCGTGTCTGCGGCGCCAGCCCCACCATCACTGCCAGCATCACCGGTAGTGGCACGTAAGTGACGAGGTTGTTCAGCGTCGAATCGCTCCAGCCCTGGACCGGAAACCAGCCGAGCTGGAACGCGAATACGTACTGGCCGACGATCACGTAGACCAGGAAGCTGATCGACAGCGCGACCGTCGTCACGACCATGATGCTGCGGTCGGTCAGCGAGCCACGCCGGTAGGCCACCCACATCGCGATCGGCAGCGCCAGCAGTGTGTCCAGGATCAGGATCGGCACCATCACCGTCAGCGTCGCCGGCAGCCGGGTGGCAAAAAGGTTGCTTACCGCTTCGTTGGTGGCCCAGCTGCGCCCCCACTCGAAGCTGACGACCGACTTCAGGTAGATCCAGAACTGCACGTACAGCGGCCGGTCCAGCCCCAGCTGTTGGCGGATGGCGGCGATCTGCTCCTGCGTCGCGTTCTGGCCGGCCAGGATTACCGCCGGGTCGGAGCCGAAGAAGTGGAACAGGATGAACACCAACAGCACCACTCCGGCCAGCGTCGGCACCATCTGCCAGAGTCGTCTCAGTACGTAGGCGGCCATGCGTTATGAGTGCCGGGAGGCGCGTGTAGGCGGGGATAGGCGAGTTTAGGTCGGCGCCAAACGGCAGCCGGACTATCGCAAACCCCGTGCTTGGGCAGGGTGCTGATGCACGTACGCCCTGCCGAGGCTAGACTCGAATCGGCCATGCCCGACCACCCGCCGATCCTGCCGCTCATCCGCCGCCGCGACCTGTTGGCCGCGCCGCTCGCCCTGTCCGCCCCTGCGTGGGGCGCGGCACCGGCCGACAACGCCGGCCGCAAGGTGCTGCGCATCGCGTTCCGCAGCCCCGAAACTTCGTTCGACCCTGCGAAGATCTCTGACCTCTATTCGCGTGCGGTCACGACCCACATCTTCGACTCGCTCTACGGCTACGACCACCTGGCGCGGCCGATCAAGATCGTGCCCGTGCTAGCCGAGGGCATGCCCGAGATCTCGGCCGACTTCCGCGTCTGGACGGTGCGCATCAAGCAGGGTGTCTTCTTCGCCGACGACCCCGCATTCAAGGGGCAGCGGCGTGAGCTCACAGCCGAGGACATCCTCTACCCGTTCAAGCGACTGGTGGACCCGGCCAACAAGAGCCCTGCGGCGACCGGCGTGATCGAGGAAGGCATCGTCGGCCTGGAAGCGCTGCGCAAGGCCGCGCTCGACAGCCGCAAGCCTTTCGACTACGACGCGCCGGTGCCGGGTCTGAAGGCGCTGGACCGCTACACGGTGCGCTTCACGCTCGAGCTGCCGCGGCCGCGCTTCATCACCAGTTCACTCACCGCCGGCAGCCTTGGCGGCGCGCAGGCGCGCGAGGTGGTCGAGTTCTACGGCGAGAAGATCGGCGAGCATCCGGTGGGCACTGGGCCTTTCAGGCTCAAGAGTTGGGTGCGCAGCTCGAAGATCGTGCTCGAGCGCAACCCGCAGTACCGCGAGCGCGTTTACGACGCCCAGCCGGCCCCCGACGACGCCGAGGGCCAGGCGATCCTGGCGCGCTTCAAGGGCCGTCGGCTGCCGATGGTCGACGAGGTGGACATCTCCGTCATTGCCGAAAGCCAGCCGCTGTGGTTGTCGTTCGTGAACGCCGAGATCGACGGCCTGGTGGCCACCACCGGCTCGCTGCCGCCCGAATACATCACGCTGGCGGCGCCCAACGGCCATGTCGCGCCGCATCTGGCGCGGCGCGGCGTGCGCCTGGTGCGCACGGTGCTGGCCGACACGACCATCATCTACTTCAATATGGTAGACGCGGTGGTCGGCGGCTACGCCCCCGAGAAGGTGGCGCTGCGGCGCGCCATCTCGCTGGCCTACGACGTCGAGCGCGAGATCCGACTGATCCGGCGCGGCCAGGCCGTACCGGCGCAGTCGATGATGGTGCCCTTCACCTCCGGTTTCGACCCTGCCTACAAGAGCAACGCGAGCGAGTATGACCCCGCGAAGGCGCGCGCGCTGCTGGACATGTACGGTTACGTCGACCGCGACGGCGACGGCTACCGCGAGATGCCCGACGGCACGCCGATTCAGCTGGTGATGGCGACCGAGCCCGAGGAGATCAACCGCCAGTACAACAACCTGATCCAGGGCAGCCTGAAGGCGGTCGGCCTGCGCATCACCTTCGCAACCCAGCAGTGGCCCGAGAACCTGAAGCAAGCCCAGGCCGGCAAGCTGCAGATCTGGTTCCTGGGCCTGTCGGCGACCGACCCCGACGGTCAGACTGCGCTGCAGTACTTCTACGGCCCGCAGGCCGGGCAGCAGAACCTGGCGCGCTTCAAGCTGCCGGCGATGGACCACCTGTATGAGCAGCTGGGCTCGATGCCTGACGGCCAGGAACGCGAGAAGGTCTTCCTCGAGACCAAGCGCATCGCCGCCGCCTACATGCCCTACCGCTACGTGGTGCACCGCATCGCCAACGAGCTGATCCACCCTTGGCTGCACGGCTTTCGGCGCGGGGTGTTCTGGCAGTACTGGTGGCACATGGTTGACGTCGACGGCCAGGGCCGTTCCGCCTGAGCTCGCGTGCGATGAGCCTGCCCGTCACGCGCCGCACCGCCGGCACAGCGCTCGCTGCGCTGGCGACGTCGGCGTGGGCCGCGGCGCCGCCGGCGTCACCGCGCAAGACGCTGCGCTACGCCTTCCGTGTCGCCGAGACCGGCTTCGACCCGGCACGCATCTCCGACCTGTACTCGCGCACCGTCACGCCGCACATCTTCGAGGCGCCGTACCTGTACGACCACCTGGCGCGGCCAGCGAAGATCCGCCCGCTCACTGCGGCCGCGCTGCCCGAGGTGGCCGACGACTACAAGGTCTGGACGCTGCGCATCCGCCCCGGCATCTTCTTCGCCGAGGATCCGGCGTTCAAGGGCGTGCGGCGCGAGCTGGTCGCGGCTGATTACGTGTATTCGCTCAAGCGCTTCGCCGACCCGGCGGTCAAGAGCCCGGCCTGGAGCGGCGTCGAGGAGATGCACATCGTCGGCCTGAAGGAACTGCGGCAGACGGCGCTGAATTCGCGCACCGCCTTCGACTACGACCGTGAGGTGCCCGGCCTGCGCGCGCTGGATCGCTACACGCTGCAGTTCAGGCTCGAAGATTCGCGCCCGCGCATGCTCGAGGACCTGGCCGGCAGCGACCTCTACGGTGCCGTCGCGCGCGAGGTGGTCGAGGCCTACGGCGAGCAGTTCGCCGCGCACCCGGTGGGCACCGGCGCCTTCAGGCTCAAGTCGTGGCGGCGCAGTTCGCTCATCGTGCTCGAACGCAACCCGGGCTTCCGCGACTGGTTCTACGAGGACGAGGCCGATCCCGCGCCGGGGGACGCCGAGGGGCAGGCGATGCTTTCGCGCTTCCGGGGCCGGCGGCTGCCGATGGTCGACGAGGTCGAGATTTCGATCATCGAGGAGCCGCAGCCGCGCTGGCTGTCGTTCCTGAACGAGCAGACCGACTTCTGCGAACGCGTGCCCGAGGAGTTCATCGCCACCGCGATGCCCGGCGGCCGTGTCGCGCCCAACCTGGCCAAGCGCGGCATACAGGGCCTGCGTGTCGTCGGCCCGGAAAGCACGATGACGGTGTTCAACATGGAGCACCCGGTCGTCGGCGGCTACACGCCCGAGAAGGTGGCGCTGCGGCGCGCCATCGGCCTGGCCACCGACGTGCAGCGCGAGATCAACACTGTGCGCCGCGGCCAGGCCATTCCCGCCCAGTCGCCGTGCGTGCCGCACACCACCGGCTTCGATCCCGCGTTCAAGAGCGCGATGGGCGACTTCGACCCGGCGCGCGCGAACGCGCTGCTCGACATGTACGGCTACCTCGACCGCGACGGCGACGGCTGGCGCGAACTACCCGACGGCCAGCCACTGGTACTGCAGCGGCGCACCGTGTCCGAAGGTCTGCAGCGCCAGCTCGACGCACTGTGGCAGAAGAACATGAAGGCGGTCGGCCTGAAGGCCGAGTTCCCGGTCGCCCAATGGCCCGAGAACCTGAAGGCCGCGCAGGCCGGCAACTTCATGATCTGGGGTGTCGCCTCGTCGGCCTCGCAGCCCGACGGCCTGGGCGCGCTGCAGCGCCTGTACGGGCCGTCCAAGGGCGGGGCGAACCTGTCGCGCTTCGAGAATGCCGAGTTCGACCGCCTCTACCTCGAGCTGCAGCACATGCCCGACGGCCCCGAGCGCGAGAGGCTGTTCCTGCAGGCCAAGCGCATTGCGGTGGCCTGGCTGCCCTACCGTCACCAGGTGCACCGCCTCTACACCGACATGGCGCACCCCTGGCTGGCGGGCTACCGGCGCGCCTTCTTCTCGCAGCGCTGGTGGCACATGGTCGACATCGACCCGTCGAAGAAGCGCGCGCCGTGAGACTCGCTGGATGAGGCGACGCGAGTTGCTGCTGGCGACCGGCGCGATCCAGGCGTCCGATGCCTGGGCCCAGCCCGCCACGGGCCGCAAGGTGCTGCACCTGCCGCTGGTCTTGCCCGAGACGGTGTTCGACCCGGTCCAGACCAACAGCGACCTGAATACCGGCACGGTGCTGGCGCACATATTCGAGTCGCCGCTAGCCTTTGACTACCTGGCGCGGCCGGCACGCCTGGTGCTGTCCAGCGCGGCCGCGATGCCGGAGGCCTCGGCCGACGCGCGCGTGTTCACCGTGCGCCTGACGCCAGGCATCTTCTTCGCCGACGACCCGGCCTTCAAGGGCAGGAAGCGCGAGCTGATCGCCGCCGACTACGCCTACGCGATCAAGCGCTTCTTCGACCCGAAGTACAACTCAAGCGACCTGTACCTCTACGAGTCGCTCAAAATGCCCGGCCTGGCCGAGTTGCGCGAGCGCGCGGTCAAGACGCGCGCGCCCTTCGCCTACGACACCGAGGTCGAGGGCATCCGCGCACTCGACCGCTACACCCTGCGCGTGACATTGGGCGTACCCAACCCGCGCTTCATCTACCTGATGGCCGATCCGGTGTTCTTCGGCGCGGTGGCACGCGAGGTAGTCGAACACTATGGCGAAGAGATCGGTGCCCACCCGGTGGGCACTGGGGCATTTCGCCTCAAGGGCTGGCGCCGCGCCTCGCGCATCGTGCTCGAACGCTCGCCAAGCTACCGCGGCACGCGCTACGAGGGCACGCCGGCCGACGAGCCGCTGGCGCGCGAGATCGCCGCGTCGCTGCTGGGCAAGACACTGCCGCTGGTCGACGAGGTGGTACTCGACGTGGTCGAGGAGGATCAGCCGCGCTGGTTGTCCTTCCTGCGCGGCGACTACGCCTGGCTGCTGCTGCCCGGCCCTTATGCGTCGATCGCGGCGCCCAACGGCAACCTCGCGCCCTTCCTCGAGAAAAAGGGCGTGCGCCTGCAGAAGAGCCTGCGGCCCGACATGGGCATGACCTTCTTCTTCATGGAACACCCGCTGGTGGGTGGCTACACGCCGGACAAGGTCGCGCTACGGCGTGCGATCGGCCTGGCCTTCGATAGTGCGGCCTACATACGCCATGTGTTGGGTGGGCTGGCGATTCCCGCGCAGTCGACCATCTCGCCCTTCACCTCGGGCTACGACGCGGCCTACAAGAGCGAGATGAGCGACTTCGATCCCGCGCGGGCGAAGGCCCTGCTCGACCTGTACGGCTATGTTGACCGCAACGGCGATGGCTGGCGCGAGCAGCCCGACGGCAAGCCACTGCTGCTCAAACTGGCGAGCCTGGCCGACCAGCGCTCGCGCAGCGCCAACGAGCTGTGGCAGCGCTGCATGAGCGCGGTGGGACTGAAGATCGAGTTCGAGATCGCCACCTGGCCCGAGCTGCTCAAGCGCAGCCGCGCCGGCATGCTGATGATGTGGGGCTACTCATGGCAGGCCGCCACACCCGACGGCGGCTTCTTCCTTGCCATCGCTTACGGCCCCAATGCCAGCGAGGCCAACGATCCGCGCTTCGCGCTGCCCGCCTTCGACCGCCTGTTCGAGCGCCAGATGGTGCTGCCCGACGGCCCCGAGCGGGAGGCGGCAATACGCCTGGCCAAGGACATGCTGGTGGCCTACATGCCGTACAAGGTCCACAGCCACCGCATCTACCTGGATCTGGTGCAGCCCGCTACGCGACACTACTGGCGCCACCCCTTCATGCGTGACATCTGGCGCTTTGTCGACGTGCCGGCCGTCTGAGCCCCCGACCCGGGGTATGACAACCGGAAGCTTCCCGCACCCCCGCACGTATAACTTCCCGTGACCGCCCCTCCCGCCTTTCGCCAGCAACTGCTCGCCGCCATCCCGCGGCTGCGGCGCTACGCGCGCTCGCTGGTCTTCGACAGCCAGCATGCCGACGACCTGGTGCAGTCCGTGCTCGAGCGCGCGCTCGGCCATTGGCGCCAGTTCGACCCGCGGCGCGACATCGTGCTCTGGCTGTTGTCGATTGCCCATAACGCCCACCTCGATGCCCTGCGCCGAGACCGGCGCCTGGACGTGCTGCCGCCCGAACGCGTCAACGAAGCGATCGACGCACTGCAACCGCACGAGAACGATGCCGGCCTGCGCCTGGACATCATGGCCGCGCTCGAACGCTTGACGCACGACCAGCGCAGCGCGCTGGTGTTGGTGCTGGTCGAACAACTCAGTTATGCCGAAGCCGCCGAGGTGCTGCAAGTGCCTGCCGGCACCGTGATGTCGCGTGTCAGCCGAGCCCGCGTGACGATGCGCGACTGGCTCGAAGGCAACAGCGGCGCGCAGCGCAGCGCCGCACTCAGGCCCGACCTGCGACGCGTCGTCTAGCGCCCCACCTGCGAGCGACCATGTCCCACCACCCCGCCGACTTCAGCGATACCGACCTCAGCGCCTGGCTCGACGGCGAACTCGACACCGAGCGCGGTGGCCACCTCGAAGCCTGGCTGCGCGAGCACCCCGAGGCCGCGGCGCGCGCCCGCCTGTGGGCGGCCGACCGCGACGCGCTGCGCGCGCGCCTGGATCCGGTGCTCGGTGAGCCGGTGCCGGCGGCGGTGCTGCACCGGGTCTGGCTGCACCCGTCGCCGCCGCGCTGGGCGCTGGCCGCGACAGCGGCCGGCCTGTTGCTGGCCGGCGGGCTGATCGGCGCGACCGGCATGTGGCAATGGCAGGGCCAGCGTGCCACCGGCTCGCTGGCCGCCGGCACGCCCGCCGGCTGGGTCCAGCGCGCGGCGTTGGCACACAGTGTGTACGTGCCCGAGCCGCTGCACGCGGTCGAGGTCAAGGCCCAGGAAGAGCATCTCGCGCGCTGGCTGACGCGGCGCATCAACATCGAAGTCAAGCTCTACGACCTGCGCGACGAAGGCTTCGAGCTGGTCGGCGGCCGCCTGCTGCCCGATGCCGGTGGCAAGAGCGCGCAACTGATGTACGAGAACCCGCAGACACGGCAGCGGGTCACGGTCTACCTGCGCAAGCCCGACGCCGACGCACCCACCGCCTTCCGCTATGTGCAGCAAGGCGAGCTCGGCATGTTCTATTGGGTCGAAGCCGGCGCCGGTTGTGCACTGGTCGGCGCGCTGCCCAAGGAGCGCTTGCTGGCCCTGGCGCAGGCGATCTACAAGCAGCTGCCGTCCGAGCAAGAGGCGGCCCACACACCCGCGCGCTGAGTCCGCGGCGCCGGGCCGGCCGCGCTGGGGGCCTGCCTAGAATGCCGCCGATGCCAACGCCTGTGCCTGCCGCCCATGCGCTGCCGCGCAGCGCAGCGCAGCGCGCGGCGGCGCTGCACCGCTTCATCGTCGTCACCGTGCTCGGCTTCGCCTCCGGGCTGCCGCTGGCCTTGACCGGGCAGGCGATGCAGGCCTGGTTGTCGATGGAAGGGCTGGATGTCGCGACCATAGGCTTCCTGAGCCTGGTCGGCTTGCCCTATACCTTCAAGTTCCTGTGGGCGCCGTTGATGGATCGCTTCGACCTGCCCTGGCTGGGCCGGCGGCGCGGCTGGCTGGTGGTGTCGCAGTTGCTGCTGGCGCTGCTGCTGCTCGCGCTGGCCGGCACTTCGCCCAAGGGCGCGACCCAGGCCTTTGCCTTGCTCGCCGTAGCCGTGGCCTTCATGTCGGCGTCGCAGGACGTGGTCATCGACGCCTACCGCACCGATTTGCTGCCTGCGCAGGAGCGCGGCTTGGGGGCCTCGCTGGCGGTCGCCGGTTATCGCCTGGCGATGATTCTTTCGGGCGGCATTGCCCTGATCTGGACCGATGCACAACAGGGAGGTGGCTGGGGCTGGCCCGAGGTTTACCGCTTGATGGCCGGGCTGATGGTGGCCGCTGCGGCGGTGTCGGCCACCCTGCTGCCCAAGTTGGCCGCGCCGCCCGCCGCGCGCATGACGGGGCCGACGCTGCGCCACGACCTGTTCGGCTTTGCGGCCGTGGTCACCGCGGTGGCCGTCGGTTATGCGCTGACCGACCGCGTGGTCGCACCGGCCTTGCACCGCTTGATGGCGCCGCTGTGGCAGGACAGCAGGGTCGATGCCGCATTGCAGGGGCGCTGGGCCGATCTGGCCGCCCTGCTGGTGGGCATGGCCATCACCCTGCCCCTGGCCGCCTGGGCGGCGCGGCGGGCCAAGTTCGAGACCCTGTTGTCGGGCCTGGGCAACTACTTCGGCCAGCCGGGTGCGGTGGCCTTCCTGTTCTTCATCGTGCTCTACAAGCTGGGCGACGCCTTTGCCGGCTCACTGATGACGCCCTTCCTCTTGCAGAGCATGGCCTTCAGCCCGGCCGAGGTCGGGCTGGTGAACAAGGTCATCGGGCTGTGGCTGACCATCGCCGGCGCGCTGCTCGGTGGGACGCTGATGTTCAAGCTCGGCCTGTGGCGCGCCCTGCTCGTCTTCGGCGTGCTGCAGATGGCCAGCAACCTGGGTTTTTGGTGGCTGGCAGTGAGTGGCAAGGGGCTGATGCCGGGCCTGACGATACCGGCGTTCGATTGGGCGATCGTCAAACTCGCCGCGCCGACGCCGGTCGACGGCGGCCTGCTGATGGTGATCGCCTTCGAGAACCTGTCCGGCGGCATGGGCACCGCGGCCTTCCTGGCCTTGTTGATGAGCCTGTGCAATCAGCGCTTCACCGCGACCCAGTTCGCGCTACTGTCGGCCTTCGCCTCGGTCGGCCGGGTCTGGGTCGGGCCGCTGGCCGGCGTGCTGGCCCAGAGCATAGGCTGGCCGGCGTTTTTCATCGTCTCGACCATTGCCGCCTTGCCGGCGCTGGTGATGCTGTGGTGGCTGCGCGCCAGCGTGCGCGCCCTGGAAACCTGAAGTTCTGCGAGGGCCTGCGCCGATGAAGCAACGTCAATTCCGCACCGATGCCGAGCTGGCCCTACCGCAGGGTGCGAGCTGTAGCTGCGCGCTGCACTCGCGGCGCCGGCTCGGCATGGCCTTGCTGGCGGCGGGCGCCGCCGCAGCGCTGCCGGCACGGGCCCAGCAGCCGCGACCCGCCGAGGACGGCGTGCGCAGCGATGTCGGTCGCGAGAGCAGGTTCGCCAGCCTGGTCCCGGCCGATCAGGTCGAGCGCGCCGCCGTGCAGCAATACGCGCAGCTGATGCGCAACGCCGCCGACCAGCACGCGCTCGGTCCCGACAACCACCCGCAGGTGCAGCGCCTGCGCGCCATTGCGCAGCGCATCATCCCGCACACGCTGTCGTGGAACCCGCGCGCCAAACAATGGCGCTGGGAAGTCAACCTGCTCGGCGGCAAGGAGCTGAATGCCTTCTGCATGCCCGGCGGCAAGATCGCCTTCTATCACGGCATCCTGGCCCAGTTGCAGCTCAACGACGACGAGGTCGCAGCGATCATGGGCCACGAGATGGCGCATGCGCTGCGCGAACACGCCCGCGAACGCATGGGCAAGACGGCGGCCACGCGTGTCGGCGCGTCGCTGCTGTCGGCCTTCCTGGGCCTGGGCAACACCGGCGACGCGTTGCTCAACATGGGCGGCCAGTTGCTGACGCTCAAATTCAGCCGCGAAGACGAAAGCGAAGCCGACATCGTCGGCATGGAACTCGCCGCCCGCGCGGGTTACGACCCCAAGGCCGGTGTGACGCTGTGGCAAAAGATGCTCGGCGCCAACAAGGGCGCGCCGCCCCAGTTCCTGTCCACGCACCCGAGCGGCAGCACGCGAATCCAGGAGATCGAAGCCAGGCTGCCCAAGGTGGCGCCGTTATATGCCGCGGCCGACAAACCCGGACAACGCTTCGCGCCGCCGCCGCCGGCCGCCGCCTCGCCGTCCCAGGTCAGCGGAGGCTGAGGCGCCGCGGCGCCGCGGGCCCAAGGGACCACTCAGAGCGCGAAGTCGTAGTCGATGACCAGCGGCGCATGGTCGGAGAAGCGCTGCGCCAGGTAGATGCTCTCGCGCCGCGCCTTGGCCGCAATGGCCGGCGTGGCCAGGTGGTAATCCAGGCGCCAACCGACGTTGTTGGCCCAGGCCTGGCCGCGGTTGCTCCACCAGGTGTATTGCTCGGCCTGGGTGTTGAGTGTGCGAAAGACATCGACCAAGCCGGCCTGCTCCAGCAGTTTGCTCAGCCAGGCCCGCTCTTCGGGCAGGAAGCCGCTGTTCTTCTGGTTGCTCTTCCAGTTCTTCAGGTCGATTTCCTGGTGCGCGATGTTGATGTCGCCGACGAGCACGAATTCGCGCTCGGCCTTGAGTCCGACCAAATGCGGGTAGATGCGGGCCAGGAAGCGGTACTTGGCGGCCTGGCGCTCTTCGCCCGACGAGCCGCTGGGGAAGTAGCAACTGATGACGCTGAACTTGCGTTTGGCCGTGTCGTAACGGGCTTCGACGTAGCGCCCTTCGGCATCGAACTCCTGGGCGCCGAAGCCGACGATGACTTCGCTCGGCGCCTTGCGCGTGTACAGGCCGACGCCCGAGTAGCCCTTCTTTTGCGCAAAGTGGAAGTGGCCGTTCATGCCCGCCACCTGCTCGAAGCGGCCGGCCACGTCGTCGGCCTGGGCCTTGACCTCCTGCACGCCCATACAATCGGCGCCGACCTCGGTGGCCCAGTCGACGAAGCCCTTGTTCGCCGCCGAGCGGATGCCGTTCAGATTCAAAGTCACAAGACGGAACATGCGGGTACTCGGTAGAAGGAATTCATGACGCGGCCCCCTGTCGGCGCGGCCGATGCCCTGGCGCAGGAGTTCGTGCAGTTCGCCGTCGGTGCCGGCGTGCTGCGCTTTGGCGAGTTCACCACCAAGGCCGGCCGGCTGTCGCCGTATTTCTTCAATGCCGGCGGTTTCGACGACGGGGCCAAGCTCGGCCGTTTGGCCCAATTCTATGCACGCCGGCTGCTCGCCTCGGGCCTGGCCTTCGACATGCTGTTCGGCCCGGCCTACAAGGGCATCACGCTGGCTGCGGCAGTGGCCATCGAACTGGCGCGGCTGGGCCGCAATGTGCCCTTCGCCTACAACCGCAAGGAGGCCAAGGACCATGGCGAAGGTGGCCACCTGATCGGCGCCCCGCTCAGCGGCCGCGTGGTGATCATCGACGACGTCATCTCTGCCGGCACCTCGGTGCGCGAATCGATCGCCCTCATCACGGCCGCCGGCGCGCGGCCGGTGGGCGTGGCGATTGCCTTGGACCGCCAGGAGAAGGGCGCCGGCATCGATCAAGCCACGTCGGCAGTGCAGTACATCACGTCGCAGCTCGGTCTGCAGGTGCTGGCGATTGCGACCCTGGCCGACCTGTTGCAGTATCTGCGCTCCGCCAGCGACGCCGGATTGGCGGGATTTCGTGAAGCCGTGTCGGCCTACCGCGATCGCTACGGCGTCGAACCCACGTAGCCACCCAACCGTCGTACCCCGCATGAGTCACTGCTTTGCCCCGATGGCGCGCTCGCTGCTGGCTGCGGGGCTGCTCTGTGCGGGCGCGATTTCCAGCGTTTGCGCGGCTCCCCTGATCTACACCTGCGAGGCCGCCAACGGCAAAAGGCTGACCTCCGACCGGGTGATCCCCGAATGCCTGGACCGCGAGCAGCGAGTCTTGCGGCCCGACGGCACATTGCTGCGCATCATTCCGCCGTCGCTGACGGCCGACGAGCGCAGCGAAAAGGAGGCCCGCGATCGTCAACTAGCGGCGGAAAGGCTGGCCAAAGACGAAGCCGTAAAGCGTGACCAAGCCTTGGTGCGGCGCTTCCCGAATGCAGCAGGCACACCAGAAGGCGCGCGAGGCGGCGCTGGCCAATGTGCAGCTCGCCGCGCAGAATTCCGAGCAGCGCCTGCTCGAGTTGTCGCGCGAACGCAAGCCGCTGCTCGACGAAGCCGAGTTCTATGTCGGCAAGGCGCTGCCCGCCACGCTGCGCGCAAGGCTCGACGCCAACGAAGGCGCCATTGCCGCCCAGCGTGACGCGCAGGTCAATCAGAAGGCCGAGACTCGAGCGCATCAACAAGACGCTTCGACATCGAGCTGGCAAAGCTGAAGAAACTGTGGGCCGGCGCGGCGCCGGGCTCGCTGGATCAGGCCGCCGAAGCCCCCGCCAGCGCCGCGGCCAAGACACCATCCGGAAGGCAGGCCCGCACGCGGCGGCAGCAAGAAGTAACTCAACCGAGTTTTTGCCTGAGCAGCGCGCTGACCTGCGCCGGGTTGGCCTTGCCCAGGCTGGCCTTCATGACCTGGCCGACCAGCGCATTGAAGGCCTTGTCCTTGCCGGCGCGGTATTCGTCGACCGACCGGGCATTCGCGGCGATGACCTGCTCGACGATGGCTGCCAGCGCGCCGGCGTCGTTCATCTGCTGCAGGCCCTTGGCCTCGATCAGCGCGTCGACGTCGTTGCGGCGCTCGCTCCACAAGACCTCGAACAATTGGCGCGCCGCGTTGTTGGACAGCGTGCCATCGTCGATGCGCGTCAGCAGCTTGGCCAATGTCGCCGGAGCCACCGGGCAGGCGGCGATCGTCGCCTCGGCCGCATTCAGGCGTTTGGCGACTTCGCCCATCAACCAGTTGGCGACCAGCTTGGGCCGGGCGCAGGCCTCGCGCGCGGCCTCGTAGTAACGCGCAAAGGCCAGGCTCTGGGTCATCGCCGCCGCATCGTAGGCCGGCAAGCCATCGTCGCGCGCGAAACGCGCGGCCATCGCGCCGGGCAACTCGGGCAGCCCGGCGCGTACGCGCGCGATCCACTCCGGCGCGATGACCAGCGGCGGCAAGTCGGGGTCGGGAAAGTAGCGGTAGTCATGCGCGTCTTCCTTGCTGCGCATGGCCCGCGTCTCGCCGCTGTCGGGGTCGAACAGCACGGTCGCCTGCTCGACCTTCAAGCCGTCCTCGAGGCGGTCGATCTGCCACTGGACTTCGAAGTCGATCGCCTGCTGCATGAACTTGAAGCTGTTCAGGTTCTTGATCTCGCGCCGGGTGCCGAAGGGCATGCCGGGTCGGCGCACCGAGACGTTGGCATCGCAGCGAAAACTGCCTTCCTGCATGTTGCCGTCGCAGATGCCCAGCCACATCACCAGCGCGTGCAGCGCCTTGGCGTATTCCACCGCCTCGGCCGAGCCGCGCATGTCGGGTTCGGTGACGATTTCCAGCAGCGGCGTGCCGGCGCGGTTGAGGTCGATCCCGGTCTGGCCGTGGTAGTCCTGGTGCAGGCTCTTGCCGGCGTCTTCTTCGAGATGCGCACGGGTCAGCCGAACCGAGCGCGGGGCGCCACCCAGCACGAAGTCGACGCGGCCGCCCTGCACCACCGGCGTTTCGTACTGGCTGATCTGGTAGCCCTTGGGCAGGTCGGGGTAGAAGTAGTTCTTGCGCGCAAAGATCGACAGCGGGGCGACCTTGGCCTCGACCGCCAGGCCGAAGCGGATCGCGCGCTCGACCGCGCCGCGGTTCATCACCGGCAGCGTGCCCGGCAATGCCAGATCGACGGCACAGGCCTGCGTGTTGGGCGCGGCGCCGAAAGCCGTGCTCGCGCCGCTGAAGATCTTGCTCGCCGTCGACAGCTGGGCATGCGTCTCCAGGCCGATCACGACCTCGTAGCCACGGATCAGCGCGGCTGCACTCATTGGCAACCCTCGGGGGCGCGGGTATGGAAATCGGTCGCCTGCTGAAACGCATGCGCCGCATGCAACATCGCCCCTTCGCTGAAGTAGTTGCCTATCAGTTGCAGACCGACCGGCATGCCCTCTTGGCCAAAGCCCGCCGGCAGGCTCATGCCCGGCAGGCCGGCCAGGCTGGCCGGCAGGGTGAAGATGTCGGCCAGGTAGGCCGCGACCGGATCGTCGTCTTGCGCGCCCAGCTTCCAGGCCACGCTGGGCGCAACCGGCCCGGCGATCAGATCGCAGGCCGTGAAGCATTGCTGGAAGTCGTCGGCGATCATGCGGCGCAGCTTTTGCGCCTGCAGGTAATAGGCGTCGTAGTAGCCATGGCTCAGCACATAGGTGCCGATCATGATGCGGCGCTTGACCTCGGCACCGAAGCCCTCGGCGCGGGTCTTGGCATACATCTCGGCCAGGTCGGCGAACTGCGCCGCGCGGTGGCCGAACTTGACGCCGTCGAATCGCGACAGGTTGGAGCTGGCCTCGGCCGGCGCGATGATGTAGTAGACGGGGATCGAGAGCTCGGTGCGCGGTAGGCTGACGTCGACCAGCGTCGCGCCGAGGGACTCCAGCGCTGCGAGCGCAGCACGCAGCGCGTTGTTCACGTCAGCGTCCAGTGCCGCAGGAAAGAACTCGCGCGGCAGGCCGATGCGCAACCCCACTAACGGCCGTGACGCCGTGGCGCCTGCTCTCGCCTCCCGCATCTGCGCATGGAAGTCCTGCGGCGGTCGCTGCGCGCTGGTCGAATCGCGCTCATCGAAGCCGCTCATCGCCGACAGCAGCAGCGCACAGTCTTCGGCCGAGCGCGCCAGCGGCCCGGCCTGGTCGAGGCTGGACGCAAACGCCACCAGCCCGTAGCGCGAGCAGACACCATAGGTCGGCTTGATGCCGGTGACCCCGGAAAAGCTCGCCGGCTGGCGGATCGAACCGCCGGTGTCGGTGCCGGTGGCAGCGGGCAATAGCCGCGCCGCCACGGCAGCCGCCGAGCCACCGGACGAGCCGCCCGGCACGCGCGATCGGTCCCAGGGGTTGCGCACCGGCCCATAGGCCGAGTTCTCGTTGGCCGAGCCCATGGCGAACTCGTCGCAGTTGAGCTTGCCCAGGCTGACCGCCCCCGCCGCCGCGAGACGGGCCACCACCGTGGCGTCGAACGGGCTGGCATAGCGGGCGAGCATCTTCGAGCCGGCCGTGCTGGGCATGTCCGCCGTGACGAAAATGTCCTTGTGCGCGAGCGGCACGCCGGCCAGCGGGCCCAGCGCCTGGCCCGCGGCGCGGCGAACGTCGATGGCCTGTGCCTGGGCGCGCGCGCGGTCGGGCGCCACATGCAGGAAGGCCCCCAGCTGCTCGCCGGCGATGCGTGCCAGCAGGTGCTCGGTGAGCTCCAGGCTCGACACTTCGCGCGCCGCCAGCACCCGGCCGAGCGCGGCCACGCCCATCGTGTGCAGCTCGCCGCTCATTCAATGACCTTGGGTACCAGAAACAGCCCGTCCTCGACGGCCGGCGCGCTGGCCTGATTGCGCTCGCGCTGGTCGCCTTCGGTCACTGCGTCGTCACGCAGGCGCAGCGCCACCGCATGCACGGCCGACAGCGGTGTGTACAGCGGTTCGACGCCGCGCGTGTCGACGGCGCTCATTTGTTCGACGATGCGAAAGAAGCCGTTCAACTGACCGAGCATCGCCGCCTGCTCGTCGTCCCTCAGCTCGAGGCGCGCCAAGTGGGCAATGCGGCTGACGTCTTGGGGGGTCAGGGCCATGGCATGAAGTTCAAGTGGGCACAGAGCGCAAAATGGCGCCGCGGCGGTGTTATTCGCCAGTCTCGCGGCGGGGGTATCAGTTATTATCGCCGCCCGTCAGAGACCCTCCGGCGCCTTGCGGCACGGGGGGTCTCCTTGCAAGAGCGGTCGCAACTGTCACCAAACGCAAGCGTCGCCACCACGCCGCCACACAGCCCATCATGTTCGGATCCCTGCGCCGCTACTTCTCCACCGACCTGGCCATCGACCTGGGTACGGCCAACACCCTGATCTACGTACGCGGCAAGGGCATCGTGCTCAACGAGCCCTCGGTGGTGGCCATCCGCCACGAGGGTGGTCCGAACGGCAAGAAAACCATCCAGGCGGTCGGCACCGAGGCCAAGGCCATGCTCGGCAAGGTACCCGGCAACATCGAGGCCATCCGGCCGATGAAGGACGGCGTGATCGCCGACTTCACCGTCACCGAGCAGATGTTGAAGCAGTTCATCAAGATGGTCCACCCGCGCTCGATGATGCGGCCCAGCCCGCGCATCATCGTCTGCGTGCCCTGCGGCTCGACCCAGGTCGAGCGCCGCGCGATCCGCGAATCGGCACTCGGCGCCGGCGCCTCCGAAGTGTTCCTGATCGAAGAGCCGATGGCGGCGGCCATCGGTGCCGGGCTGCCGGTCAGCGAAGCCAGTGGCTCGATGATCGTCGACGTCGGCGGTGGCACGACCGAGGTCGGCGTCATCTCGCTCGGCGGCATGGTCTACAAGGGCAGCGTGCGCGTCGGCGGCGACAAGTTCGACGAAGCCATCATCAACTACATCCGCCGCAACTACGGCATGCTGATCGGCGAGCCGACGGCCGAGTCGATCAAGAAAAACATCGGCAGCGCGTTTCCCGGCTCCGAGGTCAAGGAGATGGAGGTCAAGGGCCGAAATCTGTCCGAGGGGGTGCCGCGCAGCTTCACCATCAGCAGCAACGAGATCCTCGAAGCCCTGACCGACCCGCTGAACCAGATCGTCTCGAGCGTGAAGAACGCGCTCGAACAAACCCCGCCCGAACTCGGCGCCGACATCGCCGAGCGCGGCATGATGCTGACCGGCGGCGGTGCGCTGCTGCGCGACCTGGATCGCCTGCTGGCCGAAGAGACTGGCCTGCCCGTGTTGGTGGCCGAAGACCCCCTGACCTGCGTGGTGCGCGGCTGCGGCATGGCGCTCGAGCGCATGGAACGGCTGGGTTCGATCTTCACCTCGGAGTAGCGGATGCCGGCGCGAGCGCCAGAGCGCCGGGCCGCAGCTTGCCGTTGTCTCGCAGGTGGGCGGCGATTGCATTTCTAGACCGCGATGCTCGGCACCCTCGACCGCACGCCACCGCCGTTTTTCCGTCAAGGTTATTCGGCGCTGAGCAAACTCGTCTTCTACTCGGCGCTGGCCTTGTTCCTGATGGTTGCCGACACGCGCCTGCCGATCGTGGCCACACTGCGCGTGGCCTTGGCCACGGCGCTGGCGCCGGTCCAGCGTGCGTTGCTGGTGCCGATGGAGTTGGCCAGCGGCGGCAGCGATTACCTGCACGGCCTGGACCAGGCCTTGCAGAACGAAGATGCCGCACGCAAGCTGCTTGCCCAGCAGGCCGAGCGCGTGGCGCAGGCCGAGCGCCTGGCGGTGGAAAACACGCGCCTGCGCGCATTGCTGGAGCTTGCACCTGCGCTGGCGGTGCGCAGTCAGGCCGCCGAAGTGCAATACGAGGCCGCCGATCCCTACTCGCGCAAATGGTTCATCAACCGCGGCGCCACGCAGGGCCTGGTGATCGGCGCACCGGTGGTCAACGAGGCCGGCGTGCTCGGCCAGGTGACGCGGCTGTACCCGCTGTCGGCCGAGGTCACCTTGTTGACCGACAAGGATGCCGCCATCCCGATCATCAACATCCGCACCCAACAGCGCGGCGCGGCCTACGGTGGCTTGGCCAAGGGCAGTGCGATGGAGTTGCGCTTTGTCGCCGCCAACGCCGATGTGCGGGAAGGCGACCTGCTGCAGACCTCGGGCATCGACGGCGTCTACCCGCCTGGATTGGCCGTGGCCAGAGTGGTGCATGTCGAACGCCAGGCCGAAGGGGGCTTTGCGCAGGTTCGCCTGACCCCCGTGGCGGCGGCTGACGGCGTGCGTCACGTATTGGTGCTCGAGCCGCTGTCGGTGCAATTGCCGGCCAGGCCCGCAGCTTCAGCCGAGACGACGATCAAACCGGCCGCCAAAGGGCGCAAGGCCGCAGCAGCCGGACGATGACGATGCGCAAGCGGGGGTTTGCCCAATGATCACGCCGCAAGCATCGGGACGCGCGGCATGATCGTGCCGAATGATGGGTGCGCGGCATGATCATGCCGCGCGGGGCCGACCAGCTGCTGCTGCCGGTCAATCCCTTGTTCATCGCCTCGTCGTTGCTGGCGGCGCTGGCCTTCAATTTGCTGCCCTTGGGCCGCCACCCTGCGCTACCCGACCTGCTGGCGCTGACGCTGGCTTTTTGGGCCGTGCACCAGCCACGCCGCGTGGGTGTCGGCATCGCATTCATATTCGGCCTGTTGATGGACGTGCACCAGGGCGCCCTGCTCGGCCAGCATGCCCTGGCCTATACGCTGTTGGCCTACTTCGCGCTGGCCTTGTCGCGCCGCCTGAGCTGGTTCACGCCGACACAGCAAGCGCTGCAGGTGTTGCCGCTGTTCGTGGCCATGCGCACGGTGTCCCTGCTGGTGCGGCTCGCCGCCGGCGACCTGTTCCCCGGCTGGAGCCTGTTTGTCGCGCCGCTGGTCGAAGCCCTGCTCTGGCCGGCCGTCACGGTGCTGCTGCTGGCACCGCAGCGACGCGCGCCCGATCCCGATCAGAATCGGCCGCTGTAGAGCCGCCCATGACCGAGCTGAAGAACGTCGAGCAGGAGCTGGGCCAATTCCGCGGCCGGCTGTTGGCTGCCGCGTTGTTCGTGCTGGTCTGCTTTGGCCTGCTCGCCGCGCGCCTGGTCTACCTGCAGGTGGTCATGCACGACGACCTGGCCACGCAGGCCGAAGCCAATCGCATTGCTGTCTTACCTGTCACGCCCAACCGCGGCCTGATCGTCGACCGCAATGGCATCGTGCTGGCCACCAACTACTCGGCCTACACGCTGGAAGTGACGCCCTCGCTGCTGGCGCAGCCGCTGGAAGCGACGATAGACGCGCTGGCCGAGGTGGTCGAGATCACGCCCCGCGACCGCCGCCGTTTCAAGCGCCTGCTCGAAGACAGCAAGAATTTCGACTCGCTGCCGATTCGCACCAAGTTGTCGGACGAGGAAGTGGCCAGGTTCGTCGCCCAGCGCTTTCGCTTCGCCGGCGTCGACGTGCATGCACGCCTGTTCCGCCAATACCCGCTGGGCCGTGTCGGCAGCCACCTGCTGGGCTACATCGGCCGCATCAACCAGGCCGAAAAGCTGGCGATCGAGGACTGGGGCGACGAGGCCCAGGCCAACTACCGCGGCACCGATTACATCGGCAAGCTGGGCCTCGAGCAAAGCTACGAAAACGAATTGCACGGCGTGACCGGTTTCGAACAGGTCGAGATCAGCGCCGGCGGGCGCGCGGTGCGCCGCCTGGCCAACCAGCCGGCCAAGCCCGGTAACACGCTGAACCTGTCGATCGACATCCGCTTGCAGGCCCTGGTCGAGGAGATGTTCGGCGAGCGGCGCGGTGCGTTGGTGGCGATCGACCCGCGCAACGGCGAAGTACTGGCCTTCGTCAGCAAGCCGAATTTCGACCCCAACCTGTTCGTCGACGGCATCGATGCCGAGAGCTGGCGCGAACTCAATGACGACGTCGACAAACCGCTGCTCAATCGCGCCCTGCGCGGCACCTACCCACCGGGCTCGACCTACAAGCCCTTCATGGCCATGGCCGCGCTGAACAGCGGCAAGCGTGCTCCGGGCACGATCATCATCGACAACCTGACCTACAGCTTCGGCGGCCGCACCTTCGGCAGCCCCGACACCGATCGGGCCGGCCCCAAGGACATGAAGACGGCCATCGTCACTTCGAGCAACGTGTACTTCTACAGCCTGGCCAACGAAATGGGTGTCGACCTGATCCACGACCAGCTCGAGCCCTTCGGTTTCGGCCGCAAGACCGACATCGACATGCAGGGCGAAGTCACCGGCGACCTGCCCTCGACCGAATGGAAGCGCAAGAAGTTTTCCCGGCCCGAGTTGCAGAAGTGGTACGCCGGCGAAACCATTTCCCTGGGCATCGGCCAGGGCTACAACAACTTCACGATGCTGCAGATGGCGACCGCGGTCTCGACCCTGGCCGCCGGCGGCAAGCGCTTCAAGCCGCGCCTGGTGCGCGACGTCGAAGACGTGGTCAAACACGAGCGCCGTCTCGTCGCGCACGAGGCGCTCGAGACCCTGCCGCTGCGAGCCGAACAGGTCGAGTTGATCCGCAGCGCGATGAACGGCGTGACACGCGAGGGCACCTCGCGCGCGGCCTTCGCCGGCGCGGCCTATCAAAGCGGGGGCAAGACCGGCACGGCGCAGGCCGTCGGCCTCAGGGCCGGCGAGAAATACAGCGCCATCAAGGCCGATGAGCGCAAACGCGACCATTCGCTGTATATCGCCTTCGCGCCGCTGGAAGCCCCGACCGTGGCCCTGGCCGTGGTGGTCGAGAACGCCGGCTATGGCTCGATGTCGGCCGCGCCGATTGCGCGCCGCGTGTTCGACTACCTGTTGCGGGGCCAGGTGCCGAGCGAGCAGGACATGGCCCTGACCCAAGAGGGCAGGACCACGGCACCGGTCGGCGCGCCGCGTTCGGCCGCCGACCTGCCGCTGCCAGGCCCGGCGGGAGCGCCGGCTGCCGCGCAGGCCCTGGCGCTGAGATGAAGCCCCCACGCTCACTGCGTTCGCTGCCCCCGCAGGGGGCGCTCAGTCCCTTGGGAACGGCCCGGCGGGACTGACCCGATGAGCACCCTCTTCGAGCAACCGACACTGTGGCAGCGGCTGCGCCCGGTGCTGTTCGGTTTCGACGGCCCGCTGGCGCTGTTGATCGGGGTGCTCGCCGCATTCGGCCTGCTCGTCATGTACTCGGCCGGCTTCGACCATGGCACGCGCTTCATCGATCATGGTCGCAACATGCTGATCGCTTTGGCGATGCTGTTCGTCGTGGCCCAGATCCCGCCCCACCGGCTGATGAGCATGGCGCCGGCGCTGTACACGGTGGGCGTGGCCTTGCTGATCGCCACCGCGGTACATGGGGTCACGCGCAAAGGTGCGACGCGCTGGCTCGACATCGGCATCGTGATCCAGCCCAGTGAAATCCTGAAGCTGGCGATGCCCCTGATGCTGGCCTGGTGGTTCCAGAAATGCGAAGGCCGTCTGTCGCTGGCGGCATGGGTCGTGGCCGTGCTGCTGTTGGCATTGCCGCTGGCGCTGGTGGTCAAGCAACCCGACCTCGGTACCGCGATTCTGATTCTTTCGGCCGGCGTTTTCGTGATCTTCTTCGCCGGCCTGTCATGGAAGTTGATCGTGCCGACCCTGCTGCTGGCTGCCATCGGCATCGTCGCCGTCATCGTCTCGGAGCCGACAATTTGCCAACCCGACGTGAAGTGGCCGCTGTTCAAGGACTACCAACAGCATCGCATCTGCACCCTGCTCGACCCCGGCAAGGATCCGCTGGGCAAGGGCTTTCACATCATTCAAGGCATGATCGCGATCGGCTCGGGAGGACTGGTCGGCAAGGGCTTCATGCAAGGCACGCAGACGCACCTGGAGTTCATCCCCGAACGCACCACCGACTTCATCTTCGCCGCGGTGGCCGAAGAGTTCGGGCTGGCCGGCACGTTCGGTCTGCTGCTGGCCTTCACCGGCCTGATCTTTCGCGGCCTGTCGCTGGCGGAGGCGGCGCCGACCCTGTTTTCGCGTCTGTTGGCCGGCGCGATCACGCTGTCCTTCTTCACCTATGCCTTCGTCAATATGGGCATGGTCAGCGGCATCCTGCCGGTGGTCGGCATCCCATTGCCGTTCGTGAGCTATGGTGGAACGGCGATGGTCACGCTCGGCGTGGCACTCGGCATCCTGATGTCGATCGCCAAGAGCCGGCGCCTGATGCAGAGTTGAGGCGGTGCCGCACCCCGTCGCCATCCTCGGCATTGGCAACATGGGCTGGGCCATTGCCGAGCGGCTGGTCGAGTGCGGCTGGGCGCCGACGGTTCGCGACATCGACCCGGCGCGCGAGGCCTTGGCGCGCAGTCATGGCCTGCGTGTCGCGAACAGCGCGGCCGAGGCGGCGCACGGTGCCGAGTCGTTGATCGTCACCGTGGTCGACGCGACGCAGACCGAGGCCGTGCTCTTCGGCGCCGAGGCCGGCGCGGCCGCAGCGCTCTCACGCGGCGCCTGCGTCCTGCTGTGCCCGACCATCGCGCCGGGCGATGTCGAGGATTTCGCGGCCCGCCTAGCGGCGCTGGGCATTGCCTGCCTGGATGCACCGATGTCGGGCGGGCCAGCACGGGCGCGCGCGGGAACGATGAGCCTGATGCTGGCCGGCGATCCGGCCTTGGTCGACAGTCGCAATGAGTTGCTCGCGGCGATCGCGGCGCCGGTGCTGCGCGTCAGTGGCCGCGTCGGCGACGGCGCTCGGACCAAGCTGGTCAACAACCTGCTCGCGGCGATCAACCTGGCCGGTGCGGCCGAGGCATTGGCGCTGGCTGTGCGCGTCGGGCTCGACCCCGCGACCACCTTGGCAGTGATCGAACAGTCGAGCGGTCAGAGCTGGATCGGCAGCGAGCGCCTGCGCCGCGCATTGAGCGGTGACCTCGCGCCGCGTGCTCACCTGTCGCTGCTGGCCAAGGATTCGCGGCTGGCCGTCGAATTGGCGCGCGCCGTCGATGCCGAGGTGAGCCTGGGCGCGGCCGCCGCGGCCCGCTTCGCGAATGCCTGCGCGGCCGGCCTCGCGGGCGAGGACGACGCCGCGCTCTACGCCTGGTTGCGCGTGGGCGGTTGAATCGGCAGGCGCAGCGTGACCCGCGTGCCCGGCGGCTGGCTGCGCGCTTGTGCGGCTTCGATATCGACGCGGCCACCGTGGCGCACGGCCACTTCGCGCACGATGGCCAAGCCCAGCCCGGAGCCTTCGACCTCGGTATCCAGCGCACGATAAAAGGGCTGGAACACCAGCTCGCGTTCGGCTTCGGCAATGCCGGGACCGTTGTCTTCGACCTGCAACACGGCGACCTGACCGAACGGGTCGACCAGCAGCCGCACGGTGACCGTGCCGCCGCGGGGCGTGTACTGCAGCGCGTTGTCGATCAGGTTGCGGATCGCCTCGCGCACCAGCACCGGCTGTCCCGACAGCCGCACCGCGCCGTCGTCGCGCGGTTCCGGTCCTTCGTAGCCCAGGTCGATACCCAGGTCCATCGCGCGCGGCACGAAGTCGCGCACGGCCTCCACGGTCAGCGCCGCCATGTTGAAGGGCTGCCCGCGGCGGGCCTGCTCACTGTCCTCGGCGCGGGCCATCGACAGCAGCTGGTTGACCAGGTGCGCCGCGCGCTGCGACGAGCGCGCGATCTGGTGCAGCGAACGCTTGACCGACTTGGCGTCGCCGCCGGCGTCGACCTCGCGCTGCGCCAGTTCGGCCTGCGTGCGCAGCCCCGCCAGCGGCGTCTTCAACTGGTGCGCGGCATCGGCCAGGAACTGCTTTTGCGCGCCGATCGAGCGGCCCAGCCGCGCCAACAGGTCGTTGATGGCGCCGACCAACGGGCTGACCTCTTCGGGTGCCAGGCTGACATCGATCGGCGACAGGTCATCGCTGGCGCGCTGCCGGATGCGTCGCTGCAATTCGTTCAAGGGTCGAAAACTGCGCAGCAGTGCAAACCACACCAGGAGCACAGCCAGCGGCAGGATGGCGAACTGGCTGAGCATCACCCCGCGCGCAATCTCGGTGGTCAGCTGCGAGCGCTTGTCCAGCGTCTCGGCCACCTGCACCAGCGGGGGCGCCGCGTCGGCCGGTGCACCATCGGGTAGCGTGGCCGGCAACCACAGGTAGGCAACGCGCACGGCCTGGCCCTGCACCTCGTCGTCGCGAAAGCGCAGTTCGCCGACGGGCGCCCGTGTCTCATCGGGTACCGGCAGGTCGCGGTCGCCGGCAACCCACTCGCCGCGCGCGCCGAGGACCTGAAAGAACACGGCATCCGACGGGTCGCTGCGCAGGATCGCAGCCGAGGCTTCGTTCAGGCTGACCCGCACTTGCGCACCCCGTTGCGCACCCGGCGCGGCCACCACCGTGACGCGCCGCCCCAGCGTGCGTGCCAACGAGCCGAGCTCGAGATCGAAGGGGCGGTTGGCGATGCCCTGCGCCACCAGCCAGATGATCAGCACCGAGAGTGGCCACAGCAGCAACAGCGGTACCAGCATCCAGTCGAGGATGTCGCCGAACAGCGAACGCTGGCTGCGCGACTCGGATTGCGCCGCGTCGGCGGCCATCGTCCTAGGCAGGAATCTTCTCCAGGCAGTAACCCAGGCCGCGCACGGTGGCGATGCGGATCGGCCCCTGCTCTATCTTCTTGCGCAGGCGATGGACATAAACCTCGATGGCGTTGTTGCTGACCTCCTCGCCCCATTCGCACAGGCGCTCGACCAACTGATCCTTGCTGACCAGTCGGCCGGCACGCTGCAACAGCACTTCGAGCAGCGACAGCTCGCGCGCCGACAGCTCGATCATCAACTCGTTGATGTAGCACACGCGCCCGGTGGCGTCGAAACTGAGCGGGCCGTGCTTGAGGATGGTGCTGGCCGTACCCAGGCCGCGCCGCGTCAGCGCGCGCACCCGGGCCTCGAGTTCCTGCAACGAGAACGGCTTGGCCATGTAGTCGTCGGCGCCGAGGTCCAGGCCCTTGACGCGCTGCTCGACGCTGTCGGCCGCGGTCAGGATCAGCACCGGCACCGAGGAGCCGCGCCCACGCAGCTTGCGCAACACCTCCAGACCGTGCAGCTTGGGCAGGCCGAGGTCCAGGATCAGGAGGTCGAATTCGTGCGAGGCCAATGCGGCGTCGGCCTCCGAGCCGCTGGCTACATGGTCGGCCGCAAAGCCCGAGGCCCGCAGCGAACGCAGCAGCCCGTCGGCCAACACCTGGTCGTCTTCGGCGATCAGCACCCGCATGCCTTGTCTCCTTGGCGCGTGATTCTAGGGAGCACCTGTCCAGTCAGGCTTGACGGCAGGCAATACCTGTACGAATATCCAGTTGTCGCGCATAATCCCGCCCAACCCGACCCACCTCACCGGAGACCCGCATGGACGCCCCCGTCAAAGCCCTCAACACCGAAAAAGCCAAGGCCCTGCAGGCCGCGCTGCAGCAAATCGAGAAGCAGTTCGGCAAGGGCTCGATCATGCGCCTGGGCGAGGGTGAGGTCATCGAGGACATCCAGGTCGTTTCCACCGGCTCGCTGGGCCTGGACATCGCGCTGGGCGTCGGCGGCCTGCCGCGCGGTCGGGTGATCGAAATCTATGGTCCCGAGTCGAGCGGCAAGACCACGCTGACGCTGCAGGTCATCGCCGAAATGCAAAAGGTGGCCGGCACCTGCGCCTTCATCGACGCCGAACATGCGCTCGATATCCAGTACGCACAAAAGCTCGGTGTCAACCTGCAGGAGCTGCTGATCAGCCAGCCCGATACCGGCGAACAGGCGCTCGAGATCGTCGATGCGCTGGTGCGCTCGGGCTCGATCGACCTGATCGTCGTCGACTCGGTGGCGGCCCTCACGCCCAAGGCCGAACTCGAGGGCGAAATGGGCGATTCGCTGCCCGGCCTGCAAGCCCGCCTGATGAGCCAGGCCCTGCGCAAGCTGACGGCCAACATCAAGAAGACCAACACCATGGTCATCTTCATCAACCAGATCCGCATGAAGATCGGCGTCATGTTCGGCAACCCCGAAACCACCACCGGCGGCAATGCACTCAAGTTCTACGCCTCGGTCCGGCTGGACATCCGCCGCACCGGCAGCATCAAGAAGGCCGAAGAGGTGATCGGCAGCGAAACCAAGGTCAAGGTGGTGAAGAACAAGGTCGCGCCGCCGTTCAAGACCGCCGAGTTCGACATCCTCTACGGCGAAGGCATCAGCCGCGAGGGCGAAATCATCGACATGGGCGTCAATGCCCGCATTCTCGAGAAGAGCGGCGCCTGGTACGCCTACAACGGCGAGAAGATCGGCCAGGGCAAGGACAACGCGCGCGAATTTCTGCGCGAGAACCCGGCGATTGCCTTCGAGATCGAGAACAAGGTGCGCGAGTCGATGGGCATCCCGCTGCTGCCGGCGGCCGAAGCCTGAGCGGTCGCGCCGGGTGGTAAGCCATGCGCGGGCCACCGTTGTCGCTGAAAGCCCGCGCGCTGCAATGGCTGGCGCAGCGCGAGCACAGCCGCATCGAACTGCGGCGCAAGCTGCTGCGGCTGGCCCGGCAGCGTGCGGTCGCCGCGCAGGACGATGGCCGTGGCATCGAGGCCGCGTCGGCGGCGCCCGACCCGGCGCCCGAAGTCGACACCCTGCTCGACTGGTTGGTCGCGCAGCGCGTACTCAGCGACACCCGCTTCGTCGAGTCGCGGGTCAACGCACGCGCTGCGCGCTATGGCAACCTGCGCATTCGCCGCATTGACCGCCGCGATAGCGCTCGCGCAGCAGCGCCTCGCGCACCACGATCGGGTCGAACGGCGAAACGAAGGTGCGCACCGCCAACCGGTCGACCGGCGGCGTGGCAATGATCGACATCTCGCGCACGCCGGAAAGCGCCAGTTGCAGCGTTCGCGGGATCGGCGTCGCGGTTAGCGTCAGCACGTGGACCTCGGCGCGCAATTGCTTGAGCTTTTCCTTGTGCGCCACGCCGAAATGCTGCTCCTCGTCGACAACGATCAGCCCGAGGTCATTGAATTTGATCGCTTTTCCGAGGAGAGCGTGGGTGCCGACCACGATGTCGATAGTGCCATCGGCCAGGCCTTTCTTGGTCTTGGCCAGTTCGGCGGCGGAGACGAGGCGCGACGCCTGAGCGATGTTGACCGGATAGCCTTTGAGCCGCTCGGAAAAGGTCTTCATGTGCTGGCGGGCCAAGAGCGTCGTCGGCACGACGACCGCGACCTGCTTGCCGTTCATGGCCGTGACAAAGGCCGCGCGCAAAGCCACCTCGGTCTTGCCGAAGCCGACATCGCCGCAGACCAGGCGATCCATCGGACGGCCGGAGCCGAGATCGGTGAGGACGGCGCCGATCGCGGCCTGCTGGTCGTCGGTCTCTTCATAAGGAAAGCGCGCCGAGAATTCGTCGTAGAGGCCGGGTTCGACGGTCAATTGCGGCGCTTCACGCAACTGCCGCTCGGCGGCAACCTTGATCAGCTCACCCGCGATCTCGCGGATGCGATTTTTCATACGCGACTTGCGCACCTGCCAAGCGGTGGAGCCCAGCCGGTCGAGCTCGACGCCGGCTTCTTCCGATCCGTAGCGCGACAGCAGCTCGATATTTTCCACCGGCAGGAAAAGCTTGTCGCCTCCCGCGTAGTGGATTTCCATGCAGTCGTGCGGCGCGCCCGCCGCTTCGATCGCGCGCAACCCGACAAAGCGGCCGATGCCGTGATCGACGTGGACGACGACGTCGCCGGCGGCGAGGCTTGTCACCTCGGCGATGAAATTCTCCGCCCGCTTCGATTGCCGGCGCGGACGCACCAGGCGCTCGCCCAGAATGTCTTCTTCGGTGATCAGCGCAACGTCGGTGGTCTCGAAACCGGCATCGATGCCGAGCACGGCAAGGCCGATCTGATGGCGCGGCAACGCCAGTGCCTGCGTCCACGAGGCCACCGGCGCGAGATTGAGAAGCCCATGCTCGGCGAGAACATGCTCCATGCGCTCGCGCGAGCCCGCGCTCCACATCGCAACGATGACGCGCTTTCCGGCGGCTTGCAGCCCGTCGACATGCTTTTTGACGGCGTCAAAGATGTTTGTATTCGGCTCGCTGCGCTCGGCTGCGAAGTTGTGACCGGTATGGGTACCGATGTCGATTACGTCGGCGTTGCGCTCCGGCGTCGCAAACGCCGACAGGCGCGCCAGCGCCGAGCGGTCGAGCCGTTCGCGCCACTCGGCTTCGGCAAGATAGAGCCGATCCGGCGGCAACGGCTTGTAAGGCGCGCCGCCGCCGGGCTGATCGACGACATCCTTGCGCGCTTGATAATAGTCGGCGATCTGCGCCAGCCGTTCGTGCGCGGCTTCCTCGGCGAGCGGCTCGATTGCAATGGGTGTCGCAGGCAGATAGTCGAACAGCGTTTCAAGCTGCCGATGAAACAACGGCAGCCAATGCTCGGCCCCGGCCGGCCTGCGGCCTTCACTCACCGCTTCGTAGAGCACGTCGTCGGGGGTCGCCGCGCCGAAGGCGGCCACATAACCGGTGCGAAACAACCGGATGGTGTCGGTGGTGAGCTGGAATTCCGCCATCGGCACCAGATTGAGTGTGCGCAATTCCTCGGTCGTGCGTTGGGTTTCCGGATCGAAGCTGCGGATCGACTCCAACGTGTCGCCGAAGAAATCGAGCCGGACAGGGTCGGCCATGCCGGGCGCGAATAGATCGACGATGCCGCCGCGAACGGCATAGTCGCCGGCCTCACGCACCGTCCCTGAGCGGGTAAAGCCGTTGAGTTCGAGCCACTGTATGACGCCCGACATCGCCAGCAGGTTTCCGGGCGCGGCGGAAAGCGATTGCCGGGCCAGCGTCTCGCGCGGCGGTACCCGCTGGAGAATGGCGTTGACCGGGGTAAGCAAAACGGCAGGCCGCTCGCGGCCTTTGACGCGGGCCAGCCGCGCCAGCGCCATCATGCGCTGCGCCACAACGGTCGCGTGCGGGGAAACCCGGTCGTACGGCAGGCAATCCCAGGCCGGGAATTCGAGCACCTCGATGTCGGGCGCGAAAAACGCAAGCGAGCGCGACAGCGTCGCCATGCGCGGTCCGTCGCGGCAGATCACGGCAAGACTGATGGCGGGCGCCGCCGAACCCGCCGCGACCGCGCGCGCGAGATCGGCGAGCACAAGACCTTCTGCGCCGTCGACGATCCCGGAAAGGAGTAGCGGCCGGCCCGGGGCAAGACGCTGAGCCGGCGACCGCGCTGGCGTTCTCACCTGCGTCGTCACCGGCCCTCCTCGGCGCGCGTTTGAGCTTTCTTGTTATGGAAAGCGCGAAGCTTGGCGAGCACCGCGGTGTCGTGGACCGCCGGAACAGACTCCGCGCCGATGACCCACGCATAAAGTTCGGCATTGGGCGCTTCGATCAGCCGCTCGAAGTCGTCGAGCCCGGCATCGTCGAATTTGTCGATGTGCGCGTCGGCGAAGCGGCCAATGATCAGGTCCATCTCGCGTACGCCGCGCCGCCAGGCCCGGAACAGGAGCCTCCGCCGCCGCTCGTCCAATCCTTCGCTCGATCGTTCGGTCATGGTGGATAGTCCGGTGTCATCAAAACGCCAAAAGCCCGGACGCGGCCGGGGGAGGCGTATATAGAGGGCGACAGTCTCGTTGTCAGCGGGAGTTTGATGCGTCCACCGGTGCTCAATCCGCTCTTTGCGGCGTTGTCGGCGCTGCCCGGCATCGGGCCCAAGCTGGAGAAGGTGTTCGCTCGCCTGATCGGGCGCGAGGGAGAGCCGCCGCGCGTTGTCGATCTGCTCTTTCATTTGCCGACCGGCTTCGTCGACCGGCGCAACCAACCGAAACTCTCCGCGGTCGAGCCTGACACGGTCGTCACCGTAGCGGTCACCGTCGATCGGCATCGCCCGCCGCCGCCCAAACGCCCGCGTGCGCCTTACAACATCGAAGCGAGCGACGAGACCAACTCGCTGACGATTACCTATTTCAATGCGCGCCCGGACTATTTGCAAAAACTGCTGCCGGAAGGCGAACTCCGCTACGTTTCCGGCACCGCGACGGTTTACGACGGCCATTTGCAGATGGTGCATCCCGACCGCGTCGTGGATGCGGCGGGTTTCGCCAAGCTGCCGCTGATCGACCCGGTCTATCCGTTGACCGAGGGGCTGCATCCGAACCAGTTGCACAAGGCGATCGAACTCGCGCTCCATCGGGTGCCGGACCTGCCGGAATGGCAGGACGGTGAATGGATCAAGCGCAATGCCTTTCCGAGCTTCGCCGCCGCCTTGCGCAGCGTGCACCATCCGGCGACGCCGGCAGACCTCGAGCCGCAGAGCGCGGCCTGGTCGCGGCTGGCCTACGACGAGTTGCTCGCCGGTCAGCTCGCGCTTGCGCTCCTGCGCGGCCACATGCGCAAGCGCGCAGGGCGCGGCACCGCCGCCGAGGGCCGCCTGCGCGCAAAAATCGTCGCGGCGCTCCCCTACTCGCTCACGCCATCGCAGGACCGCGCGGTCGCCGACATCATCGCCGGCATGGCGCAGCCCAACCGGATGCTGCGGCTTCTGCATGGCGACGTCGGCTCGGGCAAGACGCTGGTCGCCCTGCTGGCCGCGGCGACGGTGATCGAAGCCGGCCGGCAGGCCGCCTTCATGGCGCCGACTGAAATTCTGGCGCGGCAGCATTTTTCGACCATCGCGCCGCTGGCCGCCGCCGCCGGCATCCGTCTCGCCATCCTTACCGGCCGCGAGCGCGGGCGCGAGCGCCCGGAAATTTTGTCGGCGCTCGCGGCGGGCGAGATCGACCTCATCGTCGGCACCCATGCTTTGTTCCAGGACGACGTGACATTCCGCGATCTGGCGCTCGCTGTCGTCGACGAGCAACATCGCTTCGGCGTGCATCAGCGGCTCGCGCTGGCGCGCAAGGGCGAGGCCGTCGATCTCCTCGTGCTGACGGCGACGCCGATCCCCCGCACGCTGGTACTCACATATTTCGGCGACATGGATGTCTCGGAGTTGCGCGAAAAGCCTGCCGGGCGGCAGAAGATCGACACCCGCGCGTTGCCGATTGAGCGACTGAGCGAAGTGATCGAGGCGGTCGAACGGGCGCTCCATGACGGCCGCCGTGTCTATTGGGTTTGCCCGCTGGTCGCGGAATCCGAAAGCATCGACCTCGCCGCCGCCGAGGATCGCTATGAGGCCTTAAAGAAGCGCTTCGGCGATGCGGTCGCGTTGGTGCACGGCCAGATGCGCGGCGCCGAGAAAGATCGCGCGATGGCGCGCTTTGCCGAAGGCACGGCGCGTATCCTGGTGGCGACGACCGTAATCGAAGTCGGCGTCGATGTGCCGCAGGCGAGCGTGATGGTCATCGAGCACGCCGAGCGTTTCGGGCTTGCGCAGCTTCATCAGCTTCGCGGCCGCATCGGCCGTGGCAGCGAGCGCTCGACATGCCTCCTGCTCTACAAGGGCCCGCTGGGCGAAACGGCGAAGGCGCGCCTCGCCATCCTCCGCGAGACCGACGACGGCTTCCGCATCGCCGAGGAGGACTTAAGGCTGCGTGGCGAAGGCGATGTGCTGGGCACGCGGCAGAGCGGCCTGCCGGGCTTTCGCCTTGCCCACCTCGAAGTCCACGGCAAATTGCTCAGCACAGCCCGCGAAGACGCGGCCCTCGTGCTCAACCGCGATCCGAAGTTGAATACCCCGCGCGGCGCGGCTCTACGCCTGCTCCTTTATCTGTTCGCGCGGGACGAGGCGATCAGACT
>CAVUGY010000013.1:0-84247 GCA_963741125.1 uncultured beta proteobacterium
GTTGTAGCCGGGGGTGGACGGGTGGCCGGGTTTGACCAGCGAATCGACCAGGGCTTCGTCTTCGGCGCCGAGCACGCATTCGAGCGCACCGAAATAATCCTGCCACTGCGCCAGGGTGCGCGGCCCGGCGATCACCGCGCTGACGGCCTTGTGCGCCAGCACCCAGGCGCAGGCGAAGTGGGCCAGCGTTACGCCCTTGGCCGCGCAATGGGCCTTGCAGCGTGGCCGCGATGGCCAGCGACTCGGCGCGGAACTCGGACTCCAGGATGCGCTTGTCGCCGCGCGCCGGCGCGTGTGCCCGCGGCCGGTTGGGCGCCGGGCGCGTACTTGCCGGCCAGCACGCCGCGCGCGATCGGGCTGTAGGGCACCACACCGATGCCGTGGTGCAGACAGGCCGGCAGGACCTCGACCTCGGGCTGGCGGTTGAGCAGGTTGTAGTAGGGCTGGCAGGCCACCGGCGCGGGCATGTTGATGGCACGCGCCATGTGCACCGCCTCGGCGATGCGCCAGCCGCGAAAGTTCGACAGACCCCAAGCGCGGATCTTGCCCGCGCGCAGCAGCGACTCGACGGCGCGCAGCGGCTCTTCCAGATCCATGCCGTTGATGTCGCGGTGCAGGTAGTACAGGTCGACGTGGTCGGTGCCCAGGCGCTGCAGGCTGGCCTCGCATTCGCGCTCGACCCAGCTGCGCGAATACTGCGCTTCGTTGGGCCGCTCGCTCATCTTGTTGCCGAGCTTGCTGGCCAGCACCCAGTCGTGGCGCGAACCGGCCTTGAGCAACTCGCCGACCATGGTTTCGGACTTGCCGGTCGAGTACACGTCAGCCGTGTCGATGAAGTTGACCCCATGCTCGCGGGCATGGGCGGCGATGCTCCTGGCCTCGGCCAGGTCGGTCTGGTCGGCGAACATCATGGTGCCCAGGCACAGCGCGGAGACCTTGAGCGGGCTCTTGCCCAGTGAGCGGTATTGCATGCGGGCTCCTTGCGTGGCGCCGATGACGGGCGCGAATGGCGGCGATGGTATCGGGCTCGGCGCCGCGTCGTCAGGCCAGGGCGAATAGCCGCGCGGCTACCAATGCCGGGTCGGTCATGCTGCGCACGGCGTCGAAAGCCAGCTGGGCCTCTGGGTGGCGGCGGCGCAGCAGGTTGAGCCATTGCTTCAAGCGGCCGGCGCGGTGCTTGGGTTGCACGACCAGAGCGACCTGCTGCCAATACACCTTGACCAGCGGCAGCAGCTCGCGCCAGTTCAATGCCGATTCCTGCGGACCGCGAATGGCCAGCGCCAGGCCGGGGTCGGCGACCATGCCGCGGCCCAGCATCAGGGCGTCGCAGCCCGAGGCCGCAATGCAGCGGCGTGCATCGTCGACGCTCCAGATCTCGCCGTTGGCGACCACCGGGATGTGCACCGCCGCACGGATCTGCGCGATGCATTCCCAGTACGCCGGCGGCCGGTAACCGTCGGCCTTGGTGCGCGCATGCACCACCAGCTCGCCCGCACCGGCATCGGCGATGGCGCGGGCGTTGTCGAGCATCAGCGCGTTGTCGCGGTGGCCCAGCCGCATCTTGGCCGAGACCGGCAGCGCGGCCGGCACCGCGCGGCGCACCGCCGCCACGATAGTCGCCACCAGCTCGGGCTCGTCGAGCAGCACCGCGCCGCCGCGATGGCGGTTGACGATCGGCGCCGGGCAGCCGAAGTTGAGGTCGATGCCCTCGGCGCCGAGCGCGGCCAGCGCCGCGGCGTTGTCGGCCATGCAGGCCGCATCCGAGCCCAGCAGTTGCGCCCGCACCGGTGTGCCCGCCGCCGTGCGGCTGCCGTTAGCCAGCTCGGGCATCAGGCGCAGGAAGACCCGCTTGGGCAGCAACTGGTCGGTGACGCGGATGAATTCCGATACGCAGCGGTCGACGCCACCGGCGCGCGTGAGCACATCGCGCAGGCAGTGGTCGAGCAGGCCTTCCATGGGCGCGAGCAGGAGCTTCATGGTGGCCGAGTGTAGGTGAAGCGCCGACGCCGGCGCATCAAATCAGGCATCCATTGATGCTATATTGAGTGCGTTTTCATGGAGACATCGTGCGCACCACCGTCAACATCGATGAGGCCCTGCTGGCCAAGGCCAGCAAGCTGGCAGGCCCGCTCGACCGCTCGACCCTGATTCATGAGGGCCTGAAGGCCTTCATCGAGCGCGAGAGCGCCCGGCGGCTGGCCCGTCTGGGCGGCACGCAGGCCGACCTGACCGCCGCACCGCGTCGACGCCAGGCCGCCGCGCGTTGATCCTCGTCGATACCTCCGTCTGGGTCGACCACCTGCGCCGGGCGACGCACGGCTCGCCGACTTGCTCGAACGTGGCGCGGTGCTCGGCCACCCGTTTGTCATCGGCGAGATCGCTTGCGGCAACCTGACGGATCGAAGCGCCATCCTGGGCCTGCTGCAACATCTGGCGATGGCCGTGGTCGCGGAGCCTGACGAGGTGCTCGCGTTCATGGACCACCACCGGCTGCATGGCAAGGGCATCGGCTATGTCGACGCGCACCTGTTGACGGCGACAGCCCTGACCGCTGGCGCCAAGCTGTGGACGCGCGATCGGCGCTTGCACGAACTGGCCCGCGAGCTGGGCTGCGCACAGGGTGGCGTCACGCCACAATGAACGCGGCAGGCTCGCCCTTGCAGCGGGCTCGGCAAGTCAAGCGCGTCACAACACGCGCGGCAAATCGCGCCGCACGGCATCACGATCGCCATGGTCGAAATGCCACCACTCGGTCGGGATGCCACGGAAGCCGCCGGCCGCCATCGCGCCGCGCAGCCGCTCGCGGGCCGTGATGTGCGCGCGCGTGATCGCACCGGCAGCGAGCTGTTCGGCCTCGAGCGCCGGGTGCGAGGCCGGCGTCATGGCGTCGAAGGCGCTGCCCATGTCGAGCTCGCGGCCCTCGGCATCGGTGAGCGTCACGTCGACCGCCATGCCGAACGAATGCACCGAGCCGCGTACCGGTTCGGCGAAGTAATGCGCCGCCGGCGTGCCCGCCACCTGGCGCCAGATCGCCTCTTGCACACGCTGCGGGCGCAGGGCGTCGAGTACCCGCAGGCGGTGGCCGGCGTGGTGGCGTGCGAGCCAGGCCACAGCCGCCTCGAGGCCGGCGGCGGCCTCCACGCGCAGCCAGGCGCAGTCGATGCCCGCGTACAGCACACGGCCGGCGAAGTTGTCGCTGCCGGCGTAACGCAGGTCGACCTCGATGCCCGTGATCGTGGCCAGGCGGCGAAACGCCGGGTGGGCAGTGATGTCTTCGATGCGGAGGGCGGGCGGCATGTTCATGCGCGCCGCGCCGCCGACAATGCACAGCGCAGGCACGACATCATGTGCCATCGATGATAGCCACCCACGCCGCTGCTACGCTCACGCCGGGATGTTGACGACCACGCCATGGCTTCGCTCTGCCGCCCTGCTGCGCCTCGTCGCAGCGGCGGCGCTGCTGGCCGGCTGCGCGACGCGCGGCCCCGCGCCGTCTGCGCAGGCCGACGGCCCGCAAGCGCGACCACCGCCCGACCTGCTGCAGGTGCCCGACGCGGTGCCGCGGCTCGATCCGATCCGCCTGGGCGGCCCGAACAAGCCCTACGAAGCGCTCGGCGAAAGCTATACCCCGCTGCCGCCCGATGCCGCGCTGAAAGAACGCGGCCTGGCCTCGTGGTACGGCCGCAAATTTCATGGCCGGCCCACCTCCAGCGGCGAGGTCTACGACATGTACGCGATGACCGCGGCGCACCGCACGCTGCCGCTGCCGAGCTACGTGCGCGTGAGCAACCCGGCCAACGGCCGCTCGGTGATCGTGCGCGTCAACGACCGCGGCCCCTTCGTCAAGGGCCGCGTCATCGACCTGAGCTACACCGCCGCGCTCAAGCTGGGCCTGCTGGGCGGCGTGGCAGCGGTGCAGATCGAGCGCATCACGCCCGACGAGATCCGCCGCGGCGCGTGGCGGCGCGGCTCGCCGGGCGCCCCCGCGGTGCAAGACAGCGACGAGCCGCCAGCGCTGGCGACCGTGATCCAGTCAGCGCCGCCTGTTCAAGCGTCTGCAGCGGCCGTCCGTGGTTTCTGGGTCCAGCTCGGCGCTTTTCGCGATCGCGAGGGCGCCGAGCAGCTGCAGGGCCAGGCCGGCGAGACCGTCGAGGGCCTGGCGCCGCTGCTCGCGATCTTCAACGAGCAGTCGCTGTACCGCGTGCAGGCCGGGCCGTTTGCAAGCCGCGAAGAAGCGCAGCGCCGCGCCGAGCGTGTGCGCGAGAAGTTGCTGCTGGTGCCGATGGTGGTCGAGCGGCGGTGAGGCGGTGCTCGTCTATTGATAGAAGCCGCAGAACGTGGTGCACTGTCACGCGGACCGAGTGGCTTCATGGCGAGCAGTGGGCCTGCCCCCGAAATTAGAAAGGACTTCGTATGTTGTCCGATGCCTCAGTCACGACGATGCTGCCTGTGAAAGACATGGGCCGTGCGCGAGCCTTCTACGAAGGCTGCCTGGGTCTGAAACCCGGGGGCTTCAGACCCGATGGCAAGTTCGTCTACGCAGTCGGCGGCAGCACGCTCGCGCTGTTCCCGAAGCCAGACGGAACCAAGGCGGACCATACCGCGATCAGTTTCCGAGTCAGCGACATCGCCACCAGCATCGCGGAGTTGAAACATGCAGGAGTGGTATTCGAGGACTACGACTTCCCCGGACTGAAGACGGTGAACCACGTCTGCGTGCTCGGCGCTGAGAAAGCGGCATGGTTCAAGGACACAGAAGGGAACTACCTCTGCATTCACGAGGACATTGCGCCGTCCTAGCGCGCCTGGCTCGCGTTTCTGGGTCTCGGTGTCGGGCCCGGCGTCATGCGCCGTCTGCGGGCAGCGCATGTACATCAACGGCGGGCGCTGGAGGGGGAAATGGGAGACCCCTAACCGCGCGAACCGCGCTAACCGCGCTAACCGCCGGTGACGCCGTGACCCAGCCGAATCGCTGTACCTTCCTTGAAGAAAGAGCCGTTATTCAGGTGCCTCTCTCAACAGGTCGCATCCAAGCGCGACGAGGCGTGCCGTTACGGGGTCCTGGCTTCGGGGAAGCCAGACGTGGGCAAGCGCGGTACAAAGCTTCGGATTGGTGGCAGCTTCAGCTTCAACTCGCGCAACAAGTGTGCTCCCGTGGTCTCGCAGGAGGTCTTCAAGTGGACCTGCACCAATGGTCTCCAACATTTCGTCGTCTTCGGCCGCGGACACTATACGTAGAAGTACGAGCCAAGCTGACTCAGGATCTTTGGTGCACAGGTCGGTCATTGCGCCATGGGCCCACGAGGTGCGCTGGTAGGTCAGCCAGGCCGCAACGAGAGCGTCAATGTCGGGGACGTCATTGCAGCGGGAAACTATGACGCCAACGCAGAGTAACCGGCGCGCAGGGGCATGGCGCCCCGGCCGCCGGTTGAACGACCTGTTAGGCCTCACTGCGACTGCCAGCTGCGACCTGACTTGCGGCGCTCAAGTTTTGTCCCGAAGAAGCACTGCGCCGCCAATGCGGCAATTCCGCCCGACAAGGCATAGGCTGCATAGAGAAAGACACTGGTGGCCGACACAGTGTTGAAGACGAGAAGCAAGAGTGGGACGAAGGTCAAGAAGAAGACGTAGTACCACCCAGGCTCGATCATCTCTTTCCGGCTGCGGCCAAGGGCTAGCTCGACAATAAGCGATGCGACGAACGTGCCTGCAAGCACGACGATGACCGCGAGGAGAGATGCCATTGTGTTTGTGAATGTAGGACAGCTTGTGTCCCGCGTCGACCGATAGGAACACGTGAGCTCATTCGTATGGGCAGCGGTGTGTTTGAGTGAGGCCTACCGTGTTGTCGACGACAAGGCTTGTCCGCTTTGCATGTCGCATATCCTGGCACAAAGCGGACATGAAGATAAATCTGCCCCGCGGGAGCCCGCATTGAGCTTGCGTTGGCGACCGTCCGGGCGGCGTAACTCCGCATAACAGTGGCCGACAATGTGGACGCGCTGGGGCAGCGTCTCCGACCAGATATCCAAGTGTCCGAGCGGCAGCATCGGCTGACGCGTCCCGCTGCGCCACCCTCTGGGTTGGCCCACCCGAGCGTGCGCGGACGTTCGACTAGCATGAACGGATGCCCTCCGCCCATTCCCGTCGCCCGCACTCGCCCGCCCTGGCTCCGCATCCCCGGCCTGCCGCCGTGGAGCGTGGCGGTGCCGCTGCTGGCCGCATTGATATTGGCCTCGAGCTGGGGCCGGCCGCTCGGCCTTGCGCTGGGCCTGTTGCTGTCGGCCACGCTGCTGGCCGCCGTGGTGGCGGCCATCCACCACGCCGAGGTGGTGGCGCACCGGCTGGGCGAGCCCTTCGGCACGCTGGTGCTGGCCGTGGCGGTCACGGTCATCGAGGTGGCGCTGATCGTGGCGCTGATGCTCGCCGGCGGCGAGGGCGCCAGCTCGCTGGCCCGCGACACGGTGTTCGCCGCGGTGATGATCGTCTGCAACGGCGTGGTCGGCCTGTGCCTGGTGGTGGGCGGCCTGCGCCACGGCGTGCTGGCCTATCGCGTCGAGGGCACGAGCCCGGCGCTGGCTTCGCTCTCCGCGCTGGCCGGCGCTGGCGCTGGTGCTGCCCAACTTCACCACCACCACGCCGGGGCCGACCTACAGCGGCGCTCAACTGGTGTTTGCCGGCGTCACCTCGCTGGCGCTGTACGGCGTGTTCGTCTTCGTGCAGACCGTGCGCCACCGCGACTACTTCCTGCCCGTGGGCGTCGACAACGACGATAGCCACGCCGCGCCGCCGCCTGCCTGGGTGGCCTGGAGCAGCCTGGGCCTGCTGCTGCTGTCGCTGGTCGGCGTCGTGGGCCTGGCCAAGGCGCTGGCCCCGGCGCTGAAAGCCGGCGTGGCGGCCGCGGGCCTGCCGCAGGCCGTGGCCGGCGTGGTGATCGCGATGATCGTGCTGCTGCCCGAAACCGGCGCGGCGCTGCGCGCGGCGCGCGGCAACCGCATGCAGAGCAGCCTCAACCTGGCCCTCGGTTCCGGCCTGGCGAGCATCGGCCTGACCATCCCCGTGGTGGCGGCCCTGTCGCCATGGTTTCCATTTGCGCTGGTGCTGGGCCTGCCGGCGATGCAGATCGTGTTGCTGACGCTGACGCTGATCATCGCCACCCTCACGCTGGGCAGCGGCCGCGCCACGGTGATGCAGGGCGCCGTGCACCTGGTGCTGTTCGCGGCCTTCCTGTTCCTGACGCTGGTGCCGTGAGGCGCGCGGCACGGCGCGCAGCGCGCCGATAGTCCGCGCTCAGCGCCCGCCGCTGACGTCGATGATCGCGCCGGTGGTGTAGGCCGCGGCGTCCGACAACAACCAGACGATCGCCGCCGCCACCTCGTCGGCCGTGCCCGGCCGCTGCATCGGGATCAGCGAGGCCAGCGGCCTGGGCGCGGCCGGGCTGGCCGCCCGAGGCGTGGATGTCGGTGTCGATGATGCCCGGGCGCACGGCGTTGACGCGGATGCCCTCGTTGGCCACCTCGCGCGCCAGGCCGGTGGTGAAGGTGTCGATCGCGCCCTTGCTCGCGGCGTAGTCCACATACCAGCCCGGGCCGCCGAGGCGGGCCGCGACGCTGGACAGGTTGACGATGGCGCCGCCGGCGCCGCCATGCTTGCGGCTCATGCGCTTCACGGCTTCGCGCGCGCAGACGAAGCTGCCGAAGACGTTGATGGCAAACATACGCTGCAGTCGCTCGACGCTGACCTCGTCGACGCGGGCCTGCACGTCGACCACGCCGGCGTTGTTGACCAGGCCGGCCAGCGTGCCGAGCTCGGCGTCGACGCGGGCGAACATGGCCAGCACCGCCGCTTCGTCGGCCACGTCGGCCTGCACGACGATGGCGCGCCGCCCGAGTGCGCGCGCCTGCGCCGCCACCGCTTGCGCGGCGCGCTCGTCGCGCGTGTAGTTGACGGCCACATCCCAGCCCTGGCGGGCGCAGGCGATGGCCGCCGCGGCGCCTATGCCGCGGCTGGCACCGGTGACGAGCACGCTGCCGGCGGCCATCACTGCACCGCCTTGGCGTCGAAGCGCGGGTTCTGGATGATGCCGAAGCGGTTGCCGAAGGGGTCGCGCACCGCAGCCACCTGGATGCCTTCGCCGACATCGGTCACCGGCTCGATCTCGGTGGCGCCGAGTGCGATCAGGCGCGCGAACGCGGCGGCAATGTCGGCCACTCCCCACAGCGGCTGCGGCCCCGAGGTGCCGGGCTGGCCCGCGGGCAGCAGGCCGAGCTCGAAGCCGCCGACCGCAAAGCCGACGTAAAACGGCTGATCGAAGTACGGCGGCTGGCCCAGCATCTGGGCATACCAGCGCTTGGCGGTGTCGAGGTCGGTGACGGGATAAATCGCGGTGCGCAGGCCGAGGATCATGGGGTGCCTTTCGATGCGTGTGGCATGAACGCGGGGCGTTGACTCAGGCGGCGGACGTAGGCTGCCACCGCAGGCAGTTCGGGCCGCACGATGGGCGTCATCAGCCAGCGGTGCACCGACAGGCCGAGCACGATGTCGGCCAGCGTGAAGGCCGGCCCGGCCACGTAGGCACCGGTGTGCGCGAGCTGCGTGTCGAGGATCTGCATGTGCCGGTTCCAGCTGTCGCGGCTGGCCTCGATGGCTGCCGCGTCCCGGTGCGCGGGGCTCTGGCGCACCAGCGCCATGAAGGCGTAGCGCCAGGCGTTGTTCAATTCGCCGGCCTGCCAGTCCATCCACTGCTCGACCCGCGCGCGGGCCTGCGCATCGGCAGGCAGCAGGTCGGCGCGGCCGTGGCGCGCCGCGAGGTAGCGGCAGATGGTGTTCGACTCCCAGAGCACGAAACCCTCGTCGACGATCACCGGCACCAGGCCGTTCGGGTTGCGGGCCAGGAACTCGGGCGCCTGCGGCGAGCGAAAACCGATGCCCCAGTCTTCGCGCGCATAGGCCAAGCCGAGCTCGTCGCAGGTCCAGAGCACCTTGCGCACGTTGATCGACGAAGTGCGGCCGTGGACTTCGAGCATGGTGGTGCGATTCTGGCATCGCCGGCCCGCCCTGGGGCCATCCCTTAGGCGCGGACCGCCCTGCACCGCTACAGTGAGCCGCTCGCCTTAGGAGACACGCCATGCAACGCCGCCGCCTCATCGCTAGAACCGCCGCCGCCGTCGCGGCCATGACCCTGCCCGCACTGGCTCGCGCGCAGGCGCTGGAGAAACCCAAGATCACCATCGCGGTCGGCGGCAAGAACCTGCTGTACTACCTGCCGCTGACGATCGCCGAGCAGCGCGGCTACTTCAAGGCCGAGGGCCTGGAGGTGACGATCGTCGACTTCGCCGGCGGCGCGCGCGCGCTGCAGGCGGTGGTCGGCGGCAGCGCCGACGTGGTCTCGGGCGCCTTCGAGCACACCGTGAACATGCAGCACAAGGGCCAGCCCATGCGCGCCTTCGTGCTGCAGGGCCGCGCGCCGCAGATCGTGCTCGGCGTGAACCCGAAGACGATGGCCAATTACAAGACCGTGGCCGACCTCAAGGGCAAGAAGATCGGCGTCACGGCGCCGGGCTCGTCGACCAACGTGATGGTCAACTTCGTCCTCGCCAAGGCCGGCCTGAAGCCCAGCGACGTGAGCATCATCGGCGTGGGCGCCGGCCAGGGCGCGGTGGCGGCGATGCGCGCCGGCCAGATCGACGCCATCAGCAACCTCGACCCGGTGATCACCTTGTTGCAGCGCTCGGGTGACCTGAAGGTGTGTCAGCGACACGCGCGTCCTGGCCGAGGCCGAGAAGGTCTTCGGCGGCCCGATGCCTTCGGGTTGCCTGTACGCCCCGCAGAGCTTCATCGACAAGCACCCGAACACCGTGCAGGCGCTGGCCAATGCGATGGTGCGGGCCAACAAATGGATCCAGGCGGCCGGCCCGGCCGACATCATCAAGGCGGTGCCCGAGAGCTACCTGCTCGGCGACCGCGCGGTCTACATCGACGCCTTCCTGGCCGCCAAGGGCGCGCTGTCGGCCGACGGCATGTTCCCCGACAAGGGGGCCGACACGGCGTTTCGCGCGCTGGCCAGCATCGACCCCGAGATCGCCGCCGCCAAGTTCGACCTGGGCGCGGTGTACACCAACGACTTCGTGAAGAAGGCCAACGCCAAGTATCCGAAGGGGTGAATCGGCGGCTACGCGTCCAGGCACGCAGCGGACTGCAGCCGTCTGCGCTGCGAGCTGCGCGCGGCCGATGGCGCTGCACGCTTCACTCAGGCGCGCGACGCCGGCCGGACGCCGCCGCTACACCGCGGTGCGCGACGTGTCGCTGACGGTCGGCGCCGGCGAGTTCGTGGCCGTGGTCGGGCCTACCGGCTGCGGCAAGAGCACGCTGCTCAACGTCGCCGCCGGCCTGCTGGCGCCGAGCGCGGGCACGGTGCAGGTGTTCGGCCAGCCGCTGGCGGGCATCAACCGGCGCGCGGGCTACATGTTCCAGGCCGACAGCCTGATGCCCTGGCGCACGGCGCAGGGCAACGTGATGGCCGGGCTCGAGTTTCGCGGCCTGGCGCTGGCCGAGGCGCGCGCGCAGGCCGACGACTGGTTGAAGCGCGTCGGCCTGGGCGGCTTCGGCGACCGCTACCCGCACCAGTTGTCGGGCGGCATGCGCAAGCGCACCTCGCTGGCGCAGACCTTGGCGCTGGACCCCGACATCATCCTGATGGACGAGCCGTTTTCCGCGCTCGACATCCAGACCCGGCAGCTGATGGAAAACGAGGTGCTGGCGCTGTGGCAAGCGAAGAAAAAGGCGGTGCTGTTCATCACCCACGACCTCGACGAAGCCATCGCCATGAGCGACCGCGTGGTGGTGATGAGTGCCGGCCCGGCTTCGCGGCCGATCGGCGAGTTCGCGGTCGATCTGGCACGGCCGCGCGATGTGGCCGAGATCAAGACCAGCCCGCGCTTCGTCGAGCTGCACGCCGCCATCTGGGCCGTGTTGCGCGACGAGGTGCTGAAGGGCTACGCACAGCAGCTGCAGGCGGTCGGCGCATGAAATCCGCGCCGGGCGGGCTGCGCCACATCCGCCTTTGGCAAGCCCTGCTGTTGATCGCGCTGTTCGTGCTCTGGCATGTGCTGACCAAGCCGGGGCTGCTGCCGCCGCTGTTCTTCGACAACGACCGCCAGGCGGCGTTCTTCTTCGGCGAGCCGCTGAAGATCGCGGCCCGCATCTGGGCCTGGTTCGTGACCAACGCCGACATCTACCGCCACCTGGCCGTCACCCTGACGGAGACGCTGCTGGCCTTCGGCATCGGCTCGGTGCTGGGGCTGGCGACCGGCCTGTGGCTGGCGCTGAGCCCGACCGCCAGCGCCGTGCTCGAGCCCTACATCACGGCGGCCAACTCCATGCCGCGCATCATCCTGGCGCCGATCTTCGCGGTCTGGTTCGGGCTGGGCGTGGCCAGCAAGGTGGCGTTGGGGGTGACGCTGGTCTTCTTCATCGTCTTCTTCAACGTCTACCAGGGCGTCAAGGAGGTCAGCCCGGTGGTGCTGGCCAACGCGCGCATGCTGGGCGCAAACGGCAAGCAGCTGCTGCGCCATGTCTACCTGCCGAGCGCGACGAGCTGGGTTTTTTCCTCGCTGCACACCAGCGTCGGCCTGGCCTTCGTCGGCGCGGTGGTCGGCGAATACCTGGGCTCGAGCCAGGGCGTGGGCTATCTGATCCTGCAGGCCGAGGGCAGCTTCGACATCAACACGGTGATGGCCGGCATCCTGGTGCTGACCGGATTCGCGCTGATCCTCGATGCGGCGGTCGGGCGCATCGAGCGACACCTGATGAAGTGGCAACCGCGCGAAGCGCAGACCGAAAAGCTGTGAACGTCGTCGTTGCTGCCGCGCCTTACTTGGCCGTCGGCATCACGAACTCGGCACCCTTGGCGATGCTCGCCGGCCAGCGCTGCATGACGCTCTTCTGCTTGGTGTAGAAGCGCACGCCTTCCTCGCCGTAGGCGTGCATGTCGCCGAACAGGCTGCGCTTCCAGCCGCCGAAGCCGTGCCAGGCCATGGGCACCGGAATCGGCACGTTGATGCCGACCATGCCGACCTGGATGCGCCGCGCGAACTCGCGTGCGACGTTGCCGTCGCTGGTGAAGCAGGCCACGCCGTTGCCGTATTCATGGTCGTTGACCAGCTGCACCGCCTGGGCGAAGTCCTTCACGCGCACACAGGCCAGCACCGGGCCGAAGATCTCTTCCTGGTAGATGCGCATGCTCGGCTGGACATGGTCGAACAGCGTGCCGCCGGTGAAGAAGCCCTGCTCGTGGCCGGCGATGGTGAAGCCGCGGCCATCGACGACCAGCTTGGCGCCTTCTTCGACGCCCAGCGCGATGTAGCTCTCGATGCGGTCCTTGGCGGCGCGGCTGATCACCGGGCCCATTTCGGAGTCGGCCTGCATGCCGTTGCCGATCTTGAGCGAGCGTGCGCGCTCAGCCAGCCTGGGCAGGATGCGCTCGGCCACGTCGCCGACCAGCACCGCCACCGAGATCGCCATGCAGCGCTCGCCGGCCGAGCCGTAGGCGCTGCCGATCAGGGCGTCGACCGCCTGCTCGATGTCGGCATCGGGCATCACCACCATGTGGTTCTTGGCGCCGCCCAGGGCCTGCACGCGTTTGCCCTGTTGCGCCCCGCTCTGGTACAGCGCATGGGCGATCGGCGTCGAGCCGACGAAGCTCAGCGCCTTGACCAGCGGGTGCGCCATCAGCGCCTCGACCGCCACCTTGTCGCCCTGCACGACGTTGAATACGCCGCTGGGCAGGCCGGCCTCGCGCAGCAGTTCGGCCATCAACAGGCTGGGGCTGGGGTCGAGCGGGCTGGGCTTCAAGACGAAGGTATTGCCGCAGGCCAGCGCGACCGGAAACATCCAGCACGGCACCATGCAGGGGAAATTGAACGGCGTGACGCCGGCCACGACGCCCAGCGGCTGGCGCAGCGTCCAGTTGTCGATGCCGGTGGAGACCTGGTCGGTGTAATCGCCCTTCAGCAATTGCGGCGCGCCGCAGGCGAACTCGACGATGTCGATGCCGCGCATGACCTCGCCCTGCGCGTCGGAAAACACCTTGCCATGCTCGGCCGTGATCATGGCGGCGAGCTGGTCCTTGTGCCGGTTCATCAATTCGAGGAACTTGTTCAGCACGCGTGCGCGCCGGATCGGCGGCGTGTCGGCCCAGGCCGGGAAGGCCTCGTCGGCGGCGGCGACGGCGGCGGCGACTTCGCGCTCGCCACCCAAATGCACCTGGCGTGCCACGGCCCCGGTGGCCGGGTTGGTGACCGCCTGCGTGCGGCCGGCTGCGCCGCTGTAGCGCCGGCCGGCGATCCAGTGGCTGATGTCGGTGCTGGTGGTGAATGCTTCGGACGCGCCCATGTCGGCTCCTCGGTGGCCTGCACGGTGCGCAGGCGAGGTGCGAAGTTTAGGCCGCCGCGCCGTCGGCCCGCGACAATGGCGGCATGGCCCCTGCCGCTTGCCCGCGCCCCCTCAGCGACGCCGAGCGCGACCAGCTCGAGGCACTGCTCGACGCCTTGCCGCCGCCGCTCGAACCGCTGGACCTGTCGGCCCTGGACGGGTTCCTGGTCGGCGTCCTGCTGCAACCGCAGCCCGTGCCGCGCGAGCAGTGGTTGCGCCATGCGGCCGATGTCGACGGCCGTGCAGCGCCGGCGGGCGCTGCCGCGCAGGCCTTGAACGACCTGGTACTGCGCCGCCACGCCGAGCTCGAGCAGGCGATCGCTGCGCGAAACTGGTTCGACCCCTGGGTCTTCGAGCTCGAGGCCGATGCCGGCGGCGTCGAATGCCCACCCTCGCAAGTCGTTCTGCCCTGGGTCGCGGGCCTGGCCGCGGCGCTCGAACGCTTCCCGGCCCTGCTGCAGATCGACGACCCCGCATTGCGCGAGCCGCTGGCGGTGTTGTATGCCCATTTCGACCCCGCCGACCTCGACGACGCCGACGACCTGCGCCCCTTGATCGAGGAGTTGGAACCACCCGACAGTGTGTCCGACGCCGTCCAGGATCTGGTGCGCTGCACGCTGCTGCTGGCCGATGTCTCGAAGCCACGCAGCCCGGCCGTGCGCCGGGCGCCTCGCCGTTGACGTCACTGACGCTACCGCAGCGGGCGCGGGACGAGCGGGTGTCAACGCACCAGGCCGGGCCAGTTGGCGGTCGAGGTCGGTGCAGATCGCGCACCGGCCTGGCGCAGCGCGGCAACCGCGTCGCTGTCGACAGCGGACAGCCACAAGGCGCTGAGCACCGCGGCAGCCGCGGTGGCCCAGGTCAGGATGCGCAGAGCGATCGGTCTCATGCAGGTATGAATGGCTGCTTCGGTGGCGCCCGTGCCCAGCCTGGCGAGGCCGCTGCAGCACGCCATCACGACGACAAACCACGCAATCGTCGTGCCAGCGCCACGGTCCAGCCACTCAGCTGTGAACTGTGGCGCACTGCGGCCCCTATTTGCATCACCGCAACCAGCGCTTACGTCTGACACTGTCGACACCCAGTTCACACAGGCTTCTTTACGGAGCCGGGAGCAACAGCATGCCAGTGACGAAGAAAGTTTCGACCCTGCGGCGGCTGGGCCGCGAATGGGAAAACACGGTGATCGACCCCGATCCGGCCGACATGGGCACCGCCTTCGGCCTCGATTTCAGCCTGGCCGCCCTCGAAGACGAGGGCCGCAACGACGACGCGCGCAGCGCCGCCGCCTCCTGCTGGCCAGACGGCGCGACGCCCAAGAAGACCTGAGTCCGGCCGGGCCTGTGGGGCGGGCCGAACCGGCTGTGGGCGCCCCGCGTGGCGGCCCGCGCGGGGCTAGCGAATCAGCAGGACCGGCGTGCGGCACTGGGCCAGCACCTTGGTGGCCACCGAACCGAGCACCAGGTTGACCAGGGAGCCATGGCCATGGGAGCCCATGATCAGCATGTCGTAGCGGCCCTTTTCGGCAACCGCGGCGATGGTTTCGGCGGCGACACCGGTCTTGCTGACGAACTCCGCCGCCAGGCCCTGCTTGCCGAGGAAAGCGCGAATCGGCTTCAATACGCGCTCGGCTTCGGCGTCGTAATGGGCCTTGAGCATGTCTTTGGCCAGCACCGAGGCCGCGCGCGGCGGTACCGGCGGTACCACGGTGATCACCGTATAGGCATGCTGCGAACCTAGCCATTCGTCGTGCGCGGTCAGGTAGGCCAGCATGCGCTTGGTGTAGGTGCTGCCATCGGTGGCGACCAAGATCTTCATCGTCGTTCTCCTGCAGGGGTGGGATGGGGCGTTGGCCTATTGTGCCGGCCGTCCACCGAGCCGCGTCAAACCGTGAGCAACTTGCTCGCCTGATAACCCGTGGTTTCGCCCTTGGCCTGCAGGCCACGCGCCTGGCTGACCACCCTCGTGCAACGGCCATCGGCATGCAGCACCTGGTAGTCGTGGCGGCAATGCAGGTGACCGTGCAACCAGACCTCGGCCCCAGGCAGCAAGGCCTCGTCGGCGTTGCAAAAGCTGGCCGTGCTCGGTAGCGGGCCGTAGCGCGGGTCTGCGCTGCGCAGACTGGGGGCGAAATGGGTGATCGCCACGGTCGTGTCCCAGCGCCCCAGCGGCGCCTGGTCCAGGGCGTCGGCCAGCCAGGCCCGGCAGGCCAGGGCCTCGCGCCGCACCGCGTCGGCGTCGAACGGCGCCCCGGCCTGGGTCGCCCCCATCACGCGCTGGAAGTAGGCGCCGGCGCGCATGGCCCGCGGCCGTTGCGCTGCGCCGAGCGCATCGAAGTCGCACCAGCGCACGGTGCCGAGGAAGCGAACGCGGCGGCCGCTGCGCGAGCTCAGGATCTGGCTGTCGCACTCCAGCAGCGTGATGCCCTGGCCGGCGCAATGCGCGCGCAGCGCCGGCCAGGCCTGGTCCAGGTCTCGACCGTCGAATTCATGGTTGCCGGCCACCGCCAGCACCGGCACCGGCCAGCCGGCAAAGCGCTCGTAGCCCCGCCAGGTGGCGTCGATGTCGCCGGCCAGCACCAGCAGTTCGGCATCGGCCAAGGGTTCGGGCTCGAAGGCTTCACTTTCGAGGTGCAGGTCGGACAGCAGCTGGACCTTCATGGGCTGCAGCGAACGCAGTCCGCGCAGGGGCTACGCATTCAGGTCTTGCCGTGGCAGAGCTTGAACTTCTTGCCGCTGCCGCAGGGGCAGGCATCGTTGCGCCCGACCTTGGGGCCCTCACGCTGGACTTGCTGGACCTGAAAGCGCTGGCGGCGCGTCAGGTCCCACAGCTCGACCACGGCATGCACCAGGTCTTCGATGCCGGCATCGAGCGATTCCAGCGGGTGTTCGCGGTCGAGCACGGCGATGACCTCGCGGTCTTCGTCGGTCTCGGCCGGCAAATGCCGGTAGATGCGCGCCAGCGCGTTGGCGATCGCGTCGTCGTCCAGGTCTGCGAGCTCGGGGAACTGCTCCTGGGCCCAGTGAAAGCCGGCGGCCCATGGCAGCAGCGCCCGCGAAATCGGCGACTGCACCGGCTCGTACTCGCTGATCGGCGGCTCGCGCTCGAGATCGACGATCAGCGGGTCGAACCAACCCTCTTCGCTGATGGCGGCATTCAGCGACACGTGCCGGCGCTCGATCAAGGCCCGGCAGCGCGCCAGCCAGAGCGGGTCGATGTCGTCGGCCAGGGGCCGGCCTTCCAGATCGAAGACCGGCGCCAGCCACTCGTCGCTGGGCACCACGCGCGGCTGCAACAGCACGCCGACCAGGTAGCCGTCGAGCATCAGCACGTCGAGCGGCTCGCAGGGGTCGGGTGCGGCTTGCAGCAGGGTGTCGAGCTCGTCCAGCTCGGCGTCGGTGAGGTCGGCTTTCATCGGTGGGATTGTGCCGGTGAAGCCGACGCTGGGCGCACTCAGGCGTTCAAGCGGGCTTCGAGCCGGTCCTTGGTCGCCAGCAAGGGTTTGGGCAGGTGATAGGCCAGTTGCTCGAACAGCCGGCCGTGCAAGGCCAGTTCATCGCGCCACGCGGTGCGGTCGATGCCGATGACGCTGGCAAATTGCTCGCGACTGAAGGCCAGGTCGCCCCAGTGCAGATCGTCGTAGCGCGGGCTGATGCCGAACGCATGGTCCTGACCACCGGCCTTGCCTTCGATGCGGCCGACCAGCCATTCGAGGACGCGCATGTTGTTGCCGTAACCGGGCCAGACGAACTTGCCGTCGGCCCCTTTGCGGAACCAGTTCACACAGGCGATGAGCGGCAACCGGGCCCCCGCCCGCGACAGGCGGGCGCCCATGTCGAGCCAATGCTGGAAGTAGTCGCTCATGTTGTAGCCCATGAAGGCCAGCATGGCGAAGGGATCGCGCCGCACGACACCGGTTTCGCCGACGATGGCGGCCGTGGTCTCGCTGCCCATCGTCGCCGCCATGTACACGCCTTCGGTCCAGTCGCGGGCTTCGGTCACCAGGGGCACGGTATTCGAGCGCCGGCCCCCGAAGACGAAGGCGTCGATGGCCACGCCGGTCGGCGAATCCCACTCGGGATCGAGCGCGGGATTGTTGGTCGCGGCCACCGTGAAGCGCGAATTCGGGTGCGCCGCCTTGGCGCCGGTCTGGCGGGCGATCGCCGGCGTCCAGTCCTGGCCCTGCCAGTCGATCAGGTGCGCCGGTGGCGTCTCGGTCATGCCCTCCCACCACACATCGCCCTCGTCGGTGACGGCGACGTTGGTGAACACCACGTCGCGCTGCAGCGAGCGCATGCAATTCGGGTTGGTGTGTTCGTTGGTGCCCGGGGCCACGCCGAAGTAACCGGCCTCCGGGTTGATGGCATACAGGCGGCCGTCGCGGCCGGGCTTGATCCAGGCGATGTCGTCGCCGACGGTGGTGACCTGCCAACCCTCGTAGCCGGCGGGCGGCACCAGCATCGAAAAATTGGTCTTGCCGCAGGCACTGGGAAAGGCGGCCGCCACGTGGTACTTGCGGCCCTGGGGCGTGGTCACGCCGAGGATCAGCATGTGCTCGGCCAGCCAGCCCTGGTCCCGGCCCATGGTCGAGGCGATACGCAGGGCAAAGCACTTCTTGCCCAGCAGGGCGTTGCCGCCGTAACCGGAACCGTAGCTCCAGATTTCGTGCTGCTCGGGGTAGTGCACGATGTACTTGATCGGGTTGCACGGCCAGCGCACGTCCGGCTGGCCCGGTGGCAGCGGCGCCCCCACGCTGTGCACGCAGGGCACGAAGGCACCGTCCTCGCCCAGCAGTTCGAATACGGCGCGGCCCATGCGCGTCATCGTGCGCATGCTGATCACCACATAGGCGCTGTCGGTCAGCTCGACGCCGATGTGCGAAATGTGCGAACCCAGCGGCCCCATCGAAAACGGCAGCACGTACATCGTGCGGCCCTGCATGCACCCCTTGAACAGCGCCGGCGCCCCGTCGGCCTTGCCGTGTTGCAAGAGCGCACGCATATCGGCCGGTGCCATCCAGTGGTTGGTCGGGCCGGCATCCTGCTGGCGTTCGCAGCAGATGAAGGTGCGGTCTTCGACGCGGGCCACGTCGCTGGGGTCGCTGCGGGCCACGTAGCTGTTGGGCCGCAGCGCGGGGTTGAGTCGCTGCAGGGTGCCGGCATCGACCAGTTGCTGGCACAGCCGGTCGTACTCCTCGACGCTGCCGTCGCACCAGTACACCTCGCGGGCCTGGGTCAGCGCAGCGATCTCGGCCACCCAGTCGACCAGCCGGGTGTGCTTGACATGGGCCGGCACATTCAGGCGCAGGCCGTCGCGCTCAGGGCGATTCATCGCGAATTTCCAATCAGATCAAGGTCACGCAAGCCGGTGGCGCATGCTGGATTGAGTGTAATCAGGCCGTAACCCGCGCGATTGAGCGACCTCACATCGGCGGGCCCGAGCCGCTACAGTGCGCCAGCCATGCTCGCCTACCGCCATGCCTTTCACGCCGGCAATCATGCCGATGTCCTCAAGCACCTGGTGCTGGCCGAGGTGCTCGGCCATATGGCGGCCAAGGACAAGCCCTACACGCTGATCGACACCCATGCCGGCGCCGGCGGCTATTCACTCGAGGGCCGCTACGCACATACCAAGGACGAGTTTCAGAGCGGCATCGGCAAGCTCTGGCACGCGACGACTTGCCTGCGGCGCTGGCCGACTACGTCAGCCTGGTGCGCCGCTTCAATGGCGCCGAGGGCAAGGCCTGGCCGGCGCTGGTGCAATACCCCGGCTCGCCGGCCATCGCCAACCTGCTGCTGCGGGCCGACGACCGCCTGCATCTGTACGAGCTGCACCCGACCGACGAGCGCATCCTGCGCGCGTTTCTAGGCAAACGCGCGCACACCGAGATCGCGCACAGCGACGGCTTCGCCTCGCTGGACAAGGAGCTGCCGCCGCCGTCGCGCCGCGGCGTGGTGCTGATCGACCCGTCGTACGAGCTCAAGTCCGACTACGCCAAGGTGCTGGCCGCCGTGCGTGAAGTCCTGGCCCGCTTTGCTTCGGCGGTGGTGCTGGTCTGGCTGCCGCAATTGCGCACACTCGAATCGCAGCAGCTGCCCCATCGCCTGCAAAACAGTGCCGCCAAGTCGGCCCCCAAAGGCTGGCTGCACGCGCGCTTGACGGTGGCCGCCACCGATGCGCGCGGCTACGGCCTGACCGGCAGCTCGATGTTCGTCGTCAACCCTCCGCATGGCCTGCACGGCACGCTGAGCGCCGTGCTGCCCTTCCTGGTCGAAGAACTGGGCCAGTTCGACGGCGCGAATTTCCTGCTCGAACAGCAGGCCGCCTGAACCGAGCGCCCCATGGCTGCGCGAAGGAGGAGTCCGATGCGATTGCCGCGGCTGCGCCGGCGCAGCTTCTGGGCCTTGACCAGCCTGGCCTGGCTCGTCTTCTTCGCCGTGCGCGAGGGCTTGGCGCTCGAGGGTCAGGCGCCGCTGGCGACGGCCTGGGCCGGCATCGCCCTGCTGACCATCGGCATGCTGGTGGTCGCACGCCTGCACGACCGCGGCCGCAGCGGTTGGTGGCTGGCCGCCGTGCTGGTGCCGGTGGCCGGCGCACTCTGGTTGGCCTGGGAGTTGGCGCTGCGCCGCGGCAGCGCGACGGCCAATGCCTGGGGGCCCGACCCCCGCCGACCCTGATCGCAGCCGGCCAGCCATGACCCCAACCCCCGACCTGGTCAACGCACGTCAGCGGTCTGAACCCGGTCCCGGTATGGGCCGTGAAGCGCGGCCTCGTCGCCGGCCTGCTGGCCACCGCCCTCACGCTGGCCGGTGCGGCCGAGACGAGCCTGACCCCTGCCGAACACCGCCGCGGCGAGGAGCAGACCTATCTCAGCTTCCCCGAGTGGTACCTGGTGCACAGCCCGGCCGAGCTGGCGTTATTCCTGTCGACGCAGCGCGCGCCCAGCGAATTCCCCTGGGCCGGCCAGCTGGCCCAGTTCTGGCGCTCCTACGGTGTCGTCACGCGCGAGACACGGGGCCTTCCTTTCAACGGCGGTTATCACCTGATGGTGTCGGTCATCGGCGCCAGTACCAGCCTCGAGTACGGCCTGCGTGCGGCCTACGAGGCGACCGTCGGGCGGCTCGCCGAGGCCAGCAGCGACGGTGCCATGACCGCTGAAGAAAGACTCGCGGCCCGCGTCGCGCAGGCCTACGCCGATTTCATCGTCGTCGAGCCCTGGTACCGCTTCGACTTCGTCGCCGCGCTGCGCGAGTTGTGGCTGGCCACGCCGGCCCTCGGCCCCAACCTGCTGCGCAAATGGGAGCGCCGCTTTGCGCTGAGCACCGAGTACGCGGCCAAGGCCCTCTATGCCTGGTTGATCGGGCTGGGCACGCAGTCGATCTTCGATGCGCCGCGCCCGCTCACCGCCATCGTGCTCGACCGCGCGCCCGGGCCGCTGCCGCCGAGTCTGCGCGAACTGCGCCGGCTGCCTGTCGACGGCGGCGCCGTGGTCGTCACCGTGCCGCGCTACCGGGCCTTCATGGACTATGCCCAGGCGCTGGCCGAGCAGGGGCTGGTCTTTCGCGAGATTGCCGGCAATCGCGGCAGCATCGTGGTCAGCCTCATCGAGCGCAGCCCTGTCGCGCCGCCTGCTGCGCCGTTGCGCCTGCTCTTCGTGCAACCGCTGCTGACCCGTCCGGGTTGGGAGCGGCGCGTGGTCGCGGTGCCGGTGTCCGAACTGGCGGCGCAACTGCACCGCTGGCGCGTGACCGAGCAGCGGCTCGAGCATGTCTACGATTATTAAGAAGCACCGGCTGCACCGTCCGCGCCCGCGTCCGCGCCGGTGGTGGCGCTGGCCGCTGCTGCTCGGCGCGGCCTGGTTGCTCGCCATAGCCGGCTGGCTGCTCGGCAACGGCTTGCGCATGCTGGCCGTCGAAGACCAGGCCCTCGAGCGGCCCGCGCCGGGGCGAGGCCGCTGGGTGCAGGCCCATGACGTGAAGATGCACCTCACCGAGCAGGGCGACGCCGACGCACCGCGCCTGGTGCTGGTGGCGGGCACCGGCGCCTGGGCCGGAACCTGGGCCGCCAACAGCCGGGCGCTGCAGGCGGCAGGCTGGCGCGTCGTGGCCGTCGACCTGCCGCCGTTCGGCTTCAGCACCCGTCCGGCCGATGCCAACTACACACGCTACGCCCAGGCGCAGCGCCTGCTTGCGGCCATCCGCGCGCTGGGCCCGGTGCCGGTGGTGCTGCTGGGCCACTCCTACGGCGGCGGGGCTGCGGCCGAAGCGGCCATGCTCGACCCGACGCTGATCCGCCAGTTGATCCTGGTCGACGCGGCGATCGGCCTGCACGCCGACCCGAGGCCGGCGTGCGAGGTCAATGCCTGGGCCGAATCGCTGCTGGGCTGGCGCCCGTTGCGCAGCCTGGTCGTCGCCACCGTCGCCACGCAGCCGCTGCTGACGCCGTATTGGCTGCGGCAGTTCGTGGCGCGCAAGGATGCCGTCACACCTGCGCGCGAGGCGATCTACCGCGCGCCGCTGAAGGTGCGCGGTACCTCGGCCGCGATCGGCGACTGGGCCTACCAACTGGCCACCACCTGCGAAGCGCCGCGCAGCCAGTCGATGGCGGGCTTCGCCGGCCTGCGCCCGCCGCTGACCCTGCTGTGGGGTGAGCGTGATCAGGTCACGCCGCCGCGCCAGGCCCGGGAAATCGTGGCCGCCACGCCGGGCTCGCGCCTGGTCCTGCTGCCGGGCGTCGGGCACCTGCCGCAGATCGAAGATCCGGCGCTGTTCAATGCCCGTTTGATCGAGGTGCTGGATCGTTTTCGCGCCACGACGCCGTGACGCGGCCGCGGCGATACCCGACGGCGCCCTCGTCAGGCGGCCCCGCGCCAGCGCGCCATGCGCTGCGCGATGCGGTGCTTGACGACCCGGGCCACGCGCCAGCTCCACGAGGCACGCACGCGCGCCACGAGGGCCTCCTTCCACGCCGTCCAGCGGCCGTACCATCGCGCGAACCAGGCCAGTTGCATCAAGGCCGGCCGCGTCAAGTGGAACAGCCGCGCCAACAGCGCCGTGCCCGCCACCTTGGCCGCCACGATCAGCAGCACGCCGAGCAATGCGTGGCCCCGACCGATCAACCACAGGGCCAGCAGCTTGAACGGCAGCAAGGCCAGCGCCGGCGGGAAATACACCGCCAGCGCGGCCCAGGGCGGCAGGGCCGCGATGCGCCGCTCGAGCCAGGCCAGCGGCGGCAGTCGCGCGATGCGCGCGGCCAGGCGCTGCAGCGGCTCCCAGCCCCATTCTTCGAACAGGATCAACAGCGCGAGCAGCGCTTCGAGGCCTGCCCGCAGCCAGCGCAGGAGGCTCATTCGATGCCTAGCGCGCGGTCGCGCTGGAACTGCGCGCGATAGGTCTCGAAGCGGCCAGCGTCGAGCGCGTCCCGCACCTCGCGCATCAGGTTGAGGTAGTAGTGCAGGTTGTGGATCGTCGCCAGCATAGGCCCCAGCATCTCGCCGCAGCGGTCGAGGTGGTGCAGGTAGGCGCGGGAAAAGCCGGCGCAGGCGTGGCAGCCGCAGCTCGGATCGATCGGCCCCTGGTCTTCGCGATAACGCGCATTGCGCAGGCGCAGGTCGCCGAAGCGCGTGAACAGGTGGCCGTTCCTCGCATTGCGCGTGGGCATCACGCAATCGAACATGTCGACGCCGTCGGCCACGCCCTGCAGCAGGTCTTCGGGCGTGCCCACGCCCATCAGGTAGCGCGGCTTGTCGGCCGGCAGGCGGTGCGGCGTATGGGCCAGGATGCGGCGCATTTCATCCTTGGGTTCGCCCACGCTGACACCGCCCACCGCGTAGCCGGGCAGATCCATCGCCACCAGGGCCTCGATCGAGGCCTCGCGCAGGGCTTCGAACATGCCGCCCTGGACGATGCCGAACAGCGCATTGGCGTTGCCCAGCCGCACGAACTCCGCCCGGCAACGCGCGGCCCAGCGCAGGCTGAGCTCCATCGACGCCCGGGCCTCGCTCTCGGTCGTCAAATGGCCCTGGCTCTCATACGGCGTGCACTCGTCGAACTGCATCACGATGTCGCTGTTGAATACGGTCTGCAGCTGCATCGACACCTCGGGCGTCAGCAGCAGCTTGTCGCCGTTGACCGGCGAGGCGAAGCGCACGCCCTCTTCGCTGATCTTGCGCATCTCGCCGAGCGACCAGACCTGGAAGCCGCCGCTGTCGGTCAGGATCGGCCCGGGCCAGCCTTCGAAGCGGTGCAGGCCGCCGAAGGCGCGCAACACCTCGGGCCCCGGACGCAGCCAGAGGTGGAAGGTGTTGCCGAGGATGATTTGCGCGCCCATCTCGGTCAGCGAGCGCGGCAGCACGCCCTTGACCGTGCCGTACGTGCCCACCGGCATGAAGACCGGCGTTTGCACCACGCCGTGGTTGAGCGTCAGGCGGCCGCGGCGGGCACGGCCTTCGGTAGCCAGCAGTTCGAATTGGAACATCCGGGCGGCATTGTCGCCGCGCCGCTCAGGCCCGCGCCGCGCGGGCCAGCAGCATGGCGTCGCCGTAGCTGAAGAAGCGGTAGCCGGCTTCGATGGCGTGGCGATACAGCGCCATCACCTGGGCGTGGCCGGCAAAGGCCGAGACCAGCATCATCAGCGTGCTGCGCGGCAGGTGGAAGTTGGTCAGCAGGGCATCGACGACGCGGAATTCGTGGCCCGGGGTGATGAAGATGTCGGTCTCGCCGCGCGCGGCCTGCAAGCGAGCCGCTGGCCCGCGCCGCCGATTCGAGGGCCCGCACGCTGGTGGTGCCCACCGCCACCACGCGAGCGCCGCGCTCATGGGCCGCGGCCACCGCCGCCACCGTGGCCGGACCGACCTCGTACCACTCGCTGTGCATGCGATGGTCTTGCAGACGCTCGGCGCGCACCGGCTGGAAGGTGCCGGCGCCGACATGCAGGGTGACATACGCCGTGGCGATGCCGCGCTCGCGCAGCGCCTCGAGCAGCGGCGCATCGAAGTGCAGGGCCGCGGTCGGTGCGGCGACCGCACCGGGCCGGGCGGCGAATACGGTTTGATAACGGCGCTCGTCGTCGGCGTCGTCGGCATGCGCGATGTAAGGCGGCAGGGGCACATGGCCATGGGCTTCGAGCAGGGCCAGCGGCTCGCCTTCGAAGCGCAGCTGGAACAGCGAATCGTCGCGCCCGCCGCGGCCCAGCACCTCGGCGTCGAATGCGTCGGCCAGGCGCAGCCGCGTGCCGGGCCGCGGCGACTTGCTGGCGCGCAGGTGCGCCAGCACTTCATGGCCCGTCAGCATCCGCTCGACCAGCACCTCGACCACTCCGCCGCTGGCCTTGCGGCCGAACAGACGCGCTTTGATGACCTTCGTGTCGTTGAAAACCAGCAGGTCGCCGGGATCGAGCAAGGCCGGCAGGTCGCGAAAGATGCGGTCGGCCGGCGCCCGGCCACGGCCATCGAGCAGGCGCGACACGCTGCGCTCGGCCGTGGGGTGCTGGGCGATCAATGCGGGGGGCAGCGCGAAATCGAAGTCGGCGACGGTGTGGTGCATGGCACTCGGGCGCTAGCGACCCGCTGGTTCGGGCTGCGGCGCGAATTGTTCCACGCCGGCAGGCGCGGCCTCACTCGCCGGCGGTTCACTGGCCGGCGGTGCTGCGGCCTTGGTGACGGCACCGTCGGCATCGATGTGCTGGATCCAGCCGCCTTCGGCCCATTCGCTGTACAGCCAGTCGTCGCCCTGCCGAATCAGGCCCTCGGGCGGCGGGCCCGGCGGGGCGATCGGCACGCCCTTCAAGGCCGCGGCCATGAACTCGATCCAGACCGGCAGCGCCAGCCCGCCGCCTGATTCATGGTCGCCCAGGCTGCGCGGCTCGTCGTAGCCCAGCCAGGCGACGGCCGCCAGCCCGGGTTGGAAGCCGGCGAACCAGGCATCGACGGCATCGCTGGTGGTGCCGGTCTTGCCGTAGACATCGCTGCGCTGCAGATCGTGCTGGGCCCTTGCGGCGGTGCCTATGCGGGTCACGTCGCCGAGCAGGCTGGTGGTGACGAAGGCATTGCGCGCCGGAATGGCGCGCGCCTCCTCGCTGAACGGGGCCGGCGGCGCGGCCTCGAACAAGACCTTGCCGTGGGCATCGCTGATGCGCTCGACCAGCACCGGGTCGACCGGCCAACCCCCGTTGGCCAGCAGGGCGTAGGCCTGGGCCATCTGCAGCGGTGTGACCGTACCGCTGCCCAGGGCCAGGGTCAGGTCGTCGGGCTGGCGCGCCGCATCGAGGCCGAAGCGCTGGGCCCAGTCGCGCACCGGCGCCGTACCCACCTGCTGCAGCAGCCGCACGCTGACCAGGTTCTTCGATTTCGCCAGCGCTTCGCGCAGCGTCAGCGGGCCGTCCAGGCTGCCATCGCTGTTTTGCGGCGACCAGCCATTGGCCGCCGTGAACGGCGCGTCGTCGATCACGGTGGCCGGCATCACCCCTTGTTCCAGCGCGGCCGAGTACAGCACCGGCTTGAAGGCCGAGCCCGGCTGGCGCCAGGCCTGGGTGACATGGTTGAACGGCTGGCGCGTGAAGTCGAAACCGCCGACCAGGGCGCGCACGCGGCCGCTGCCCGGGTCGAGCGCGACCAGGGCGGCCTGCACCTCGGGCCACTGCGAAATGGCCCAGGCATTGCCCTGGCGCACCACACGCACGATGGCGCCGCGCCTGAGGGCCAGCGGCGCGCGTGCGCGCGCACTCAAGCCCGGCTGGGCCCAGCGCAAACCCTCGCCGCTGACGACGATGTGCTCGCCCGACGCGAGCTGCGCCCGCAACTCGCGCGGCGACGCCGCAAGCACGATGGCCACGCGCAGCTGCTCGTCGTCGTGGCGGTCTTTCAGCGCCCGCGCCGCCGCGCGCTCGACCTCGGCCTCGCTGCCCTCGGGCAGCGACTCCTGGTCTTCGGGCCCGCGCCAGGCCGCCTTGCGGTCATACACCAGCACGCCACGGCGCAGCGCCGCATAGGCGGCCTGCTGCTCGTCGGCACGCAACGAAGTCACGACGCGCAGGCCGGTCGTGTAGGCCTCGCTGCCGAATTGCGCCACCACGACTTGACGCGCCATCTCGGCCACGAATTCCGCGTGCACGGCCACCTGGCCGGGCGGGCGGATCGTCGAGCTTCTCGGCACGCGCGGCCGCCAGCTGCGCGGCACTGATGACGCCGGTGACCCGCATGCGCTCGAGCACGATGCGCTGGCGCTGCGTGGCACGGGCGAAGTTGGCGACCGGGTTGGCGTATTGCGGGTTCTGCGGCAGGCCGGCGAGCATTGCGGTCTCGGCGATCGACAGCCCGGCCAGCGGCTTGCCGAAGTAGACCTGCGCGGCCGCGGCAAAGCCGTAGGCGCGCTGGCCGAGAAAGATCTCGTTGAGGTAGAGCTCGAGGATGCGGTCCTTGGACAGCTGCTTCTCGATCTCCAGCGCGATGCGGATCTCCTGCACCTTGCGCTCGGCCGTCAGGCGCTGGCTGAGGAAGAAGGTGCGCGCCACCTGTTGCGTGATCGTCGACGCACCCTGGCGCCGGCCGCCGCTGAGCATGGCCAGGGCCGCACGCGCCATGCCGCGTGGGTCGATGCCGCTGTGCTCGCGAAAACGTGCGTCCTCGACGGCGATGACGGCGTCTTGCAGCAGCTTGGGCATCTGGGCGATGGGCAGGAACTGGCGTCGCTCGGCGCCGAACTGGGCGATCTCGACCCCGTCGGCGGTGAAGACCTGCAGCGGCTGCTTGGGCTGGTAATTCAACACGCGGTCCAGCGGCGGCAGCTCCCACGCGGCCTGCGCCGCCGGCGCGGCGAGCACGACCGCCGAGACCCACCACGCTGCACCCAGGCTGCGAATGAACGACACCGGCATGGCCCGATTATCGAGACTCGGGCATAAGACAATCGGCACCATGCCCGACGCAGCGCGCGAGATGTCGGCCCCGCAGCGGGCGATGCACAAGCTCGGCCTCGTGCGCGACGTCGATCTCGCGCTGCACCTGCCGCTGCGCTACGAGGACGAAACCCGCGTCGACCGGCTGGCCGACGCGCAAGAGGGCCAGACGGTGCAGGTCGAGGCCACGGTGGCCGAGTGCCGGGTCGAGTTCCGGCCACGGCGGCAATTGGTGGCGCGGCTGGTCGACGCCGATGGCCAGGTGCTGGTGCTTGCGCTTCCTGAACTTCTATCCGTCGCAGCAGAAGGCGCTGGCCGCCGGCGTGCGCCTGCGTGTGCGCGGCGAGTTGCGCGGCGGCTTTCTGGGCCGCGAGATGGTGCACCCGGTGGTCAAGCCGGCCGGCGCCGCGCTGCCCACCGCGTTGACGCCGGTCTACCCGACCAGCGCCCAGCTGCCGCAGGCCTACCTGCGCAAGGCCGTGGCCTCGGCCCTCGGGCGCGCAGCGCTGCACGAGGTCTTGCCGCCGAACACCGTTCCGGCCGGCCTGCCCAGCCTGCACGACGCGCTGCATCTGCTGCACCAGCCGCCGCCCGGCGCAGCGCTGGCCACGCTGGAAGACCGCAGCCACCCGGCCTGGCAGCGCCTGAAGTTCGACGAATTGCTGGCCCAGCAGCTGTCGCAACTGAGCGCGCAGCGTGAACGCGCCTTGCTGCACGCGCCCGCGCTGACCACGCTGCGCGGCGGCCTGCACGAGCGCTTGTTGGCCGCGCTGCCGTTCACGCTGACCGCCGCGCAAGCACGGGTGGGCGGCGAGATCGCCGCCGACCTGGCGCGCGGCCAGCCCATGCACCGGCTGCTGCAAGGCGATGTGGGCTCGGGCAAGACCGTGGTGGCGGCACTGGCCGCGGCGATCACCATCGACAGCGGCTGGCAATGCGCGCTGATGGCGCCGACCGAAATCCTGGCCGAGCAGCATTTCCGCAAGCTCGTGTATTGGCTCGAACCTTTGGGCGTGACCGTGGCCTGGCTGACCGGCAGCCGCAAGGGCAAAGGGCGCAAGGCGATGCTCGAAGCGGTGGCCTCCGGCGCGGCGGGGCTCGTCGTCGGCACGCATGCGGTGATCCAGCACGACGTGGTGTTCGCCAAGCTCGGCCTGGCGGTGGTCGACGAGCAGCACCGCTTCGGCGTCGCGCAACGGCTGGCGCTGCGCGACAAGCTGGACGAACAAGCGCTCGAGCCGCACCTGCTGATGATGAGCGCCACGCCGATCCCGCGCACGCTGGCGATGACCTACTTCGCCGACCTGGCGGTGAGCACGATCGACGAGCTGCCGCCCGGCCGCACGCCGGTGCTGACCAAGCTCTTCGCCGACGGCCGCCGCGACGAGGTCATCGCCCGCATCCGCGACGAGGTGATGCAGGGCAAGCAGGTCTACTGGGTGTGCCCGTTGATCGAGGAATCGGAAGCACTCGACCTGCGCAACGCCACCGAAACCCACCAGCAGTTGAGCACGGCCCTGCCCGGCGTCCACGTCGGCCTGCTGCATGGCCGCCTGCCCGCGCCCGAGAAGGCCGCGGTGATGGCGCAGTTCACCGCGGGCGCGATGCAGCTGCTGGTGGCCACCACGGTGATCGAGGTCGGCGTCGACGTGCCCAACGCCAGCCTGATGGTGATCGAGCATGCCGAGCGCTTCGGCCTGTCGCAGCTGCACCAGTTGCGCGGCCGCGTCGGCCGCGGCGCGCTGGCCAGCGTGTGCGTGCTGCTCTACACCGCGCCGCTGTCGCCGACGGCCAAGGACCGGCTGCGCGCGATGGCGCAAACCGGCGACGGCTTCGAGATCGCGCGGCGCGACCTCGAGATCCGCGGCCCGGGCGAATTCATGGGCGCGCGCCAGAGCGGCGACGCGCTGCTGCGCTTTGCCGACCTGGGCGCCGACAACGCGTTGTTGGACCACGCCCGCCGCGTGGCGCCGCGCCTGCTGGCCGAACACCCGGCCGCGGCGGCGGCGCATGTGCAGCGCTGGCTGGCTTCGCGGGTGGACTACTTGAAGGCTTGAGGCTTGGGCAACGTGGAAGCAAGCGCTGGTCGGCCATCGGGCCGAGCGGCGCGTCCATTGACGATCGACGTCAGTGATAGTCCTCTTCACGCTGGTGGCGCACCGCCAACACGACGACTTTCGACGCACTCACGATCTCGTACAGCGCGACATATCCTGTGGCTCCGAACGGGATGATCAGTTCGCGCTGTGCTGGGTTCTGGGCCGCTTTGCGGAAACTGAAGGGTGTGATGGCCAGGCGGTGCTTCGCCGTCGCCCTGATAGCCTCGATCGCTGCTTGGGCGCGATCGAGGTCTTCGCTTGTGTCGGCTTGGTCGAGCAAGAAGTCAAAGAGGCGTTCCAGGTCAGCTTCGGCCGTCGGAGACAGCTCAACGACAAAATTCATCGGCCGAGCTTCTTGCGCTTGGCGTCGAGCTTGGATTGGAGTCTTCCCAATACGGTCTCAACGGGCACGGAAACCCCCGTCTGGTGGTACGCCTCGGACGCTGCTTGTGCACGAGCATGGAATGAGGTCTGGACACGCCGGAAAGCGATGGCGTTTCGCACAGTAGCTTCGACGAAGTCGGTCAGGGTTTCGCCCTGCCTGAGTACGGACTCGAGCTCAGCGCGCAACTCGGGCTCGACGCGGATTTGGGGTATGACGGCGGACTTCATCCAGCGAAGTGTATCGCGTTTGCGTTACGCACGCAGCGACCCTCTTTGGTCGGGCCGTGTCTACATCACGGCGGATGTCGCTTGTCGGCCAGTAGCGGACGGAGACGCACGTGCCACAACGAAACGATCATTGGTTTCGACTCATGTAGCTCGCGTGCTGGTTGCCCGACGGGGAAAGAAGAGCTGCAGGCATAGGTGCATGAAGTCCAGAGGCCTGTGCGCCGGCCTGGCTCGCGTAGCGAGACTCCGCAGGCTGTGCTGGGAGCATGCCGCCGCCGACGCGAACCACACGGTGGTTAGTGGAGGTGACCGCCTCCTGCGGCAACCAACTCGCATTCCCGACTACTTATCAGGACGGTCGGTTGGAAGATGCAGGGTGCATGGCAAACTGGATGATTCCCAAGAGGAGGTTGCCATGGCTAGGCGCAAGGACGTGCTGACCAAAGCGGAGTTCGGAAGCCGCATCGCGGAGGAAGAAGTCGATGAGCTGCACTCGTACTTCGTGGAGACCGAGCAGTGGCGCAAACTGCTAGCGGGAGATGTTGACATCGTGTTCGGCGCGAAAGGCTCCGGGAAGAGCGCCATTTACTCGCTGCTAGTTGCACAGAAGGAAAAACTTCGACTTGGCCGCCGCACGCTGTTCCTCGCCGCTGAGAACCCAAGGGGCACGCCAGCATTTCGCGATCTAGCGGCTGACCCGCCCGCTTCCGAGGAAGAGTTCCGCAGCTTGTGGAAGCTCTACTTTCTGTCCATCGCCGCCAACTACCTTCGCCATCACTTAACGATGACGAGGACCGAGAACGAGAGCGCCAAGAAGGTGATTGATGAGCAGACTGCGAGCGCGCCGCCGCTCAAATCATCGGTAGCGGAGCTAGAGTCGCGCGAACTGCACCAGGGGCCTGGTGATCGCCGAGTCGATCGAATCTGCATCGAATGAGGTCATTGGAGGGAAGGCGGCCGGCCGCGCAGCGCGCGCTCGGCCTCCCCTTGCATGCCGCCAACCCGCGTGTATGACTGAACTACATGGTTCAGTATAGTCAGGCCGAGCCGAGCATTGAGCAACGAAAGGCTGGCTACTATTCGGTCGATGATCTGCTGTCCACGCTCAACCAAGCATTCAAGGATGTGAATATCACTGTCTGGCTTGCTCTTGATAGGCTGGACGTTGGCATTCACTGACTCGCACGATCTAGAAGGCAACGCCGCTTCGGTCGCTCTTTCGGACCTACCTCGACATGCGAGATCTCAGCGCCATTGCGCTGAAGATCTTCCTGCGCGACGACATCTGGCGACGCATCGTCGGCACCGGTTTTCGCGAAGCGAGCCACGTCACGCGAAGCCTATATCTGGTCTGGGATCAGCCGCGCTGTCGAAGCCTCGTTCGCCGCGCTCTCGGACGTGGGCTGCGACCTCTACGGGCGGACAGGCGGCGATTCTGGGCAGCGCTGACGTTCAGCGGCAGTTCTTTGACAGAGTGTTTCCGCCACACATCGGGACCAAGCACCTCGATGGATGTCGCGAACCGCGGACGCTTCGAGGAGACGGCCGAGCACCGCTGACGATCGTCGAAGCTCTATGCAGGCTTGGCTAACTCCCCTGGAATCGGAGGTGCAGACGCTTCAATCACGGACCTTGCCGAGAAGTTCCACATGACCCTCACGGGCATGAAGAAGCATGTCGGCGTCTTGGAGCAGGCGGGGCTCGTCGACCACGGAGAAGGTCGGGCGCGTGCGGGCCTGCAAGCTCGGCCTGCGCCGACTTGAGGAAGAGGCGGCATGGATCGAGAGGTACCACCAGCTCTTCTTCGAGCGACGTGGATCGAAAGACGCACCGACTTACTGGGTGCCCTTTCGTATAGGGACGCGCTCGACTTGATACAGGGCAGCGCCTGACACTGTTGGCTGGGACGCCCGCTTCGACGAGCTGGACAAAGTTGTCGAGGAATTAAAACGGAAGGAGAAGGTCGATGGACGCAAGAAGTCAGAGTGAGGTTGCCCCCATGAAGAACCGTACGACGGTGGAGCGGAAGTCCGAGCGTGAGCTCGTCGTCACGCGAACTTTCAACGGCCCGGCGCGCCTCGTGTTCGAGGCGTGGACCAAGCCTGAGCTGTTCAGGCAGTGGTGGGTGCCGAAGTCGATGGGAATGTCCCTGCTTTCCTGCGAAATGGATGTTCGTGTCGGGGGCAGGTACCGTTTGGAGTTCGCACACGGGGACTCACAGGCGGCGTTCTTCGGCACGTACAAGGAAGTAACAGCGCACTCGCGCCTCGTCTGGACCAATGAGGAAAGTGACGAAGGTTCCGTCACGACGGTGAGCTTCTCGGAAAAGGGCGGCAAGACGTCGCTGATCGTGCACGAGCTTTATCCCTCGAAGGAAGCTCTCGACGCCGCCGGCACCGGGGCGGCGGATGCGATGGGAGAGACGTTCGAGCAACTGGACGAGCTTCTCGTCACCCTGGGCGCGAGCGTGGGACGGTCATGAAGTCGTCGATCTCGCGTCGGCTGCCTGGCTCTTCACTACGCGGAAGAGGACCCCGACGAGGTCGTCGTCGCCCTCGATGACAACACCGAGGCTGTGACGAACGCTGAGCCCAACGAACGCGCGATTGTCTGAACGTCTGCTTTATGGTCTGCTCTATGTGCTGATGTGGGTCGCAGTCACCGTCCGCAAGTCACGGGCACTGCGACTGCGCGTGAGACGGCGACTCAACTCGACGCGAGCAGCGCACGCACCGCATCGAGCCCCGGCATGCCACTGATGGCGCCGCGCGCGCCGACCGACAAGGCCGCGGCGGCGTTGGCCCAGGCCAGCGCAGCTCTCGATGGGCTCGCCACGCGCGAGGCTGGCGGCCATCGCACCGGTGAAGGTGTCTCCCGCGCCGATCGTGTCGGCGACCTGGACTGTGTGGCCCACAACCGCGAGCGCTGCCCGGCCGGGGCGGAACAGTGCGCAGCCGGCAGCGCCGAGGGTCACCGCGACGGCGCCGACGCCGCGCGCGAGCAGCGCCTCGGCAGCGGCGGCGGCCGGCGTGCCCACCGGCATGCCGGCCAGCAGGCGCAGCTCGGTCTCGTTGGGCGTGAGCAGGTCGCACAGCGCGAGCAATTCATCGGGCAGCGGTTGGGCCGGTGCGGGGTTGAGCAGGGTGAGGGCGCCGCCCTTGCGTGCGTGCGCGAACGCGGCGTGCGTCGCCGCCTGCGGTACCTCGCACGAGGCCATCACCACGCGCGCCCGGCCGAGCGCTGCCGCCGCGGCGTCGGCGTGGCGCGCGCCCAGGCCCGCGCCGGCGCCGGGCGCCACCGCGATGCTGTTGTCGCCGTCGTCGTAGACCAGGATCTGCGCCACGCCGCTGGCCTCGCCGTTCGACCACCTCGACCATCGAGGCATCGATGCCTTCGCGCGCCCACAGGTCGAGCGCCATGCGGCCGAAGTCGTCATCGCCGATGCGTGCGATGACCGCGACTCGCGCGCCCTGGCGCGCGCAGGCGATGGCCGCGTTCGAGCCCTTGCCGCCGGGGCCGATCGTGAAGCCGCTGGCCATCAGCGTTTCACCGCGCGCGATCGGCCGCGGCACGCGCGACACCAGGTCGGCGTTCCAGCTGGCCAGGCAGATCACGTCACTCATTACGGGGGCTCCAGCGCGCTGCGAACCCAGGGCCATCACTTCACGCCATAGCCGAGCAGATGCGGCAGCCAGAGCACGGTCTGCGGCACCAACGTGATCAACAACAGCGCCGCTATCAGCATACCGATGAAGAGCCAGGCCTCGCGGATCATGCCCTTGAGCGGCACGCCGGCCAGCGCGTTGATCACGAACAGCAGCATGCCGAACGGCGGTGTCACCAGGCCGATCATCATGTTGACGACCAGCACCACGCCGAAGTGCACCAGGTCGATGCCGAGCAGCTTGGCCGCCGGCAGCAGGATCGGCACCAGCACCAGCAGCATGATCGAGGTGTCGAGAAGCAGCCGAGCACCAGGAACAGGACGTTCAGCGCGAGCAGGAAGGCTGATCGGCGACAGCTGCATGCGCACTGAGCCAGGCTGCCACCAGCGTCGGCACGCCTTCGGCCGTGAATGCGTAGTTGATGACGAACGCCGATGCGATGATCAGCGTGACCGAAGCGCTGGCCTTGGACGACTCGACCAGGATCTCGAACAGCCGCCGCCAGCTCAGCGCGCGGTAGATCGACTGCGGACAGGAACAGCGCGTAGAGCGCCGCCACCGAAGCGGCCTCTGTCGGCGTGAACACGCCGGAGTAGATGCCGCCCAGCAGCACCACCGGCAGCGTCAGCGGCAGGAAGCCGCGCACGAAGATGCGCGGGTAGTCGCGCCACGGCGACCGGCGCCGCGCGCGGCAGGTTGCGCGCGCGGGCGACGAAGTGCACGCCGACCATCAGCGCCAGAGCCATCATCAGACCGGGAATCACGCCGCCGAGGAACAGCGCGCCGACCGACGCACTCGACACCAGCGCGTAGATGACCATCGGGATCGACGGCGGAATGATCGGGCCGATCGTCGACGAGGCCGCAGTCAGCGCGCCGGCGAACTCAGCGTGAGTAGCCGTTCTTCGGTCATCATGCGGATGCTGACGATGCCCGGGCCGGCGGCGTCGGCGATCGCGCTGCCGCTCATGCCGGAGAAGATCACGCTGACGATGATGTTGACATGCGCCAGGCCGCCGCGCAGCCGGCCGACGATGGCCAGCGCGAACTCGAACAGGCGCTCGCTGACGGTGCCCGAGTTCATGACCGCGGCCGCGAAGATGAACAGCGGCACGGCCAGCAGCACGTAGCTGTTGTACAGGCCGTTGCAGCACCTGCTCGGCGACCAGGCCGAGGTCCTGCTGCTTGACCACCAGGTAGGCGACGCCGCTGATCAGCATGCCGAAGCCGATCGGCAGGCGCAGCAACAGCGTCGACGACCAGCATCACCAGCAATACGGCAAGGGCTAGGCTCATCGCGCGGCTCAGAGCTGCTGGCTGCCAGTCGCGTCCGAGCAGGCGCACGAACTTGACGACGTACTGCGATGCCGATCAGCGCGACGAACAGCACGAACGGCGCGAACACGAACGAGAAGGGCACGTCGAGCACCGGCGTGCTTCTCGCGGTGCATGAAGCGCACGTAGTCGAGAGGCCTGCGGCAGCAGCACCAGCAGCAGCGCCGCCGTCAGGCCCGCGCCGGCGAGCGCGAAGACGCGCTGGCCGGCCGGCGGCAGTGCCTCGTAGACCAGGTCGAGCATCACGTGGTCCCTCTCCTTGAGCAGCGTGGCGGCACTCCAGAACACCATCAGGATGTAGAGGATCACGATCAGCTCGTCGGACCACGCCAGCGGCCGGTTGAACAGGAAGCGCACGGCCACCTGGACGATGAAGATCAGGAACAGCAGCGCGAAGATGACCGCGGCTCGGCGCCGACGCCGCGCTCGCGCAAGGTTGCGAACATGCAGCTCCTGCAGCGCCGACGCGTGCGCGCATGCTACGTTGGCACTCTGCGTTGATGCGATCGAGCAGGCCCGCGGGCCAGATCTTGGCGATGTCGCTCGCCGCGTAGGCCGCCTGCACCGACTTGCGGAAGGCGTCGACGATCGGGCGTGGTCACCTGTCAGGCCCTGCAGCCTTGAAGAAGTCGACGATCTGCGCCTCTTCCTTGAGGCGGTTTTCGTTGTTGAAGGCGGCGGCGGCCTCGGCGGCGGCCTGCACCTTCTGCCGTTGCGCGGGCGGTCATCGCCTTCCAGGTCTTGTCGGAGATGGCGATGAAGATGCCGTCGACCAGGTGGTTGGTCATCACGAGTTGCTTGGTGACCTCGTAGAACTTGGCCGCGCGCACCGTCGGCAGCGGGTTGTCCTGGCCGTCGATGGTGCCGGTCTTCAGGCCCAGGTAGACCTCGCCGAAGGCCAGCGGCGTGGCGGTGGCGCCCAGCGCTTCACCGAGGAACAGCCACTCCTTGGTGCCCGGCATGCGCAGCTTGACGCCCTTGAGGTCGGCCGGCGTCTTCACGTTGCGCACTTCGCGCAGATTGACCTGGCGCGTGCCGAGGTAGATCGGTGGCCAGCAGCGTCACGTCCATCTTCTCGGACACCAGCTTGAACATCTCCTTGCCGATCGGGCCGTTGAAGATCATTCTGCTGGTGCTGCGGGTCGCGGACGACGTAGCCGGCGGTGAAGATCGAGAACTCCGGCACCAGCTTGGCGATGTCGAAGGCCGAGATCGACGACAGCTCGAGGTTGCCGCGCGCCATCGCCGCCGGCTCGGTGCCCTGCTTGAACAGCGTGGCGTTGAGGTTGATCTGGACGTCGAACTCGCCTGGCGCGCTCTTGTCCAGCGACTCCTTGAACACGGTCCACATCTTGGCGTGCCAGTCGTCGGGCACGGCCGGGGTCGAGATGCGCAGCAGCACCTTGTTCTGCGCCATGGCGGCGGGCACGAAGGCAGTGGCTAGCGCGGCGGTCGCGGCAATCAGGCTGCGGCGGAGGAGCGAAACGGTCATCTTGGTCTCCTTGGGGTTCTTGGGGGTCAATCGACGGCGGGGTTCAGGCCATGGGCGGCCAGTTCTTTCGAGAAACTCTTGAAGCGCTCGGCGTCGAGCGCGACCAGCGGCGCGCGCACACGCAGCCAGGCCGTGTCGCCGCTCTGCGCAGCCATGATGGCCTTCAACGCCGGGATCAGCGCGTAGCCGCCGAGCCAGTCGAGCAGCCGCTTCACGCGCGCGTGGGCGCCGGCCGTGCGCGCGGCATCGGGCTCGGTGGCCAGGCTGTGCACCATGCGCGGCATGAAGTTGGCCAGCCCGCTGACCGCGCCGCGGCTGCCGCGCGCGGCCAAGCGCCGGGCAGGTCCAGCTCGTTGCCGACATGCACACCCAGCGGTGGCATGAAGGCCTCGGCCAGGGCCAGCGAATGCGCGCGGTCGCATTGGCTGTCCTTGATGGCGACGATGTGCTTCGGGTAGCGCCGCAGCAGCTCGGCGATCACGGCGTGCGACAGGCCCACGGCCGCCACCTGGGGGATGTGATACAGCACCACGCGCAGCGGCCGATCCGCCACGCGCGGCCAGCACCTGGCTGCAGGCGTCGACGATGCCGGCGTCGGACACGCCCTTGAAATAGAAGGGCGGCAACAGCAGCACACCCCAGGCACCGATGTCCTGGGCATGGCGCGTCAGCGCGACCGCATCGGGCAGGGCCGCGCAGCTCACCGAGACCAGGATGCGCGAGGCCGGCACGCCGGCGGCAATCAGCGCATCCACCGCCTCGCGGCGCTCGGCCACGCTGAACGACGGACCTTCGCCGGTGGTGCCGAAAGGCGTCACGCCGGCGCAGCCCGCGGCCAGCAGGGCGCGGGCGTGGGCCGCGAAGCGGGGATGGTCGATGCTCAGATCGGGTCGCAGCGGCGTCAGCAGGGCCGGCCAGATGCCGGCAATGCCGGGCGAAACAGCAGCGTTCAATTCAACTCCTTGGATGCGGCAGGCAGCGGCGGCCGGGGCAGGCCCAGCACGCGACGGTGCGCGCTTTCGATATGGTGACCGAGGCGTTCGGCCACCTGTTGCGGGTTGCGCTGCTTGAGCGCGGCGATGAACCACAGGTGCTCTTCCATCGCCGGCAGCAGGGCGTCGGCCGAGAGCAGCGAGCCTTCGAGGCGGATCAGGCGCACGCGCAGGCTGTTGACGCGGTAGATCTGCGAGATCAGCGCGTTGCCCAGGGTGTCGATCATCAGGTCATGCAGGCCCCAGTCGACGCTGGTCGCGTCGGCCAGCAATGTGTCGTCGATAGCACCGCGGCGTGCGCGCTGCACGATGCGCAGGTGCGCCTGCTCGATGGCCTCGAGATCGGCGTCGGAGGCGTTGAGCGCGAAATGCGCCGCCGCTTCACGCTCCAACATGCCGCGCAACTGGAAGGCGTTGTTGATCAGCTTCAGGTCGACATGCGCCACCTGCAGGCCGCGCTGCGGCACGGTGCGCAGCAGACCTTCGGCCTCCAGCCGCGGGATCAGCTCGCGCACGGCGCCCAGCGGCATGCCCAGCAGTTGCATCAGCTCGCGCTGCGAGACGAACTGGCCGGGCCGGATGTTGGCCTGTAGCGATCTGCTGCTGGAAGTTTTCATACGCCTGGGCGCGCAGGTTGGGCGCGGCAGCGCGCACGGCGGCGGTGACGGCGCTCAATCGATCACCCCCTTGCGCAGCAACAGATTGCCGTAGCGGCGGCGCTCGCCGGTCTGCAGGATCAGGAAGGCGGCGGCGGCGCGCTCGTAGAACGCGAAGCGCTCCAGCGCCAGGGGCTGGCCTTCGCCGGCGTCGCCGAGCACGGCGCACAACTCGACCACCGCGGGCGGCAGCGCTGCGGCATCACCGACCACCTGCATGGTCCACGCCGCCTCGGGGCCGAAGTCGTCGAGCGGCAGCAGCGCGAGCACCGCGCGCAACACGGCCGGCGCGTCGGCGCCGGGCAGGCGAACGAGTCGTGCGCCACGCGCGGCGGCCACTCTCGCGGCCGGGAAATTGGCGTCGACGATGGCCAACTCGTCGCCATGCCCCATGCTGGCCAGCGCATGCAATGCGTCGGGCGTCAGCAGCGGTGGGATGTTCTTCAGCATCGGTGGTGGCGTCGGGCTTGCCCTGATGGACTGACCTGACATGTTAGTCATAACATGCTGGACATTCACGCGAGGAAACCCTGTGACGAGCCACACCGCGGGCCTGTTCCCGCCCTGCGCCAGCCGACGGCCTGCGCCTCGGCCTGGGCGGCGCGCCGCTGGGCAACCTGTTTGCGCCGGTGACGCCGGCGCAGGCGCGGCCACCGTCGACGCGGCGTGGGCCGGCGGCTGTCGTTGCTTCGACACCGCGCCGCATTACGGCCACGGCCTGTCGGAGCATCGCCTGGGTGACGCGCTGCGCGGCCTGTGCGGCCTGGGCCAGCAGGCGCGCGACCACTTCGTGCTGTCGACCAAGGTCGGCCGCCTGCTGCGGCCGAATCCGGCCGCCGCCGCCGACCAGCATGGTTACGTCGACGTGCTGCCGTTCGACCAGCATTGGGACTACAGCGCCGCGGGCGTGCGGCGCAGCATCGAAGACAGCTTGCAGCGCCTGGGCCTGGCCCGCATCGACCTGGCCTATGTGCACGACTGCGATGCCGCGACGCATGGCGCGCAGGCGGCCGCGGTGCTGCGCCAGGTGCTGGACGAGAGCCTGCCCGCGCTGCGGCGTTTGCAGGCCGAGGGCCTGATCGGCGCCATCGGCCTGGGCGTCAACGATGTCGCGGTGGCGCTGGCCGTGCTGCGCGAAGCCGACCTCGATGCGCTGATGCTGGCCGGCCGCTACAGCCTGCTCGACCACAGCGCGCTGCCCGAGTTGCTGCCGCTGTGTGCCGAGCGCGGTGTGCATGTGGCCTTGGGCGGGGTCTTCAATTCCGGCCTGCTGGCCGGCGGCGCGCGTGGCGCGAACCCGACCTTCAACTACCAGCCCGCCAGCGGCGACTGGCTGGAGCGCACGGCGCGCATCGAGGCCCTGTGCGCGCGGCATGCAGTGCCGCTGCGGGCGGCGGCGCTGCAGTTTGCACTGGCCCACCCGGCGGTCGAGATCGTGATGCTGGGCGCGCGCTCGGCCGAGGAATGGTCCGACGCACAGAGGATGGCCCGGCAGCCGATCGCAGCGCAGTTCTGGCCGGCGCTGCGCCAGGCCGGCCTGCTGCCCGAGGAGGCGCCGACGCCGTGATCGTCGACGCCCATTTCCACTGCTGGCAACTGGCCCGCGCCGACTACGGCTGGCTGACGCCGGCGCTGGCACCGATCTACCGCGACGTGGCCATCGCCGACTGGCAGGCCCAGGCGGGGGCCTGCGGCGTGCAGGCCGGTGTGCTGGTGCAGGCCGCGCCGACCGAGGCCGAGACCGAATTCCTGCTCGCGCTGGCCGAGCACGAGGACGCGGTGCAGGGCGTCGTCGGCTGGGTCGACCTGCTGGCCACCGACGCCCCGGCGCGTATCGCGCGCCTGGCCGCGCGGCCCAGGCTCAAAGGGCTGCGGCCGATGCTGCACGACCTGCCCGACCCGGCGTGGATCCTGCAGCCCGCGCTGGCCCCGGCACTGCACGCGATGGTCGATCACGGCCTGGTCTTCGATGCCCTGGTGCGCCCGCTGCACCTGGCGCCGCTGCTGCAACTGTGCCGGCGCCACCCGCAGTTGCGTGTCGTGATCGACCACGCGGGCAAGCCCGACATTGCAGGCGCGGCCTGGCAGCCCTGGGCCGACGCGATGACCCGCCTGGCCGACCAGAGCCAGGCCGTGTGCAAGCTGTCGGGCCTGCTGACCGAGGCCGGGCGGGCCCCCGCGCCGCGCACGACGCGGCGCTGGGCCGCGCATGTACTCGATGGCTTCGGGGCCCAGCGCGTGATGTGGGGCAGCGACTGGCCGGTCCTCGAGCTGGCCTCGACGTACAGCGCCTGGTGGAGCGAGACCCGGACCGCGCTGGCCACCCTGAGCCCGCGCGAGCGCGCGGCAGTGCTCGGCGAAACGGCAGCGCTGACCTACCGGCTCTGAGCGGCGCGGGCCGGCATGCGCCGACCCCTGCGCTATCCTGTGTCTCGAGGCTCTGCCATGACACTGACCGAACTGCGCTACATCGTCGCCGTGGCCCGTGAACGGCACTTCGGCCGCGCGGCCGAGGCCTGCCATGTCTCGCAGCCGACGCTGTCGGTGGCGATCAAGAAGCTGGAGGAAGAACTCGACCTCAAGTTGTTCGAGCGCGGCACCAACGAAGTCAGCGCCACCACGCTGGGCGAGGCCATCGTGCGCCAGGCGCAAATCGTCATCGAGCAGGCCGCGGCGATCAAGGAGATCGCCCAACGCGGCAAGGACCCGCTGGCCGGGCCCCTGAAGCTGGGCATCATCTACACCATCGGGCCGTACCTGCTGCCCGACCTGGTCAGACACGCCATCGAGATGAGCCCGCAGATGCCCCTGATGCTGCAGGAGAACTTCACCGTCAGGCTGCTCGAGATGCTGCGCACCGGCGAGCTCGATTGCGCGATCATGGCCGAGCCCTTTCCCGACAGCGGCCTGGCCATCGCGCCGATGTACGACGAGCCGTTCATGATCGCCGTGCCCAAGGCCCACCCGCTGGCCACGCGCAAGAGCGTCAGCGCCGAGGAGCTCAAGCAGGAGACGATGCTGCTGCTCGGCACGGGCCACTGCTTTCGCGACCATGTGCTCGAGGTCTGCCCCGAGTTCGCGCGCTTCGCGAGCGACGCCGAAGGCATTCGCAAGAGCTTCGAGGGCTCGTCGCTGGAGACCATCAAGTACATGGTGGCCTCGGGCATGGGCGTGACGGTGGTGCCGCAGTTGAGCGTGCCCAAGGAGGCGCAGCCGCATGTGGCCTATGTGCGCTTCTCCGGCCCGGTACCGACCCGCCGCGTGGTGCTGGCCTGGCGGCGCAGCTTCACGCGCTACGAGGCCATTGCCGCGCTGCGCAACGCCATTTATGCCTGCCCGCTCGAAGGGGTGAAGCGCCTGTCCTGAGGCGCGCAGGCTGCCGTTCTCAGCGGCCTTGCCATGCGTCAAAATCCGGGCCTCACGCAGCGCTAGGAGTCGCCGATGAAATTGCGCTTCACATCCGCCGCCGCCCTCGGCATGCTGGCCTTGTGGGTAGCCAGTGCCGCACAAGCCGACGACAAGGTGGTCTTCGCCACCAACTGGAAGGCCCAGGCCGCGCATGGCGGCTTTTACCAGGCGCTGGCCGACGGCACCTACAAGAAGTTCGGCCTGGACGTGACGCTCCAGCAAGGCGGGCCGCAGGTCAACAACCGGCCGCTGCTGCCGGCCGGGCGCATCGACTTCCTGATGACCGGCAACCTGCTGCACAGCTTCGACAACGTCAAGAACCAGGTGCCGACCGTGGTCGTGGCCGCGATCTTCCAGAAGGACCCGCAGGCGCTGATGGCGCACCCGGGCCAGGGCTACGAGAAGTTCGAGGCCCTGAAGAATGCGCCGCTGGCGCTGGTGGCCAAGGACGGCCAGTTCAGCTGGTGGCAGTGGCTGAAGGCCGTGCACGGCTTCAAGGACGACGCGCTCAAACCCTACAACTACAACCTGGCGCCTTTCCTGGCCAACCCGAAAGCGATCCAGCAGGGCTACTCGGTGGCCGAGCCGATCTATGTCCAGAACCAGGGCAAGTTCACGCCGGTCGTGCACCTGTTGGCCGACCACGGTTTTTCGACCTACAGCACGCTGATCGAGGCCCGCACCGAGACCGTGCGGAACAAGCCCGAGCTGGTCCAGCGCTTCGTCGACGCGTCGGCGATCGGCTGGGTCAACTACCTGTACGGCAACCGCAAGGCCGCGGCCGCGCTGATGATGCGCGACAACCCCGAGATGACCGAGGCCGAGATGGAAGCCTCGGTGGCGCTGATGAAGAGCCAGGGCATCGTCGACTCGGGCGAGGCCGCCGCCAACGGCATCGGCGCGATGAACGCCGCGCGCATCAAGGATTTCTACGAGCAGATGGTCAAGGCCGGGCTGTACAAGGCCGGCGAAGTCGATCTGTCCAAGGTGGCGACGCTGCAGTTCGTGAACAAGAAAGTCGGCCAGGATGTGAAGGCCAGGCTGGGCGCGAAATAGTTCGCCACCGGCCTGGATGCCGCGATCACGTGGCGTGAGGCCGCTCAACCCGCGTCGAGCTCGTCGATATGCCGGGGCCAACTGGCCTTGAGCAGCGTGGAGAGCGCCCGGTCGGCGAGCAGCTTGCCTGCGGTTTGGCAGCGCGCGCAGTAGTTGGTTTCGTGGTTGGCGTGAACGATGCGCTGCACCGGTGCGCCGCAATCAGGGCAGGGCTGGTTGTAGCGGCCGTGCACGGCCATCTCGGGCCGGAACGCGGTGACCTTGTCGGGCCAGCCGCTGCGTGCGGCCTCGTTGCGCAGCCGCGCGGTCCATTCGCGCAGCACGCTGCGCGTGGCGGCCAGCAAGGTGTCGATCTGGGCATCGCCGAGCTTTCGCGTCAGCAGGATCGGCGACAGGCGCGCCCGGTGCAGGATTTCGTCGGAGTAGGCGTTGCCGATGCCGCTGAACAGGCGCGGATCGGTCAGCGCGCGCTTGACGGTGTGGTTCTCGGCGCGCAGGCGTTGGGCGAACAGGGCGGCATCGCAGGCCATCACGTCGATGCCGCCCGGGTCGCTGGCGGCCAGCGCGTCGCGGCCCTGCAACAGGTGCAGCGAGGCACGGCGCATGCTGCCGGCCTCGGTGAAGACCAGTGAGCCGGCGCCGAACTCGAATACCGCCAGCGTGGCCTTGCCGGCCGGAGGTTTGACGCCCGCGGCGAGCCAGCGCAGGCGGCCGGCGATCATCAGGTGCATCACCAGAAACAGCTCGCCCTCGAGCGTGATCACGACCCGTTTGCCGAGCCGCTCGACGCCCCGCACAGGGCGGCCTTCGACCGCGGCAATCGGCGGCAGCGCCGTGCGCAGCAGAAAGGGATTGAGCAGGCGCAGGCGCTGCAAGGCATCACCCCGCAGCTTGGCGGCCAGCGATTCGACGTAGACCGTGATGTCGGGCAACTCGGGCACGCCGGGATAATCGCAGGTTTCGCTCACTGCCCGCCATGTCCACAGCCCTTTCCGGCGAGGTGCGCCGACGCCGCACCTTCGCCATCATTTCCCACCCCGATGCGGGCAAGACCACGCTGACCGAGAAGCTGCTGCTGTTCTCGGGCGCGATCCAGATCGCCGGCTCGGTCAAGGCGCGCAAGGCCAGCCGCCACGCCACCAGCGACTGGATGGAGATCGAGAAGCAGCGCGGCATCTCGGTCGCCTCGTCGGTGATGCAGATGGAGTACCGCGACTGCGTCATCAACCTGCTCGACACGCCGGGACACCAGGATTTCTCGGAAGACACCTACCGCGTGCTGACCGCGGTCGACGCCGCGCTGATGGTCATCGACGCGGCCAACGGCGTCGAGCCGCAGACGCGGCGCCTGCTGCAGGTCTGCCGCGCGCGCAATACGCCGATCCTGACCTTCGTCAACAAGATGGACCGCGAGGTGCAGGAGCCGATGGCGCTGATGGAGGAGATCGAGCGCGAGCTGGGCATGGAGGTGGTGCCCTTCACCTGGCCGGTGGGCATGGGCAAGCGCTTCCACGGCGTGATGGATCTGCGCCAGCAGCGCATGCGCGTCTTCGCGCCCGGCGAAGACCGCCAGCGCCGCGAAGACGAGAGCGACCAGATGCTGCAGGGCCTGGCCAACCCGGTCTACGCCGAACGCTTCGGCGCCGAGTGGGGCCAGGCCAACCACGACATCGAACTGCTGCAGGCCGCCGCACCGCCGTTCGACGAAGCCGAGTTCCTGGCCGGCCGGCAGACGCCGATGTTCTTCGGCTCGGCGATCAACAACTTCGGCGTGCAGGAGGTGCTCGACGCCCTGGTCGACCTGGCGCCGCCGCCGGCGCCGCGCGCGGCGATGCAGCGCGTGGTGCAACCCGACGAGGCCAAGTTCAGCGGCGTGGTCTTCAAGATCCAGGCCAACATGGACCCGGCGCACCGCGACCGGATCGCCTTCGTGCGCGTCGCCTCGGGCCACTTCGAGCGCGGCATGCGCTTGAAGGTGGTGCGCTCGGGCAAGGAGTTGCGACCGAACACGGTGGTGAGTTTTCTGTCGCAGCGCCGCGAGCTGCTCGACGAAGCCTTCGCCGGCGACATCATCGGCATCCCGAATCACGGCGTGCTGCAGCTCGGCGACACGTTGACCGAGGGCGAGGCGCTGCAATACACCGGGCTGCCCTTCTTCGCGCCCGAAATGTTCCGCAGCGTCGAGGTCGCCGATCCGCTGCGCACCAAGCAGTTGAAGGCCGGCCTGACCCAGCTCGGCGAAGAGGGCGCGATCCAGGTCTTTCGCCCGGTGGCCGGCAGCGTGCTGCTGCTCGGCGCCGTCGGCCAGTTGCAGTTCGAGGTCGTGGCCCATCGCCTCGAACACGAATACGGCTGCAAGGCGCGCATCATGCCGAGCCGCTACCAGATCGCACGCTGGGTGACCTGCGCCGAGGAAGAGGGCGGGGCCAAGGAATTGCAGCGCTTCGTCGAGGCCAACGCGCACCGCGTGGCCTACGACGCCGTCGATGCGCCGACGCTGCTGGTCGAATACGCGCCCGAGCTGCGCGCAATCGAGGCCAACTGGCCGAAGATCCGGTTCCACGCCCTGCGCGAGCATGCGGGGCTGGTGTTCCAGGGCAAACTCGACGGCTGAGAGGCCCGACCGACCATGACCGTGCAACTGAAAAAACCCAGCGCCGCCGCGGTGGCCATCCACTTGATCGACCGCGCCTCGTTCGGCAAGGTCGCCGCCAAGCTGCCGGCGGCCACGCGCCGCTGGCTGGCCACGGTGGGTTTCCAGGGTGCGCCCGACAGCCATGCGCTGCTGGCCGATGCCACGGGCCGCCTGCGCTCGGTGTGGGCCGGCGTCAGCGACGTACACCACCCATTCGCACTGGCGGCCTTGCCGCGCGCGCTGCCGCCTGGCCGCTATCGGCTCGGCGACCAGGGCCTGGCTGGCGACGGTGCGGCCGCGGCCCTGTCGTGGGAACTCGGCAGTTATGTCTTTGATTTGTACAAGCCGGCGCGGCGCGAAGCGGCGCAGTTGATGCTGGCCCCCGGCGCGGGCCCCACCCGCGGGCTGCAGATGGCCACCGCGATCGCGGCCACGCGCGACCTGGTCAACACCCCTTCCGAGCACATGGGCCCGGCCGAACTGGCCCAGGCGGCGCGCCTGGTCGCCGAGCAGCATGGTGCGGACTTCAAGCAGACGGTCGGCGATGCCCTGCTCGCCGCCGGCTTTCCGGCCGTGCATGCAGTCGGGCGCGCATCGACCCGCGCGCCGCGCCTGATCGAGCTGAACTGGGGCCGGCCGCGCGCCCCGAAACTCACCTTGGTCGGCAAAGGCGTGTGCTTCGATTCGGGCGGGCTGGACATCAAGGGCGCCGACGGCATGCGCCTGATGAAAAAAGACATGGGCGGCGCGGCCCACGTGCTCGGCCTGGCCTCGCTGGTGATGGCGCTCGACCTGCCGCTGCGGCTGCAGGTGCTGATCCCGGCGGTCGACAACGCCATCGCCGGCAACGCCTACCGGCCGGGCGACGTGATCAAGACGCGCAACGGCCTGCACATCGAAATCGGCAACACCGATGCCGAGGGCCGCGTGATCCTGTGCGACGCGCTGGCCTACGGCGCCGAAGGCCAGCCCGAGCTGATGATCGACCTGGCCACCTTGACCGGCGCGGCGCGCGTGGCGCTAGGGCAGCAGTTACCGGCCTTGTTTTGCCGACGCATGGATCTGGCGCGCGAACTGGTCGACGCCGGCCTCGCGCTGCACGACCCGCTGTGGCACCTGCCGCTGTGGCGCGACTACCAGGCGTCTATCGACAGCGACATCGCCGACGTCGTCAATACCGGGCGCAATGCCATGGGTGGCGCCATCAATGCCGCCAACTTCCTCGACCGCTTCGTGCCAGCGGGCCTGGACTGGCTGCACGTCGACCTCAGCGCCTGGAACGACGTGGCGCGGCCGGGTCGTCCAGTCGGTGGCGAGGCGCAGACGATACGCACCCTGTTGGCCTACCTCGAAGCCCGCTTCGTGCGCGGCTGACGGAGCCGGCGTGCGGCGGCTGACCCTGTACCTCGACCTGATCCGCTGGGACCGGCCGGCGGGCTGGCTGCTGCTGCTGTGGCCGACGCTGTCGGCGCTGTGGATCGCTGCCGATGGGTTTGCCGGCTGGCACCTGCTGCTGGTGTTCGTGCTCGGCACGATACTGATGCGCAGCGCGGGCTGCTGTGTCAACGATGTCGCCGATCGCGAATTCGACCGCCATGTGCAGCGCACGGCGCAGCGGCCGGTGACGCGCGGTGCATTGCCGCCGCGCGAGGCGCTGGCCGTCGGCGCCGTGCTGGCCGTGGCGGCGTTCGCGCTCGTCCTCAGCACCAACCTGCCTGCGGTGGCGCTGTCGCTGGTGGCGCTGGGCATCACCCTGGCCTACCCCTATGCCAAGCGTCTGGTGCCCATGCCGCAGGCGGTGCTCGGCGTGGCCTTCAGTTTTGGCATTCCGATGGCCTTTGCCGCAGTGCATGGCGGCAACGAGCTGTCGCTGGATGCCTTGCGTGCCGCGCTGCCCTGGCCGGCCTGGCCGCTGTTGATCGGCAACCTGTTCTGGGTGCTGGCCTATGACACCGAGTACGCGATGGTCGACCGCGACGACGACCTGAAGATTGGCATCGAGACCTCGGCCATCACGCTCGGCCGTTTCGATGTCGCCGCCGTGGCGACGTTCTACGCGATCTACCTCGTGTCATGGGCCGTGCTCGGCCGCGCGCTCGGCCTGGGCGCGTGGTTCCTGGCCGGCGTGGTGGTGGCCGCGGCTCAGGCGCTGTGGCACCTCGCATTGATCCGCGGCCGCTCGCGCGAAGGCTGCTTCAGGGCCTTTCGCCTCAACCACTGGCTGGGTTTCGCCGTCTTCGCCGGCGTGGCGATCGATCTGGCCGCACGCTGAGCGCTGGCCCTGCCCGCGGGGCCGGGTCGCGCGGATTGCATTGCACGGCGTTGCAAAGCCGAGGCCGAAAGGGCAATGCCGCGGCCGCGTGCCGCGTATACGGATCACATCGACGTCCTGACGGAGGCGACTGTGGCCATCACGCGCAAGGTTTTCTTGGTTCAATTGGTGGGTGGCGGCTGGGCCCTGGCCGGCTGCGGCGGCGGCGGTTATGGCGGCGGCTCGGCACCGGCGCCCTCGACAGGCGTCGGCTGCACGGCGACGATTGCCGGCAACCATGGCCATGTGCTGACGATCCCTGCGCCGATCTCAATTCGATGGTGCCCATCACGCTACGACATCACCGACACGGCCGATCACTCGCACAGCGTGACGTTCAGTGCCGCGGACCTGGCTCAACTCAAGGTCGGTTACACGGTCCCGATGACGAGCACGATGTCGGTGGCCAGCGCGACGACGGCGCCCCACGACCACACCATCAGCGAACACTGCGCCTGATCAGGCCTTGCCGAGTTCGACCGCGCGCGTCGTGCGCGGCGTGCAAGGCGCGCACGAAGGCCGTCTTGACCCCGGCGGCGTCGAGTGCGGTGATCGCAGCGTGGGTGGTGCCGCCTTTGGAGGTCACGCGTTCGCGCAGCAGCGGCACGGCCTCGACGCTGTGTTGCGCCAGCGCGGCGGCGCCGGCAAAGGTCTGCTGGGCCAGGCGTCGCGACTCGTCCGCGCTCAAACCCAATGCCACGCCGGCCTCGATCATGGCTTCGAGGAAATAGAAGACGTAGGCCGGCCCGGAGCCCGACAGCGCGGTGACGGCGTCGAGTTGCTCCTCGCGAGTGAACCACAACAGCTGTCCGGTCGGCGCCAGCACCGCCTCGACGCCAGCGCGGTCGGCTGCCGTGACTGCGTCGCGCGCGAACAAGCCGGCGATGCCCTGGCCGATCAGTGCCGGCGTGTTGGGCATGGCCCGCACGATGCGCTGACTGGCCGTCGCGCGCAGCAGGGTGTCGCTGCGGATGCCGGCCATCACGCTCAATTGCAGTGCCTGGCCGACCACACCGGCGCAGGGCGCGGCGGCCTCGGCGAAGGTCTGCGGCTTGACGGCCCAGACGACGATCTCGGCCCTGGCCAGCGTGGCATCGGCCGCCGCCAGCAGCCGCAGGCCGGGGTAGGCGGCGGCGATGCGCGCACGCTGTTCGGCCACGGGCTCGACGACGCAGATCGATGCCGGCGGCCAGCCGCCGCGCAGCAGGCCGCCGAAGATGGCGCCGGCCATGTTGCCGCCGCCGATGAAGGCCAGGTGCGGTGCTGCCATGCGCACAGTTTAGGACTGCGCCGGGGTCGGCGATCGCCGGCCGCGCCGCGCCATCAAGGGGCGGCGGCCGATGCGGGCGCCGAGGCCGCCGCAGGGGCCGGCAGCGTCACCCCCGGGCCGAGCGGGATGTCGGCGCTGATCGTGAGCTTGGAAACGAAGTAGCGCGTCTCGCCGAAGCAGCTCGTGGGCAGGCCGACCTTTTCTTCGTAGTGCAGCGCCACGCGCTTGCCCACGGCCTGCTGGATCTCCCTGGCCGTGGCATCGTCATGGACGGTGAAGTAGAACTTCTCGACCGCGCTGCCCGGCAACGAGACCAGCGCCAGCTCACCCTCCCAGGTCTTGCAGACCCAACCTTTGTGCGAGAACTTCTGCACCCAGCCGGCGCGCTCGCCGCTCGAGTAGCTCCAGCTCAGCGCGAGCCAGAAGTACGCCGCCGTCAGGGCAACACACCACAACGAGGGCAATCAGTAAACGCGTGATCCACATGGGCGGGCCGGAGGAGGGAAGCTGGCGAAGGCCCGCATCGTCGCACAATGCCGGCGCGGCTACGATGCAGGCCTTTGCCGACACCTCGGAGGAGCGATCGATGCACCGACGCCACATGCTTGCCCTGCTGGTCGCGAGCGCCACCTGCGCCGCACGCGCGCAGACAGCCTGGCCGACACGGCCGGTGCGGATCGTCGTCCCGGCGCCGGCCGGCAGCTCGCTCGACCTGATCGTGCGCGTGATGAGCGACAAGCTCGGTGCCCGCTGGGGCCAGCCGGTGGTGGTGGAGAACAAGCCCGGCGCCGGCGGCATGCTGGGCATGGACGTCGCGGCCAAGGCCAGCGACGGCCACACGCTGGCGATCGGCTTCAACGGACCGGTGGCCTTCGCGCCGTTCCTGTATCGCAAGATGCCCTATGACCCGGCGAAGGACCTGCTGCCGGTGGTAATGACCACCTCGCAGGCCAACGTGCTCGCAGTCAGCGTCGACAAGGTGCCGGCCAGGACCGTGGCGGAATTCGTCGCCTGGGCCAAGGCGCAGGGCGGAAAGATGAACTATTCGTCACTCGGCAACGGCAGCTCGGCGCACCTGACGATGGAGCTGTTCATGGCCGAGGCCGGCATCACCGCCACGCATATCCCGTTCAACGGCTCGCCACCGGCGGCCATGGCCGTGGCCCAGGGCGAGGCCGACGCCACCTTCATGGTCGCACCGGCCTTGCTGGCCCATGTGCGCAACCACAAGGTGCGCCTGCTGGCCGTCAGCAGCGCGCAGCGGCCCGATTCACAAAAGGATTTGCCGACCCTGGCCGACGCCGGCTACGGCAACGTCGAGTCGCTGGCCTGGAACGGCCTGTTCATGCCCGCAGGCACACCCGAAGCCGTGGTGTCGCGCGTCAATGCCGATGTCAACGAGCTGCTCAAGGACGCTGCGGTGCGAGCCGCGCTAGACGCCCAGGGCCTGACGGTGGTCGGCGGCAGCGCTGCGGACTTCAGGCGCCTGCTCGACGCCGAGGTCAGGCGCTGGGGGCCGATCATCACCCGGATCGGCGTCAAGCTCGATTGAGGTCCGGCGGCATCACCGGGTCGGTCTTGCGGCCGACAGCGGCCAGCAACTCCGCATTGCCACCGGCCGCCGCGGTGTTGATGGTCAGCGTCTGTTCGGCACAGAACCGCCAGAGCAGTTCGGCTCGGCGCGCTTCGGCGCCGCTGACCAGCGGCAGGATGGCGCCGTCACGTTCGGCCAGCACGCGAGCAACCGGGCGCATCGCGGCCGCACCGGCACCGGCCACGCAGACCCCGGCCAGACTGGCATGCGCGAGCAGGGCAGCGGTCGCGTCGGCGTCGAACAAGCTCAGCGCCGCCGCCGGCAGACCGGCCTCGATCAGCGCCCCGCGCAAGGCCTCGCCGTTGGTCGCACCGACCAGTGCCACGCTGTTGCCGCCGAGCAGAGCGGCGGCCGTTGCGGCTGCGATCTCGATGGCTGCCGAACCCTGCGCCAGGACGGCGAAGATGCCGCGCGCGCGCAGGCGCAGCGTGTTGCTCTCGCCCGTCGGTCCGGGCAGCGACCGATCGGCGAGCACGACCAGCGCTTGCTCGGCCTGCCTGCGCAGCAGCGCGGCAATGGCTGCCTCGAGCCGCACCGCAGCATCCTGCATCACCGACACGCGCGCCGGCAGCGCATGCGCGGCCCAGGCGGCCTGGCCGTCGGCCAGCGCGGCTAGCGTCAGCGGCTGGCTGAGCACGGGCCAGGACAGCGGCGGCGCAACGGCGGGCTCGGGGTCAGGCCATGCCGCGAAGCGGTCGAGGTAGAACGGGCCGCCCGCCTTGGGCCCGGTGCCGGAGAGTCCCTCGCCGCCGAACGGCTGCACGCCGACCACGGCGCCGATCATGTTGCGATTGACGTAGACGTTGCCGATGCGCGCGCGCTCGGCGATGCGTGTGGCACGGCCGTCGATGCGCGTCTGCACGCCCAGCGTCAGGCCGTAGCCGAGCGCATTGATCTGGTCCACGACCGCGTCGACCTCGCCGCCCCAGCGCACGACGTGCAACACCGGGCCGAAGATTTCCTCTTTCATCTCGGCGATGCGCGCGATCTCGAACGCGATCGGCGCGATGTGGGTCGGGCCCGCGCTGCCCGGCGGGCTTTCGGCGATCAGCCTGGCGTCGCGTCGCAAGCGCTCGACGTGGCGGGCCACATGGGCCTGCGCCTCGACGTCGATCAATGGGCCGACATCGGTGGCCAGCAATGCCGCGTCGCCGAGGCGCAATTCGGCCAGCGCGCCGCGCAGCATCTCGATCACGCCGTCGGCAATGGCCTCGTGCACGCACAGCAGGCGCAGCGCCGAGCAGCGCTGGCCGGCGCTGCGAAAGGCGCTCTGGACCACGGCGTCGATGACCTGTTCGGGCAGCGCGGTGCTGTCGACGATCATGGCGTTCAGGCCGCCGGTCTCGGCGATCAGCGGCACGGCCGGGCCGGTCTTGGCGGCCAGCGTGCGATGAATGATGCGCGCCACCTGCGTGCTGCCGGTGAAGCACACGCCGGCCGTGCGCGCATCGGCCACCAAGGTGGCACCGACGGTCTCGCCGCGGCCGTGCAAGCAGCGCACGGCGTCGATCGGCACGCCGACCTCGTGCAGCAGCTCGACGAAGCGGCGCGCCACCAGCGGCGTCTGCTCGGCCGGCTTGGCCGCCACGGTGTTGCCAGCCACCAGCGCAGCGACCACCTGGCCGGCAAAGATCGCCAACGGAAAGTTCCACGGGCTGATGCAGACGAACACGCCGCAACCCGACGGCACAGGCCCGGACTGGCGCGCTTCGGCCTGTTCGGCGTAGTAGCGGCAGAAGTCGACCGCCTCGCGCACCTCGGCCACGCAGTCGCCCAAGGTCTTGTGCGCCTCCTTGACCAGCAGGGCGCAGAACTCGGGCAGGCGGGCGTCGAGCGCATCGCCGGCGCGCCGCAGCAGCGCCGCGCGCTCGGCCGGCAGGCGGGCGTTCCAGGCGGGAAAGGCCGCGTGCAGTTGGCCCATCGCCGCGTCGACTTCGGCCGTGGTCGCCATCGCCGAGGTCTCGATTTGCAGCGATGCCAGGGCCTGTTCGAGCGGCGCACGCATCGCCAAGCAGGTCAGATCGGCGCCGGTTGAGTTGGCACGCGCCGCGCCATACAGCGCCGCCGGCAGCGGCAGACCGCCATCGTCGCGAGCCTGCAGCGGCGAGGCCAGCAGTTCCTCGGCGCTGACCGTCTCGTCGGCCATCTGGTGCACGAACGAAGAGTTGGCGCCGTTCTCGAGCAGGCGCCGCACCAGGTAGGCAAGCAGGTCGCGGTGCTCGCCGACCGGCGCATAGACGCGGCACGGGATGGTGGGATCCTGCAACACCTCGCGGTAGATCCCATCGCTCATGCCATGCAGGCGCTGGAACTCGAACTCGGCGCCCTGCGCGCGGGCCATCTGCAGGATGGCGGCGATGGTGCCGGCGTTGTGGGTCGCGAATTGCGGATAGATCAGCGCATGGTGGCCGATCAGGGCGCGCGCGCAGGCCAGGTACGAGATATCGGTGTGCTGCTTGTGCGTGAACACCGGGTAGCCCGGCAGACCCGCCTCCTGCGCGCGCTTGATCTCGCCGTCCCAGTAGGCGCCCTTGACCAGGCGGACCATGAATTTCAGGCCGTGGCGGCGCGCCATCGCAGCGACCTCGTCGACGACGGCCAGGCCGTTGGTCAGGTAGGACTGCACCGCCAGGCCGAAACCATGCCATTGCGGGTACACCGCCGCGATGCGCCCGGCCAGCGCCTCCATCACGTCGAGCGAGAGTTCGAGCCGATCGCTCTCTTCGGCGTCGATCGTCAGGTTGATATTGGCACGCGCCGCCGGTTCGATCAGGCTCCACACCCGTGGCAGCAGTTCGGCGAAGACGCGGTCACGCTGCGAATCCTCGTAGCGCGCAAAGAGTGCGCTGAGCTTCATCGAGATGCCGTCCGCCTCATGCGGCGACGCCGCGCCGCGCCCGGCTGCGATGGCGTCGATGGCCTGGCGGTAGGAGGCGAGGTAGCGCTGCGCATCGTGCTCGGTGCGTGCGCCTTCGCCGAGCATGTCGTAGCTGAAGCGCAGGTTGGGCATGGCCTTGCGCTGGCCGGCGGCTTCGGCCATCGCCTCGCCGATCGTGCGCCCGAGGACGAACTGGCGCCCTAGCAGTTGCAGCGCGCGCACGGTGGCCGCGACGACGGTCTTCGCGCCGAGCCGCTTGAGCAGCCCGGTCGGGCTCTCGCTTTCGGGCAGGAAGCGCTTGGACAAGGCGATCGCGCTGGCCGAGAGGCTGGCCAGCATGCGGTGCGGGCCTTCGGCGTCGCTGGCATCGAAGTCGGCGCGACCCAGCTGGTCCGCCGTGAGTGCAATTGCGGTCTCGGCATCGGGCACGCGCAGCAATGCTTCGGCCAGCCGCATCAGTGCCAGCCCCTCGGCAGTGGAGATGGGGTACTCGTGCAGCAGCGACTCCATCGCCCAGAACGGCGCCGGATGGGCGCGCACCCCGTCGACCCACGGCCTTGCCGCGCCGATCACTGCCGGCCAGTCGAGGTCGCCCAACCGGGCCAGCGAGGCGCGCACCCCTTCTGCCTCTGGCCGGTACGGAAACGGCAAACGGGCATGCGCCGGCAAGGTATCGAAAGGCAGTGCTTGAGCGCTCACGGCATTCCCTTGCAGTTGGATAATCGCCAGCTTACGCGGCAATACACTGAGAATGATTCCGAGTTTCCTGGAAAATCTAGACAGTTCTGCACCATGACGACCATCGACAAGATCGACACCCGCATCTTGCGCGCCTTGCAGGCCGATGGGCGCATCAGCAACCTGAAGCTGGCCGAGGCGGTGCACCTGTCGCCGACCGCGGTGCTCGAACGCGTGAAGCGCTTGACGCGCGACGGCTACATCCTCGGTTACGAGGCGCGCCTGAACCCGGCCAAGCTGGGTGCCGGGCTGCTGGTCTTCATCGAGGTCTTGCTCGACCGCACGGTGCACGACGTGATGGACGCGTTCAAGGCCGCCGTGCAGGTGCGGCCGGAGATCCTCGAGTGCCACCTGGTGGCCGGCGGCTTCGACTACCTGTTGAAAACACGCGTCGCCGATATGGCGGCGTACCGCGAATTCGTCGGCAGCGTGATCTGGACCCTGCCTGGCGTGCGCGAAACGCGCACTTATGCCGTCATGGAAGAAGTCAAGAACACGACCACGCTGGCGATTTGACGAGCGCTAGGCACGCGGCCCAAATATCGCGCTGCCGACGCGCACGATGGTCGCACCCTCGGCGATCGCCGCTTCGAGGTCATCGCTCATGCCCATCGACAAGGTGTCGAGCGCCAAGCCTTCGGCGCACAAGGCCTCCAGCAATGCGCGCAGCGCGCGATGCGGCTGCCGTTGTGCGACCGGATCGGCGACAGGTTCGGGAATCGCCATCAGCCCGCGCAGTCGCAGACCAGGCAAGGCGGCCACCGCACGCGCCAGGCCCGACACCTCGGCCGGCGCGACGCCACTCTTGCTGGCTTGGCGGCTGATATTGACCTGCAGGCAGACCTGCAAGGGCGGCAACCCCGGTGGGCGCTGGGTCGACAGGCGCTCCGCCAGCTTGAGCCGGTCGACGCTGTGGACCCAATCGAAGGCGGCCGCCACCTCGCGCGTCTTGTTGCTTTGCAGGGGGCCGATCAGATGCCATTCGATGCCCGGGCGCAGGTCACCGAGCGAGCGAACCTTGACCAGCGCCTCCTGCACATAGTTTTCACCGAAGGCGCGTTGACCGGCGCCATGCGCCTCGCGAACGGATTCGACGCCGAAGGTCTTGCTAACCGCCAGCAACGTGACGCTTTGCACGGGGCGTTGCGCGATGACACAGGCCGCGCCTATGCGCTGGTGCACTTGTTGTAACTTCCCTGCGATGCTCGCCATAATCCCCAGAGACTAGCTCACGCCTTCGCCCACCCCATGGATATCACCCAGCTGCTCGCCTTCTCGGTCAAGAACAAGGCCTCCGACCTGCACCTGTCGGCAGGCCTGCCGCCGATGATCCGAGTGCACGGGGATGTGCGCCGCATCAATGTCGACCCGCTCGAGCACAAGCATGTGCACGACATGGTCTACGACATCATGAACGACTCGCAGCGCAAGCATTATGAAGACACGCTGGAGTGCGACTTCTCGTTCGAGATCCAGGGCCTGGCGCGGTTTCGTGTCAACGCCTTCAACCAAAACCGCGGCGCGGGCGCGGTGTTCCGCACCATCCCGAGCAAGATCCTGACGCTGGAGCAACTCAACACGCCCAAGGTCTTCGCCGAACTGGCCTTGAAACCGCGCGGCCTGGTACTGGTTACCGGCCCGACGGGATCGGGCAAGAGCACGACCCTGGCGGCGATGGTCAATCACCTGAACGAAAACGAATACGGCCACGTGCTGACGGTCGAAGACCCGATCGAGTTCGTCCACGAATCGAAGAAGTGCCTGGTCAACCAGCGCGAGGTCGGCCCGCACACCTTGAGTTTCAACAACGCCTTGCGCGCAGCGCTGCGCGAAGACCCGGACGCGATCCTGGTCGGCGAAATGCGCGACCTGGAAACCATTCGCCTGGCCCTGACCGCCGCCGAGACCGGCCACCTGGTGTTCGGCACCTTGCACACTTCGAGCGCGGCCAAGACCATCGACCGTGTGGTCGATGTGTTCCCCGCCGCCGAAAAGGAGATGGTGCGCGCGATGTTGTCGGAGTCGCTGATTGCCGTGGTCTCGCAGACGCTGTGCAAGCTGAAGGACGGTTCGGGCCGCGTGGCGGCGCACGAGATCATGCTCGGCACGTCGGCGATCAAGAACCTGATCCGCGAAAACAAGATTGCACAGATGTACTCGGCCATCCAGACCGGCCAGAGCCTGGGCATGCAAACGCTGGACCAGACACTGACCGAACTGGTCAGGCGCAACATCGTCTCGCCGGCCGAGGCGCGCAGCCGCGCCCGGATGCCCGAAAACTTCCCGGGCTGATCACTCAAGGACCGTCATGGAACGCGATCAAGCCTCCAAATTCGTCAACGACCTGTTGCGCCTGATGATCAGCCGCAACGGCTCCGACCTGTTTCTGACCGTCGATTTCCCGCCGGCGATCAAGGTCGACGGCAAGATCACCAAGGTCAGCCCGCAGCCGCTCACCAGCCAGCACACGATGGCGCTGACGCGGGCAGTCATGAACGACAAACAAGCCGCCGAGTTCGAGCGCAGCAAGGAATGCAATTTCGCGATCTCGCCGTCCGGCATCGGGCGCTTTCGCGTCAACGCCTTCGTGCAGCAGGGCCATGTGGGCCTGGTCATGCGCACGATTCCACAGGAGGTGCCGACCATCGACGGACTGGGCCTGCCGCAGATCCTGAAGGACGTGGCGATGACCAAGCGTGGGCTGACGATCTTCGTCGGCGCCACCGGCTCGGGCAAGAGCACCTCGCTGGCCGCGCTGGTCGACTTTCGCAACGAACATTCCTACGGCCACATCATCACGGTCGAGGATCCGGTCGAATTCGTGCACACCCACAAGAACTGCATCGTGACTCAGCGCGAGGTCGGGATCGACACTGAGGACTGGACGCCGGCATTGAAGAACTCGCTGCGCCAGGCGCCCGACGTGATCATGATGGGCGAGATTCGCGACCGCGAGACGATGGAGCATGCGGTGGCGTTCGCCGAAACCGGCCACCTGTGCCTGGCCACGCTGCATGCCAACAGCTCCAACCAGGCGCTGGATCGCATCATCAATTTCTTCCCCGAGGAGCGGCGCGCCCAGTTGCTGATGGACTTGTCGCTGAACCTGAAGGCGCTGGTCTCGCAGCGCCTGCTGCCGCGCCAGGAAGGCAAGGGCCGCATCGCAGCCGTCGAGATCCTGCTCAATACGCCGCTGGTGGCCGACATGATCTTCAAGGGTGAAGTCAGCGACATCAAGGACTTGATGAAACGCTCGCGCGAGCTGGGCATGCAGACCTTCGACCAGGCCTTGTTCGACCTCTACGAGGCCAATCTGGTGACCTACGAAGACGTGCTGCGCAATGCCGACTCGGTCAATGACCTGCGCCTGCAAATCAAGCTCAACAGCAAGCGCGCACGCACGGTCGATCTGGCCTCGGGCACCGAGCACCTGACGATCGTTTGAGCCCCCGGCCGTCTGGCGGCCGCCCCTGGCCGCTTTGCGGCCTGTCCCGGAGGGACGAAGTCAGATTGACAACTTGAGCACCGTAAACTGGCGCTGCCAATTACGCTTTGGGGTCTGCGATGAAGGAATACGCGTCGACCGAGCCGCGCAGTGTCGCGTTTCTGGGTCTTGGGGTGATGGGTTATCCGATGGCCGGGCACTTGGTGCGGGCCGGGCACCGCGTCACCGTCTTCAACCGTACGGCCACGAAGGCCGCGGCCTGGGCCGCGGAGTACGGCGGGCGTACGGCGGCCACGCCGCGTGACGCGGCAGCCGGTGCAGCGCTCGTGTTCAGCTGCGTCGGCAACGACGATGACTTGCGCTCGGTGGTGCTCGGCGCCGAAGGGGCCTTCGCCGGCATGCAGAAGGGCGCGGTGCTGGTCGATCACACCACCGCATCGGCCGCCGTGGCGCGCGAGCTGCACGGCGCAGCCCGACAGCGCGGCCTGAATTTCATCGACGCGCCGGTATCGGGTGGCCAGGCCGGCGCCGTGAACGGTGCGCTGACTGTGATGTGCGGAGGCGACGCGGCGGCGTTTGCGGCCGTCCAGCCCGTGGCGATGGCGTTTGCCAAGGCCGTCACCCGGGTGGGCGAGTCGGGCGCCGGCCAGTTGGCCAAGATGGTCAATCAGATCGCCGTTGCCGGGGTGGTGCAGGGTCTGTCCGAAGCGATTGCATTCGGCCAGAAGGCGGGCCTGGACATGAAACAGGTGCTCGAGGTCATCGGCAAGGGTGCGGCACAAAGCTGGCAGCTGGACAACCGCGGCACGACCATGGTCGACGAGCGCTTCGACTTCGGCTTTGCCGTCGACTGGATGCGCAAGGACCTCGGCCTGTTGCTCGACGAAGCGCGGCGCAACGGCGCCAAACTGCCGGTCACCGCGTTGATCGATCAGTTCTATGCCGATGTACAGGCCATGGGCGGCCGGCGCTGGGACACTTCGAGCCTGATCAAGAGACTGCGCTAGCCCGGCGGCGCGATCAGCTCTTGCTGCCGCCCAGGGCCGCCAGTTCGGCCTCGGTCAGGATCTCGAACAGGCGCACCACTTTCTGCACCCCGGACACACCGCGCGCGAGGTCGCTGGCACGGGTGGCCTCGCGCTCGGTGACGCGGCCCATCAGGTAAACCACGGCCCGCTCGGTGACGACCTTGATGCTGTTGGCGTGCAAGTCCTTGGCGTCGACGAACGAGGCCTTGACCTTGCTCGTCAGGATCGTATCGTTGGAGCGCGATGACAGCGAGGTCGAACCCATCACGGCCAGCTCGTTGACCGTCGAACGCACGTTCTCGATGCGCGCCACCGCCTGCTCGATGGCGCTGCGGTCGGCCTCGCTGGCGACCTCGCCGGTGAGCAACACCGTGCGGCTGTAGCTGACGGCATTGACATGGCCACGATCACCCACCGCCTCGCGCGTGCGTGTCACGGCCTTCAACTCGATGGCCTGATCCTCGAGCTGGGTGCCCGACGTGCGGCGGTCGGCGGCGACCATCGCCGTACCCACTGCACCACCGACCACCAGCGCGGCACAGCCGCCCAGCGTCGCAGCGGCCAACACCGAAAGCAGAGCCCGGCCTAGCAGTGAAGGTATTTGTAGTGTTGTCATGTTGGTTCCTGTTCTCCCAAGAGTTGCAAGTCCACCGCGTCGCACAGACAGTGCAATACCAGCAGGTGGGTTTCGTGAATACGTGCCGCGCGATCGTGCGGCACCGCGATGTGTACGTCGGTCTCGCTCAACTGGCCCAGCAGGCCGGCGCCGTCACGACCGGTCAGCGCCACCACCGTCATCTCCTTGGCCTGCGCGGCACTCACGATCGCGCCGAGTACCGGGGCCGTTGCGCCGGCGCTCAGCGCCAGCAGCACATCCCCAGGCACGCCCAGGGCTTGCACTTCGGCCTGGCTGCCGACCGCCAGGGCCGCCAGCCCTGGGCGTTCGCGCTCGAAGCGGCCGACCATCAGCGCGGCACCATGCTGGGCCAGTGCCGCGGCCGCGCCGTGGCCGAACAACATGACCTTGCCACCGGCGGTGATGCAGCCGAGCAGGGTCTGTGCGGCATCGGCGATCGGCTTGCACAGGGCTTCGGCCGTTTGCGACAGCAGGTCGGCACTCTCGAAGAATTGCTGCTGAATACGCTGCTCAAGCATGGTCATGGATCATATGACACGGTCATGCGCGTTCGGTTCCGAAGCCCCTGCATGGGGCCTGCGATCGCCGCTCAAGCCGCGTCGAACGCGCCGCGCAGCCACTGCACGATGCCGGCGTCGATAGCCACGACATCGAAGCGGCAGGCCGGCGGCGCCGCAAAACGCAGCAGGTAGTGGCGCGCCGCGAGCACCAGGCGGGCGCGCTTGGCCGCGCCGACACTGGCCGCCGCGCCGCCATGGCGCGCATCGCCTCGCGAGCGGACCTCGACAAAGACCAGGGTACCGTCACGATCGCGCAGGATCAGGTCGACCTCGCCGCCGCGCGCATGCGGGCCGCGCGCGACCCGATAATTGCGCTCGACCAGCAGCAGGCCCTGCTGCGTCAAATGCGCGAGGGCCTGCGCCTCGGCGGCGTCGCCGCTGCGCTGCTTGTCGGTTGCCGCAATTCGGCGGGAGATCATCGTCGCCACCTCCATCACCACTGCCGCCATCATCACCCAGGCCGCAGCCGCGGCCGCCGGCGCACAACAGTATCCCGCCGGCACGCTGTACATGGTGGCCACGCCGATCGGCAACCTGGCCGATCTGACGCTGCGTGCGGTGCATGTGCTCGGGCTGGTCGACGCCGTGGCCTGCGAGGACACGCGGGTGGGCGGCGCGCTGCTCGGCCACCTCGGCCTGTCCAAACCGCTGCTCGCGCTGCACCAGCACAACGAACAGAGCGCCACCCTGCAGGTGCTGGCGCGCTTGGCACAAGGCGAGCGCGTGGCCTACATCAGCGATGCCGGTACGCCGGCGGTGTCCGACCCCGGTGCCGCGCTGGTGGCGGCAGCCCAGGCTGCCGGGCACACCACGCTGCCGCTGCCGGGTGCCAGCAGTGTGCTGGCCGCTCTGTGCGTGGCGGGTGACACCGAGGCCCAGGGCTTTGCCTTCATCGGTTTCCTGCCGGCCAAGGCCGGCGAGCGCGACACGGCGCTGACCGTGCTGGCGCAGCGGCGCAGTGAATCGCTGGTCCTGTTCGAGGCACCGCACCGCATCGCGGCCCTGCTCGATGCGCTGGCCGCGGCCATGCCCGCGCGGCGCCTGACACTCGGCCGCGAGCTGACCAAGCAGTTCGAGACCGTGGCGACGATGAGCGCAGCGCTGGCGCCGGCCTGGTTGGCGGCCGACGCCAACCGTGCCCGCGGCGAATTCGCGCTCGTCTTGCACGCCGAGCGCATCGTGGCCTCGGCACAGGATGCGCTGGCGGCCGGCAGCGAGCGCATGCTGCGCGTGCTGCTGGCCGAGCTGCCGCTCAAGCAGGCGGTCGCGCTGGCGGTCACCCTGACGGGAGCGCCACGCAACCGCCTTTACGAGCGGGCACTGGCCTTGCGCGACGCGGGCAGCGCCTGAGACCTTACTTGCCGGGCGCGCTGGCGGCCGTCTGCGCGTCGTGCTTCTGGTGCTGGATGTCGCGGCTGGCCTTGTTCTGCATATGGGTCAGCTGCTTGCGCTCCTTGGCGGACACCGTACCGTCGGCCTTGGCCCGGTCTTCGACCTTGTCGATGCGGGCCTGTTCTTTTTCGAGGCGGCGCGTCTCGCGCTTGGTCAGCTGGCCCGAAGCCACGCCCTTGTCGATGCGCTGTTCCTGGTTGGCCTGGCGTTGGTCGATGCGCGGCGTGTTCGCACCGGGCGCGGAGGCCGGTTGGGCCGAGGCGGCCAGGCCGATGAGGCTCAGCACGGCAGCGGCAATCAGGGGCAAGGTTTTCATGATCGGTGTCCTTTCGGGTAGGTCTGGAGTGGTTGCGCAAGCGCTCCTGGACAACGAAGCGGCAGCGCCCGCGGCTGACCATCAGGCGCTGGCCGTCGGTAAAGAAGGGTGAAGCCGGCCCGGCCCCGTGCGGCGGGAGCTGCGCTCCTACAATGCCGCGCATGATTGCCCGCGAACCGACCATCGAGCGCCTGGCGCAGGCTCAGACGCTGCTGCTCGAGCCTTATGGCCTGAACGATGCGCACCTCAGTGCCGCCTTGCAGACGATTGCCGCGCACCGCATCGACGACGCCGACCTGTACTTCCAAAGCACGCGCCACGAGGGCTGGAGCCTGGAGGAGGGCATCGTCAAGAGCGGCAGTTTCTCGATCGACCAGGGAGTGGGCGTGCGCGCGGTGGCCGGCGAGAAGACCGCCTTTGCCTACAGCGACGACATTTCCGAGGCCGCGCTGCAGGACGCCGCGCGCACGGTGCGCACCATCGCCGCCGCCGGTCAGAGCCGGCGTGTCAAGGTCGGCGTGAAGTCGAGCGTCGCCGCCAGCCGCGTGCTCTATGGGCCGACCGACCCGATCACCACGCTGGACAGCACACAGAAGGTGGCCCTGCTGGAGAAGGTCGAGCGCATGGCCCGCGCCAAGGATCCGCGCGTCGTGCAGGTGATGGCCGGGGTGGCCGCCGAATACGATGTGGTGCTGGTCGCGCGTGCCGACGGCACGCGTGCCGCCGACGTGCGCCCGCTGGTACGCCTGTCGGTGACGGTGATCGCCGAGCAGACCGTCGCTGGCGTGCTGCGCCGCGAGGTCGGCACCGGCGGTGGCGGCGGCCGTTTCGGCCTGGGCTATTTCCAGGACGCGGTCATCGAGCAGTATGTCGACCACGCCGTCAATGCCGCACTGACCAACCTCGAAGGCCGCCCCGCGCCGGCAGGACAGATGACCGTCGTGCTCGGCCCCGGCTGGCCGGGCGTGCTGTTGCACGAAGCCATCGGCCATGGCCTGGAAGGTGATTTCAACCGCAAGGGCTCGTCGGCGTTCTCCGGGCGCATCGGCCAGCGCGTGGCGGCCAAGGGTGTGACCGTGCTCGACGACGGCACCTTGCCCGACCGGCGCGGCAGCCTGAACGTCGACGACGAAGGGCATGCCACGCAGCGCACGGTGCTGATCGAAGACGGCATCCTGAAGGGCTACATCCAGGACACGATGAACGCGCGGCTGATGGGCGTCAAGCCCACCGGCAACGGCCGGCGCGAGAGCTACGCCCATGTGCCGATGCCACGCATGACCAACACCTACATGCTGGCCGGTACGCGCAGCAAGGACGAGATCGTCGCCAGTTTGAAGCGGGGTCTGTATGCCACCAATTTCGGCGGTGGCCAGGTCGACATCACCAGCGGCAAGTTCGTGTTCTCGACCAGCGAAGCGTTCTGGGTCGAGAACGGCCGCATCCAGTACCCGGTGCGGGGGGCGACCTTGATCGGCAGCGGCCCCGACTGCCTGACGCAGGTGAGCATGATCGGCGACGACCTTGCGCTCGACAGCGGCGTCGGTGTGTGCGGCAAGGAGGGCCAGAGCGTGCCGGTCGGTGTCGGCCAGCCCACCTTGCGCATCGATGGCCTGACGGTCGGCGGCACGGCATGAGCCAGGCGATGCCCCGGCCGCATGCTACATTCGCCGCCATGCGTTGCTCCGTCTCGTTTTACTTTGCGTATTTTTGGTTCTCGCCCCATCCGGTGGCTCGAGAGGCAAGCGCGTAAGTCAAAGCAAGCGCAACGCACTCAACAGACCGCCGGCAGCCCCGGCGGTTTTTTATTGCCGATTCACCGCGATGTCAGACAGGAAACCAGCCGTATGAGCCCCAAACAACCAGGCCAAACCAGCGACGCTGGCCATGGCTATGCGCTCAGCGAGAAGACCAGCCAGACCGACGATCAGCGCATCAAGGACGTGACGCCGCTGCCGCCGCCAGAGCACCTGATCCGCTTCTTCCCGATCGCCGGCACGCCGATCGAAACCTTGGTCGGCGGCACGCGCGAGTCGATACGCCGCATTCTGGGCGGCCAGGACGACCGCCTGCTCGTGGTCATGGGCCCCTGCTCGATCCACGACCCGCTGGCCGCGCTCGAATACGCCAGGAAGCTCAAGGCCGAGCGTGCGCGCCACGCCGATACGCTGGAAATCGTGATGCGGGTGTACTTCGAAAAACCGCGCACCACGGTCGGCTGGAAGGGTTTGATCAACGACCCCTACCTGGACGAAAGCTACCGCATCCACGAGGGCCTGCGCATCGCACGCCAATTGCTGGTCGACATCAACCGCCTGGGCGTGCCGGCAGGCAGCGAGTTCCTGGATGTCATTTCGCCGCAATACATCGGCGACCTGATTGCCTGGGGTGCGATCGGCGCACGCACCACCGAGAGCCAGGTCCACCGCGAGCTGGCCTCGGGCCTGTCGGCGCCGGTGGGCTTCAAGAACGGCACCGACGGCAATATCAGGATCGCCATCGACGCGATCCAGGCCGCGTCGCGTGCGCACCATTTCCTGTCGGTGCACAAGAACGGCCAGGTGGCGATCGTCCAGACCAAGGGCAACAAGGACTGCCACGTCATCCTGCGCGGCGGCAAGACGCCGAACTACGACGCAGCCAGCGTGGCCGCGGCTTGCCGGGAAGTCGAAGCCGCCAAACTGCCGTGCCGGATGATGGTCGACTTCAGCCACGCCAACGCCAACAAGCAGCACGACAAGCAGATCGAGGTCGCGCGCGACGTGGCTGCGCAGCTGGCGGCCGGCACACGCTGCATTTTCGGTGTGATGGTCGAAAGCCACTTGGTGGCCGGAGCGCAGAAATTCAGCCCCGGCAAGGACGACCCGGCGACGCTCAGCTACGGCCAGAGCATCACCGACGGCTGCATCGGCTGGGACGATTCGGTCGCCGTGCTGGAGCTGTTGAGCGCCGCGGTAAAGGCCCGGCGCAAGCACTGAACACTCAGGCCTCGCCGTCGCGAGCCAAGCGCTCGAGCATCACTCGGCCGAGCGGGCCAGCCGCTCGGATTGCCAATACACGTCGTCGCCGCCCAGGCCGTCGAGATTGGCACGGTTGAGCACGCGCGCCAGCACGAACATCAGGTCGGACAGGCGATTCAAGTATTGGCGCGGTGCGTCGTTGACCTTTTCCTGCGCCGCCAGCGCCACCAGCGCGCGCTCGGCGCGCCGCGCCACGGTACGGCTGACATGCGCCAACGCAGCGCTGCGTGTGCCTGCGGGCAGGATGAACTCGGCCAGTCGCGGCAGCGCGGCGTTGTGCTGCGCCAGCGCCTCATCCAGACCTTGCACGGCGTCGGCCTTCAACAGCTCATAGCCGGGAATCGACAACTCGCCGCCGAGGTTGAACAACTCATGCTGGATCCTCACCAACAGCTCGCGCACCTCATCGGGCAGCGGCTCGGCGAGCAGCACACCGAGGCTCGAATTGAGCTCATCGACGTCGCCCATGGCCTGCACACGCAGGGCGTCTTTGCGCGTGCGCGTGCCGTCACCCAACCCGGTCGTGCCGTCGTCGCCGGTGCGGGTGGCGATTTGCGTCAGTCGGTTGGCCATGCCGCGATGCTACCTACAATCGGCGCCTTGCTGCCCGGAGTTGCCGCGATGAACGCTCCCCACGACTTTCTCGCCCGCGTCGCGCGACGCCCTGTGCCGGCGGCGATGCTCACCGCATTGCGCGCGCGCTTCGCCGAGCGCTGTTCCACCGCCAGCGCGGTGCGCGAGCAGCATGGCCGTGATGAATCGACCTACCCGGTGACACCGCCCGATGCGGTGGTGTTCTGCGAGAGCAGCGAAGACGTGGCCGCGGTGGTGGCCCTGGCCGCCGAGCACGCCGTGCCGGTGATCCCCTTCGGTATCGGCTCGTCGCTCGAAGGCCATTTGCTGGCCGTGCACGGCGGGGTGTCGATCGATCTGTCGCGCATGGACCGCATCGTCGCCGTCAACGCCGAAGACCTGACGGTCACCGTGCAGGCCGGGGTGACACGCGAGCAGCTCAATCGCGAGATCAAGGACAGCGGCCTGTTCTTCCCGATCGACCCCGGCGCCAACGCCACGCTCGGCGGCATGGCGGCCACGCGCGCCAGCGGCACCAATGCCGTGCGCTACGGCACGATGAAGGAGAACGTGCTCGGCCTGACGGTGGTCACCGCAGCGGGCGAGATCATCCGCACCGGCACGCGGGCCAAGAAGTCGAGCGCCGGCTACGACCTGACGCGCCTGTTCGTCGGCAGCGAGGGCACGCTGGGCGTGATGACCGAAGTCACGCTCAAGCTCTACCCCTTGCCCGAGGCGGTGAGCGCGGCGATCTGCCACTTTCCGACCATCGACGCGGCGGTGCGCACGACGATCCAGGTGATCCAGATCGGCGTGCCGATCGCACGCTGCGAACTGCTCGACGCCAATGCCATCCGCGGTGTCAACAAGTACTCGCACTTGACGCTGCGCGAAGCGCCGATGCTGCTGATGGAGTTTCACGGCAGCCCGGCCGGGGTCAGGGAGCAGGCGCAAACCGTTCAGGACATCGCCAGCGAGTTCGGCGGCCAGGCCTTCGAGTGGGCCAGCACGCCCGAGGAGCGCACCCGGCTGTGGACCGCGCGTCACCACGCCTACTTCGCATCCTTGCAGACGCGGCCGGGCTGCCGCTCGCTGTCGACCGACACCTGTGTGCCGATTTCCAGACTCGCCGAGAGCATCAACGAATCGGTGATCGAGGCCGAGGCGGCGGGACTGCCGTACTGGGTGGTCGGCCATGTCGGCGACGGCAACTTCCACCTCAGCTACCTGCTCGACCCGAACGACCCGGTCGAGGCAGCGACCGCCGAGCGGCTCTCGGAGCAGATGGTGCGTCGCGCGATCCGCCTGGGCGGCACCTGCACCGGTGAGCATGGCATCGGCCTGCACAAGATCGGCTACCTGGTGGAGGAGGCCGGCGCCGGCGCGGTCGCCCAGATGCGGCTGATCAAGCAGGCGCTCGACCCGAAGAACATCATGAATCCGGGCAAGATCTTCGCGAAATGACAGCCCCAAGCTCGCTACGCTCGCGCCCCCCGAGGGGAGCTCGGTCCGCTTGGGAGCGGCCCGGCGCTGGGCCGAGGCCACGCCCGAGCGAATGCGCTACTCCGCAGCGGCCACCTCGACCGCCCAGCGTTGCGTCACATCGCCGTCGGCGTCGACGCTTTCCAGGTGCACCGGAAAGCCCCATAGCCGGGCCACGTGTTTCAACACCTCTTGCACACCCTCGGCCAGCGGCCGGCTGTTGTGCTGGGTGTGGCGCAGCGTCAGTGCGCGGTCACCGCGCAGGTTGACGTTCCAGACCTGGATGTCGGGCTCACGCGAGCCCAGATCGTATTGGTGCGCCAGCGCCTCGCGCACACGGCGGTAACCGGCGTCGTCGTGGATGGCGCTGACTTCGAGCTCGTCGTCGTTCTCGTCGTCGACGATCGCGAACAGGCGCATCTCGCGCATCAGCTTGGGTGACAGGTACTGGCCGACGAAACTCTCGTCCTTGAAGTTTTGCATGGCGTGGTGCAGCGCCGGCAGCCAGGGCGTGCCGGCCAGGTCCGGGAACCAGGCCCGGTCTTCGTCGGTGGGCTGCTCGCAGATGCGCTTGATGTCGGTGTACATCGCAAAGCCCAAGGCGTAGGGATTCAGACCGCTGTAGCCGCGCTCACCGACCCGGGGCTGGTAGACCACGTTGGTGTGCGATGTCAGCCACTCGATCATCACGCCCTCGGTCAGGTAGCCGTCGTCGTACATCGTATTAAGCAGCTTGTGGTGCCAGAACGTGGCCCAACCCTCGTTCATGACCTGGGTCTGTCGCTGCGGGTAGAAGTACTGCGCCACCTTGCGTACGATGCGCACTACCTCGCGCTGCCAGGGCTCGAGCAAAGGTGCGTTCTTCTCGATGAAGTAGAGGATGTTCTCCTGCGGCTCGTCGGGGAAGCGCTTGGCCCCGGGTGCGGCCTCGTCTTTCTCGACACGTTTGGGCAGCGTGCGCCAGAGGTCGTTGACCTGCTGTTGGGCGTGGTCCTCGCGGTCCTTGCGCTCGCTGAGCTCCTGCGCCAGCGATTTGCGGCTCGGCCGCTGGTAGCGGTCGACGCCATGATTGGACAAGGCGTGGCAGGAATCGAGCAGCGTCTCGACGGCGTCCAGGCCGTGGCGCTCCTCGCATTCGGCGACATAGTTCCTGGCGTAGACCAGGTAGTCGATGATCGACGACGCGTCGGTCCACATGCGGAACAGGTAATTGCCCTTGAAGAAGCTGTTGTGGCCGTAGGCCGCGTGGGCAATCACCAGCGCCTGCATGGCCATGGTGTTCTCCTCCATCAGGTAGCTGATGCAGGGGTTGGCATTGATGACGATCTCGTAGGCCAGGCCCATCGCGCCGCGCTTGTAGTTCTTCTCGGTGGCGATGAACTCCTTGCCGTAGCTCCAGTGGCGGTAGTTGACCGGCATGCCGACGCTGGCGTAGGCGTCCATCATCTGCTCGGCGGTGATGACCTCGAGCTGGTTCGGGTAGGTGTCCAGGCCGAAGCGTGCTGCGGTTTCGCGGATCACGCGGTGGTATTCCTCGATCAGCTCGAAGCTCCAGTCGCTGGGTGCGGCCAGGCGCTCGGCCGGCCGCGGCCCGGCCGGCAGTGGATCACCCTGCGCCTTGCGCGGCTTGAGCTTCCTCGTGCTCATGCGGCCCGAGGCTCGACGCCTTCCTTCTTGAACAGGTCGCGGAAGACCGGGTAGATCTGCGCCGCCTCGGTGGCCTTGCGCATCGCGAATTGCGGCGCCACCCCCACCAGCTGCGCGTACTCCTGCCACAGGTTTTGTTCCTCGTCGGCCACCTGCACATAGGCGAAGTAGCGCGTCAGCGGCAGAATCTTGTCGGCCAGCAGTTCGCGGCAGCGGCCGGAGTCGTGATGCCAGTTGTCGCCATCGCTGGCCTGCGCGCCGTAGATATTCCATTCGCTCGGGTTGTAGCGCGCACGGATGACTTCCTCCATCAGCACCAGGGCCGAGGAAACCACGGTGCCGCCGGTTTCGGTGGCGTGGAAGAAGTTCTGCTCATCGACCTCGGCCGCCTGGGTGTGGTGACGGATGAAAACGATGTCGATCTTGTCGTAATGGCGGGTCAGGAACAGGTAGAGCAGGATGAAGAAGCGCTTGGCCAGGTCCTTGCGGCCCTCGTCCATCGAGCCCGAGACATCCATCAGGCAGAACATCACCGCCCGGGAGGTCGGCACCGGCACCCGTATGCGATTGCGAAAGCGCAGGTCGATGGGGTCGAGAAAGGGAATGCGCCCGACGCGCGCGCGCAGCACGGCGATGCGCGCCTCGAGTTCGGCTATCTTGATGCGCGAAGGCGCGTCGCCGACCGGGGCGGCGCGCAGCAAGGTCTCGAGTTCTTCTTCGAGCTCGCGCAACTCGCGCCGGGCCTCGGCACCGATGGCGATGCGCCGGCCGATCGCACCGCGCATCGAGCGCACGATGTGCAGATTCGTCGGCGTGCCGTCGCTGACGAAGCCGGCACGCTGGCTCTTCCATTCCGGCGTCTCGGCCAGCTGCGTGCGGATCAGGTGCGGCAGCGCCAGGTCTTCGAAGAAGACCTGCATGAACTCTTCCTTGCTCAGCGTGAACGTGAAGTCGTCTTCGCCCTCACCCGAGTCGCTGGCCTGGCCCTTGCCTCGGCCGCCCTGGCCGTCCTTGGGCCGCTCGATACGGTCGCCGCGCACGTACTCCTTGTTGCCGGGGTGGACCATCTCGCGCGTGCCGCCCGGGCCATGGTGGAACACCGGCTCGGAGATGTCCTTCTTCGGGATGGTCACCTCTTCGGCGCGCTCGATGTCGCGGATGCCGCGGCCGTCGATCGCGCGCCGCACCGCCTCGCGGATCTGTTCCTTGTAGCGGCGCAGGAATCGCTCGCGATTGCCGATCGACTTGTTCTTGCCCGACAGGCGGCGATCGATGATCTGCTGCAGCACCGGCTCTTCCTCAGCTCGACTTGCGCACCCGCAGATACCATTCGCAGAGCAGGCGCACCTGCTTGGCGGTGTAGCCCTTGGCGACCATGCGGGTGACGAAGTCCTCGTGCTTCTTGGCCTCGTCGGCGCTGGCCTTGGCGTTGAAGCTGATCACCGGCAACAACTCCTCGGTGTTGGAGAACATCTTCTTCTCGATCACCGTGCGCAGCTTCTCGTAGCTGGTCCAGACCGGGTTGTTGCCGTGGTTGTTGGCACGCGCGCGCAGCACGAAGTTGACGATCTCGTTGCGGAAATCCTTCGGATTGGCGATGCCGGCCGGCTTTTCGATCTTCTCCAGCTCGCCGTTCAAGGCCCCGCGGTCGAAAACTTCGCCGGTGTCGGTGTCGCGGTATTCGTGGTCCTGGATCCAGTAGTCGGCGTAGGTCACGTAGCGGTCGAAGATATTCTGGCCGTATTCGCTGTAACTCTCGAGATAGGCGGTCTGGATCTCCTTGCCGATGAATTCGGCGTAACGCACGGCCAGATGCTCCTTGATGAAGCCGAGGTATTTGTCCTCGAGCTCCTTCGGGAATTGTTCGCGCTCGATCTGCTGCTCCAGCACATACATCAGGTGCACCGGGTTGGCGGCCACTTCCTGGCTGTCGAAGTTGAAGACCTTGGAAATGATCTTGAAGGCGAAGCGCGTCGAGATGCCGGTCATGCCTTCGTCGACACCGGCGTAGTCGCGGTATTCCTGGTAGCTCTTGGCGCGGGGATCGGTGTCCTTCAGGTTCTCGCCGTCGTAGACCTGCATCTTCGAGTACAGCGACGAGTTCTCGGGCTCCTTCAGCCGGGTCAGCACGGCGAACTGGCTCATCATCTTCAGCGTGCCCGGGGCGCACTTGGCCGCCGCCAGCGACGAGTTGCGGATCAGCTTCTCGTAGATGTGCACCTCTTCCGACACGCGCAGGCAGTAGGGCACCTTGACGATGTAGATGCGATCCAGGAAGGCCTCGTTGTTCTTGTTGTTGCGAAACGCCTTCCATTCACTCTCGTTGCTGTGCGCCAGCACGATGCCGTCGAACGGAATGGCGCCGAAGCCCTCGGTGCCCTTGTAGTTGTTCTCCTGCGTGGCCGTGAGCAAGGGGTGCAGCACCTTGATCGGCGCCTTGAACATCTCGACGAACTCGAGCAGGCCCTGATTCGACAGGCACAGGCCGCCCGAGTAGCTGTAGGCGTCAGGGTCGTCCTGGGCGAAGGTCTCGAGCTTGCGGATATCGATCTTGCCGACCAGCGAGCTGATGTCCTGATTGTTCTCGTCGCCGGGTTCGGTCTTGCTGATCCCGACCTGCTTGAGGATCGACGGATGGCGCTTGACGACCTTGAACTTGCGGATGTCGCCGCCGAATTCCTCCAGCCGCTTGACCGCCCAGGGGCTGAGGATGCGATTGAGGTAGCGCCGCGAAATGCCGTACTCCTTCTCCAGGATCGGCCCGTCCTCGGCCTGGTCGAACAGACCCAGCGGCGACTCGTTGACCGGCGAGCCCTTGATGGCGTAGAACGGCACGTCCTGCATCAACTGCTTCAGGCGCTCGGCGATCGAGCTCTTGCCGCCCCCCACCGGACCGAGCAAGTAGAGGATCTGCTTCTTCTCCTCCAGGCCCTGGGCCGCATGGCGGAAGTACGAGACCACCTGTTCGATGGCGTCTTCCATGCCGTAGAACTCGGCGAACGCCGGGTAGATCTTGATGACCTTGTTGGCGAAGATGCGCGACAGCCGCGGCTCGTTGCGCGTGTCGACCATCTGCGGCTCGCCGATGGCTTTCAACATGCGTTCGGGCGCGGTGGCGTAGGCCAGCGGATTGCGCTTGCACTCGGCGAGGAAGTCCTCCAGCGACAGCTCCTCTTCGCGAGTGCGCTCGTAGCGCGCGGCATAGCTCTTGATCACGTCCATGTGCGGACCTCCTTGGCAGGGCACTGAACCGGCAAGCGTTGCCTGCCGGCGTCTGGGAAGTTCTGATGCAGTCCCGGCTTGACGGGCCCGGGCGGCATCAGAGCTTTCCGATCCAAGCGCACATGGTGTGCGGGCGATATTGAACGCAGCATCGGCCAGTCAGCTGAGAGCTATCGCCTGAGATGTGACCCTTTCCGCCCACATTTCACGCCGCGGGCCCAAGTCGAGTCTTAACGCGCCACAGCGCCTGCGGGCTGACGCAATGCGTGATGTTTGTAGTGCGCCGCGCAGCGACTGGCAAGCGCCGTTGCATCTGGTGTTGTGTACCGCACATTGAGCAGCATGTGCTGCGACAAGTTCCACACTTCAGTCAGGCCGCGAGCGTGGCCTCCACACCGCGCTGACCAAGGCTTTGCAATGCCGGCGCCAGCGCCGCCACAAGGCGCGACTCGCCGACCAGGTCACCGAACACGGGCGCGAAGCGTGTCAGATGATCGGCCCCGGCCTGCGCGTCGGGCAGTGCCTGGGCCTCATGCCAGCGCGCTTGCAGGGCCGCTGCCAAGGGGTCGTCGATGGCGTAGTGATGGCCGGCTTCGTCGTAGCCACGCAGAAAGTGCAGCCAGCCGGCCAGGGCCAGCGACAGCTGTGTGATGGCTGCGCCGGCCGCGAGCCGGTCCCGCAGGGTGGCCAGCAGGCGTTGCGGGATCTTTTGCGAGCCGTCCATCGCAATCTGGGCGCAGCGGTGGGCCAGCGCGGGGTTGGCAAAGCGCTGCAACAAGCGCTCGCGATAGCCGGGCGGGACGGACACGCCGGTCAGCGTAGGCTCGACCTCTCTCTGCAGCATCGTGTCGATGAAGCGGCGCAGCGCGGGCTGACTGATCGCCGCGTCGACCGTGGCCCAGCCGGCGACGACGCCCAGATAGGCCAGCGCCGAGTGCGCGCCGTTGACCATGCGCAGCTTCAGGCGTTCCCAGGCCGCCACTTCGGCAGGCGTGGCCACGTAGCGCACACCGGGCCACGCCGGGCGGCCGGCGGCGAAGCGGTCTTCGAGCACCCAATCGATGAACGGCTCGGCCACCACCGGCCAGGCGTCGTGCAGGCCCAGCGCCTGGCCGATGCGCTGGCGGTCGGCGTCGGTGGTGCGCGGCACGATGCGGTCGACCATGCTGCAGGGGAAGCTGCAGCGCGAGTCGATCCAGTCGGCCAGGCCCGGATCGCCCAGGGCTTGCGCGAACGCCAGCACCAGGCCCCGCAAGACACGGCCGTTGGCCGGCAGGTTGTCGAGCGACAGCAGCGTCAGCCCATCCAGCCCTCGCGCACGGCGCTGCGCCAGGCCATGCACGATGAAGCCGACCGCGCAGACGGGCGCGTCGCCGTGCGCAAGGTCGTGCACGACATCCGGATGTTCGAGGCGCAGCGCACCCGTGGCCGGGTCATGGCAATAACCCTTCTCGGTGATGGTCAGGCTGAGGATGCGCGTCGCAGGCGCGGCGATGCGCCACAGCAGCGCAGCCGGGTCGTCGGCCGCGACCAGCATCTCGCGCAGGCTGCCGATCACACGCAGCTGCTGGCGCGCGGCACCCTGTGCATCGGCGTCGCGCAGCGCCAAGCTGTACAGGCCCTGCTGCGGCGCCAGCGCATCGCGCGTGTCGGCATGGCGCAGCGACACACCGCACAGGCCCCAGGCCGCATGGCCGCCGCCGTCCAGTGCGTCGTCATTGAATACCGCCAGGTGCGCGCGCATGAAGGCCCCCAAGCCGAGGTGCACGATGCCCACTTGCAGCGCTTCGCGGTCGAACGCCGGGCGCTGCACGGCGACGCGCAGCCGCGCGAGGCTTGACGGGCCCAGGCGAGCCAGGCTCATCGCCGGCCGCCCGAGACGCAGGCCGGCGCAGCAGCGAACACCAGGGGCCGCGTCACCAGTTCCACAGCGTGCCGTCGTGTTGCAAGCGGTTCACCGGCAGGTAGGCGCGCCGGTAGGGGTACTTCGCCGCCAGGGCCTCGTCGATCTCGACGCCATGGCCCGGCACCTCGCCGGGGTGCATGAAGCCGGCGTCGAAGGTATAGGCATGCGGGAACACCGCGTCGGTGACCTCGCCATGCGGCATCAGCTCCTGGATACCGAAGTTGGGCACCCACAGGTCGAAGTGCAGCGCCGCCCCCATGCACACCGGCGACAAGTCGGTCGCGCCATGGCAACCGGTGCGCACCTGGTACAGCGCAGCCAGGTCGGCGATGCGGCGCAGGTGCGTGATGCCGCCGGCGTGAACGACCGTGGTGCGGATGAAATCGATCAGCTGGTTTTCGATCAGGCCCTTGCAGTCCCAGATCGTGTTGAAGATCTCGCCCACCGCCAGCGGCGTGGTGGTGTGCTGGCGGATCAGGCGAAAGGCGTCCTGGTTTTCCGCGGGCGTGGCGTCTTCCATCCAGAACAGGCGCGCGGGCTCGAGGTCCTTGCCCAGCCGTGCCGCCTCGATCGGAGTCAGGCGGTGGTGAACATCGTGCAGCAGGTGTATGTCCGGCCCGACCGCGGCGCGCACGGCTTCGAACAGCTTGGGCGTGTGGCGCATGTATTTGCCGGTGTCCCAGTCGTGCTCGCTCGGCAGGCCGGCATCGGCCGGCTCGTAGGGCAACGCGCCACGCGCCACGCCGTAGACCTTTTCCATGCCCGGCACGCCGCTCTGCGCACGGATGGCCTGAAAGCCCGCCTCCTTGAAGCGCAACACCTCGTCGACGGTGTGCTCGATGTCGCGCCCGTTGGCGTGGCCATAGACCAGCACCCGCGACCGACTCGCACCGCCCAACAGTTGATACAGCGGCAAACCCGCGGCCTTGGCCTTCAAGTCCCACAGCGCCGTGTCCACCGCGGCGATGGCGCTCATCGTCACCGGCCCACGGCGCCAGTACGCACCGCGGTACAGGTATTGCCAGAGATCCTCGATCCGGTGCGCGTCGCGGCCGATCAGGCAGGGAATCACATGGTCGTCGAGGTAGCTGGCCACGGCCAGCTCGCGGCCGTTGAGCGAGGCGTCGCCCAGACCGGTCAGGCCCTGATCGGTCTCGATCTTCAGGGTCACGAAATTGCGGCCGGGGCAGCAGACGATGACTTTGGCGGCGGTGATCTTCACGGTGACAACCCTTGGGCTTGCACGGATAAACGTTGCTGGGTACAAAGCGCGACCTCAACCGCACGCTGGAGCCCTGCATGTCGCCCAAGCCAACGCGCCTGACCGCCGCCGACTTCGACCCTGAAGTGCTGCGCCTTTTTGATCAATATGTTCACGGCCAACTCGACCGCCGCGGTTTTCTCGACCGCGCCGCGCGCGTCGCCGCCGCCAGCGGTACCACGGCGGCCGGCCTGCTGGCCGCGCTGAGCCCGGATTTCGCCTCTGCGCAAAAGGTGCCGCCCACCGATGCGCGCATCAAGACCGAGCGCGTCGAGATCGCGTCGCCCGTCGGACACGGCAAGATCAACGCACTCGTCGCGCGGCCCGCGCAAGCCTCGGGGGCCTTGCCGGTGGTGCTGGTGATTCACGAGAACCGCGGTCTCAACCCGCACATCGAAGACATTGCGCGCCGGCTGGCCGTCGACAACTTCATCGCCGTGGCGCCCGACCTGCTCACCACCGCCGGCGGCTACCCCGGCGACGAAGACAAGGCCCGCGACGCCTTCGCCAAGATCGACCAGAAAAAGGCGAGCGAAGACTTCGTTGCCGCCGCGAACTATGCGCACACCGTGTCCGGCAACAACGGCAGGCTCGGCGCCACGGGTTTTTGTTATGGCGGCGGCGTCGTGAACATGCTCGCCACTCGCATGCCTGAATTGAGGGCCGCGGCGCCGTTCTACGGCGCTGCGCCCGCGCTGGACCAGGTGGGAAAGATCAAGGCCGAACTGCTGCTGGTGTTTGCCGACACCGACGAGCGCATCAATGCCATGTGGCCGCCCTACGAGGCGGCGCTCAAGGCCGCCGGCGTGAAGTTCGAGGCCCACAAGTACCCCGGCACGCAGCACGGATTCAACAACGACACCACGCCGCGCTTCGACGAGGCGCAGGCGAAGGTGGCTTGGGGGCGGACGTTGGCCTTGTTCAATAGAACGCTGCGCGGCTAGCCCACAACCCCGTTCGGGCCGAGCTTGTCGAAGGCCTGTGCGAGCCGAGGCGCAGGCCGGCCCGCGGCTTCGCTTCGATGCGGCGGTCGTCGCTACGCGACGACTCCCCTGCGCTGCTCGCCTCCGCGGGTGCCCTCGACAACTCGGTCCGGAGTACCGGCCCTCAGACACGTCGAGTTCAGGGGCTTCGCCCCCGCCCGCTCCGGCTGCGCTGCTCGGCGCCGCATAGGCGCGAATCCGCGGGCCGGCCTGCGCCTCGGCGGCAACGACTGTTGCGCGCCAACCAATGAGTTCGGCCGCCGCTGGGTACTGCCCGCTCAAACGATTGCCTGCACTACCAGCGCACACGGGGCATCTCGGTGACTTCAACGTCATCATCTTCCAACTCAAGATACGCGACAGCGGAAATGTGCCGAGTCTTTGCGTCAAGAGTGACCTTCGCCGTACCGCCAACAGAAGCGGTCTCTAGCACTGACGCCGTCTCATATACATATTCATCATCGTAGTCCTGCTCAGGCCACCTTAGGCGATGCTCCGCCTCAACCTCTGCTTCAAACGCGATAGTGCATTCGTGGTCGCCGAGGGCGACGATACGAATGTCTTTCACCTCGGCGCTGGAGAAGTGCGAATCGAGCACTTCGTAGTCGCTGTCAAAGTGGTAGTAAGAAAGCTCAGACGCTTTGTCGGCAAGATGCCCCTCGACGAGCGCAATGTCGGCAAGAACTGCACCGCGAAGTGACGAGATGCGGTCCTCGTCAGCGAGAAGCAGCTCCGTGAGCCTAGGAAGATTGGAGAAGTAGAGAAGTGACGGTGAGAGATCGCAAGCTAGCCTGAAGTCTTGGTCCTCCGAGACGACCGCAACGGAAGACTTGTGTTCTTGGGCGTAGGCTTCCAGAAGCGCTATCGCGAGTGCGTCGGGAAACTCCTTGCGCTTCTTGCCTTCACGAAATGGCGGTCGCACTTCGTCGTACCAGGACATGACCTTCGCCATATCGAGACCGCTGTAGTCAAGTTTGACTACAGAGAACTGGCTTAGGAATTGTTGCCACTCTGCGCTGGCAATTCTGGTTAGCTCCAAATCAACCCCAGCAGGCAGCGTCCTCTGTGGGAAGTGGGACCACTTGGCCAGAAACGGCGCGCGGCGACGCGCTTGGTTCAACGCTTCAAGTGCTTCATTTGAGCGTTCTCGGATTTGCCGGCGAACCTCTCGCTCAGTTGGATCGGGGAGGAGTAGCTTGAGGCCTCGTGCTGTTGCTGCCGGAACGAAGGTTTTCAAGGCAGTGGACTCAAAGTTGTATTGCTGCCCTGCAAGGACGCTTGTGTCGAGGAAGACGGCAGTAGGTACTGACATATGGATGAGCCGCTATCTAGAAGCGCCCCGTCGCATCGAAGCGCCGCCGGGTGGCCGCTTGCGACATTGCTCGCGCGGAGCTTCGTCAAGCTCAGTCTGGTCCTTCGACAGGCTCTGGACGAACGGGGGAATGGGCCTGGTCTGCACGGCCAGCCAGCGCATCACATCACCGCCCCCAACTGCCAAGGCACGAATTCGTTCTGCCCATAGCCGTGCAACTCGCTCTTGGTCTTGTGGCCTGAGGCGGTCGCCAGCATCAGCTTGAAGATGCGCTCACCGGCCTGGTCGACCGTCTCCACACCCTCGACGATGCCGCCGCAGTCGATGTCGATGTCTTCCTGCTGCTTGGTCCAGAGGGCCGTGTTGGTCGAGAGCTTCAGCGACGGGCTGGGCGCGCAGCCGTAGGCCGAGCCGCGGCCGGTGGTGAAGCAGATCAGGTTGGCGCCGCCGGCCACCTGGCCGGTGGCCGAAACCGGGTCGTAGCCGGGGGTGTCCATGTAGACGAAGCCGCGTGCGGTGACTGCTTCAGCGAACTCGACCACGTCGACCAGGTTGGTGGTGCCGCTCTTGGCAATCGCGCCCAGGCTTTTTTCCAGGATCGTGGTCAGACCGCCGGCCTTGTTGCCGGCCGAGGGGTTGTTGTCCATCGACATGCCGTTGCGCTGGGTGTATTGCTCCCACCAGGCGATGCGGGCCAGCAGCTTGTCGGCCACGGCCGGGCTCACCGCACGGCGCGTCAACAAATGCTCGCCGCCGTAGATCTCGGGCGTTTCGGACAGGATCGCCGCGCCGCCGTGGCGCACCAGGCGGTCGACCGCCGAGCCGAGCGCAGGGTTGGCGCTGATACCCGAGTAGCCGTCGCTGCCGCCGCATTGCAGGCCGACGGTGAGGTGGCTGGCCGGCACCGGCTGGCGCTTGACGCGGTTGGCTTCGGGCAGCAACTGCTTGATGAGTTCGACGCCGCGGGCGACGGTCTTGGCCGTGCCGCCGGTGTCCTGGATGTTGAAGGTGATCAGGCGTGCACCTTCCTGCAGGCTCTCCTGCGCGATCAGGCCCTGGATCTGGTTCGTTTCGCAGCCCAGCCCGACCACCAGCACGGCGGCGAAGTTCGGGTGCCTGGCGTAGCCACCCAGCGTGCGGCGCAGCACGCGCAGCTCTTCGCCTTCGCTGTCGGTGGCGCAGCCCATGCCATGCGTGAGCGCGACGATGCCGTCGACATTGGGATAGGCGGCCAGGGCCTCGGGGTGGATATCGCGGCGGAACTGGTCGGCAATGGCGCGGGCAGCGGTGGCCGAGCAGTTCACGCTGGTCAGCACGCCGATGTAGTTGCGCGTGGCCACCCGCCCGTCGGCGCGGACGATGCCGTCGAACGTGGCGGGCTGTTGTGCGTAGGCTGTCGGGTGAGTGCCCGCGCCGGGCTCGTGGCGGCGGGCGAAATCGGCGAAGGCCAGGTTGTGCGTATGCACATGCTGGCCGGGGGTTATGGCCTGGGTGGCGTGGCCGATGATCTGGTTGTAGCGGCGCACCGCATCGCCCTGGGCGATCGCCTGTGGTCGCCACCTTGTGCCCGGGCGGCACCAGACCGGCGATGGTGATGCCTTCGGCGGCGATCAGCGTGCCGCCGAGCAACTGGCGGCGCGCGATGACGACGTTGTCGGCGGCGTGGATGCGGATGACGGGGTCGGTATTCATGGGGCTCGCCACGGCAGTGGATCAGTTGGTCATGCCGCCGTCGGCGATCATCACGCTGCCGGTGGTGAAGGCGGCTTCGTCGCTGGCCAGGTAGACGGCCAGCGCGGCAATTTCCTCGGCGCTGCCCAGGCGCCCCATCGGCTGGCGCGCGACGAACAGGGCCTTGACCTCGGCCTCGCTCTTGCCGCTGGCCTTGGCCTGGGCGGCGATGCGCTGCGCCAGCGACGGTGAATCCACCGTGCCGGGGCAGATCGCGTTGCAGCGGATGCCGCGGGTCATGAAGTCGGCCGCCACGGCCTTGGTCAGGCCGATCACGGCCGCCTTGCTCGCGGCGTAGACGAAGCGGTTGGCCACGCCCTTGACGCTGCCGGCCACCGAGGCGATGTTGACGATCGCGCCGCCGCCCTGCGCCAGCATGCCGGGCAAGAAGGCGCGGATGGTGCGCGCCATCGAGCGTGCGTTGAGGTTGAAGGCCAGGTCCCAGTCGGCTTCGCTGTAGTCGAGCACGGTGCCGGCGTGCACGATGCCGGCGGCGTTGAACAGCACCTGGATGTTGCCGACCTCGCGCGCGGCGGCGGCGATGGCCGCAGCGTCGGTCACGTCGAGCACGCGCACGGCAGCGCCGCATTCGCGCACCAGCGAATCGAGCCCGGCGCGGTCGATGTCGGTGGCGATCACACGCGCACCTTCGCGGGCGAAGGCCAGTGCGGTGGCGCGGCCTATGCCCTGGGCGGCGGCGGTGACGAAGGCGGTCTTGCCGGATAGGCGATCGGACATGGGTATGGCTCCTGCGGTTGGATTCAGCGGATCTGGCAACGCTCGACCGCGCGGCGTTCGACTTCGGGCCACAGCCACTCGATGCCGAGGCCCGGCGTAGTGGGTACGATGGCGTGACCGTCGACGACGGCCATGCGGCTGGAGGCGATGGCGTCGAGTTGCGGGATGTATTCGACCCAGGCCGCGGCCGGCACGGCGCCGGTCAGGCTGACATGCAGCTCCATCAGGAAATGCGGGCACACGGCGAGGTTGAAGGTTTCGGCCAGGTGCGCCACCTTGAGCCAGGGCGTGATGCCGCCGATGCGCGCCACGTCGGGCTGCAGGATGGCCGCCGCGCCCTGCTGCACATAGGCCGCGAACTGGCTCGGCGAGTAGAGTGATTCGCCGACGGCAATCGGCACCTCGCTGGCGGCGGCCAGCCGGGCATGGCCGCTGATGTCGTCGGCCGGCAGCGGCTCCTCGAACCAGGCGATGCCCAGCTCGGCGTAACGCGGCGCGCGGCGCAGCGCTTCGCCGAGCGTGAAGCATTGGTTGGCATCGACCATGATCTCGAAGCCGTCGCCGACCGCCGCGCGCACGGCCTTGAGCCGCGCCACATCGTCGCTGACATGCGGCAGGCCGACCTTGATCTTGGCGCCCTTGAAGCCGGCCTCTTTGGCCGCCACCGTTTCGCGCACGATGGTCTCGGTGCTCATGTGCAGCCAGCCGCCTTCGGTGGTGTAGACCGGGATGCGCTGCTTCGCGCCGCCTGCCGCCTTCCACAGCGGCTGACCGTCGCGGCGGCAGCGCCAGTCCCACAACGCGGTGTCCATGGCCGCCAGCGACAAGCTGGTGATCGCGCCGACGCTGGTGGCATGGGTGGCGAAGAGCAGCTCGCGCCACAGGGCTTCGATCTCGGCCGGATCGCGGCCGATCAGCCGGGGCGCGAGGTGGTCGCGCAGCAGGGCCACGACGCTCGAGCCGCCGGTGCCTATGGTGTAGCTGTAGCCGGTGCCTTGGCTGCCGTCGTCGCAGGTCAGACGCACGAGAGGCGTCTCCTGCGTCACGAAGGACTGGATCGCATCGCTGCGCGGCACCGGCGGCGGCAGATCGACGCGCAGGATTTCGACGGCAGTGATTCGGGTCATGGTGCGGGGCTCAGAACCCCATCGTTCGCGGCAGCCAGAGCGAGATTTCCGGGACGTAGGTCAGGATCACCAGACTGGCCAGCAGCGGCACCAGCCAGGGCAGGATGGCCATCGTGGTGCGCTCGATGCTCAGCTTGGCCACGCGCGCCAGCACGAACAGCACCATGCCCATCGGCGGGTGCAGCAGGCCGATCATCAGGTTCAGCACCATCACCAGGCCGAAGTGGACCGGGTCGACACCGAGCTTGTGCGCGATCGGCATCAGGATAGGCACCAGGATCGTGATCGCCGCGGTGGGCTCGAGAAAGCAGCCGACGAAGAGCATCAGCAGGTTGGCCATCAGCAGGAACAACCAGGGCTGCTTGGTCACCGCCAGCACCCATTCGGCGATCTGCGCAGTGACGCCGGTCGCGGTCAGCATCCAGCCGAAGATCGACGCCGAGGCGACGATGAACATCACCGTGGCCGTGGTCTCGACCGTGTCGAGGCTGACCTTGACGAACATCTTCCAGCTCATCGTGCGGTACCAGGCCAGGCCCAGCACCATGGCCCAGACACAGGCTGCGATCGCGCCCTCGGTAGGCGTGAACAGGCCGGTGGTCATGCCGCCGATCAGCAGCACCGGGGTCATGATAGGCAGCACGGCCTGGAAGCGGTAATGGCGGTCGAGGGCGAACAGCACGACGATGGCCGCGAAGACCACCGGCTGCGCCGGCAGGCCGGCCTTCTCGACCAGCGCCCAGGTGGCGACCGGCCAGACCATCACCACCAGCAGTTCGATCACTGCGCGTCCGAGTCGGCTGGCCGAGAACTTGACGTCACCGCCCCAGCCGTTCTTGTGCGCGTAGTAGGCCACCGTGAGCATCATCAGCACGGCCATCAGCACGCCGGGCAGGATGCCGGCCAGAAACAACGCGCCGACCGAGACGTTGGCCATCATGGCGTAGATCACGAACGGCAGCGAAGGCGGGATGATCGGCCCCAGCGTGGCCGAGGCCGCCGTCACACCGACCGCGAACTCCAGCTCGTAGCCATGGTCCTTCATGGCCTTGATCTCGATCGTGCCCAGGCCCGCGGCGTCGGCGATCGCGGTCCCGCTCATGCCGGCAAAGATCACCGAGCCGACGATGTTGACGTGGCCCAGGCCACCCTTCATCCAGCCGACCAGGGCGAGCGCGAAGTTGTAGATGCGGTTGGTGATGCCGGCGTTGTTCATCAGGTTGCCGGCCATGATGAAGAACGGCACCGCCAGCAGGGGGAAGCTGTCGATGCCGCCGATCATGCGGTGGATCACGGCAAAGCCCGGCAGGTTGCCGCTGACCAGGATGTAGATCAGCGACGAGCCGGCCATGGCGATGGCCACCGGCAGGCCGCTGGCCATCAGGAACAGGAACAGGATCTTGAGCATCGTGGTTCTCTCTAGCGGTCTTCCATCGTCGACTCGGGCCGCTCGAGCACCGAGTAACCGCGCCGCCAGTGAATGCGCGCGACCCACACCGAACGCAGCGCCATGATCACGAGGCCGAACAGCACCACGCCGTAAACGATATTCATCGGCAGATCGATGATGGTCATCTGGTAATTGCCCATCTTTTGCATCATCTGCGCCGTGAACACGCTCATCGAGGCGAAGAAGGCAATGCGCAAGACATCGACCGCGATCGCCAGCCCGCGCGCCACCTTGCCGCCCAGGTAGCGGTAGATCAGATCGACCTGGATGTGGTTGTTCTTGGTCACGCCGATCGACGCACCGACGAATACCGTGCCGATCAGCAGGTAGCGCGCGATCTCCTCGGTCCAGGAAGCCGAGTTGTTGAGCGCATAGCGTGTAAAGAACTGATAGAACACGACCCCGCCCAGGGCCCAGAACAGCGCCAGCGCGAGCCAGGCCTCGCTGTGCGTGTGCGACAGGTCGACGGTCTCGTCGGTGGCGTGGAACTCGCCGTCGTCGCCCATCACCTTGGGCAGGGCATCGATGTCCATCGCAGGCGGCCTACTTGATGGCCACGATGCGGTCGTAATCCTTCTTGTCGAAGCCCAGGCTCTCGACGCTCTTGTTCTTCAGCACCGCGTCGACGAAGCTCTGCCGGTTGACCTGGTGCACGCCCAGGCCCTTCTTCTTGAACTCGTCGACCAGTTCGCTCTCGCGCTGCTTGATCTGCGCGCTGGCGCGCGCCGCGGCCTCGAGCGCCACTTCGGAGAAGATCTTCTTCTCGGCGTCGCTCAGCTTGTTCCAGACATGCGGCGCGACCTGGGTCGTCAGGCCGTCGACGATGTGGCCGGTGAGCATGATGTGCTTCTGCACTTCGTAGAACTTCTTCGCCTCGATGGTGGTCAACGGGTTCTCCTGGGCGTCGACCGTGCCGTTCTGCAGCGCCAGGTAGACCTCGGCGAAGGCGATCGGCGTCGGGTTGGCACCGCAGGCCTCCGGAGTGGCGCGATAGGCCGGCACATCGGGCACGCGGATCTTGATGCCCTTCATGCCCGCGCAGTCGGTGAAAGCCTTCTGTGCGCTGGTGTGACGCGCGCCGTAGTAGGTGTAGGCCAGGATCTGGATGCCCGTCTTCTCGCGGTAACCGTCGATCATCTCCTTGAAGACCGCGCTCTTGCTGTAGGCCAGCAGATGGTCGCCGTCGCGGAAGATGAACGGGTAGTAGGCAATGCCGATGCGCGGGTAGCTGCGCGCCGCAAAGCTCGGGCCGCTGATGATCATGTCCACGGTGCCGAGTTGCAGGCCCTGGTTGATGTCGGTCTCCTTGCCCAGAGAGCTGGCAGGGAAGACCTGGATCTCGAACTTGCCGCCTGAGCGCTTCTTGATCTCCTCGGCGGCCCACACCGATTGCGTGTGATAGGGCTCGCTGGTCTCGTAGACATGCGCCCACTTCAGCTTGGTTTGCGCCGCGACGGGCATCACGATTGCCACCACAGCGGCGGTCAGCAGGGTCTTCAACAAGGTGCGTTTCATCTTTCGTCTCCTGTCGTTAGTGAATTAGGCTTGGGTCCGTCTTTCTTCCGCCCGCCCGTATCGGCCGAGCCTGTCGAAACCCCAGCGCGACCGACGCGCTCATGCGGCCTTCCTCGGCGGCGCCGCGTCGCTCCAGGCCGCGGCAAAGCGGTCATGCGAATTGCCCAGGTGGATGCGCATCGCCGAACGTGCAGCGGCCACGTCACCGGCCACGATGGCACGCAAGACCGCACGATGCTCGGCCGCCGCCTGGCGCCAGCTGCGCGGGTTCTCGAAGTGCCGGCCCAGTTGTTCGAACAGCGGGTTGTTGCGTTCGTCGAACAACTCGGTCACCACCCGCACCAGCGCCGCGTTGGCACTCGCTTCGGCCAAGGCGACATGGAACTCGCGGTCACCATGAATAGGCATCACGCCACGCGCGATCTCGTCGTCCATCTGCTTGATCGCGGCGCGCAGCGCGTTTGATCGCGGCGGCTGACTTCTGTCGCGCCGCCAGCGCAGCCAGTTCGGATTCGATCAACTGGCGCGCGCGAATGATGTCGAACGGGCCCAGCGCGGCGTCGAATTCGCGCGCCTGCGCGGCCGGTGCCAGCGCGGTGACGTAGATGCCCGAGCCCATGCGCACCTCGACCAGGCCCTCGACCTCGAGCGCGATCAGGGCCTCGCGCACCGACGGCCGCGAGACGCCGAGCTGGACCGCCAGGTCACGCTCGGGCGGCAGGCGCGAGCCGAGCGCGAACTCGCCGCCTTCGATCAGCGTTCGCAACTGGTCCGCGATCTGGCGGTAGAGCCGGCGCGGCTCGATGGTGTGCAGCGGCATGGAATCCTGGTTTGGCC
>CAVUGY010000014.1:0-15892 GCA_963741125.1 uncultured beta proteobacterium
GGCGTGTGCTGCGCGCTTGCGCGCTGACCACCAGCGATTCGCAGGTGATGGCGCAGCGCATGCGTGACCTTGGTGCCGCCGACGTGATGGTGTTCCCGTTTGGTTTGGAAGCGATGCCGCCGGCACCGCCGCCCAAGGACGACACGCTGTTCTTTGCCAACCGTGGGCTGGAGCCGATGTACGCCCCGGCGCGTGTGCTGCGGGCGTTCGACGCGCTGGACTGGCCCGGCAAGCAGCTGGTCGTCGCCAACGACGGCGAGCTGCGCGCCGCGCTCGAAGCGGCGGCGCCGCGGGGCACACGTTTCGTCGGCCGCCTCGACGCGGCCACGCAGGCCACCTGGTACGCGCATTCGCGCTGGTACCTCAGCCTGCCGACAAGCGACTCAGTCGCGGTATCGGTGCTTGAAGCCATGGCACAGGGATGTGTACCGATCTTGTCGGACCTGCCGGCGAACCGCGAACTTGTGCGCGATGGCGACAACGGCATCGTGTTGCGCGACGGTGAGGTGCTGTCGGCCGCGCGCCTCCAGCCGCTACTTGCAAAAGCCAGTGCCATCGCCAGCGCAAACCGGGCCTGGATCGCAGAGCATGCGCTGTTCGGCCCCTGCGTGCAGCAATTTTTCGAGCGGCTGCAGGCGCTCGCCGCATGAACATCCTGTACCAAAATCACTACGCGGGCAGTCCGGCGCTACGGCATGGAGTACCGCCCGTACTACCTGGCGCGCGAGTGGGTGCGCGCCGGGCACCGGGTGATGATCGTGGCCGCCAGCTTCTCGCACGTGCGCTCGCGCCAACCCGAGGTGGCCGAGCGAAGTGCTCGACGGCATTCGACTACCGCTGGCTGCCCACGCCGGCGTACCGCGGCAACGGCCTCGGCCGGTTGCGCAACATCGCCGTCCTTCCTGCGCCAGGTGTGGACCATGGCGCCGCAACTCGTGGCCGCGTTCAGGCCCGACGTGGTCATCGGCTCGAGCACCTACCCAATGGACTGCTGGCCCGCGCGGCGCATCGCGCGCCTGGCCGGCGCAACGCTGGTGCACGAGGTGCACGACTTGTGGCCACTGTCGCCGATCGAGTTGTCGGGTATGTCGAAGTGGCACCCGTTCGCGTTGCTGTGCCAGCGAGCCGAGAACAGCGCCTATCGCCATGCCGACCTGGTGGTGTCGATGCTGCCGAAGGTGCACGCGCACATGGCCGCGCATGGGCTGGACCTGGCCAGGCTCGCGATCGTGCCCAACGGCATCTCGCCCGACGACTGGCAGGCCACACCGCAGCCGCTGCGCGCTGACGTGCAGCAGGCACTCGATGCCGCACATGCAGCGAGCCACGCGGTGGTCGGCTATGCCGGCTCGATGGGCGAGCCCAATGCGCTCGACACGCTGCTCGACGCTGCCGCCTTGTCGCGCGAGAAGCCGCTGCGCTTCGTTCTCGTTGGCGACGGCCACTTGCGCGCGCACCTGGCGTCGCGCATTGCGGCCGAGGGCTTGGGCAACGTGGCACTGCAGCCACCGGTGCCCAAGGTGCAAGTGCCCTCGCTGCTGGGGCAAATCGACATTGCCTTCATCGGCTGGCAGCGCGTGCCGATCTACCGCTTCGGCATCGCGCCGAACAAGCTGATGGACTACATGATGGCCGGCTGCCCGGTGCTGCACTCGGTCGAGGCCGGCAACGACCCGGTGGCCGAGGCGGGCTGCGGCCTGACGGTGGCGCCGGCGACGCGGCGGCGATCGCTGCCGGGCTGCGCGCAGCTGGCCGCATTGCCCGCGCCGAGCGCCACGCGATGGGCGAGCGTGGCCGCGCCTTCGTGCTGGCGCACCACACCTACCCGGTGCTGGCGCGGCGCTTTCTCGACGCGGTGGTCGCCGCGCGCCGGGCATGAGCGAATCGCAGGACGAACCGCGCCGCCGTGGCCGCGCGCTACGCGCGCCGCGCGGCGCCGAGCGCTACAGCTTTCTGCAGCCCGATGTCTGGCAGATCGGTGCAGGAGCGCCAGCGCGCGATGCTGGCGCTGTTCGCGCGCGCGGGCTGGGCGATCGTTCGCAGACAAACGCGTGCTCGAGGTCGGCTGCGGCGGTGGCGGCAACCTGCTGGAACTGCTGCGGCTGGGTTTCGCGCCGGAGCACATGACGCGGCATCGAGCTGCTGCCCGAACGCTTCGCGCAGGCGCGCCACATGCTGCCGGCCGCGCTGCACCTGATCGAGGGCGACGCGATCGTGGCGCCCATCGAGCCGGGCAGCCAGCACCTCGTGCTGCAGTCCACCGTCTTCTCCTCGCTGCTCGACGCCGCCACGCGCAGCTGCCTGGCCGACGGCGATGTGGCGCTGGCTGGCGCCCGGCGGCGCAGTGCTGTGGTACGACTTCACCGTCGACAACCCGCGCAACCCCGACGTGCGCGGCGTGCCGCTGGCGCGAGTTGCGCGCGCTGTTCCCGCAGGCGCGCATCGTGGCGCGGCGCGTCACACTGGCGCCGCCGCTGGCGCGCGCGGTGTGCCGGATCCATCCGCGGCTCTATCCTTTGCTCAATGCGGTGCCGTTGTTGCGCACGCATGTCCTGGCCTGGCTGGCCAAGCACTGAAGTCGGCTACACTGCTGCCATTGCATCAACGCATCACTGCATCAACCGGCGGGCATAACCTCATGCGCACCACCCTCGACATCGACGACGACCTGCTCGCCGCCGCCAAGGAACTGGCGCGGCGCCAGGGTGGCACCGCCGGCCAGGTGGTGTCGCACCTGCTGCGCCATTCGCTGACCGGGGTCGGTGCACCGGCCGCGCGCAAGGGTGCGCGCAAGGCCGTCCGCCGCGTGGCCGGGTTCGAGCCGTTCGCGGCCAAGCCGGGCGTCGTGGCCACCAATCAGCAGGTCGACGCCTTGCGTGACGGTGAAGGCATCTAGGCCCTGACGCCGGTGCGTGCACTCCTCGACGTCAACGTGCTGGTGGCGCTGCTCGACGGCGGGCACCTGCACCATGACCTGGCGATGGATTGGTTGGCCGCACATGCGCGCAACGGCTGGGCCTCGTGCCCACTGACGCAGAACGGGTGCCTGCGCATCCTGTCGTTGCCGGCCTACCCAAACCCGCAGCCACCCGCCCGCGTGGCCGAGCGGCTGGCGGCTGCCACCGCCGATCGCAGCCACGCCTTCTGGCCCGACAGCCTGAGTCTGCTCGAGCCGCAGCGGCTGCGCTGGGAGCATGTGCTGAGCACGCGCCACATCACCGATGTGTATCTTCTGGCGCTGGCGGTGGAAAACCAGGGCTGCCTGGTCACGTTCGATCGCTCATTGGCCGTGGCGGCCGTTCCCGGCGCGCAGAAGAAGCAACTGGTCGTCCTGAAATGAGGGCTCCGTGTCGATGACCGCACCGTCGCCACCGTTCCTGCCCTTCGCGCTGCCCGACATCGGCGAGGACGAGATCGCCGAGGTCGTCGACACGCTGCGCTCGGGCTGGGTCACGACCGGCCCGAAGGCCAAGCGCTTCGAGGACGACTTCGCCGCCTTCCTCGGCGACGCCGGCGCTGCACTGCGCTCGCCGTCAACTCGGCCACCGCCGGGCTGCACCTGGCGCTCGAGGCGCTGGGCATCGGCCCCGGCGACGAGGTCATCACCACCACGCACACCTTCACCGCCACCGCCGAGGTGGTGCGCTACCTCGGCGCCGACGTGAAGCTGGTCGACATCGACCCGGCCACGCTGAACATCGACCCGAACGCGGTCGAGGCGGCGATCACGCCGCGCACCAAGGCCATCATCCCGGTGCACTACGCCGGCCTGGCCGCCGACATGCCGGCGCATCCTCGACATCGCGCGCCGCCACGGCCTGAAGGTGGTCGAGGACGCCGCGCACGCGCTGCCGACCACCTAGCGGCGGCCAGCTGGTCGGCACGCTCGGCTCGCGACGCCACCGTGTTCAGCTTCTACGCCAACAAGACCATCACCACCGGCGAGGGCGGCATGGTCGTCACGCGCGACGCCGAGCTGGCCGCAGCGCGTGCGGGTGATGCGCCTGCACGGCATGAGCCGCGACGCGTTCGACCGCTTCACGGCCAAGGTGCCGAGCTGGTACTACGAGATCGTCGCGCCGGGCTTCAAGTACAACCTGACCGACATCGCCGCGGCGCTCGGCCTGCAGCAGCTGAAGCGCGCGCGCGCATTCCAGCAGCGCCGCGCCGAGACTCGCCGCGCTGTACGACGCGGCGCTGCGCCGGCCTGCCGCTGCATCACGCCGCCGCGCGCCGCGCCGGGCGAGACCGCACGCCTGGCACCTGTACGTCGCTGCGCCTGGGCGACGGCGCGCCGATCGACGCGCGACACGCTTCATCGAGCGCCTGTTCGCCGCCGGCATCGGCTGCAGCGTGCACTACATCCCGCTGCACCTGCAGCCCTACTGGCGCGACCGCTACGGCCTGCATGCCGGCGCAGTTCCCGCACAGCCAGCGCGCCTACGAGCGCATGCTGAGCCTGCCGATCTACACCGCGCATGACGCGATGCCGACGTCGAGCGCGTCGTCGCCGCCGTGCGCGCGCGCGCTGCGCGCCTGACCAGCGCCGATGGCCAAGCGCGTGTTCGACCTGCTCGGCGCGGCGCTCGGCGCTGGCTGCTGCTGTGCGCCGCTGCTGCGTTGGCGTCGCGCTGTGGATCAAGCTCGATTCGCCCGGCCCGGTGTTCTTCCGGCAGGAGCGCGTCGGCCGCCACGGCCGGCCGTTTCGCATCCACAAGTTCCGCACCATGGTGGCGGGCGCGCCGCAGCGCGGCCCGCTGCTCACGGTCGGCGCCGATGCGCGCATCACGCGCGCCGGCGCCTTCCTGCGCCGCAGCAAGCTCGACGAGCTGCCGCAGCTGATCGACGTGCTGCGCGGCGACATGAGCCTGGTCGGCCCGCGGCCCGAGGTGCCGCGCTACGTGGCGCTGTACCCGGCCGGCGCTGCGCGAGCAGGTGCTCGCGTGCGCCCCGGCATCACCGACCCGGCGTCGCTCGAGTTACCGCGACGAAGGCGACGCTGCTGGCGCGCGCCGCCGACCCCGAGCGCGAGTACGTCGAGGTCGTGCTGCCGCGCAAGCTGCGCGCTGCGGCCGCACTACGTCGAGCAGGCCGACGCTGGCCACCGACCTGCGCGTGCTCGGCCGCACGCTGCGCGCGTTGTGGGCGCGCCTGTTTGCGCCGAGGCCGCATGATGACGCGAGTCGACACTACCGGCCCTGACGGTCTGGCACCGGCTCGACCGCTTCCTGGCGCGCTGCGCCCGCACCGCGAGCCGCTGTCGCTGCTGATCGATGGCGCTGGTCATCGCCGGCTGCTGGAACGTCACCTACCTGTTCCGCCTCGGCTTCGAGCGCTGGCTATCGGCGCGGCCGGGCTACGACGCCTGGGTCATGCTCGGCGTGGTCGCGGTCTACCTGGCGGCCTTCGCCGCGCTGCGCGTGCCGCAGGGCATGTGGCGCTTTTCGGGCTTCGGCGAGGTCAAGCGCCTGACGCCTGGCCTGCGCCGCGGCCGGCGCTGGCCAGCGCGGCGCGTCGTGATGGCGCTGGGCCTGACGCAAGGTGCCGCGCGCGGTGCTCGCGCTGCACCCGTTCGTCACGCTGATGGGCGTGTGCGTGGTGCGCATCGCCTACCGCATGCTCTACGAGCACGCGCGCCGCGCGATCACCGGCAGCGACGCCGAGATCCGCCGCGCCCTCGTGCTGGGCGCGGGCGACGCGGCCAAGCGCCTGCTGGCCGGCATCCACGAGCAGGGCTGGACGGTGCTCGGCCTGCTCGACGACGACCCCGCCAAGCACGGCGCGCGCATCGCCGGCGTGCCGGTGCTCGGCCCGCTGGCCGCGATGCAAGACAAGGCCGTGCGCGGCGCGGCCACGCACCTGGTGATGGCCATGCCTTCGCTGCGCGGCCCGCAGCGCAAGCGCGCGTTCGAGCTGGCCGCGCGACCGGCCTGCCGGTGCTGACGGTGCCCTCGTCCGAGGAGCTGCAGGCCGGCACGCAGGTGAACCGCGTGCGCGACATCGAACCCGAAGATCTGCTCGGCCGCGAGCCGGTGCAGCTCGACGAGGCCGGCATCGACGCCTGCCTGCACGGCAAGACGGTGCTGATCACCGGCGCCGGCGGCAGCATCGGCAGCGAGCTGTGCCGCCAGGTGGCGCGCTACGGCCCGGCGCGGCTGGTGCTGTACGAGCTGAGCGAGTTCAATCTCTACAGCGTCGAGCAGGACCTGGCCGAGCGCTTCCCGCATTGCCGCTGGTGACGTCTGATCGGCGACGTGAAGGACCTGGACGCACCTGCGCGCCACCTTCGCCAAGTGGCAGCCGCAGGTGGTGTTCCACGCCGCGGCCTACAAGCACGTGCCGCTGATGGAAGAAGACAACGCCTGGGCCGGCGCTGCGCAACAACACGCTGGGCACCTACCACGCCGCGCTGGCCGCCGCCGAGGCCCGTTGCGAGCGCTTCGTGCTGATCAGCACCGACAAGGCCGTCAACCCGACCAACGTGATGGGCGCCACCAAGCGCGCGGCCGAGATGGTCGTCTCCGCACTCGCCGCCGAGCATGCAGCGACGAAGTTCATGGCCGTGCGCTTCGGCAACGTGCTGGGCTCGAGCGGCAGCGTGATCCCGAAGTTCAAGGAGCAGATCGAGAAGGGCGGCCCGGTGACGGTGACCCACCCCGACATCATTCGCTACTTCATGACCATCCCCGAGGCCGCGCGCCTGGTGCTGCAGGCCGCGGCCATCGGCGGCAGCGGCCAGGTGCTGGTGCTCGACATGGGCGAGCCGGTGAAGATCGTCGACCTGGCGCGACACCTGATCCGCCTGTCCGGCCATACCGAAGACGAGATCGCCATCGAGTTCACCGGCCTGCGGCCGGGCGAGAAGCTGTACGAGGAGCTGCTGGCCGATGCCGACACCACGCTGCCGACGACGGTGCCGGCATTGCGCGTGGCCCGGCTCGAGTCGCGCGACGTGCCGCTCGAGGTGCTGCTGGCCGTGGCCCGAGCCGCAGCGGGCGCGGGCCACGACGCGGGCGCGGCGCAGCGGGCACTTGCCGGGCTGGTGCCGGAGTACCGAGTGGCGCAGTGAGCAGGATCTGGCGCTCTGGCTGAGCGTGTGCACTCACGCAGCCAACCATTGACAACGAGGTCTTGCCGGGCGGCACAGGGTAGGCGTCCGGCGAACCCGTCTATGGGTCGATGAGTGTGCGCGGCGTTGAGGCTGATCAGGTGAGTTGCCAATGGCCCAGCCACTCGTGATGTCGGAGACCGCGGTGGCTGAGGATCAAGGCGAAGCGTGTAGCAGTCCAGCAGATGGGTTCAATAGGATGCTCCGGGATCACTTGCTGGTCATAGAGCATCGTCATATGCGGCGTGCTGGACGGCTTTGGATGAAGCCCCGATCGCCGCAGCGCCAATGCCAGTGTTTGCCGCAGCCGGGCCACAGTGGCGTCGCTGCGAGCATCGCAGCGCAGGACGAAGGCGTTGTTGTCCGGGTCGGCGAGGTTTCTGAAGCTGCACGCACGATCGAAGACGATGGGCAACGGCGGGCATGCTATGCCGTCGGCCGCTGCCTGCGGGACGATCGCCAAGAACAGGTTGTAGCCCAATAGTCGACCAGGGCGGCCGGGGATGACCTCAGGCTGGATCAGTGCTGGTGCGGCATCCAGCCCCAGCAGGCTCATTTAATCGGGCATGGCATCCATCGGTGTGGCAGAAGGTCGGCGATACGGCTGGCGTGCTGCGTTGGCGCTTGTCATCGTGTCCACCTAATGGATGAGCCTGTGGCTCGCGAGAAAACGCGTCAGACTTGTGCTGGCAACGACATGCCCGCCGCCCTCCTAATACAGTAATACTCAATCCCCAACCCCGCCATCGGCGCCGGCTCGTACAAGTTGCGCCCATCAAACACTACCGGCGAACGCAGGGCGGCCTTGATGGCCTCGAAATTGGGTGTGCGGGACTCCTTCCACTCGGCCACGATGGTGCGGCTGCGGGCCTCGCGCATGTCGTCGTTGTTGGGCTTGTAGGCTAGGCCCCACAGCGCAATCGTCTTGCCGGCCAGATCGCTGCCAAAGCGCTGCACGATCTTCTCTACCAGCACGTGCTTTTGCTGCTCGTTGACGGCCTCCACCGCACCCAGCGGTTGCAGCGGGCAGCCGGCATCGGCGGCCGTGCGGGCCAGCGCCGCATCTTCCTTCAGGAACTCGGCGTTAGCGACCAAGCAAAGTCCATCACCAGGCCGCGCTGCGCCAGCTCGTCGGCGATGGCCGCCTGCACCTCGTCGTTCGTCATCAGATGGCCGACTTCGCCTGCAGTCGCGTACGGTCTTGACAGATTCCGTCACGCAGATCAGTATCCCTCATGATTCGCTCGTTTGCGTCTCTCGAAACTGAGAAGCTGTTCAACGCCCAGGCCGTGGCTCGTTTCAGGAACATCGAACGTGTGGCAGGCGCAAGTTGCTGCAACTCCATGCAGCAACCGAACTCGCCAGTCTGAACGTTCCTCCCGGTAATCAACTGGAGGCGCTGAAAGGCAATCGCAAGGGCCAGCACAGCATTCGCGTCAATGACCAGTGGCGTGTTTGCTTCGTGTGGAAAGTGGATGGCGCGCACCGCGTCGAAATCGTGGACTACCACTAGGAGTACAGGACATGGCCAAGCTGCTCGACGAAATCCACCCCGGCGAGATCCTGCTGGAGGACTTCATGAAGCCCATGGAGATCAGCGCCCGCAAGCTGGCGGCGGACATCGACGTGTCGCCGAGCCGCATCAGTGAGCTGGTGCATGGCCAGCGACCGATCACCGCCGACACCGCACTCCGACTCGGCCTGTTCTTCGGTATGGAGCCACGCTTCTGGCTGAATCTGCAGGCCGAGTACGACATGCGTGTTGCCAACCGCGACTTGCGCGCGAAGATCGCGCCGCGCATCCGCGTTTTTCAGCCGGTCGTTGCGTAAGAGGTTATCCGGCGGTCACGGCAGCGGAATCCCCGCCGCCCTCCCAATGCAGGAATACTCAATCCCCAACCCCGCCATCAGCGCCGGCTCGTAGAGGTTGCGCCCATCAAACACCACCGGCGTGCGCAGGGCCGACTTGATGGCCTCGAAATCGGGTGTGCGGAACTCCTTCCACTCGGTGACCCGCTCGTTATTTTCGGTGGTGGCGTCAACGCATTCAAGGCACTAGATCGCCACCCCGATCTCTTGGCAGGGGTACGGGGCGCGTAAGCCTTATGCTAAGGTATTACCTGTAACTACCCGCTGGAGGCATCGATGAGCACCGCCGCCATTCGCCCTGTGGCGATCAAGATCGACGCCGACATCAAGGAGCGAGTAAAACGCCTGGCTGATGCCAGGCAGCGAACGCCGCATTGGCTGATGCGCGAAGCCATCAGCCAGTACGTCGAACGCGAAGAAAAGCGCGAGTCGTTCCGGCAAGACGCAATCAAGGCCTGGGACGAGTACCAGGCCACCGGGCTGCATGCGACGTTAGAAGAAGCTGATACCTGGCTTGAAAAGCTGGAGGCCGGCCAAGACATCGAGCCGCCTGAATGCCACGTCTGACCTGGTCGCCGGCTGCCTTGCGCGACGTGCAGCGGCTCTATCAATTCCTGTCCGCGAAAGACGTTGGCGCGGCCAGGCGTGCAGCCAAAATCATTCGCGAAGGCGTGCAGATCGTCGCGCGCCAGCCCGGCATCGGCCGGCCAGCGCAAGACATGGACCCTGAGTACAGGGAGTGGATGATTGTTTTCGGCGCCACCGGCTACGTGGCGCTGTACCGTTACGACGACTCAACGGCGGTGATTCTGGCGGTGCGCCATCAACGAGAAGCAGGGTACTGAGCGTGAACGGGCGCCAGCGCCGCCGCAGCGAGGCACCGCCATCGCTCAACCAAACGCCATGACCCATGCGCATCGCCGTTACAGCCGAGTGTGCGCCGCCCTCCCAATACAGTAGTACTCAATCCCCAACCCCGCCATCAGCGCCGGCTCGTACAAATTGCGCCCATCGAACACCACCGGCGTGCGCAGGGCTGCTTTGATGGCCTCATAGACGGGCGTGTGGAACTCCTTCGACTCGCGCGAGTGGGCAGGCCCGGCAATTCGCCCAACACGCACGTCATATCGCCGGTTTGGTACCGCGGCTTGAGTGCCAGACGGAGACGACCTCCAGCCGCTTTGCGCGTACGCGGTAGTAGACCCAGTAGCGGATTCGATCGACGTGAAAGCGCCGCACGTCGGTTGAGCTTGCAACCGCGACTTCGCCACCCATCCCCGGCTGTTCGACGAGGAGCGCGAAGGCCGCTTCGAGATCCCTGCGCACGGCGCCTGGGGCGGCCGGGCGATTGGCCGCCCACCACCCGGCAATGCGGTCTATTTCTGCTGCCGCGCGGCGCGAGATGAACAGTTCAAGCGCCACCGCTATCCGTGGCGGCGCAGGAGCTTGAAGAAGTCGTCGCCTGAAATCATCTCGCCACGGTCGGCCTCGGCGAGGCCGGCTTCGAGCTCAGCCAGTTCTTCGGGCGATAGCCGGGGTGTCTCGCCAGTATCTCTGGTGAGTACAAACACATCCGTCCCATCGGCAATTGCCGAGTCATCGAAGACAACTTTGCCGGAGACGACGGTGCCAGTTGCGATGCGCATGCAGAGATATTACTCCGGCTTGGGAGCGGGACCATGCCCATGGATGAGCCCGTTGTTCGCGAGAAAGCGCGTCAGATTCGTGCTGGCAACGACATCCCCGCCGCCCTCCCAATGCAGTAATACTCAATCCCCAACCCCGCCATCAGCGCCGGCTCGTACAGGCAACGCCCATCGAACACCACCGGCGTGCGCAGGGCGGCCTTGATGGCCTCGAAATCGGGTGTGCGGAACTCCTTGAACTCGGCGCTGCGCCGGTCCATCACCAGCACGCGGTCGTGGTTGCGCACGAAGGGCGCATGTCGCAATCCCTTCTACGCTGACGCCAGGTGAAAGGCCGCAGCCATGGCGTCTTGCTCCCGGGGCGGCACCCCAAGTTGTGCAGCGATCGTTCGCCACTGACGTACGACCGTCAGGCAGCTGTCGATGATCCCGTCGGCATCGCGAGCGGAGACACGGAAGTACGGTGCCACGGCGCGAGCGAGATCAAGGTCCATTGCATTGTCGGTCTGGCTGATGTTCAGGTTCAGTCCATGAGCGTTCGGGACCGGATTCATGTCGAAGGCCGGCGACAGACGCCATCCCTTGCCGGGCACCAGGATGAAGCCGTGATTTCGCAGATGGTCGTCGGTGTTGGAGACCATCAGGTTGAACACGATCCGCGACCACAGTTCTCGAAGATCGGCGTCGGTCTGCGCGCCGTGATCGATCAGCACTCGCGCGATCTCGAGGTAGCTCGCGCCTGTTGAAGCGTCGTCGCCATCCTGGCGCCCGGTGAGTGTCATCGCCGACGCGAAATGCAGCCGCCGCCCGGCATCCGTGCGATCAAATCGCTTCACGAGAAAAGTATGGTGCGGGTTGGCGAACCGGCGCGCCAGACTATCGGGGACTTGCAGCCCGCAACCGCGCGCCAGCGTCTGGACCACCAGTTCCCAGGCACCCATGTCGTGCTCGTCGCGCACGCTGGGAAACTTGGCGATCCAAAGGTGGCCGTCGGGATCGACCACGCTGGCCTTGGGTCGCGCACCACCAAGCGATCCACCCGGCGCGATCAGCATGCGCAGCCAGTCATCGCCCTGCGCAGCGGTGTTGTCCTCGTCACGCTCGAGCGCCAGGCTGGCGGCCTCGAGTTCGCGCAGCTGAACGAACGGCGGCGCTGCAAGGTCGTGCCGGTTATCCAGAAAGTCACCAGCATCATCGAGGCGAAACCTCAGCGCACCGACACGGAAGGCGTCATGCACACCAAGCAGATAGTCCGACTCGACAAGGCGCACGGCCTTGGCCGTGATCCCAGCCCTTTGCTCGCGCTCCAGTCGGCGTCGCATGAGCAGCCTGCCCCAACGATCCGGGCTGGCATCGGCGAATACGCCGAAGGTTTCACTGCCCTGCTGCGGGTGCTGACGACCTGCGTAGAGACCCAGCCTCAGGTCGAGCTGCAGGTTGGCGCATGCGTGGTCATCGAGCGCGAGCCCGTCGAACTCGAACTCGAATACTTCGCGCCCAGCCCCGCGCCGAGCCCGCAACAAGCCAAGTCGAAGCGGAGCGGATAGCCCGTCCCAGTCGGCATAGACCGCAATCGTGCGGGTGCCAGTGCGCATACCCGTGGCCATGTCGTCAGCCGCGCCGCTTCTTCGGCACCGGTGCTGTTGGCTTGATCAGCTCAGCCAGGGCGCGGGAACTGGTGAAGCCGCTGTCGCCCATCCACTCGCTCGCGTCGTCTGCTGGCTTCGCACGTTGACGGACGATCTGCGCGGTTGTGCCCGATTGCCGCACGCCTGCGCCGCGCCCGGCCCTGCTCACGGCCATAGCGGTGCGGCCCGCCGGCAGCCTGGAGTCCTGCAACTCTCGGCCCAGAGGGTCCGCCTGCCCGAGCATGTCGAGATCGCGCTCGATGCCGAGCACCTGCATGACGGCCAGGTAGGCACCAATGGTGACGCCCGACCCGCCACGCTCCAGGCTGCGCAAGGTCATCGGCGCCATGCCAGCCCGCTCGGCCACCTGCTTGGAGGATAGGCGTCGGCGTCGGCGCGCTAGACGCAGTCGCTCGCCGAACCGCTGCAAGAGCTCGCCGGTTGCTGGCATCAGGGGTGCAGTCTTCTTGGCCATAATGTCAATATTCTAGCTATATTCACATAAAGTCGATAGAATACTTTCATTATTATCTGTGATCTGGCTCGCAACAGTTAACGCCCATCAAATACCACCGGCGTGCGCAGGCCTGCCTTGATGGCCTCGAAGTCGGGCGTGCGGAATTCCTTCCATGCGGCCGCACCAGTCCAAGACCTCAGGCAGCCAGCTTTGCACTCGCCAACCGATTAAGGCTGACACCTTCTTCCGCCGCCTGGAGTGCGAGCTGCCGGTGCACCAGCGGTGGGATGCGTACCCGCAACTCGCCGCTGTAGCGGCGCTCCGCGATAGCGTCCGGCACCAACTCGCCGGATGCTCGCAGATCCTTCACGACATCTGCCACAACGCCCGGATGCCGGACAGCGCCGCTTCAGGGGTCGGCGCGAGCCAGCTCAACGATGCGAACTCGGCGCACAGCCCGACATGCTCCGCATCTTCGGCGGACCAAGTCACGCGGTAGGTGTAGTGGTCGAGGCTCATTTGGTCTTCCCTTGCAGTTTGGCAATGGCCGTCAGAACCTGCCGGACTTGGTACCGCTTTGGCGCGGGGCGCCGAAGAAATGCACGCAGACACGGCCCAGCTCGCTGAATCGAACATTGGCCGGATTGCGCCGCCCACCGGCACCGTGCTCTTGTCGATCACGACGGATGGCCTCAATGACGCGCGATCGAAATACCTCCCACCGGTAACGAATGAATGTTCGAAAGGTATGTGTTGAATACCCAACAGATACCTCTACAATGGCGGCGTTGACGACGCAACCAAGCGAGGCCGCCATGTCCAAGGAAGTACAAATGTCCATCAAGATGGAACCCGAACTGCGTGAACGCTTTATGGCCGTGGCAGCAGATCGCCATCGCCCCGCAGCTCAAATCATCCGCGACCTGATGCGCCTTTACATCGCCGACAGCGAAACGCCCAACGCACTTACCGCCGACACCATTCGCAAGGGCCGCAAAGGCGCAGATGTGTTTCACGCGTCTAGCGCATCTGACTTGTTCAAACAATTGGGCATTTGATGCGCCTGCCCAGCTATACAGGGCAATTCAAACGCGATGCGAAGCTGGCGCAAAAGCGTGGCTACGACATGGGCAAGCTGCGGCACGTGATCGGCCTGCTGCTGGAAGGCCAACCGCTTCCCCGCGAACTCGGTGACCATCCGCTGAAGGGCGAATGGAAGCCAAGCCGCGACCTTCATATCGAAGCCGATTGGGTCCTGATTTACTGTGTGGATGGCGAAGTAGTTCGCTTCGAGCGCACCGGTACGCACGCCGACCTGTTCGGCAAGTAAATTCTCAAAGCCGTCGTGCATCGACAAATCAAGCGTGCGCCCAATGACATCGGTGCCGCCCATTGGCGGGCCGCCGACACCGCTTTCCGCAGCGCCGTCACGGCAGCGGAATCCCCGCCGCCCTCCCAATACAGTAATACTCAATCCCCAACCCCGCCATCAGCGCCGGCTCGTACAGGTTGCGCCCATCGAACACCACCGGCGTGCGCAGGGCCGCCTTGATGGCCTCGAAGTCGGGTGTGCGGAACTCCTTCCACTCGGTCACGATGGCCAGCGCGTCGGCGCCCTGCAGCGCCTCGGCGGCCGAGGCCGCGATCACCAGCCCCGGCACATCGCCCAGCACGCGCGCGGCCTCCTTGCCGGCCACCGGGTCGTAGGCGCGGATGCGCGCGCCGCGGCGCGCCAGCTCGGCCACGATGGTGCGGCTGGGCGCCTCGCGCATGTCGTCGGTGTTGGGCTTGAAGGCCAGGCCCCACAGCGCGAAGGTCTTGCCGGCCAGGTCGCTGCCGAAGCGCTGCACGATCTTGTCCACCAGCACGTGCTTTTGCTGCTCGTTGACGGCCTCCACCGCACCCAGCAGTTGCAGCGGGCAGCCGGCATCGGCGGCCGTGCGGGCCAGCGCCTTCACGTCCTTGGGAAAGCACGAGCCGCCGTAGCCCACGCCGGCATACAGAAACTGCAGGCCGATGCGCGGATCGCTGCCGATGCCCTGGCGCACCCGCTCGATGTCCGCCCCCACCCGCTCGGCCAGCCGCGACAGCTCGTTCATGAAGCTGATGCGCGTGGCCAGCATGGCGTTGGCCGCGTACTTGGTGAACTCGGCGCTGCGCCGGTCCATCACCAGCACGCGGTCGTGGTTGCGCACGAAGGGCGCGTACAGCGAGCGCATCAGCAGCGTGGCGCGCTCGTCGTCGGCGCCGATGACCACGCGGTCCGGGCGCATGAAGTCGTCGACCGCGGCGCCTTCCTTCAGGAACTCGGGGTTCGAGACGACCGCAAAGTCCATCGTCAGGCCGCGCTGCGCCAGCTCGTCGGCGATGGCGGCCTGCACCTTGTCGCCGGTGCCCACCGGCACCGTGCTCTTGTCGACGACCACCTTGTAGTCGGTCATGTGCCGGCCGATGTTGCGCGCGGCGGCCAGCACGTACTGCAGGTCGGCCGAGCCGTCTTCGTCGGGCGGCGTGCCCACGGCGATGAACTGCATCGTGCCGTGCGCCACCGCGCGCTCGATGTCGGTGGTGAACTGCAGGCGGCCGCCGGCCACGTTGCGCTGCACCACCTCGAGCAGCCCGGGCTCGTGGATCGGCAGGCCGCCGGACTCGAGGGTGCGGATCTTGGCCGCATCGACGTCCAGGCACAGCACGTCTCCTCAACAGTCCGCCCCTGTGCAAGTCGATGTCCGCCTCGATCACCCGTCGCCAAAAACTGCATCGATGTCCCTGGCGCCGTGCAACACGCGCACGACGTCGATGCCGACGTCGGTCGGCATGTAGAGGATGACGTAGCGCCCGAACGGGAGGCTGCGCACACCGCGTTCGAGTTCATCGCGTGCGGCCCATCAGCGGCTGTATCGCGAGAAGCCGCAACTTCTCATCAAGCTGATCGACCCAGCGATCGGCAGCCGCGAAGGTGTCTTCGGCGATGTAGTCCCAGATTTCGAGGATGTCCGTCCGGCCAACGGCCGGCGGGTGATGCGTGGCATCTATGCCTTCGCCGTCTTGATCGTACGGCGAGCCCTGGCTTGCTGCTTGACCTGGGCGGCATCCCAAGCCTGGCCCTTGCCGCTGTCAAGCCCGCGGCGCACCTCGGCTTTCGAGCTGCTCGAGCTTGGCTGCACGGACGCGGTCGTTCTCG
>CAVUGY010000015.1:0-15446 GCA_963741125.1 uncultured beta proteobacterium
GTTTCTGCCACCGGCGGCCGAATCTTGTTATCGTATGATGTTTGACCCCTGCACCCGCGAGGGCTTACCCGAGGCATTCTGGGTCGGGCAGTGGCAATCTCCGCTATACCTATGATCGGGCAGGTCGCGAGCCTATCGTGGCCCGCGACCTGCAGTCCCTGCTCTGCAGGCGGGCTTGACCGCCACCAAGTTGATCAACGTCTCCTCGCGTTCGATTGGTGGCGCGATGCCGAACCAGCGCTCGGCCAGCCCCAGGTCTTCGCGGCTCCACCATAGATAGGGAAACGAGACCTGGTTCGGTCCGACCTGAAAGCCGGCGCTGCGAACCAGCGCCAAGTACTCAGAGGCACTTTTTTGCACCTGCATCGGGTGCCGGAACAGCAGCCGGATCAACCATGAGCGGATGTAGCGCCGCGTCGATTCGGCAAAGAGCAGCAAGCCGCCCGGCCGTAGCACGCGGTACCACTCAGTGATTGCGGTCTCTTGCTCAACAAGGTGGTGGAACGTCTGGTGACAGAGCAGCAGGTCGACCGACGCATCGGCCATAGGCAGTCTTTCGCTGGAGCAGACCAGGCCCTCGACAGTCAGGCCAGCGCCGTGCGCCTCGGCCAACGCCGCCTGCACCATCTCTGGGTCGACGTCGACCGCAATCAGCCGCTGCGGCGCAAAGCGCTGTTGCAGCTTGGGTAGTGATCGGCCCCATCCACATCCGACATCGACGACCACGGGGTAACTCGACTGGCGCTGTGGGATCAATCGCTCCAAATCGCGCAGCGCGCGCTCCAGCACGTGAACCGTCCAGGTTTCGGTGTGCAGGAACCACTTGCCGAACGTGGTCTCTGGCACGTGAGGATGCAGCAATTCAGGGCTGGGCATGTGGTGCGGCGGCGCGGTCGGATCGGGGCGGTGCAGCATATCGCGGGCCACGTGCTTCTAGCTGATCGTGCGCTCGCCTCGTGCCATGCGCTCAGGCACAAGCGCTGCACCCGGTCCGCATTCAGCGCAAATGTGCAGGTCGATAGCCCAGGGCTGCGCCGCAAGCATGGCTTGGCCGTTTCTGCCGCCATGACCGGCTTCTTCGCCGGTTCAACGAGCGAGTCATTGGCGAGGGTTGATTGGTCCCACCTGCCATGGTTCCGCGGGCGCTGCAGCCAGCACTGCGAAGTTGGGCTGCGGCCACACGTCGCTCTCTTCGGCGCACAGTGCCACGATCAACCCAGCCGCGCGCCACAGGCGCGCATTGCCACCTTGTGCCAGCGGCCGCGACTCCAAGCCGCGCATTGCGCCGAGCGCCAGACCGCAGCCCTGGCGCTTGGCCCAGGCTTCCTTCAGGGTCCAGCGCGAAAGCAGAAATGCTGCGCGTGCATCCGGCGGCGTCTGTGCAAATGCCGGCCGCTCGGCCGCGGCCAGAACGAAGTCGGCGCGCTCTTCCGTCGCACCATGCAACCTGTCGTCGAGTTCAATATCGACCCCGACCGGTCTGTCCGCGAGGACGCAGATGACGCTGTCGCCGCAATGCGCAATGCTCAGCCATGTTCGCGCCGGGCCACGTATCACGTGTGGTGCATGGCCACGGATGCAACTTAGGTGCCAGTCCTCGTGCGAACCGCCGTGGCGTGCGACCAACGACTGCACTGCCAACCAGCGCCCGGCCAGAAACTGGGCACGCCGTTCCGGCGACGCAATGGTGCGGGCGCGTTCGTGCTCATCGGCATTGAAGTGACGATCGCGTTGCCACGCTGCCGCGCAGCGCGCCACCGAATCGACGTGTAACGCGATGGCCCGGGCGCACATGCGCCCGGGCTATCGCGCTGCCGACGCCGCTGGCGCCGCACCAGGCGGGCTGCGGCCGTACATCGCAGCCGCAGCGCGAGCCAGGTCGGCGACCCAGGTGTTGTATGCCGGATGGATCACCGCCCCTCCCACCTTGACCTTGTAATTCAGGTTGACGCTGTCCACGTAGTGGATTTTCATGCCGTTGGCATCGTACCTTGCTGCCACCGTTGCGCTGTGCTTGTTGGCCTTGTTGAAGCGCAATACGAGCTCACCGGGTTTGTCGTCGACCACAGCCCATCCGCGCGTCGTGGCCGCGTCGAGCATCGCCTGGCGCGCCTCAGCTGCCGCCGGAGCAACCGGGACCGGGTCGATCATCGCGGTGTCGCGGGCAAGCGCAGGTGCTGCTGCCGCAGCAGCGACAACGAAGGCGAGCGCGAATCGCTGTTTGGAGGTCATCGAGAGGTACTCCTTCTTACGGCTCGATGCGAGCATAGCGCCCCTTGAGCGCCACGCCGATCACCACCGCGCCGGCGTGGCACTCGATCTCGGCAGCATTGACCTTCACGCTCTTCTTGTAGTTGCTGACCAGATCGATCACTGCATTGGCCTTGTGCTTTCTGGCACCGTCCTGGAAGGCAATCAATGCTGACAGGGCGGCCCATTTGCAGCCTTCGAGGTCGTCCTTGCCAACGCCATTGGTCTTCTTGTTGGAGCTGTCTTCACTCAGCTGCTCCAGTATCTTGGGAGTGGTCTGCCCCTTGAGGTAGAACCTGACCGAGCCGTCGAGCTTGGCCTTGGCTTCTGGCATTTCGAGAACATCCTTCAACGGGACCATGTACATGGTGTCGCGCGCGATTGCGGGCGTGCTCGCCAGCGCGCAGAGCACGGGCGCTGCCAGTGCAACTCGTAGGAACAAGCTCATCGACTTTCTCCTGGTTGTATCTATCTCGCGCGGTCAACCCCAGCGACGGAAGATCAGCGAGGTATTGATCCCGCCGAAGGCGAAATTGTTGCTCATCACGAGGTCGGTCTGGATTTCACGGCCACTATCGACTAGGTAGTCGAGTTCGGCGCAGGCCGGGTCAACATTGGTCAGATTGATGGTCGGCGCAAACCAGCCGCTGCGCATCATCTCAATCGTCATCCAGGCCTCGAGCGCACCGCATGCACCCAGCGTATGGCCCATGTAGCTCTTGAGCGAGCTGATCGGTATTCTGGCGCCGAAGACCTCGTGAGTGGCCCGACTCTCGGCCACGTCGCCATGCGTGGTGGCTGTGCCGTGAGCATTGACGTAGCCGATAGCCGACGGCGGCAACCCGGCGTCTTCGAGCGCCAAGCGCATGGCCTGGGCCATAGTCGCTGCGCTGGGCTGCGTCACATGCTGGCCATCACTGTTGGTGCCATAGCCGACGACTTCGGCCAGTATCGGAGCGCCGCGCGTGTGTGCATGCTCCAGCTCCTCGAGCACGAAGGTGCAGGCGCCTTCACCGAGCACCAAGCCGTCGCGCGCACTGTCGAATGGCCGTGGCGTGGCCGCAGGCGTGTCATTGGCCACGCTGGTGGCGAACAGGGTGTCGAACACCGCGGCCTCGCTGGCGTCAAGCTCTTCCGCACCTCCAGCGAGCATCGCCACCTGGCGGCCATAGCGGATGGCCTCAAAGGCGTAGCCCAGTCCCTGACTGCCCGAGGTGCAGGCGCTCGACGTGGTCACGATGCGCCCGGTGATGCCGAAGAACACGCCGATGTTGACTGCTGCGGTGTGCGACATCATCTTGATGTAGGTGTTGGCAGTGATGCCCTCGGTGCTGTGTTGCGCGAACATGCGGCCGAAATCGCCGACGGCCGACGGCGTGCCCGCTGATGAGCCGTAACTGATGCCGAGCCGGCCACTACTGACCAGCGCATCGCCGAGCAGGCCGGCATCCGCCAGCGCGAGCTGGCTGGCGCGGGTGGCCATCAAGGCCACGCGGCCCATGCTGCGCGTGCTCTTGCGGTTGTATTCGGGCGGCAACGTGAAAGGCGCTGCCGGCGCGCCCAGGCGCGTATTCAGGCCCTCGTATTTGTCCCAGTCGGCCAGATGCTGGACGGCATTGCGCCCCTCACGCAGCTGGGCCTGCACTCTGGCCCAGTCGTGGCCAAGTGGGCTGATAGCGCCGACGCCGGTGACCACCACACGCTTCACCCGACCATCCCCCCGTTGACCGAGATCACCTGCCGAGTGATGTAGGCCGCCGGCGCCGACAGCAGGAAGGCGACCAGCGCGGCCACTTCCTCGGGCTGGCCGACGCGCTTGGCTGGAATCATCTTCAAGACTTCATCGACCGTACTCGTGTCGAGCATGTCGGTCGCTATCAGGCCGGGGGCGACGCAATTGACGGTGATCTCGCGGCTGGCCAACTCGACCGCCAACGCCTTGGTGGCACCGATCACACCGGCTTTGGCGGCGCTGTAGTTGGTCTGGCCGCGGTTGCCCATCAGGCCAGAAACGGAGGACAGAGTGACAATGCGCCCAGGTTTGCGCCGGCGCACCATCGGCATCACCAGCGGGTGGATCACGTTGTAAAAGGCGTCGAGGTTGGTGCGCAGCACAAGATCCCAATCCTCGCCCGACAGCGCGGGAAATGCGCCGTCGCGCGCGAGACCTGCATTGCAGACCACACCGTAATAGGCGCCGCGGGCATCGATGTCAGCCTCGATTGCGAGGCGTGCCTGTTCGCGGTCGGACACATCGAAACACAGTGCCGTTGCGCCTGCGCCAAGCGAAGTCGCCAAATCCGCGGCTAATGCATTGCCCGGTCGTCCGTGGACGGTGACCGCATAACCGCGGTGCGCCAGCTCGACGGCAATTGCGCGGCCTATGCCGCGCGTCGAACCTGTCACCAAGACGCGCTCAGCCATCCCTTGCCCCGTTGGTTTGCCCGCTCAGATACGGTGTGGCGTCGGCGGGTTCGAACACCGACACCTGAGCCTGCGCCAGCAGAGCCTCACCGCAATGGATGCTGCAGGTGAACATGCCCAGCCCAGCGTCGGACACGAAGTCGCAATGGGCTGCGATGCGCAAGGTGCTGCCGCTGGCAAAGCCATCGCAATGAGTTTCGTAGCGCCGGGTGCCGAGCAAGAAGCCCACCCGCACCGGCCGCCCGGCGCGCTGCGCTCGCTCGCCGGCCCAGGCGGCAACGGTTTGGGCCATCAGCTCGATGCCGGCCCAGGCCGGCATCGCACCGCCCTGCACCTGCCGCCCCTGCGCGGGCACGTCGGACTCGACCACCGCATGCTCGGCGTCGACTTCGATCAGGCGGTCGATCCAGCGGGCGGGACCGCGGTGAGGGAGGTGGATTTCAGTCATCAATCACGCCCCGGCAAATAGCAGGCTGGCGTTGCTGCCGCCGAAGGCAAAGGAGTTGCTCATTACCATCCGCGCCGCACGGCCCAGCCCATCAGTGGGATCGGCCAAGCGCAGCGCGGGCAGTGCCCGGTCGGCCACGCCGTCCCACCAATGCGGTGGCAGCCGCCCGCGCGGATTATCGATCAGCGTCATGCACGCGAATACGGCCTCGATCGCACCGGCGGCGCCCAGGGCATGGCCGGTAAGTGGCTTTGTCGAGCTGACGGCCACGCCTAGCCCCAGCACCTCGGCGACCGCACAGGCTTCCATTGCATCGTTGTGCGGCGTCGCGGTGCCGTGCAGGTTGAGGTAGTCGATATCCAGCGGGCGTGCACCAGCGCGAGCGAGCGCCTGGCGCATGGCATCGATCGCGCCGCGACCGTCAGGCGCCGGCGCCGACATGTGGTGCGCGTCGCCGGTTTCACCCCAGCCGGCCAGTCGAACCGGCGCTGAGTCACGGCTGAGCAGGAACAGCGCTGCGCCCTCGCCGAGGTTGATGCCCCGGCGCGCCGCCGACAACGGGTTGCAGCGTTCGTCCGAGACCGAATCCAGAGCCACGAAGCCGGCCACCGTGAAGCGGCACAGCGCGTCGGCGCCGCCGGCAATCACCGCATCGGCCAGGCCGGCACGCAACAGCCGGGCCGCTGAAGCCAGCGCCTTGGCGCCCGATGAACAGGCGGTGGAAATCACCAACGCCGGGCCGCGCGCGCCGAGCCGCCAGGCTAAGAATTCAGCGGTTGCGCCGAGTTCCTGTTGAGCGTAGTCGTAGTCAGTTGGCCAGGCGCCCTCGGCGCGATGGCGACGCAAAGCCAACTCGCCCTCGCGCAGGCCCGATGTGCTGCCGCCCACGACCACTGCCACCCGGTGGGCACCGTGGCACTCGATCGCGGCATCGACCTGCGGCCGGATCTGCACCAGCGCGGCCTCAGCCAGCGCATTCGTGCGACTGCGCTGTCGCATGGGCCAGTCATCCACCGACGGCAACGTCTCACGCACCAAACCCAACGGCAGCATGCGGCCGGGGCTAAAGGCATCGCTCAGCGACAGCCGGAGCGGCGTCGCGGAGAACAAGCGGTTGCGCACCGTCGCCACGTCGCATCCCAGTGCGCAAACCACACCGATGGCCTGAACAAAGACGTTCATCCGATTCCGTTCATTACCGCAAAGACAGCGAGTCGATCTGCATCCGATAGCCCTGGGTCAGGTGCTCAAGCCGCGTGCGGTGCGCATTGTCGTAGCTCACGCGCTGCACCACCGAGCCCTTCCAGAGCAGTTCACGACCGACGCTGTCGTGACGCAGTGACCAGTCAGCGGGTAGCGCTGCAGCCACCACCTCGGCCGGCCAAAGCACGAGCACCAAATCGCTCAGTACGCGCTCGGCCGAAACCGCTGCCGGCCAGCCCGGCGTGCTGTGCATCGTCAGTATGGTCCCGTCCCATTCCAGCCGCGCCAGCGGTTGTGTGAAGGCCAGCATTGCCAGTCGAAGCAACTGTTCGTCGACTTCGATCAGAGCCTCGAGCTCGAACTCACGTCCACCGACCCAAATCCGCAACTGCTGCGTCATTGCCAGGCGCCGCCCGAGCACGGACGGCGGCAGGCGCAGCCACAGCTCAGGTGCTGCCGGGGGTGGTGTGGCGCAGCCCGTCAGGGCCAGCCACAACAAGGCGAACGTGCGACGGCGAAGCATGGCCCCGGGTGGCTATTCATGCGGCAGGAACAGCGGCGACAACAGCACCACCGCGGTCACGCCGATGGCCATCGTCAGGCCAAAGGCGCGCAGCGCCGGCGTGCTTGACAGCGCCAGCAAACCGAACGACAGCAGGGTGCTGGCGGCACCCAGTACCACCGCCAGCCAGGCGCTGCCGTCGGCGCGGTGCTCAAGCAGGAAGATGCCGTAGTCGACACCAATGCCGAGCAGGATGATCAGTGCCAGCACGTTGAACAGCTGCAATGGGATGCCGAGCCAGCCCAGCAAGCCCAGGCAAATGGCACAGGCCATTGCGCTGGGCAGCCAAGCGCGCCAGGCATCGCGCCGGTAACGCGCCCACAGCGCGGCGCCGACAACGACGAAGCCCAGCATCAACACGGCGCCCATCGCCGCGCGGTAGTGCGTCAGCAACTGCGATAGCTGAGCCACACGGTCGACCCAGCGCACACCGGTCATCCCGGCCGCGGCGGCCGCGACCTGCGGCAGGTCGTCGGGCCGCTCCAGGCCGACTGATCAAGACCACGCTGGAAACGCTGCCGTCGGCCTGCCGGCCCAGCCACAACGCGCGCATTGTTGTGGCCGCCGGTTGGGCCAGCCAGCCGGCCAGATCGAGTGCGGCCGGCGACGGTGTGGGGCGCTCGAAGTGCTCACCTAGTTGATGGCCGAGCTCGATCAGCACGGCAGTCTCGGCACGAGCCGTCAAGGTGGCGGCCTCGCGCTGAAGAGCAAGAGGGGGCACCCAATCAGACAGCGCGTTCCAGCCGCTGATCAGGCGCCGTTCGCGCAATGGCACCAGCGCGGCAATCAGGCGCTGCTCGGATTGCAGCAGCCTGTCCTCGTCGGAGGCGTTGACCAGAAAGAACTGGCCCGGGCTCGGCCAGTGCAACAACTGCTGCACCCGCTGTTGTTGCTGCATCAGCTCCGGGGGCGAAGATTGCAACTGGCGCAGGTCGTCACGGACCGGCAATTGGAACAGCCCGATTCCCACCAACACGGCCACTGTTGACCACACAGCCCAACCCGATGCGCGTCGAGGCAGGGCCGGGCGCCAGCGAAGGCTGCTGGCGATGCGGCTGGCCAACGGTGTCATTGCCCGCCCGGGCCCGGCCAACGCCGGGAACCAGCAGGCGACGGTGATGAAAGCGGCCACCAGGCCCACGGCCGAGAACAGTGCCATCTGGCGCAGCCCAGGGAATGGCACCACGGCCATGGCCGCATAGCCGAGCACGCTGGTCGCAAGCGCCAATGCCATGCCCGGCCACAGCCGCCGCATCAGCGCTTGGGTCGCTTCGCTCGGCGCCGCCGCGCGGCTGGCAAAGAAGTGGATACCGAAGTCTTCGGCTACGCCGACCAGGCTGGCGCCGAAGACCAAGGTCACCAGATGCACGCGGCCGAAGACCCAGGCGGTGGCTGACAGCGCCACCGCAGTACCCACCAGCAAGGACAAGGCCACGCACACGATCGGCCGCAGCGAACGAAAGCCGGCCCAGACCAGGGCCAGGACCGCAGCCAGCGAGCCCCAGCCGATAAGGTTGATCTCGGCGCTGCCGCGCGCCGCCGCGGCCTCGGCATGCAGGGGCACGCCCGCGCGCAGCAACTGCACTCCTGGTTCAGCCACCCGCAACTCGTCCTCTGCGCTGTCGAGAGCATCCCCATGCGGCCTCGTACCACTCATCGAAAATGCAGTGCCCCGGGTCTGCCGCGCCAGCACGATCCAGTGCCGGCCTTCGGCGTGCACCGTGAGCCAGCCGTCGCGCGGGCGCAGCGGATTCTGCGCAGTACGGCGCGACCACCAGCGCGGCCACAAACCAAGCGGATCGGCCGCCCAATCCGTCATCTTTCCGGCCATTCCCGGCTGGTATAGCGCAGCCAGCGCCTGCGCGGCCAGCGTCGGGGCGGGCGTATTACGCAACAGTTCGAATTGTTCAGGTTCGAGCAGGCGATTGCGCCAGGGGCGAAGCGCCGCCACAGCTTGCTCGGCCGCCGCCGCCTCGAAGCCCGGTGCCGCATCGAGTGCCGGGTCGAGCGTGAGCCACATGAGGCCGAAGCGCTCGGCGGCGCGGCGGGCCTGTTCCCACTGCGGTGCGCCGACCAGCACGACTACCTGGCGCGACGCTGCATCGGCCAGGCCGTGCAGAGCACGCTCGCTGCCGGCCTCGCGCTCGTCGGCAGGCAGCAGGGCGAACAGGTCCGTCTCAAGGCGCTCTTCGCGCCAGAAATGCCACTGATGCAATGCGACGGCCAGGACGAAAACCAGCCACAACGCAGGTGCAGTGCGACGCCAGATCATCTTCCTCCCGCGAGCATGGCTTGCTCGGCGCTGCTCGGCGCACCGGCACTGCTCCAGCCCGAGAACACGATCTCAGTTCGGTCACCGCTGCGCTCGTCAATTTGTACCTCGTGAACATGTTGCTCTCCGGCCAGCGTGATGCGCAGCAATTGACGCGCAAGCAGTGCATCGCTGGGTTGCAGCACCAGACGCCACCCGACGGGGCCGACTAGGCTGGCGTCGATCGAGAACAGCGCGCGCAACGGCGTCAAGTCGGCAGTCAGCGTAGCCAATAACAGCTGGTTGATCGAGCGCAGCGCCGGCTCCTACGCGCATGAGTCGGGTCAGGCGATGACCCTGCGAGTCGAGCGATTCGAGGCGGTCGGCGTGACGATCAGCGTCGAGGCGAAGGGCTTTTCCGTCAGCCACAGCACGCCGCGACCGCGCACGAGCACAAATTGGCCTGACGACTGCAATGGGTTGCGGAAGCCGGCCAGCCGCTTGGATTGCTTGAACGCACCTCACCAGAAGCGCGACTTCAGCCAAGCGGCTACGTACGGCTTCGAGCGCGTCGGCAGCACGCGGCGCTGCGATGGCCAGCGGCAGTGTGGCTGCAAGCAGCAAGCGCCGCCGCATCATCACGCCAGCCCAAAGCGCTCGCGCAACACCGGCGGGCAGACATACTGCATCTCACCCGTGGTCAGGTCAACAGCCACCTGAACGGTATGAGCTTTGGTCAGCCGCTCGCCACTACCCGCGTCGCGCAACAAGTAGTCGATGCGCAGACGGTTCTCCCACTCGGTGACCTGTGCGCGTGCCAGGATGCGCTGGCCGAAGCCGGCGCTGCGCACGTATTTCAGACGCATGTCGACCACCGGCCAGGCGTAGCCCGAAGCGCGCATCTGCGGATAACCGTAATCGAAGCGTTCGAGCAAGGCGCAGCGAGCCAGTTCAAGGTACTTGACATAGTGGCCATGCCAGACGATGTCCATCGGGTCGAGGTCGTAAAACGCCGGCCGCAACTCGATTTCATGGCTCAAATCAGGCGCCGACAAACCAGGCCTCCTCGCGGATCGATTGCACCAGGGCGTGCGGTTCGCTGTCGAGCGCGCGGTCCTCCTCGATCACATCGATGCGTTCCGCCAGCGTGTTGTTGAACGTCGTCAGCGGTGGCGGCACGGTGACTGCGCCCTCGCAGCGCAGGCGCAGCGCGATCGCCTGGCGCGCGGCGACCAGCATTGCCGCGGCCACCTGCTCGGTCAGTTCCAGCACGCGCAGGCAGTCGCGCGCGGCGATCGTGCCCATGCTGACCTTGTCCTGGTTGTGGCACTCGGTCGAGCGCGAGAACACCGAGGCGGGCATCGTCAGTCTTCAGCGCTTCGGCGGTCCAGGCCGACACGGCGATCTGCAGCGCCTTCAGGCCATGGTTGATGCGCGCGCGCTCGCCGCACGCGCCCGAGAGGTTGGCGGGCAGGCCATGGTTGTAGCGCGGATCAACCAGCAGCGCCAGCTGGCGGTCGAGCAGATCGGCGACGTTCGCGACCGCCGCCTTCAGCGCGTCCATCGCGAAGGCGATGTGGCCGCCGTAGAAGTGGCCGCCGTGCAGCACACGGCGCTCACCGCCGCACGATCGGGTTGTCGTTGGCGCTGTTGAGCTCGGTCTCGATCAGCCGGCGCAAGCAACGGTAGCGCGTCCTCGAGCACGCCGATGACGTGCGGCGCGCAGCGCATCGAGTAGCGGTCCTGCAGGCGCTGGTCGTTGCGCGCTGGCCGTGTCCGCCATCGAGATCGTGCGCATAAGCGCGCAGCCACTGCCTGCTGGCCCGGGTGCGGCTTGACAGCGTGCAGCGCCGGGTCGAAATGGTGTGCGTTGCCGTCGGCAGCGAACACATTGCAGCGCCGTGAGGCGCGTGGCCAGTTTCGACAGATAGGCCGCGCGCTCGAAAGGCCAGGCAGGCCAGCCCGGTCATCACCGCGGTGCCGTTCATCAGGGCCAGGCCCTCCTTGGGCCGTAACCGCAGAGGTGCCAGGTCGAGCGCGGCCAGGGCTTCTGCAGCGGGCCTCTCGCGGCCGTGCCAATACACGCGCCGCTCGCCGCACAGCGCTGCGGCTACGTAGGACAGCGGGGTCAGGTCGCCGCTCGCGCCAACGGAACCTTCCTCTGGGATCAGTGGCAGCACATCGTGCACGAGCAGCGCCGCCAGTTGCGCCAACAACTCCAAGCTGACGCCCGAAGCGCCCTGCGCCAGAGAGGCCAGTCGTGCGGCCAGCACGGCGCGTGTCGCGTCGGGTGCGAGCATGCGGCCCATGCCGCAGCCATGGAAGGCAACCAGTCGCTGCGGCAACTCGGCCACCAGCGCGGCAGGCACGGCGACGGTGACCGAATCGCCGTAGCCGGTGGTTACGCCGTAGATCACACCTTCGTCGCGCAACAGCGCATCGACGAAGTCAGCGCCGGCACGGATGCGGGCCTCGAAGGCCGGCGCGCACGACAGCGCGGCGTGGGCGTGCCGACGCGCCAGCGCGACGACGTCTTCGATGCGGAGCGGCGAGCCGTCGAACAAGACCGTCATTGCGGAGTTGGAATTCGTCATGCGGATGGCCTGCCAGAACGCTGCGGCTGGGCCCAGAAATCAAAGAAGTTAAACCACTCGAATGGCGATGTGATGAGCACGCTCTCGATAGCAGCCACGTAATCTGCGACCAGTGCATCAAGTGCCGCTGCGCGCCCGCGGCGCGGCAACTCGACGCACCGGCTCAGGCAGCGTAGCAGGAGTCGATGGTGGTCGCCATCACGTACGCACGCCATGAATACCAGCGGGCAACGCCACAACGCGGCCAGCACATAGGCGCCGATCGGCCAAGGTGCAGGATGGCCGAGAAACGGGTGCAGCACGGTCTTGCCGGCCTGCACAGGCACGCGGTCGCCGACGATCGCGACCCAACCGCCGCGTGCTACGAACAGGCCCAGCCGCTCGGCGGTCGCCGGGTCGAACTCGGTCACTTGCAGCATTTCTAGGCCTTGCGTGGGACGCAAGCGCTGCAGCAGGGCGTTGAAACGCTCGGCGTGATGTGTGTGTACGAGCACCTTGAGCTCGAGGCCGGGTTGGCGCTCGGCCAGCGCCTGACACAGCTCCGGGCAGCCGACGTGGGCTGTGACGATGACACCGCCACTGTCGGCTGCTGTGGGCAACGCACCTTCCACCCGCACGCCGTCGAACGGATAGCGGCCGCTGGCGGCGAGCAGTTTGTCGAGCAGCGTCTCGCCAAAGGCGACGAAGTGGCGTAGCAGATCGCGCGAACTTACCGCGTGGCCAAGTGAATCATGGGCTGCTTGCAGGCGCTCGAGGTACTGGCGCGAGGCGCGCCGTGCCGCCGGGCGGGCCAGAAGCATCCAAACCAGCACCGGAAGCAACAGCAGGCGAAACGGGGTGCGACCCAGGCGGCGATGGACCCAGGACAACAGCCGCATGCCGGTAACAAAGGTCGACTCGCCGAGCGTCGCCCAATGCGCTGGCGCGCGTCGCGTCATGCCGCGACGCGCGCCAGCCGCCGCGCCAACCAATGGGGTGCGCGGCGCAGCATGCCGAAGAACAGACGCGTGTGCATCCGAGAGATCAACAGGTTGTCACGCCAAAGGCGAAAGTGAGAAACGCCGCCAGCCGGATAGGTCACTGGCGTTGGCCGGTTGACGACGGCCACGCCGCGCCAGTGCAGGCGCACCAGGATCTCGGTGTCGAAGTCCATGCCTGTGCCGGCGGACTCGCTATCGAGCAGCGCAATCGTCGCGGCCAACGGGTAGACGCGAAAGCCGCACATCGAATCGCGGATCGCGAACGACAAGGTGTTGATCCAAACCCAGACATGGGTCGCATAGCGGCCGAGCAACCGGCCCCGTGGCACCGAGGAGTCGTAACGCGGCACACCGCAAATCACCGCCAGCGGTTGCGTCCGCGCGGCCGCGACGAAGGCACCGAGCTGGCTGGCGTCATGCTGGCCGTCGGCGTCGATTTGCACGGCGTGGCTAGCGCCGCGCGCCGCTGCTGCGCGCAGGCCGGCCATCACTGCCGCACCTTTGCCCAGGTTACGCGCGAGGCGCAGCAGTGTGACGCCGGGTTCACGAGCCAGCGTGTCGAGCAGCGCAGCATTGACCGCATTGCTGCCGTCGTCGACGACCACGCAGGGCAGACCTTGCGCTCGCGCCTGCGCCACCACCTGCTGCGCGGGCGCGCCATGGTTGTACACGGGGACCACGACGACCGCCTCAAACACGTACAGGCGCCTCTGGCGCATAGCACAGACGGCCGCTGCCATGGACACCGGCATGCGACTCGTAGCGGAACTGCAGCTTGCGCGTCGCTGGTTCCCATTGCAGGGTCAGTGTCAGGCGTGTGCCGGGGCGCACGACCTGCTGGAATTTCAGGGTCTCGATGCGACGTACCGGCGCGGCCAACGCAAAGGCCTCGCGACCGGCGTCGACTGCCCATGCCACCTGGATCACACCGGGCAGAATCGCAGCGCCCGGAAAATGGCCTTCGAAGCCGGCCAGCCCGGCCTCGGCGAAGCGCTCGGCGCGGGCCGAATTTTCGCTGTGTGCGAGCCAGCGCCAAGGCGGCGGCAGCGTGAAAAGCGCCGCCAAGGCGGCCTCTGTGACCTTGCCCTGGCTGTTGATCGGCAGGCTGTCGACGAAACGCCAGTGGCGCGGCCAGGCGATGCGGTCGACTTGCTGGTGCAGCGTTTGGCGCAGCGACGCAATCAAGGTCTGGCGCTCACCGTCACGCAGGAGCGCAGCACCGGAAGCACTGGGCACCAGCACTGCGGCCACGCGCAATCCGTGGCCGTGCGCCAACGTCAGTGCACGCACCTCAGCCACCAATGGCGATGCGGCGAGCAGCCGCTCGATGGCTGTCAACGACACGCGCCGTTCTTCGATCTTGACGATCCGATCGGCGCGGCCTAGCAGCGTGAAGCCGCCGTCGGGCTCGGCGCGCACGCGGTCCGCGGTGATGAACCACTGGTCGTCAGGCAGGAACGGCGAGCGCAGCGCCAGCAGGCCGCCCTGGTCGGCTTCGATCCGCCACTCCACCGCGGCCAATACGTTCCAACGCTCACCGTGCAGCGCCCGCTTGCGCCAGGCGACGCCGCCGGTCTCCGAGCTGCCGTAAATTTCAATCGGGGAGTCGCCGAAGCACTGCGCCGCCTGTAGTGCGGACTCGGGCGGCAACGGCCCACCGGAAGACAACACCGCGCGCAGCGCCTTGCGTGCGGTCGACCAGTCGAGGCCGTCGGGTAAGCGCTTCAGGTGTGCCGGGCTCGACACCAGCAAGGCTGGTTCGGGGCCGACACGCTCGGCCAATTGTTCGGCGTAGGCCAGCCGCGGTGTGGCGATGCGACTGCCACTGGCCAATGGCCACAACACCACGAACAACAGTCCATAGATGTGTTGGTGCGAAACCGTGGCCCAACACGCCAGCCCTGGCCCTGCCGCGGACCAGTTCCGGCCGTGCAGCGCCTGTTGCGCGTCGATCTCGGCCTGCAGCTGGGCCAGTGACTTGGCGATTGCCAGCGACTCGCCGCCGGAGCCCGACGTGAACAGTACCAAGCGGGTGGCCTTCGCATCGAGTGCCTGCCGAGGTCGTGCAGGTGCGTGGTGCGGGCCTGCAGGGCGCCTGGCAATTCACCTGCCAGGCCGTCGACCAGGCGTCGCCAGACGCTCTAGCGTGCCTGGCTGCGCATCGGCGGGCAGGAAGACCTGTTTGCCGGCGTGCCAGGCGCCATACAGCGCGGCGGCGAACTCGATTGCGTCGTCGATCAGCAGCGCCCAGCAGCGGCCAGGTTCGGCCGCGAAAGCGGCTTGCCAAGCATCGACGCGGCCGATGAATTCTGTGCGATCAATGTCATCGCCGCCACGGCGGCCAACCGGCCGCGTCGCCGCAGCCGCATCGGCCGCCGCAACGGCGCCCAATGGCAAGAACTCATGCATGGCCGGCCCAGCCACGTCGCACATGGCGGCGAACCAGCCACTCGCCGCTATACATCGCCGCAATCAGCCCGTAGGCCAGCAGGCCGTTGTAGAGCATCCAGACCCTGTCACTGGCAGCCAGCGCAGTGGCCAGTGCGAGCGCGCCGTTGAGCAGGAAGAACAGGCACCAGGCCTGCGTCACGCGCCGCGTGTAGGTCACACCGGCCGGCGGCAGCGCGGGCTCGCGGCGCCGCGCAATACGCTCGACCAGGGTCGTAGGCTGCCACAGCGACAAACCGAACAGGCACAGTAATACGGCGTTGACGGCCACTGGGTATAGCTTGAG
>CAVUGY010000016.1:0-23297 GCA_963741125.1 uncultured beta proteobacterium
ACGAGATCGGCGCCGTGAACAACCTGCAGACGCTGGTGAAGAACGGCTTCGCGGCGATGGAGGCCGCCGGCCTGGGCCAGCGCTACGTGCCGATGCTGGCCGACTTCATCGCCGTGCAGAACGGCCTGCCGCCGGCGGCCGAGGCGCGGGCAACGCGCTAAGGCGCGGCCTTCACGGCCCGGCGTCCCGCCACCGTGCGCGCTGCCCCGGCCAGCCGCCGCGCCGGCATGGCCACCGAGGGCAGCTTGCGGCGCGACGCGAGCACGGCCTCGATGTCTTCGGCCGCGCCGTCGATCAGGATCAGGCTGGCGCGTTCGGCCTTGTGCGGCGCGCGGGCGATGACCGCATCGAGCACGGCGCGGTGCAGCGGCAGCGACCCCGCGGGGCCGTGCGGGCGCGAGGTGGAGATCTCGAAGCTGGTGCGCAACAGCGCGCCCAGCGCCTTGCTCATCTGCACCAGCATGCGGTTGTGGCAGGCCCGCAGCAGCCCCTGGTGGAAGCGCAGGTCACTGGCCACGTAGTCGCCACCCTCGTCGATGGCCAGCTTCATGCCGGCATAGGCGGCTTCGATCTCGGCGATGTCGGCCGCACTCGCGCGCTCGGCGGCAATGTGCACGGCCGCCGGCTCGATCACGCGGCGCAGCTCCTGCAGGTCGCGCAGGAACTCGCGCGTCAACCCGACCTTGGACTGCCAGGCCACGACATGCGGATCGAACCAGTTCCACTGCTCGGCCGGCAACACCCGGGTGCCGACCTTGGGCCCGGTCACCAGCAGCCCCTTGGCCACCAGCGACTTCACGGCTTCGCGAATCACCGTGCGGCTGACGCCGAACTCGTCGCCGAGCAGCGGCTCGGGCGGCAGCGTCGAGCCTTCCGCGTAATGGCCCGCGACGATGGCCACGCCGAGCTGCTCGAGCGTGTGGCCGTGGACGTTTTTCTTGAGGGCGGCAGGGGCCACGCGAGTTCGGCAATCAGAGGCTGGCGGTCACGCCGCCGTCGACGTACAGGATGTGCCCGTTGATGAAGCGCGATGCATCGCTGGCCAGAAAGACCGCGGCCGGTGCGAGTTCGTCGACCTCGCCCCAGCGGCGGTTCGGTGTGCGGTTGATCAGCCAGGCGCTGAAGGCCGGGTCGTCGACCAGCTTCTGGTTCAACTCGGTCTTGAAGTAACCCGGACCGAGACCATTGACGTTGATGCCGTGCGGCCCGAGGTCGATCGCCATGCCCTTGGTCAGCATCTTCACCGCGCCCTTGCTCGCGGTGTAAGGCGCAATGCCGGGCCGGCCGAGCTCGCTCTGCACCGAGCAGATATTGATGATGCGTCCGCGCTTCCTGGCCACCATGCGCTGGGCCACGGCCTGGCCGACGATGAACATGCTGTCGAGGTTGGTGCGCATGATCGCCTGCCAGTCGGCGGCGGCGAAATCCTGGAACGCGGCGCGGCGCTGGATGCCGGCGTTGTTGATCAGGATGTCGATCGCGCCGATGTTGGCTTCGATGGTCGCGACGGCGGCCGCCACCGCTGCCGCATCGCAGACGTCGAAGGCCTGCGCATGCACCGCCAGCCCTTCAGCCGCGAGCGCCGCATGGGCCTGCGCCAGGCGAGCGGCATCGCGGCCGTTGAGCACGACGGCCGCACCGGCCTGTGCCAGCCCGCGCGCCAGCGCCAGGCCGATGCCGGCCGACGAGCCGGTGACCAGGGCCAGACGGCCGTCGAGGCGAAAAGTTGAAGTGTCAATCATGGCGCGGGGCGGCGCAGTTCACGGCGAGCGCTGCACCTACAGCCGGCGGCCGCTGGCGGCGTCGAAGACATGCGCCTTCGCGGCATCGACCGAGAGGTACACCGTCTGCTCGGGCTGGACGTCGGTGCGGCCGTGCATCACCAACACCAACTGCTGTCCGCCGACGTCGAGCAGCAGTTCGGTCTCGGCGCCCGTCGGCTCGACCACCACCACGCGTGCCGCGATGCCCGCGCCGGCCAGCGCCAGATCGGTCGGCCGGATGCCGTAGTGCACGGCCTGCTCGCCGCCGGCGGCGACGGCGGGCAGCGGCCAGCGCGCCCCGAGGGCCTGCACCGCACCATCGCGCAGCGTGCCGGCAAACACGTTCATCGCCGGCGAGCCGATGAACTGGGCCACGAACAGGTTGTGCGGGCCGTCGAACAGCTCCAGCGGCGTGCCGATCTGCTCGATCAGGCCGTCGTGCATCACCACGATGCGGTCGGCCATGGTCATGGCCTCGATCTGGTCGTGGGTGACGTAGACCGTGGTCGTCTTCAGGCGCTGGTGCAGGGCCTTGATCTCGGCGCGCATCGCCACGCGCAACTTGGCGTCGAGGTTGGACAGCGGCTCGTCGAACAGGAAGACCTTGGGGTCGCGCACGATGGCGCGGCCCATGGCCACGCGCTGGCGCTGGCCGCCGGAGAGTTCGCGCGGGTAGCGGTCGAGCAGGGCGTCGAGGTTGAGGATGCGCGCCGCGTTGTCGACGCGCTGGTCGGTGGTCTGCTTGTCGGCGCGGCGCAGGCGCAGCGAGAAGCCCATGTTCTCGCGCACCGTCATGTGCGGATACAGCGCGTAGCTCTGGAACACCATCGCGATGTCGCGGTCCTTCGACTCCAGGTCGTTGACCACCTTGTCGTCGATCATGATCTCGCCGCCGCTGATCTCCTCCAGCCCGGCCAGCATGCGCAACAGCGTGCTCTTGCCGCAGCCCGACGGCCCGACCAGGACCACGAACTCGCCGTCCTGGATGTCGAAGCCCAGGCCGTGCAGGACCTTGACCTTGCCGTAGCTTTTCTCGATGTCGCGGAAGGTGACCGATGCCATGGCGCGTGCGCTCCTCGTTTCAGCTCTTGACGGCGCCGGCCGTCAGGCCCGACACCATGTAGCGCTTGAAGGCGTAGTAGATCGCCGCCGGCGGCAGCGCGTAGATCAGGCCGGTGGCCATCAGCAGCTCCCAGGGCGAATCGTCGGCCGACAGGAAGTTGCCCAGCGCCACCGACAGCGTGACGTCGGTATCGTTGGACAGCAGCAGGAAGGCGTACAGGTATTCGTTCCACGCCAGCAGCAGCGAGTAGGTGCCCACCGCCACCAGCGAAGGCACCATCAGCGGCAGGTAGACCAGGCGGAACAGCTGCAGCGGCGACGCGCCGTCCATGCGCGCGGCCTCGTCGAGCTCGAAGGGCAGTTTGTCGCTGGCCTGCTTCAAGACCCAGATGCAGTACGGCGAGGCGATCGTCACCATCGCCAGGATCAGCGCCCACTGGTTGTTCAGCAGGCCGTAGTTGCCCATGGTCTTGTACATCGGCACGGCCAGGAAGGCGGCCGGGATGAAGTAGGTGAACAGCGCGAGGTTCATCACCCAGCGCCCGCCGGCCACCTTCAGGCGGCTGATCGCGAACGCCGCCGCGGTGGCGACGAACAGCGTGATCGCACCGACCGCCACCGCGATGACCACCGAGTTCCACATCTGGTGCCAGAAGTGGTTGAGGTAGAAATGCTCCTGGTGGAACACGACGCGGAAGTTCTGCAGCGTCGGCTCCTCGGGCCAGAGCCGGCCCGAGGTGGCCTTGTCGCGCGGCGAGATCGCGAACAGGAACAGGTGGTAGACCGGCACGATGGTCCACAGGAAGACGGGAATGCCGATCAACAGCAGCTTGGCCTCGCCGGTGACGGACTTCCAGGTGATGCGCCGGCTCACTTGGACAGCCTCTTCATCATGAAGTAGACCAGCGGCAGGACCAGCGGCAGGGCGACGACGATCGAGGCCATCGCCAGATCGACCTGGTCCAGCCGCAGGTAGCGGATGCCCAGGGTGGCCAGCACATGGGTCAGGTCGGCCGGTCCGCCGCCGGTGAGCAGGTAGACGCTGTTGAAGTCGCCCAGCGTCCAGATCATCGACAGGATCAGCGAGGTCAGGTACAGCGAGCGCATCGACGGCCAGGTGATGAAGCGGAACTTCTGCCAGCCGCTGGCGCCGTCGACCGATGCGGCCTCGTACTGCTCGCCCGGAATCGACAAGCGGCCGGCGACCAGGATCAGGGTCCAGAACGGCAGCGACTTCCAGACATGCATCAGCATCGAGAAGCTGAGCGCCAGCGTCGGGTCGTTCAGCCAGTTCGGGCCGTCCAGGCCGGTCAGGCGAAAGATCGTGCTGTTGATGACGCCCCATTCGGGGTTGAGCATGAAGCGCACCGACAGGATGGTCGGAATCGAGGGCACGGCCCAGGGCAGGATGAACAGCACCGACAGCGCCTTGATCCACCAGCGTTCCTGGACGAAGAACCCCGACAACACCATCGCGATGACCATCTTGATGTTGATGGCCACGACCAGGAAGATCACCGTGTTGACGGCGGTGCGAAAGAAGATCGGATCGTCGAAGAGCTTGACGTAGCTCTCGGGGTGACGCGCCAGCCACAGCCCGTAGCCCACCGGGTAGAGCACGAAGACCACGAACACCAGCAGGTAGGGCAGCACGAGTGCGCGACCCCAGAACTCCCAGCGCGTCAGCGGCTTGCGCGTGTGCGGCGGCGACACGCCGACAGCAAGTGCAGTGATGGTACTCACAACGATACCGGTGTCGTATGTGGCAAAAACGCGCCGCTCACCCCAGCGGACGCTGCGGATCCGGCTTTGCCGGTCCGCTGGCGGCGCCCCCTTGAGGGGGAGGCGGCCGCCAGGCCGCTACGGGGGTGGGCGTCAGTTCGCTACGGCCTTGATGCGCGCGATCATCTCGTCGACCGCCTTGTCGACCGGCACCTTCTCGTTGAGCACGCGGTTCATGGCCTTGGCCCAGACGTTCTCGTTGTTCAGCACCGTGAACTTGTAGTTCTTGGTGAATTCGAACGGCAGCGTGCCGCTCATGAACTGGTTGTACACCGCCAGCCGGTGCGGATCGCTCTTCCAGAACGCGCTCTGCTGCGCCTGCTTGGTGACCGGGAACCAGCGCCCTAGCGAACCCTCGACGTAGGGCGTGAGGTTGGCTTCGTCGAGCAGGAAGGTGAGGAACTTCTTGCCCGCGACCTTGTTCTTGGCGTCCTTGAAGATCACGCCGGTCTTGACCGCGGCGCGATAGACCATCTTGCTGCCGTCGGGCTTGTTCGGAAAGCCCGCGGTGGCGATCAGCTCGGTGTAGTTCTTCTTCGCCGTCGCGCGCTGGGCGTCGGTCAGCGTGGTGTTGTTCATGTCGTCGAGCCACTTCGCGGCGATCGAGATCGTCGCGTTGTGGGTCATGACCGTGGTCTTGTTGTGGAAGGCCACGTTGTTGTCCGGGTCCTTCCAGCTGGTCGACGACGGCGGCGTGCAGCCCTTGGTGTAGACCGCGGTGTAGTCGGTCACCGCGTTGATCAGGTTCTGCCGTACCGTGGGGTCATCGACCAGCACCTTGCCCGAGTCGTTGACCAGGGTGACGTTGTAGGCGTCCATGAAGGTCAGGAAGGAGAAGAACGAGTCGGTCGAGTCCACGCCCATCGGCATGCCGATGCCGAAGCCGCGCTGGCCGGTCTTCTGCCGGTAGCCGACCTGGACCTTGTCGCACCAGAAGTTCCAGTAGCCCTTCCAGTCCTTGGGGATGTCGCTTTCCTTGTAGCCCGCGTCGGCCAGCATGTCCTTCCAGTACTGGATGTGCATGGTCTGCTGCTTGAGCGGGAAGGCGTAGTAGGCCCGCGTCTGCGTCTGGTTGTTGAGCAGGAAGGTGGTCGACAGCGCGCGCGGCTCGAATTTGGCGCGCATCGGATCGAGCACGCTGGAGATGTCTTCGAGCTTGCCGTCGTAGGCCCACTTGGCCGTGACCTGGAAGTCGTACGAGTCGGCGTAGGCCACATCGGGCGGGCTGCCCGAGTCGAGCGCCGCCACGGTCTTCGGGATCATGTCCTGGATCGGGTACTGCGACAGCTCGATCTTGATGCCCTTGTTCTTCTCTTCGAACTTCTTGATCGCCGCGAACAACGCGTCGTCTTCGGCCTTGTAGAAGCCCTTGACCCACCACACGGTGAGCTTTTCCTGGGCCATGGCGGGCAGCGCGGCGAACAGGGCCGCGCCGGCCAGCGCGCCGGTGATCCATGTCTTGACTTGCATCGGTGGTCTCCTTGGGCGATGCCGGGTGGTGAATCCGTTATCGTATGATGATTGGGTCGATCCACGCTGAGGGGTTTCCCGGGGCGTCGGGCGGGTGCCGATGGCGCGGCCCGGTGCCGCGGGCCTAAGATCGCGCGATCCACCGAACCGACGCCGAGAAGCACGCACCATGAGCGAAAAGCCCCGCAAGAAGCCCTCCGAACTGCGCAGCCAGCAATGGTTCGGCCGCCAGGACCGTGACGGGTTTGCCTACCGCAGCTGGGTCAAGGGCAAAGGGGTGCCGCACGACCAGTTCGACGGCCGGCCGGTGATCGGCATCTGCAATACGTTCAGCGAACTGACGCCCTGCAACTCGCATTTCCGCACCCTGGCCGAGCAGGTCAAGATCGGTGTCTACGAGGCCGGCGGCTTTCCGCTCGAGTTCCCGGTCATGTCGCTCGGCGAAACCCTGCTGCGCCCGACCGCGATGCTGTACCGCAACCTGGCCAGCATGGATGTCGAGGAGAGCATCCGCGGCAATCCGATCGACGGCGTGGTGCTGCTGATGGGCTGCGACAAGACCACGCCCTCGCTGCTGATGGGCGCGGCCAGCGTCGACCTGCCGACCATCGGGGTCTCCGGCGGGCCGATGCTGAACGGCCGCTGGCGCGACCAGCAACTCGGCTCGGGCACCGGGGTGTGGAGCATGAGCGAGCAGGTGCGCGCCGGCACCTTGAAGCTGTCCGAATTCTTCGAGGCCGAGAGCTGCATGCACCGCAGCCACGGCCACTGCATGACCATGGGCACCGCCAGCACCATGGCCAGCATGGTCGAGGCCCTGGGCGTCGGCCTGCCCGGCAACGCGGCCTATCCGGCGGTCGACGGCCGGCGCAACGTGATCGCGCGCAACGCCGGGCGGCGCATCGTCGACATGGTGCACGAGGACCAGAAGCTGTCGAGCGTGCTGACGCGCCAGGCCTTCGAGAATGCCATCCGGACCCTGGCCGCGATCGGCGGCAGCACCAATGCGGTCATCCACCTGATCGCCATCGCCGGCCGGCTGGGCGTGCCGCTGAAGATCGAAGACTTCGACCGCCTGGCCAGCGAGTTGCCCTGCCTGGTCAACCTGCAGCCCAGCGGCCAGTACCTGATGGAAGACTTCTGCTACGCCGGCGGCCTGCCGGTGGTGATGAAGGAGATCGCCGCGCTGCTGCATACCGGCATCGTCACCGTCAGCGGCCAGACCGTGGCCGAGAACATCGCCGAGGCGCAGAACTGGAATACCGAGGTCATCAAGCCGTTGGCCACGCCGTTCAAGGCCAAGGCCGGCATCGCGGTGCTGAAGGGCAACCTGGCGCCGCGCGGCGCGGTCATCAAGCCCAGCGCCGCCACGCCGGCGCTGATGCAGCACACCGGCCGCGCGGTGGTCTTCGAAGACATCGAGGACTTCCACACCCGCATCGACGACGATGCGCTCGACGTCGACGAGAGCTGCGTGCTGGTGCTGAAGAACTGCGGCCCCAAGGGCTACCCCGGCATGGCCGAGGTCGGCAACATGCCGCTGCCGCCCAAGGTGCTCAAGAAGGGCATCACCGACATGGTCCGCATCAGCGACGCGCGCATGAGCGGCACCGCCTACGGCACCGTGGTGCTGCACACCGCGCCCGAGGCCGCGGCCGGCGGCCCGCTGGCCCTGGTGCAAAACGGCGACCTGATCACGCTCGACGTGGCCGGGCGCAGGCTGCACCTGCATGTCAGCGACGAGGAGCTGGCGCGGCGTCGCGCGCTGTGGAAGCCGCCGGTGCCCAAGCTCGACTCGGGCTACTGGAAGCTCTATACCGACCATGTGCTGCAGGCCGACGAAGGCGCCGACCTGGACTTCCTGCGCGGCAAGCGCGGCGCCTTCGTGCCCCGGGACAATCACTGACGGCAGAGCCGTCAGTGATTGCGGCGAAGGCTAACTTCGCCCAGCGAAGTTAAGGCCCGCAGGGCCGGCCGCAGCCACAACACCGAGAGCGCGCAGTGGTTGCGTCGAAGGCTAACTTCGCGCAGCGCAGGTTCAGCGCACGAGCAGTTGCCAAGCGATCACCGCCTGCGCGCAGAAGGCCACCGCGAAAGCCAGTGTGCGGCCCAAAGGTACGGCGAAGGTGTAGGCGGCGGCGTGCACCACGCGGGCCCAGAAATAGATCACGCTCGCCGTGGCGATCGCGCCGTTGCTGACGCCCAGTGCGTTGGCTGCCAGCACCAGGGTGGCGAAGATCACCAGGTTCTCGACCGCATTGGCATGCGCCTTCATCAGCCGCTGGGCCCAGGGCGACTGCGGCTTCGGGTTGTCTGGGTAGCCGACGGCCTCGGCCAGGCCGCGCACCGCGATGCGGTCCAGGATGTAGGGCAGCCACAGCAGGCCGGTGAATGCGGTGACCAGGGTCAGGTAGAGCAATTCTGTTTTCACGGTCTTGTCTCCAGGTTGAGCCGCCCATGGGCGGCGTTGGCTCAGGGCTTCTTTGGTGCCTGCGCGGCAGGCTTGGCCTCGTTCGACGGTGGCGTGCCGCCGTCGGGCTTGTGGTCACCGATCACGCCCTTGAGTGGGCAGACCGAGAACGCCGGGCACTTCTGGCAGCCCACGGCCATCGCAATCGGGCACAGCGTCATGGCGATTCTCCAAGTCAAGGGGCGCCCATGCTACGCCTCGCGCCGTCAGGGTCCGCCCGCTGGACAAGGCATGGCGCTTGCATACAGTGGGCGCCTCGTTTCGCAAGCCTCCAGGAGCCCTCGCATGCGTCAAGTCTTCAAATCGGCAGCCCTTGCTGCCGCCGTTTTAGTTGCCAGCTTCACCGCCGCACCGGCGTTGGCACAACAGAAGTTCATCACCGTGGGCACCGGCGGCGTCACCGGCGTGTACTACGCCGCCGGCGGCGCGATCTGCCGCCTGGTCAACAAGGACCGCGCCAAACACGGCATCCGCTGCTCGGTCGAATCCACCGGCGGCTCGGTCTTCAATATCAACACCATCAAGGCCGGCGAGCTCGACCTCGGCTTCGCGCAGAGCGATGTGCAATTCAACGCCGCCAAGGGCGCGGGCAACTTCAAGGACGCCGGGGCCTATGGCGACTTGCGCGCCGTGTTCTCGGTCCATCCCGAGCCGTTCACGGTGCTGGCGCGCAAGGAAGCCAACATCAAGTCCTTCGCCGACTTCAAGGGCAAGCGCTTCAACGTCGGCAACCCGGGCTCGGGCACACGTGCGTCGCTGGAGGAGCTGCTCGGCGCCACCGGCGGCAAGCTGAGCGACTTCTCGCTGGCCTCCGAACTCAAGGCCGACGAACATGGCCCGGCGCTGTGCGACGGCAAGATCGACGGCTTCTTCTACGGCGTCGGCCACCCCAGCGCCAACATCCAGGACCCGACCACCGCCTGCGGCGCCAAGCTGGTCTCGCTCAGCGGCCCGGCGGTCGACAAGCTGATCGCCGAGCACAGCTATTACGCCAAGGCCGTGATCCCCGGCGGCCTGTACCCGAACAACCCCGAGGCCACCAACACCTACGGCGTGCTGGCCACGGTGGTGGCCTCGGCCAAGGCCCCGGCCGAATCGGTGTACCAGGTGGTCAAGGCGGTGTTCGACAACTTCGACGAGTTCAAGAAGCTGCACCCCGCGCTGGCCAACCTGAAGCCCGAGAACATGGTCAAGGACGGGCTGTCGGCGCCGCTGCACGAAGGCGCGATCCGCTACTACAAGGAGAAAGGCTGGATCAAATGACGACCCCTCGTCTGCGGCGTACCGCAGACGGTCCCCAGGGCCTCGAAGGGGCCTCTACGTTGCCCTGGGGACGCGGGCCGGCTTGGGAGCGGCCCGGCGCTCGGCCCGCAGGCCGCCGACGTGGCCGCTGACATCGAGAAGGCGCCCGAGGCGCTGCGCGTTCTCGTTGCCGACAGCGATACCGGCGGCCGCGCCGCCAGCGGCGCCACCGCGACGCTGCTCTTCGCGGTGGCGGTGGCCTGGTCGCTGTTCCAGTTGTGGCAGGCCTCGCCGCTGCCCTTCGTGATCGGCTGGGGCGTGCTCAACGACACCGAGTCGCGCGCGATCCACCTCGGCCTGGGCCTGTTCCTCGGTTTTCTCGCCTTCCCGGCTTTCAAGAGCGGCAGCGCGCGCGCCGCGGTGCCGCTCTACGACTGGGTCTTCGCGCTGGTTGCGTCGTTCGCCGGTGCGTATCTGTTCCTGTTCTACAACGCGCTGGCGCAGCGGCCGGGCCAGCCGAACACTGCGCCGACATCGCGGTCGGATGCGTGGGCATCGTGCTGCTGCTCGAAGCCACGCGGCGCGCGGTCGGCGCGCCGATGGCGGCGCTGGCGGTGCTGTTCATCCTCTACAGCCTGTTCGGCGCGCACCTGCCCGAGGTGCTGCAGCACAAGGGCGCGTCGGTCAATCGCCTGCTGTCGCACCTGTGGCTGACCACCGAAGGCGTCTACGGCGTGGCGCTGGGCGTGTCGTCGGGCGCGATCTTCGTCTACGTGCTGTTCGGCGCGCTGCTCGACCGCGCCGGCGGCGGCAATTACATGATGCAGGTCAGCTTCGCCGCGCTCGGCCATTTGCGCGGCGGGCCGGCCAAGGTCAGCGTGGTGTCGTCGGGCCTGAACGGCCTGATCTCGGGCTCGTCGGTCAGCAACGTGGTCTCGGGCGGCATCTTCACCATCCCGCTGATGAAGAAGGCCGGCTACGGCGGCGTCAAGGCCGGCGCGATCGAGACCATGAGTTCGGTCGACGGCCAGCTGATGCCGCCGGTGATGGGCGCCGCGGCCTTCCTGATGGTCGAGTATGTCGGCATCCCGTACTCGGAGGTCTGCAAGCACGCCTTCCTGCCGGCGATGCTGTCGTACCTGGGCCTGTTCTACATCGTCCACCTCGAGGCCTTGAAGCTCGGCATGCAGCCGATGATCAATCGCGCGCCGCGGCCCGTGCGCGAGCGGCTCGTGCGCTGGGGCCTGGGCCTGGCGGGCAGCACGGTGGTGGTCTGCGCGGTGTACTTCGCGCTCGAAGCCGCCAAGCGCTGGCTGGGCGCCGCGGCGGGCTGGGGCGTCGGCGCCTTGATGGCCGCGCTGTACGTGATTGCGGTCAAGCAGGCCGCCGACGAGCCCGATCTGCCGCAGGACATCGATGTCGACGACCCGAAGCCGCTCGAGACCTGGTCGGCGGTGAAGGGCGGGCTGCACTTCCTGCTGCCGGTCGGCACGCTGATCTGGGCCCTGATGGTCGAAGAGCTGTCGCCCGCCCTGGCCGCGTTCTGGGCCATCGTCGTGCTGATCGTGCTGATGGCCAGCCAGGGCGCGTTGATCGCCTTCTTCCGCGGTGGCCGCGAGAAGGTCGCGCCACAGGTGCGCGCCGGCTGCCACGACGTCGTGCTCGGCCTGAACGACGGCGCGCGCAACATGATCGGCGTGGCCATCGCCACCGCCACCGCCGGCATCATCGTCGGCGGCATCACGCTCACCGGCCTGGGCCTGCGCATGACCGAGTTCGTCGAATTCGTCAGCGCCGGCAACGTGATCGTGATGCTGGTCTTCATCGCCTTCGTCTGCCTGGTGCTCGGCCTGGGTGTGCCGACCACCGCCAACTACGTGCTGGTGGCCACGCTGATGGCGCCGGTGGTGGTCGAGCTCGGCGCGCAGAGCGGCATGGTCATCCCGCTGATCGCGGTGCACCTGTTCGTCTTCTATTACGGGATCATGGGCGACATCACGCCGCCGGTCGGGCTGGCGACCTTCGCCGCCGCCGCGATCTCGGGCGAGGACCCGATCGCCACCGGCATCCAGGGCTCGCTGTACGCGCTGCGCACCGTGATCCTGCCCTTCATCTGGATCTTCAACCCGCAACTGCTGCTGATCGACGTGCATGGCTGGGCCGAAGTGCTGCTGGTGGCCGGGGCCTCGCTGCTGGCGATGATGGCTTTCGCCGCGATCACCATGAACTGGATGCGCGTGCGCTGCCGGCTCTGGGAGCTGGCCGCGCTGGCCGCCGCCGCCGTGTTCCTGTTCCGGCCCGATTTCTTCATGGACTCTCTGGCCGACGAGTACAAGAGCGTGCCCCCGACCCAGGTCTACGCGGTGGCCGCCGCGCTGCTCGAAGACGATCGGCTGGTTGCGGTGATCCAGGGCACCACGCTCGAAGGCAAGACGCTGGCCAAGACCGTGGCCGTCAACCTCGGCGACAGCAATCCCGACGGCCGCAAGCGCATCGCCGCGGCCGGCCTGACGTTGAGCGTGATGGGCGATCGCGTGCAGGTGCTGGCCGCCAAGTTCGGCAGCCCGGCGCGCAAGGGCGGTTTCGACGAAGGCTTCGACATCCTCGAGCTGAAGGTGCCGAGCGGCCGCGCGTCGCCGTTCTGGTTCTACTTGCCGGGATTGGCGCTGCTGGCGCTGGTGTGGGGCGCGCAGGGGCGGCGTATCGTGGCGGGCAAGGCATGACCCACATCATTCACCGCAGTTTTCGTGCGACGCCACCGGTGGCGGTGGGTGGTGAGGGCGTGTGGCTGATCGACGCGGCCGGCAAGCGCTACCTCGACGCCAGCGGCGGCGCGGCCGTGTCGTGCCTGGGCCACGGCCACCCCGACGTGCTCGCGGCGATGCACGAGCAGATCGACCGCCTGGCCTACGCGCACACGGGCTTTTTCACCAGCCAGCCGGCCGAGCAGCTCGCCGAGCATCTGGCCGCGCATGCGCCGGCGGGCATGAGCAATGTCTACTTCGTCAGCGGCGGCTCCGAGGCCATGGAGGCGGCGCTGAAACTCGCGCGTCAGTACTTCGTCGAGATCGGCCAGCCTGGGCGCACGCTGTTCATCGGCCGGCGCCAGAGCTACCACGGCAACACGCTGGGCGCGCTGGCCGTCGGCGGCAACGAGTGGCGCAGGAAGCAGTTCGCGCCGCTGCTGATCGATGTGCTGCGCGTCTCGCCCTGCTACGAGTATCGCGACCGCGGCGCCACCGAATCCCAGGCCGCGTACACGCAGCGCCTGCTCGACGAACTCGAGGCCACGATCGTCGCCGCCGGCCCCGGGCGCGTGATCGGCTTTTGCGCCGAAACCGTGGTCGGCGCCACGCTGGGCGCCGTGCCGCCGACGCCGGGCTACTTCAAGGGCGTGCGCGAGATCTGCGACCGCCACGGCATCTTGTGGATCGCCGACGAGGTGATGTGCGGCATGGGCCGCACCGGCACGCTGCATGCCGTCGAGCAGGAGGGCGCAAGCCCCGACCTGATGATCATCGCCAAGGGCCTGGGTGGCGGCTACCAGCCGATCGGCGCCGTGCTCGCGCACGAGCGCGTGATCGCGCCGCTGCGCGCGGGCAGCGGCCTGTTCCAGCACGGCCACACCTACCTCGGCCACCCGACGGCCTGCGCCGCTGCGCTGGCGGTGCAGCGCGTGATCGAACGCGACGGCCTGCTGGCCCAGGTGCGCGCGCGCGGCGCACAACTGATGGCCGGCGCTGCAAGAGCGCCTGGGCGCGCATGCCCATGTCGGCGACATCCGCGGCCGCGGCCTCTTCGTCGGCGTCGAGCTGGTGCGCGATCGCGCGAGCAAGGCGACCTTCGATCCGGCCAGGAAGCTGCATGCGCGCATCAAGGCCCGCGCCTTCGCCAATGGCCTGCTGTGTTACCCGATGGGCGGCACCATCGACGGCCAGCACGGTGACCATGTGCTGCTCGCGCCGCCCTTCATCGTCAGCGCGGCCGAGGTGCAGACCATCGTCGATCGGCTGGCGACGTCGATCGACGAGGCGCTGGCCGAATGAAGGCGATCGACGAGGGCCCGGATCGGCTGCCGCCGATCCCGCCGCAGCAGTGGACCGAGGCCCAGCGCAAGGAAGCCCAGGCCATGATCGCCGGCCCGCGCGGCGCGGTGCTCGCGCCCTTCATCCCGCTGATGCGCAGCCCCGAGCTGATGGGCCATGTGCAGCGCATCGGCGAGTACCTGCGCTTTCGCAGTGCGATCGGCGTGCGCCTGACCGAACTGGCCATCCTCGTCACCGCAGCCGAGTGGCAGCAGGCGGTCGAATGGGCCATCCACACTCCCATTGCCGAACGCGAGGGCATCGGCGCCGACACGATCGCCGCCTTGGCGCGCCGCGAGCGCCCGGCGCAGATGGCGCCCGACGAGGCGGCGGTCTACGACGTCTGCACCGAACTGCATCGCCAGCACCGCGTCAGCGACGCCACCTGGACCACGGCCATCGCCCATTTCGGCGAACAAGGCATGGTCGACCTGATCGGCATCAACGGTTACTACGCGCTGCTGGCGATGGTGATGAACGCGGCACGCACGCCTGCGTAACCATGCACGGCACGCTACCATGGCAAACACCACCACCTGCCCACGTCAACGTGTCGCTCTTCGCTTTTGCCCTCGCCGCGCTCGTCCTTGCCATCACGCCTGGGCCAGGAATCGCCTATGTGGTTGCTCGAACAGTTGCGGGCGGACGCGCTGAAGGCTTGGCGTCCTGCTTCGGAACGGGAATCGGCGGCATGCTTCACGTCCTTGCAGCCGCCCTGGGCCTTTCGCTGCTCGTCGCACAGTCCGCTGCTGCCTTCGCTGTCGTCAAGTACGTCGGTGCCGCGTACTTGATCTACCTCGGCGTTCGTATGCTCATGCGCAAGGAGCATGACGTGTCCGTCGAGACGGCAGTGACTCGGGGGCCGCGGCGTGCGTTGCTCGAAGGGGTGATCGTCGAAGGGCTGAACGTGAAGACCGCGCTTTTCTTCCTCGCGTTTCTGCCGCAGTTCACGACTTCAAGCCAACCCCTGGCGCTCCAACTGGTGCTGCTGGGCACCGTCTGCGTCGTCCTGAATACCCTGGTCGATGTCATCGCAGTCTTCGGGGCGCAACGTTTGCTCGAGTCGGGAGCGGCGCGAGCAGCCAGAGCGCGTTTGCTGACCCGAATGTCCGGCGTGACGATGATTGGACTTGGCACCTTCTTGGCTTTGGCGCGACGCGAGACCTGAGGTGTACTCGGCCACTTTCACATTCGTCAAGGGCGACTATGACGACGAGTTCTACGCCCTGGACGGTCAGATCGCCGAAACCGCGCACCCGTTGTCAGGCCGCCTATCGGGGAGCTGACGTTCGGCGGGGGCTCATGTCAGGCAGGGCTGGTTCTTCCGGTTCGACGGCTACTACACGCCACTGGCGATGGTGGTAAATGCGGCGCGCAGGCTGGCGTAGCGGGCGGTTCGCCCAATGGCGGTTTGCGTTCTTGCACTTGACGTGATGCGTGCACGCATCACGTCATCCATCCTGATGATGCTGGGGGTTGACGCGCCTCGCGTCGTCAAGCAAAGTCCGCCCCCACGCGATGCAGCACGCATTTCGTACCCAGCCCCACCATCCACCCAACCACAGGAGGCCGCAGATGTTCATTCGCACCATGCACCGTCGCCTCCTGTCGGCCGCAAACTCCTGACGACTCGCGGCCGGCGCGTGGCACCTCGCGCCGCTGCCCTGTCGTAGGTTCCGCTTCCGACTCGCAACGGCCCTGGCGCCGATACGCCGCCGCTCGTTCGTCCTGAACGCAGCCGACAGGTCGACCTTTCATCGTTCGCCTTCCGCAGGCTCTGGGCCTCGCCCGTTTCCGCGTGCGCATCGCGCATGCGGCGGGAGTTGCTCGTCCTGCACCAACTCGAGAGATTCGCCATGTACTCCGATCCGATGCCCGAGACCACCCTGGACACCGGCGACGCGCTGTCGCCGCTGCCTCCGCAACCCCCTCCGAAGGAGATGACCATGGAACGCTACGACAACCGTCTCAAGCACCTCTCGGCGCGCGCCGCGGCCTTCGCCGCGGCATTCGCAACGTCCGCAACGTTGCTGCTCGCCGTCGGCAGCGCCTTCTACAGCGTGTCGAACGAGCCGCTGCTGGCCGATTCGCTGCAGGCGCGGTCCGCCGTCGCCGGCTGCGATGCGCCCGGCGACCGCGTCGCGCGGCAGCATTGCTTGCGGCGCCTGGTGGCCGAAGCCAAGGCGCGTGACGCCGGCGCGGCGCAACTCGCCGCGCTCGCGGCAAGCCAACGCGGCGCAGGGCAATGATGCGCGCCCCACGGGCCGCCGCACAGGTGCGGCGGCCCTTCCTTTCCTCGACGATCAGGGCCGGCTCTTCCGGCTCAATGACCACCTGGGCCACGGCCATCGCCCATTTCGGCGAGCAAGGCATGGTCGACCTAATCGGCCAATCTCTAGTTCAAAACTGTCCGACTTCCGGGGGAACGTCAGCCAGGTGATCGAGAGGCGCGCCGAGTGTCCTTGCGCAAGGGTGATCGAGCTTCAAACGGACGGCCACCCCGGCATCTTTGACAGGTGCGCGAGGCCCCCAGAGCCGCTACATTCCCAGTCAACCCGAGCCCCTGAGTGACGCGGATGGGGCAATCCGGTCCCGGCCGCTTTTGTCGGATCTGTTAGTAGGGCGTTATGCCATACAGCCGAACGCAACTCGTTGCCACGCAATGCCTTTTCTGACTCGCGACGACACTTGTCATGCGACACCGTCCGGTGTTACGCAGCAAACCTGTCGCCCGATAACAGGTTAGGTCACGCTTTGAATCGCACGCGCTCACGATTCATGCCAGCGAGTAGCACGACGGTGCGCTTCGCTAGCAGCGCGAGTTGCTCTATGCCGCCATTGGCGGCATGCGAATCGCTCTGCGTGCACCGAGCAGGCTTCAAGGTTTCGTCGGCTTCGTAGGCGTCAACTTCTGTCGTCGAAGTCGAGCGAACGGAAGCGTACCTGGCCAAGCTCGCGTGCAACGTCCGGGATCAGCTCTTTGGCACACTCGAGCGAACTGCAATGAGCCACGTGGGTGGTTCGTGCAGCATGTGGACAAGTGCAAACCTATCGGCTCCGAGTTTCAACATGTCCCATCGGTGGAAGATTCCTCGAAATGACCTGGAGCTCGATTGAGATCGCGGAGGCATCTATGGCTACGGAGGTCGCCGAACTCAGTGCTTATCTATTCGGAAACAACCGGGACCAATCTGCCAATCGTACGTTCGGAGCGACCTGGTCAGCTCTATCACTGTAGCCCAGCCGTTACAAATCCAGGCGCTAACCTTCGCCAGCCGGCTGCACCGCTGTCGCCCGCGGTCAGCTCAAACGTTGAGCGTCACAGACCCGAGTGCCTCTTCTCCTGGAGCCAGCATGCATAAGAGCCGTCTGAGCAACATCATCATCGATTGCCAGACTAGTGACATTGACGCCGCGGCCAGTTTTTGGGCGGCGGCAATCGGCCGGGCAACGGAGTCGGATGCGGATTCGTCCGAACCATATCGATTACTCGAAGGTCCGCCAGACGAGATGAAGATTCTTGTTCAAGCGGTGCAACACGAGAGCAGGGTTCATCTCGACATCGAAACCAATGACATCGAGGCCGAGGCAAGTCGACTTGAAAAACTGGGTGCCAAGCGCATTGCAAAGGTAAAGACTTGGTGGGTTATGGAGGCTCCAACAGGCCAGCGGTTTTGCGTCGTACGGCCACAGCGAGCAGACTTCGAGGACAACGCGAATGTCTGGCAGGGTCGGGACGACTCTTAGCCCGTTGATCGAGCCGATCAATCTCTGCGCAAGGCCCGGACAGGATGGGAGTGATCGAGTGGTCAGTGCTGGGTTCGTTTCAGGCTGCGAGCGCACCGACAGGCAACTCGAAGCTCGGGCGCTCGGTCTTCTTCCCATCAACGGCTACTACACGCTGCTGGCGATGGTGATGAACGCGGCGCGTACGCCGGCGTAGCGGGCCGTCCGTCCAACGCCAGGCGGCCTCATTTCGTCATCGGCAAGGCCACGCCCATGGCCACGAACAGGCCGCCGCACAGGCGATTGAATCGCTTGCCGAAGCGTTCGAGCAGCGGCCGGATGCGATGCGCCAGCAGGGCCAGCAGGTATTCGACGACGAACTCGACGGCGACGAAGATGCTCGCCATGACGATGAACTGACCCAACAGGGCACGGCCGGGTCGATGAACTGGGGCAGGAACGCGCCATAGAACAACAGCCCTTTCGGGTTGGACACCGCGGTCACAAAGCCCTTGCCGAACAGCTCGACACCCTTGGCGTCGGGCATGGTTGCATCGGCATGCAGTTGGAGGGCCGGCGCGCGCCAGAGTTGGATGCCCAGCCAGATCAGGTAGGCGCCGCCTATCCACTTGAGCAGCGTCAATGCGCCCGCCGAAGCTTGCAGCACGGCGCCGATGCCCAGCATCGACAGCGCGATCAGGATCACGAACCCGAGTGCGCCACCCGACACCGTGAACAGGGTCCGGCGATGGCCATGCAGCGCGCCATGGGTCAATGCCAGCAGGCTGTTCGGGCCGGGCGTCAGCGACAGGCCGACGGCGGCGACGAGATACAGCAACCAGGTGTGAAGGGCCAACTGACGCTCCTTTGCCGATTCGGCACATGAAGGTTGGCCAGCCTATGGCGGCCGCCTTTACGACTTTTTTATGCGCCGGGATCGAATCTGTACACCGACTTTATGCCCGAGTGCCTAGGCTTCATTGCATTCGAAGGACTTTGTTGGAGCATCGATGGACATCCTGTTTCTGGGCGCAGCGGCACTGATGTGCTTGGCTCTTGTCGGCCTGACCGTGGGTTGCGACACGCTGGGGGGCCGCAAATGAGCTGGCTCTATGGGCTCGCGGGCCTGGCCTCGCTCGGCCTGCTGATTTATCTCGTCTACGCGCTGTTGCGGGCAGAGGAATTCTGATGAACACCCAAGCATGGATCCTGCTGGTGGCCTACCTCGGCGTCCTGCTGCTGTTGGCGTGGCCGCTCGGCAAATGGTTGGTCGCCGTGGCCGATGGTCGATTTCCGCGCTGGATGGCGCCGTTCGAAGCCGCTGAGCGCGGCCTCTACCGGCTGGCTGGCGTCGATGCAGCGGTCGGCATGGGCTGGCGGCAATACAGCCTGGCGCTCATCGCCTTCAACTTTCTGGGCGTGGTCGCGGTCTACGCATTGCAACGCCTTCAGGGGCTGCTGCCCCTGAATCCGCAAGGCCTGGCCGCCGTCAGCGCCGACTCGTCGTTCAACACCGCCGTCAGTTTCGTCACCAACACCAATTGGCAAGGCTATGTCGGTGAAACCACGATGAGCTACCTGACGCAGATGCTGGCGTTGACGGTGCAGAACTTCTTTTCCGCGGCCACCGGCATCGTCGTCGTCATCGCACTCGTGCGCGGCTTCGTGGCCCGCTCGTCGGCGTCGATCGGCAACTTCTGGGTCGACGTGACGCGGGTCACGGCCTACGTGCTGTTGCCGCTGTCGCTGATCTTCGCGGTCTTCCTGGTCAGCCAGGGAGTGATCCAGAACTTCTCGCCCTACAAGGAGGTCACGACGCTGGAGCCCTCCGCCTATCAGCAGCCCAAAATCGACAAGCAGACGCTGGCCATGGGCCCGGTCGCCTCGCAGGAAGCGATCAAGATGCTGGGCACCAACGGCGGCGGCTTCTTCAACGCCAACTCGGCGCATCCGTACGAGAACCCGAGCGCGCTGACGAACTTCGTCCAGATGGTGTCGATCTTCCTGATCCCGGCCGCGCTGGTTTTCATGTTCGGCTTCATGGTCGGTGACATGCGTCAGGGCTGGGCGGTGCTGGCCGCGATGACGGCCCTCTTCGTGGTGGCAGTGATCGTGGTCATTGCGCAGGAGCAGCAAGGCAACCCGCTGCTCACTGCGCTCGGCGCCGACCAGGGCGTCAGCACGACGCAGCCGGGCGGCAACATGGAAGGCAAGGAGGCGCGTTTCGGCATCGCCGCATCGGGCCTGTTCGCTGCGATCACGACCTCGGCCTCGTGCGGTGCCGTGATCGCCATGCACGACTCGTTCACGCCGCTGGGCGGCGCCGTGCCGCTGGTGCTGATGCAACTCGGCGAGGTGGTCTTCGGCGGCGTGGGCACGGGCCTGTACAGCATGCTGATCTTCGCCATCCTGGCGGTGTTCATCGCCGGCCTGATGATCGGCCGCACGCCGGAATACCTGGGCAAGAAGATCGAGACCTACGAGATGAAGATGACCTCGATCGCCATCCTCGTGACGCCGATCCTCGTGCTGGCCGGCGCGGCCGTCGCCGTGCTGGCCGATGCCGGCAGGGCCGGCATCGCCAACCCGGGTGCGCATGGTTTTTCCGAGATCCTCTACGCCTTCACCTCGGCCGGCAACAACAACGGCAGCGCCTTCGCCGGCCTGTCGGCCAACACGCCCTTCTACAACACGCTGCTGGCCATCGCGATGTGGTTCGGCCGCTTCGGCGTGATCGTGCCGGTGCTGGCCATCGCCGGCTCGCTGGCGGCGAAGAAACGCATGGCCGTCACGGCGGGCACGCTGCCCACCCATGGGCCGCTGTTCGTGACCCTGCTGATCGGCACCGTGCTGCTGGTCGGCCTGCTGAACTACGTGCCGGCGCTGGCCCTGGGGCCGGTCGTCGAGCACGTCGTGTGGTGGGCTCCGAAGTGAGCCGCGACAGGAAAACATCATGACCACCGCAAACACCTTCTCCCTGTTCGACCCGGCACTCGTCAAGCCCGCCATCGCGTCGGCGTTCGGCAAGCTGAACCCGCGCGCGCAGTGGCGCAACCCGGTGATGTTCGTCGTCTATGTCGGCAGCATCCTCACCACCGTCCTGTGGGGTCAGGCACTGGGTGGCCAGGGCGAGGCCCCGCAGTCCTTCATCCTGGCCATCGCCATCTGGCTGTGGTTCACGGTCCTGTTCGCCAATTTCGCCGAAGCCATGGCCGAAGGCCGCAGCAAGGCGCAGGCTTCGTCGCTGCGCAGCATGAAGCGCAAGGTGATCGCCAAGAAGCTTCATCAGCCGCGCCACGGCTCGACCTGGCACCCGCAGGAGGCCGACGAGTTGCGCAAGGGCGCGGTGGTGCTGGTCGAGGCCGGCGATGTGATCCCGCTCGACGGCGAGGTCATCGAAGGCGTGGCCTCGGTCGACGAGAGCGCCATCACCGGCGAATCGGCCCCCGTCATCCGCGAATCCGGCGGCGACTTCGCCTCGGTGACCGGTGGCACGCGCGTGCTGTCCGACTGGCTCGTGGTGCGCATCAACGTCAACCCGGGCGAGTCGTTCCTGGACCGCATGATCGCGATGGTCGAGGGCGCCAAGCGCCAGAAGACGCCGAACGAGATCGCGCTCACGATCCTGCTGGTCGCGCTGACCATCGTCTTTCTGGTGGTGACCGTCACGCTGCTGCCGTTTTCGATCTTCAGCGCGGATGTGGCAACCGCGGCCAACAAGCCCGGCACGCCGGTCACCATCACGGCCTTGATCGCACTCCTGGTGTGCCTGATCCCGACCACCATCGGCGCGCTGCTGTCGGCCATCGGCGTGGCCGGCATGAGCCGCATGATGGGCGCCAACGTGATCGCCACTTCGGGCCGTGCGGTCGAGGCCGCCGGCGACGTCGACGTGCTGCTGCTGGACAAGACCGGCACCATCACGCTGGGCAATCGGCAGGCCTCGGCCTTCATCCCGGCCAAGGGCGTGACCGAGCAGGCCCTGGCCGATGCAGCGCAGTTCGCGTCGATGGCTGATGAGACGCCTGAAGGCCGCAGCATCACGGTGCTGGCCAAGCAGAAGTTCAAGCTGCGCGAACGCGACCTTTCCAGCCACAAGACGAGCTTCGTGCCGTTCACGGCACAGACCCGCATGAGCGGCGTCGACATCGAGTCCGCCGACGGCACGGTGCGCAAGTTGCGCAAGGGGGCCGGCGACGCGATACGCAGGCAGGTCGAGTCCCTGGGTGGGAGCTTTCCGGCCGATGTGCAGGACGCGCCGATGTCGTGGCGCGCAAAGGCAGCACACCCCTGGTGGTCTGCGACGGGCCGCGAGTGCTCGGCGTCGTCGAGCTCAAGGACATCGTCAAGGGCGGGATCAAGGAGCGCTTCGGCGAATTGCGCCGCATGGGCATCAAGACCGTGATGATCACCGGCGACAACCGGCTCACGGCGGCCGCCATCGCGGCCGAGGCGGGGTCGACGACTTCCTGGCCGAGGCCACGCCCGAGGCCAAGCTGAAGCTGATTCGCGACTACCAGGCCGAAGGCCGGCTGGTGGCGATGACCGGCGACGGCACCAACGACGCCCCAGCCTTGGCGCAGGCCGACGTGGCCGTGGCGATGAATACCGGTACGCAGGCGGCCAAGGAGGCCGGCAACATGGTCGACCTGGACAGCAACCCGACCAAGCTGCTGGAGATCGTCGAGATCGGCAAGCAGCTGCTGATGACGCGCGGCTCACTGACCACGTTCCGCATCGCCAACGACGTCTCGAAATACTTCGCCATCATCCCGGCGATGTTCGTCACGACCTATCCGCAGCTGCGGCGCTCAACGTCATGGGCCTGGCGAGCCCGTCGTCCGCGATCCTGTCGGCGGTGATCTTCAACGCCGCTCGTCATCGTGTTCCTGATCCCGCTGGCATTGAAGGGCGTGAAGTACCGCGCCATCGGCGCCGCCGCGCTGCTGCGCCGCAATGTCCTCGTCTACGGTCTGGGCGGGCTGATCGTGCCCTTCATCGGCATCAAGCTCATCGATCTGCTGCTCGCGGCCACGCATCTGGTCTGAAAGGTTTCGCCATGAACGCCATCCTTCGTCCGGCCCTTGTCTGCTTCGCGGTGCTGACCGCACTGACCGGTATCGCCTACCCGCTGGTCGTCACCGGCATCGGTCAGCTCGCCTTTGCCGACCAAGCCGCCGGCAGCCTGATCCTGCGCGAGGGCAAGCCGGTCGGCTCGTCGCTGATCGGGCAGCATTTCAGTGACCCGAAGTACATCTGGGGCCGCCCATCGGCGACCAGCCCCATGCCCTACAACGCCAGCAATTCCGGCGGCTCCAACCTGGGCCCGTCGAACCCGGCACTGAGCGATGCGGTCAAGGGCCGCATCGAGGCACTGCGCGCCGCGGACCCGGGCAACACCGCGCCGGGACCCGTGGATCTGATCACCGCGTCGGCCAGCGGCCTCGATCCGCACCTCAGCGTGGCGGGCGCACTGTTCCAGGCCACCCGGGTCGCCAAGGCCCGCAACCTGCCCGTGCAGCAGGTACAGCAGTTGATCGGCGCGCACGCCGAGGGCCGGCTCTTGGGCCTGCTCGGCGAACCGCGGGTCAATGTATTGCGGCTCAACCTGGCGCTGGATTCCGCGCAGCGTTGAGGCAGGTCGGCCTTGGCCACAATCAGGGACCGCCATGACAGACGACCACCGCCCCGACCCTG
>CAVUGY010000017.1:0-99785 GCA_963741125.1 uncultured beta proteobacterium
CTTTTGGGCCGAACAGGCCCGCCTGATCGACTGGCACAGCCCTTTCACACAGGTCTGCGACGTCAGCCGGCCGCCGTTCGCGCGCTGGTTCGTCGGCGGCACGACCAATCTGTGCCACAACGCGGTCGACCGCCACTTGGCGCTGCGCGCCGCGCAGAACGCACTGGTCTGGGTATCGACCGAAGTCGAGCAGGAAAGGGTCTACTCGTTTGCCCAGTTGCACGACGAGGTGCAGCGCATGGCGGCGGTGTTGTTGTCGCTCGGCGTGCAGGCCGGTGACCGGGTGCTGATCTACATGCCGATGATTCCTGAGGCGGTGTTTGCGATGCTGGCCTGTGCGCGCATCGGCGCCATCCACTCGGTGGTGTTCGGCGGTTTTGCCAGCGGCAGCCTGGCGACGCGCATCGACGACGCCGAGCCCAAAGTCGTTGTCAGCGCCGATGCGGGCAGCCGCGCCGGCAAGGTGCTGGCCTACAAACCCCTGCTCGACGAGGCGATCCGCCTGGCGACACACAAGCCTGCAAGCGTGTTGTTGGTCGACCGTGGCCTGGCGCCGATGGATCGCGTTGCCGGTCGTGACGCCGACTACGCGCCGCTGCGCGAACAATATCGCGGTGCGAATGTGCCCTGCGCCTGGCTCGAGGCCACGCAACCGAGCTACACCCTGTACACCAGCGGCACGACGGGCAGGCCCAAGGGCGTGCAGCGCGACACTGGAGGTTACGCCGTGGCCCTGGCGGCGAGCATGAAGCACATCTTCTGCGGCCAGGCCGGCGAGACCTACTTTTCGACCAGTGACATCGGTTGGGTCGTGGGCCATAGCTACATCGTTTACGGCCCGCTGATTGCCGGCATGGCCACCATCCTCTACGAGGGCTTGCCGGTGCGGCCAGACGCCGCAATCTGGTGGAGCCTGGTCGAAAAGTACCGTGTCTCGGTCATGTTCAGCGCGCCGACCGCCGTGCGTGTGCTGAAGAAGCAGGACCCGGCGGCACTCAAACGGCACGATCTGTCGTCGCTGCGCGCACTCTTCCTGGCCGGCGAGCCGCTCGACGAAACGACCGCCAAGTGGATCGCCGACGCGCTGGGCAAACCCATCGTCGACAACTACTGGCAGACCGAGACCGGGTGGCCGATCCTGAGCCTGTGCAACGGCGTCGAAAAGGCGACGAGCAAGTTCGGCTCGCCGGGCAAGGCGGTTTACGGCTACAACATCAAGCTGCTCGACGAGCACACCGGCGCGGAACTGAAGGGCGCCAACCAGAAGGGCGTGGTGGCCATCGAAGGCCCGCTGCCGCCCGGCTGCATGCAGACCGTGTGGCGTGACGACGCGCGATTCGTCAAGACCTACTGGGACAGCATTCCCGGTCGGCAGGTTTATTCGACGTTCGACTGGGGTATCCGCGACGAGGATGGCTACTTCTTCATCCTCGGCCGCACCGACGACGTGATCAATGTCGCCGGCCACCGCCTGGGCACACGCGAGATCGAGGAAAGCATCTCCAGCCATCCCAATGTGGCCGAGGTGGCCGTGGTCGGCGTCGCCGACGCGCTCAAGGGCCAAGTCGCGATGGCCTTCGCCATCCTCAAGGATCCCACCAAGGCGGCCACGGCGGCCGACGCGTTGAAACACGAAGGCGAGATCATGAAGCTCGTCGACGAGCAGCTCGGTGCAGTCGCGCGGCCCGCGCGCGTGCGCTTCGTCAGCGCGCTGCCGAAGACCCGCTCGGGCAAGCTGCTGCGGCGCGCCATCCAGGCGGTGTGCGAGGGCCGCGATCCCGGCGACCTGACGACCATCGAGGACCCGGCAGCCCTGCAGCAACTCAAGGAATTGGTGGCGCGCTGAGGCCTTGCGCCGCCGTTGACTGCCGCATCGACGCAGTCCGTCGCATCGGCCAGCGCAGTTACCCTCCGCGCGGGCACAATCCGCGCCTCACGGAGGACTCATGCGACTTCAATTGCGCCTGTTCGCTGCGGCTCTGGCGGCGGGAGCCGGGTTGGCCGGCGCCGCCACCCCCGTACTGCCCGGTCCGCCCTTTCCGAATTACCGCACACCCGCCGAAGTCAAGGCCGCATGCGACAAGGGCTTGGCCGGTGCGCGCGCTCATGTGCGCCAGCTCGAACGCCTGGCCGGGGAGCGAGCTTGGTTGGCCACACGGACGAACTCAACGCCTATGTAGAAGACGTCTCCGGGCCGATCTTCGTCCTGACCAACGTGCACCCCGACAAGACGGTGCGTGACGCGACCGAGGCGTGCGAGTTGCGTTGGCAGGACTTTGGCTCGTCCCTGCACCAGAACGAGACGCTTTACCGCGCCGCGCTGAAGGTGCGACCCGCCGATGCCATCGACCGCGAATTCCTGAAGACGACGCTCGACGACTTCGAGGATGCAGGCGTCAGCCTGCCGCCGGCACAGCGCGAGCGGGCCAAGGAAATCAACGACCGCATCATGGCCTTGGCCCAGAAGTTCGAGAAGAACATTCGCGACGACGAACCTGACGGTGGCATTCATCCCTGCCGAGCTGACAGGTGTGCCCGAGTCGCTGTGGCGCGATGCCAAGCACGACGCACAGGGCCGGGTATTGCTGGCGGTCGACGACGCCGACCTACCTGCCGGTCATGCAGGACGCGATCGACCCGGCGGTGCGCGAGCGCATGTGGCGCGCCAAGACCAACGAGGGCGGGCCGGCCAACCTGAAACTGCTGGCCGAGATCGGCCAATTGCGCAGGGAGTTGCGCAGTTGTTCGGGCCGCAGTTACGCCGATTTCAAGCTGCGCCGGCGCATGGCGCACGACGCGGCCAACGCGCAGGCGCTTTCTCGCCGAGGTCGGACAGGCAGTGGCCGAGCGAGAACGCGCCGAACTCGACGAGATGCGGCAGGCCAAGGCGCGGACTTGGGTTTGCCGCCGACGGCCACGTCAAGCTCGAGCGTTGGGACTTGCCTTACTACACCGAGCGTGTCGTGGCGCTCGTTATGCCGTCGACCAGGAGGCCTTTCGCGCCTACTTTCCCGCGCAGGAAAGCCTGGCCATGGTGATGCGCATGATCGAGAAGACTGATGGGCGTGAGGTACACGCGGGTCGACCGGCGCGCAGCTCTGGCATCCTGACGTGCAGGCCTATGTGGTCAGCGATGCGGCGACGGGCAGGCCATTGGCCTCGCTTGCTCGTCGACCTGTATCCGCGCGAGGGCAAGTACAACGAGCGCCGCGGTCTGGAGCTTTCGCAACGGCTCGCTGCGCCTGCGCGTGCTGCCGCAGGCCGCCTTGGTGGTCAACCTGGATCGCAACGGGCCTGACGCTGGATGATGCTGGAGACGCTGCTGCACGAATTCGGTCACTCGGTGCACAACAACCTGTCGACCACGCGCTACTCGTCGCAGGGCGGCACCAACGTGTTGCGCGACTTTGTCGAGGCGCCTTCGCAGATGTTGGAGGACTGGGTCTACGACCGCAGCATGCTGGATGTGATGCGCGAGGTCTGCCCAGCATGCAAGCCGGTGCCCGACGATCTGCTGGCCCAGGCCAGAGCCGCCAAGCGCTATGGCAAGGGCGTGCGCTATGCACGGCAGGCTCTGTACGCGGCGTTCGACCTCGGGATGCACGACGCCGAGGCGCCCGAGCCGATGGCGCTGTGGGCGCGCATGGAAGGCGCCACCCCGCTCGGGCTATGTGCCAGGCACGCATGTTCCCGGCGGGATTCAGCCATGTCGCCAGCGGCTACGGCGCCGGCTACTACGGCTACCTATGGAGCGAGGTGGTGGCGGCCGATCTGCGCACCGCATTCGGCGGCGATCGACTCGACCCCAAGCGTCGGCGCGCGGTATCGCGACACGGTGCTGGCCAACGGCAGCGCAGGTGCTACCGCAGGAACTGGTGCGCGATTTCCTGGGTCGCGAAAGCAACGCCAGGCATTCTTCGAAGACTTGCAGCGATAGGCTGAGCGGCTCACAGCACTTCCGAGGCGAAGTCGGCGAGCCGCGAGCGCTCGCCGCGTGCCAGCATCACGTGGCCGCCATGTGGCCAGCCCTTGAAGCGGTCGACAGCGTAGGTCAGGCCTGAGCTGCCCTCGGTGAGGTAGGGCGTGTCGATCTGCGCCAGGTTGCCCAGGCAGACGATCTTGGTGCCCGGCCCGGCGCGGGTGATCAAGGTCTTCATCTGCTTGGGCGTCAGGTTCTGTGCCTCGTCGATCAGCACGAACTTGTTGAGAAAGGTGCGGCCGCGCATGAAGTTCAGGCTCTTGATCTTGATCTTGCTGCGCACCAGGTCGTTGGTGGCGGCGCGGCCCCATTCGCCGGCACCCGCGTCACTGCGTGACAGGACCTCGAGGTTGTCATCCAGCGCGCCCATCCACGGCCCCATCTTTTCCTCTTCAGTGCCGGGCAGGAAGCCGATGTCCTCACCCACGGGCACGGTGACGCGGGTGACGATGATTTCGCTGTAGCGGCGGTCGTCCATCACCTGGGCCAGACCGGCGGCCAGGGTCATCAAGGTCTTGCCCGTGCCTGCCGTGCCGGTCAGGGTGATGAAATCGCACTCCGGGTCGGTCAACAGGTTGAGTGCAAAGTTCTGCTCGCGGTTGCGCGCGGTCACGCCCCAGACAGCATTCTTCTGGTGTGTGAATTCCTTGAGCGTCTTCAGCACCGCCGTCTTGCCGGTGATCTCGGTCACGCGTGCATACAAGGGTGCGGCGCCGGGCGTCTCGAGGTAGACGAACTGGTTGACCATCAGCGCCGGCACCAAGGGCCCGGCGATGCGGTAGAAGGTGTGGCCGCCTTGCTGCCAGCTCTCCATCGTCTTGCCGTGGCGCTCCCAGAAATCGGCCGGCAGCGGCAGCACGCCGGTGTAGAGCAGATCGCCGTCTTCGAGGGTCTTGTCGTTGAAGTAATCCTCGGCCGGCAGGCCCAGCGCGCGCGCCTTGACGCGCATGTTGATGTCCTTGGACACCAGCACCACGTCGCGCTGCGGCAGTTGTTCGCGCAGGCTCATGACCACGCCGAGGATCTGGTTGTCGGCCTTGCCTTGCGGCAGGCCGGCCGGCAGCTTGACGTCGAGCAGGGTGGTCTGGAAGAACAGCTTGCCGGCCGCTTCGCGGTGTCCGGTCTTGGCCAGCGGGATGCCTTCCTTGGGGTCGCGCAGGCCGTCGGCGGCCAACGCATCGAGGTCGCGGCTGACCTGACGCACGTTGCGCGCGACCTCGCTCATGCCCTTCTTGTGGCCGTCGAGTTCTTCAAGCGTGATCATCGGCAAAAAAATGTCGTGCTCGTCGAAACGGAATAGGCAGGTCGGGTCATGCATCAACACGTTGGTGTCGAGCACGAACAGTTTGGGCGGGCCGCTGCCGCGTGGCCTGCGCGGCTTGGCCTGCGACCACCGGTGCGCGCAACGGGGCTGCCGCGGCGCGCGCAATCGACGGCGCCAGCGGCGGCGCGGCCACGGCGGCGCCGCTGTCGAACAGGTCGAGCACGGCGGCGGCCGGTTCGGCGGCGGCCTGCGACTGGGTCGACCGGGGTGGGGTCTTGGGGGCGGCCTGGGCTTCGAAGTCGGCCGGAGCGAGGAGGGAGGCTTTGCGTGCGGGGGGCTTGGGCAAGGGCATTGCGGGGAGGGGCCTGAAGTGTGTCGATCAGAAACAAAAAAGCCGCACAGTCGGCGGTGCGGCTTTCATCGCTTATGCGGCGCGTTGCGTCTCACGGGCATGGCCCGATTATGCAACCGGGGTCGCCCGGGTCAGTGCGCTGTCTTGCACAAACCACAAGGGCAGTCAGGCCGCCTTCTTCAGCAATTTGACGGCTTTCAACACCTCGTCGACATGACCGGCGACCTTGATGCCCCGCCATTCGCCGCGCAATATGCCTTCGGCGTCGATCAGGAAGGTACTGCGCTCGATGCCCTTGACCTTCTTGCCGTACATGATCTTGTTCTTCACCACGCCGAACATATGGCAGAGCTTTTCTTCGGTGTCGGCAATCAGTTCGAACGGCAGTTCGAGGTTTTGCTTGAATTTTTCGTGCGAGGCCATGTTGTCGCGCGACACGCCCAGCACCAGCGCGCCGGCCTTGATGAAGTCTTTGTGCCGATCGCGAAATTGCATGGCTTCGGTCGTGCACCCGGGTGTGTTGTCCTTCGGGTAGAAGTACAGCACCACGGCCTGGCTGTGAAAGGTTTGCGGTGTGATCTTCACGCCGCTGGTGGCGAGCGCTTCAAACTCCGGCAGTGCTTTATTGAGGGCTGGCGTCATGAGGGGCGTCGTGTTACGGTGACAACCTGCCAACGCAGGTGTAGCCCGCAATTATAAGGGCGCCGGCATGCGCCTGCCCTTTACGCACCCGGCTCCAGCAGCAGGGCGGCGACCACCGACCGGCCTTCGCTGGCCAGCACGTTGTGGGTACGGCAAGCCGCCGCGGTGTCCATGGTTTCGACGCCGATGTGCGCCTCGATCAGGCACCGGTACAGGCCGGGTGCTACGAACGCCAGCCGTTGGCCGCTGCCGAAGATCACCAACTCCGGCCGCAGCGCCAGCACCTGTTCGAAGTGGCCGGGCGTCAGCCCGTCGAGGGCATCCAAGGGCCAGCGCCGCACGTCGCCGCGCCACGGCAACAGCAGGCTGTGGCTCCAACGCGTGCCATTGATCCACACCGCGCCGCGCTCGTGGCGCGAGACGATGTTGGTGCCGGCGAGATAGTCGGGCTGGAACTTCATGCGTGGATAATTCTAGATTCCCCTGCCACGAGTGTTGTTCCTTGAAGCCCATCACCAAATCCGCCAAGCTCGCCAACGTCGGCTACGACATTCGCGGGCCGGTGCTCGACAAGGCCCGTCAGATGGAGGACGAGGGCCACAAGATCATCAAGTTGAACATCGGCAATATCGCCGCCTTCGGGCTCGAGCCGCCCGACGAGATCGTGCAGGACATGATCCGCAACGTACCCCATGCCGCCGGCTATACCGACAGCAAGGGCCTGTTCGCGCCGCGCAAGGCCGTGGTGCATTACAGCCAGGAAAAGCACATTGCGGCAGTCACCGTCGAAGACGTTTACCTCGGCAATGGCGCTTCCGAACTGATCGCCATGAGCATGAATGCCTTGCTCGACGCCGGCGACGAGGTTTTGATCCCGTCGCCTGACTATCCGCTGTATACGGCCGTGGTCTCGTTGTCCGGTGGCACGCCGGTGCACTACCGTTGCGACGAGGGCTCGGGCTGGCTGCCGGATTTGGCCGATATCCGCGCCAAGGTGACGCCCAGCACCAAGGCCCTGGTGGTCATCAACCCGAACAACCCGACCGGTGCACTCTACCCCGACGACTTGCTGCAAGGCATCGTCGAAATTGCACGCCAGCATCAGTTGATCGTCTTTGCCGACGAGATCTACGACAAGACCTTGTACGACGGTCACACCCACACCAGCATCGCGTCGCTGGCCGATGACGTGCTGTTCGTGACCTTCAACGGCCTGTCCAAGAACTATCGCTCCTGCGGCTACCGTGCCGGCTGGATGGTGGTGTCAGGCGACAAGCGTCACGCGGGGGATTACATCGAGGGCCTGAACATGCTGGCCTCGATGCGGCTGTGTGCCAATACGCCTGGTCAATTGGCGATCCAGACCGCCCTCGGCGGCTACCAGAGCATTCGTGACCTGGTCGCAGCCACGGGCCGGCTCGGCCGGCAACGCGACCTGGCCTATCACCTGTTGAGCCAGATTCCGGGCCTGAGTGTGGTCAAACCCAAGGCGGCGCTGTACATGTTTCCGCGGCTCGACCCCAAGATCTACCCGATCGCAGACGACCAGCAGTTGGCCTATGAATTGCTGGCCGAGGAAAAAGTGCTGGTCGTACAGGGCTCGGGCTTCAACGTGCCCGACAACGCACATTTCCGCATCGTCTTCCTGCCCAATTCGGATGACCTCACCGAGGCGATCGGCCGCATCGCCCGCTTCCTCGACCACTACCGCAAACGGCACCACCAGTGAGCAACTCCATACCTTCCGCCTTGAAACCGATCCAGGTCGGCTTGCTGGGCATCGGCACGGTCGGCGCAGGCACTTTCCACGTGCTGTCGCGCAATCAGGAGGAAATCCGGCGCCGCGCCGGCCGTGGCATTCGGATCACGATGGTCGCTGACCTCGACGTGGCCCGTGCCAAGGCGATCGTCGGCGATGGCGTCGAGGTGGTGGCCGATGCGCGGCTGGTGATCGCCGATCCGGCCATCGACATCGTTGTCGAGCTGATCGGTGGCACCGGCGTCTCGCGTACCCTGGTGCTCGAAGCCATTCGCAACGGCAAGCATGTGGTGACCGCCAACAAAGCCTTGTTGGCCGTGCATGGCAACGAGATCTTCGCCGCCGCGCGCGAGCGCGGCGTGATGGTCGCCTTCGAAGCCGCGGTGGCCGGGGGCATTCCGATCATCAAGGCCCTGCGCGAAGGCTTGACCGCCAACCGCATCGAATGGGTGGTCGGCATCGTCAATGGGACGACCAACTTCATCCTGAGCGAGATGCGCGCCAAGGGCCTCGACTTCGGTGTCGTCCTGAAGGAGGCCCAGCGCCTGGGTTACGCCGAGAGCGACCCGAGCTTCGATATCGAAGGCGTCGACGCCGCGCACAAGACCACGATCATGAGTGCGATTGCCTTTGGCATACCGGTTCAGTTCGACGCGGCCCATGTCGAGGGCATCGCTCAACTGCAGGCGGTGGACATCCGTTATGCCGACCAGCTCGGCTACCGCATCAAGCTGCTGGGCATCACCAAGCGCCGCGAGCACGGCATCGAGTTGCGCGTGCATCCGACGCTGGTGCCCAGCAAGCGCCTGATCGCCAACGTTGAAGGGGCGATGAACGCGGTGATGGTGCAGGGCGATGCGGTCGGCACGACGCTGTATTACGGCAAGGGCGCCGGCGCCGAGCCGACCGCCAGTGCGGTGGTCGCCGACCTGGTCGACGTCACGCGCCTGGCCACGGCCGACCCTGATCACCGTGTGCCGCACCTGGCGTTCCAGCCCGACGCAATGGCCGACACGCCGATCCTGACGATCGAGCAGGTGGTGACGGCCTTTTACCTGCGCCTGGTCGTGGCCGACGAAGCGGGCGTGCTGTCGCGCATCACCACCATCCTGGCCGAGCACGACATTTCTATCGATGCCGTGCTGCAACGCGAGTCGGCCGAAGGCGAGCGCCAGACCGACCTGATCATCCTGACGCACCACACGGTCGAAGGCCGCATGCGTCAGGCGCTGGCGCAAATGCAGGCCCTGCCCACGGTGTTGGCGCCCATCGTCCGCATTCGCAAGGAAGAGTTGGCGTGATGGGCACCCCCCCGAAGCGGCTTCGCCGCTCCCCCCCAGGGGGGCGCCACCTGCGGCCTGGCAAAGCCAGTTCCGCGGTGGCCGCTTGGCCCCACCTGCGACACTTACCATGCGTTATGTAAGTACCCGAGGCGACGCCGCGCCGCGTGCCTTCTGCGACATCCTGCTCGAAGGGCTGGCACCCGATGGCGGCCTGTATCTGCCGTCGAACTACCCGCGCGTCGACAGCGCGACGCTCGTGAAATGGCGCGCGCTGCCCTACGCCGATCTGGCCTTCGAGATCCTGTCTCTCTACATCGATGACATCCCGGCCACCGACCTGCGCGCGCTGTGCCGCAAGACCTACACCGCAGAGCGCTTTGGCAGCGACGCCGTCGTGCCGCTGAAGCATCTCGAACCCGGCGTCGCGCTGCAATCACTGTCCAACGGTCCGACGCTGGCCTTCAAGGACCTGGCCATGCAATTGCTCGGTGAGCTGTTCGAGTACGAACTCGCGCGCCGTGGTCAGACGCTCAACATCCTCGGTGCGACCTCGGGTGATACCGGCAGCGCGGCCGAGCACGCGATGCGTGGCAAGCGCGGCATCAATGTCTTCATGCTCAGCCCGCACGGGCGCATGAGCCCGTTCCAGCAGGCGCAGATGTTCAGCCTGCAGGACGCCAACATCCACAACATCGCCATCGACGGTGTGTTCGACGATTGCCAGGACATCGTCAAGGCCGTCAGCGCCGATCTGACATTCAAGCGCACGCGGCACATCGGCAGCGTCAATTCGATCAACTGGGCGCGCCTGCTGGCCCAGGTGGTGTACTACTTCGCCGGCTACTTCGAAGCCACCGAGCGCATCGGGCAAGGTGTCGACTTCGCTGTGCCGTCGGGCAACTTCGGCAACATCTGCGCCGGCCATATCGCGCGCCTGATGGGCCTGCCGATCGGCCGCCTGATCTGTGCCACCAACGAGAACGATGTCCTCGACGAATTCTTCCGCAGCGGCAGCTACCGGCCACGCAGCAGCGGCCAGACGCACGAGACCTCGAGCCCGTCGATGGACATCAGCAAGGCCAGCAACTTCGAACGCTTCGTCTTCGACTTGCTCGGTCGTGACCAGGCTGCGGGTGAACGCGTGAAACACCTCTTCGGCAACGACTTGCGCGAGCGTGGCGCGTTCAGCTTGACGGCGACCGAGTTCGCACGCGTCGCCGATTTCGGTTTCGTCTCCGGCAAGAGCCTGCACGCGGATCGGCTGGCGACGATCCGCGACACCTGGCGGCGCTTTGGCGTCGTCATCGACACGCACACCGCCGACGGCCTGAAGGTCGGTCGCGAACAGCGTAGTCCGGGGCTGCCGCTGCTGGTGCTCGAAACCGCGTTGCCAGCCAAGTTCGCGGGCACCATCCGCGAAGCGCTGGGCCGCGAACCCGACCGGCCGCCCGGCTTTGCCGGCATCGAAGGCCTGCCCAAGCGCTTTACGCTGCTGCCGGCAGATGTCGCCGCGGTCAAGCGCTATATCGACAGCCATGTCTGATCCGCGGCCTCCGATGCTGAGCCTGGACCAGGCGCTAGCCCGGCTCGTCGCTGGTGCCAGCGCGGCGCGCATCCTCGAAGTGCAAACGGTGTCGACTTTCGACGCCCTGGGCCGCGTGCTTGCCGTCGACGTGGTCTCGGCCATCGACGTGCCGCCCGCCGACAACACCTCGATGGACGGCTATGCGCTGCGTGCAGCCGACGTCATGCAGGCCGGCCAGGTCCTGCCGGTCAGCCAACGCATCGCCGCCGGGGTCGTCGGCGGACCGTTGGTGATCGGCAGCGCGGCGCGCGTATTCACCGGTGCGCAGATTCCGGCAGGTGCCGACACGGTCGTGATGCAGGAGCAATGCGACGCACTCGACGGCGCCGTGCGCGTCAACGCCGTGCCGCAGCCCGGCCAATGGGTCCGCCGCCGCGGCGAAGACGTGCACCGTGGCGCCACCGTGCTGGTGCGTGGTGCACGCCTTACGCCGCAGGCCCTGGGCCTCGCGGCAGGGGTCGGCGCCGCCGCGCTGAACGTCTGCCGGCGCCCGCGGGTCGCCCTGTTTTCCACGGGCGACGAGTTGGTGATGCCCGGTGCCGTAGCGCCCGACAAGCTGCCTGCGGGCGCGATCTACAACTCCAATCGCTTCACCCTGCGCGGTCTGCTGCAGGCAGCCGGCTGCGACGTATCCGACCTGGGCATCGTGCCCGACCGGCTCGACGCCACACGCGCGGCGCTGCGCGCTGCGGCGGCCGCCCATGACCTGATCCTGACCTCGGGCGGTGTCTCGGTCGGCGAAGAAGACCACATCAGGCCGGCGCTGGCTGCCGAGGGTCGTGTCGAGCTGTGGCAGGTGGCGATCAAACCCGGCAAACCGCTGGCCTTCGGTGCGCTGCGCAGGCCCGATGGCGGCGAGGCGCTGTTCATCGGTTTGCCGGGCAATCCGGTGTCGAGTTTCGTCACCTTCGTACTTGCCGTGGCACCCGTGCTGCGCGCGATGCAGGGCATGCCGGCCGCAATGCCCGCAGCGCTGCCTCTGCCGGCGCACTTCGATTGGCCGCAACCCGACCGCCGCCGGGAATTCCTGCGCGTGCGCCGCAATGCCGCCGGTGGCCTCGACCTGTTTACCAGTCAAAGCTCGGGCGTGCTGACGTCTGCGGTGTGGGCGGATGGACTGGTCGACAATCCGGCGGGCCGTGCGATCGTGCAGGGCGAGATGGTCGCCTTCCTGCCATTCGACGCGCTGATCGGAGCCTGAGGCGATGCAAGTCAAGGTCCGCTACTTTGCGGCACTGCGCGAAGCGCTGGGCGGCCAGGAATCGGTGCAAGTGCCCGCGGGCACCACGCTGGGCGCGCTGCGTGATCAGCTGATCGCCAGCGGCCCGCGCCATGCCGATGCGCTGCGCCGTGATCGCAGTCTGCGTTGCTCGCTCAACCAGGCATTGACCGAAGAATCGGCCGTGCTCGACGACGGTGCCGAGGTGGCATTCTTTCCGCCGGTGACGGGGGGCTGACAGTGCGCGTTCGCATCCAGCAGGAGGATTTCGACGCCAGCCGGGAAATTGCGGCCTTGCGCGACGCCGACAGTGCGGTCGGGGCGGTGGTCAGTTTCATCGGTACGGTGCGCGATCGCAGTGTCGGTGACGGGCCGGTCGACACCTCGCACATGGAACTCGAACATTACCCGGGCATGACCGAGCGTGCCATCGAAGCCATGATCAACGAGGCCCAGGATCGCTTTCGCATTTGTGCGGCGCGCGTGATTCACCGCGTGGGCGTGTTGTGGCCGCGGGATCAGATCGTCCTCGTGGTGGTGACCTCGTCGCACCGCGGCAACGCCTTTGCAGCTTGCGAGTTCCTGATCGACTACCTGAAGACCCAGGCGCCGTTCTGGAAAAAGGAGCACCGACCCGACGGCAGCGCGGAGTGGGTCGACGCCCGCGTGATCGACGACGCCGCGCTCGAACGCTGGGGCCTGAAGAGCGCCAACGCGAAATGAGCGCGGCGGCCCGGCCCGCATGCGTCGTGCTGATTCGCGGTGCGGCCGGCCCGACCGTATAGTGCGGGCGTCATGAAGAACGACGCGCCGCCGGCCAACGGCCTGGATGTGGACGCCGGCGCGGTGCGCGTGGCGCTGGCGGGCTTTGCCACCGGCGTGACCATCGTGACCTGCCGCGACCCTGCGGGCCATGCCGTCGGCCTGACGGTCAATTCGTTCAGCGCCCTGTCATTGGAGCCACCGCTGGTGTTGTGGTCGCTGCGCCTGGCCAGCCCGAGCCTGGCGGCCTTCGACGCCGCGAACCATTTTGCGATCAACGTACTGGCCGAAGCGCAGGTCGATCTGTCGCGCCGCTTCGCCTCGGCCCTGCCCGGCAAGTTTGGCGAAGGCCTGTGGGCGGACGGTGCCAGCGGTCTGCCGCTGTTGGCCGGCTGCGCGGCAAGCTTCGAGTGCGCCCTGGTCTCGCAGCAGACCAGCGGCGATCACCGGCTCTACATCGGCCGCGTGCTGGGCGTGCAATCGCAGCCGGTGCCGCCGCTGCTGTACCACGGCGGGCGCTACCACCTGCTCGGAGAGATCCTGTGATGCCTGCAGCCATTGAAGGCGCCTGGGTCGAGGCCTTTGTCGAGGTGCTGCAACGCTGCGGCGTGCGCCAGGGCGACCATTGCGCCGTGCTGACCGAGTCGCAGTCGCGGCCGGTGCTGCCGGCACTGGCCGCGCTGGCGCTGCAGCGCATCGGTGCACGCCACTTCCAAATCACCCTGCCGACGCCGGCCAGCGTGGCACCGGTGCCGGTGCGTTCGACCGGGGCCACGGCAGCGCTGAGCGGTCAGACGGCCGTGGTGCAGGCATTGGCGTGCAGCACGCTGGTGGTCGACTGCACCGTCGAAGGCCTGCAGCACGCCGCGGAGCTGGCGCCGATCCTGGCCGGTGGCGCCCGCGTGCTGGTGGTCAGCAACGAGCACCCGGAAATCCTGCTGCGCTGCCTGCCGCAGGCCGACGACGAAGGCCAGGTGCGCGACGCGATGCGCCGGTTCAGGGCCGCGCGCCGCATGCGCGTCACTTCGAAAGCCGGCACCGATCTGGCCGTGGACCTCGACGGTGCCCGCATCGGCGGCGTCTGGGGCTTTACCAGCCGGCCCGGGACGCTGACGCATTGGCCGGGCGGCCTGGTGCTGGCCTTTCCGGCCGCCGGCTGCGTCAACGGCAGCTTGGTGCTGGACCGCGGTGACGTCAACCTGACATTCAAGCGCTACCTGCAGGACCCGGTGCGGCTGATGATCGCCGACGATCATGTGCTCGAGATCATCGGTGAGTCGCCCGATGCCGAACTGATGCGTGGGCACTTCGCTGCCTGGGGTGCACGCGAGGCCTACGCCGTGTCGCATGTCGGCTGGGGTCTGAACCGCCGCGCCCGCTGGGACGCCATGGCGTTCTACGACAAGAGTGACTTCAACGGCACCGAACTGCGCGCCTTTGCAGGCAATTTCCTGTACTCGACCGGGGCCAACGAGGTGGCCGGTCGCCACACGCTGGCGCACTTCGACCTGCCGCTGCGTGCGTGCACGGTCGAACTCGACGGCGTGCCCGTGGTACGTGATGGGGTCCTCGCGTGAGCGCGCATGGCCGCTCCAAAGCGCTCATCCCGGAGCGCACGGCGCGCAGGGTCATCCTGCGCAGCGCGCGGGCTGCTGCTTGCCCGAACAGACAGCCGGCCAGCCCGAGGGCCGATCACGCAGCGCGCTGCGAGGAGAGGGGTCGATGAGCGATGCGGTTCTGGTGCGCGACGCACCGCTGGCCTACCTGCGCTGGGGTGAAGGTGACCGCGTGGCGATCCTGCTGCACGGCGTCGGCGGTGGTCGCGAAGCCTGGGGTGACGCCCTCTCCGGCACCGGCAGCGCGCTCGCCCAAGCGGGCTACATGGCCATCGCACCCGACCTGCCGGGCTACGGCGACTCGGCGTCGATCGACCCCTACGACATGGCCGGACTGGCCGCACGCGTGGCCGCGCTGATCGATGTGGTACGCCCTAAACGCTGCGCGGTGGTCGGCCACAGCATGGGCGGCATGGTGGCCCTCGAATTGATGGTCTGGGCGGGCGAGCGGGTGCAGGCCCTCGTGCTCAGCGGCACTTCATCGGCGTTTGGCAAGCCCGATGGGGCCTGGCAGGCCGAATTCCTTGCCCAGCGGCTGGCTCCGCTCGACGCCGGCGCGAGCATGGCCGCACTGGCGCCTGGGCTGGCCCTGGGCATGGCCTCGCCGACGGCGCCCCGCGATGCCGTGGCACGTGCGGCGGTGTTGATGTCCGCCGTACCGCAGGCCACCTATCGCTGCGCATTGCAAGCCATCGTGGGCTTCAACCGACGCGAATTGCTCGGTGACCTGCGGCTGCCCGTGCTTTGCCTGGCCGGTGAACATGACCGCAATGCGTCGGCGACGCTGATGCAACAAATGGCATCGCGCATCGCCGCGGCTGAATTTCATTGCATGCCCGGCGTGGGTCACCTCGCCAACATGGAAGCGCCGCAGCCATACAACCATGCGCTGATCGACTTTCTGCAGCGCCGCTTTTGAGTATCGAAGCGAGGCCCGTCATGCCCGACCCGAGTGCAACCCCAACCTGGCCCCACATTGCCGGCGATGCCACGCCGCTGACGCCGATGCAGCGCGAGCTGATCGGGTTGGCGGCCGCGCTCGGGCGCGAGCGTTTTGCGGCGCGGGCGGCGCACTGCGACCGCGAGGCCCGCTTTCCGATCGAGAATTTCCGTGACCTGCGGGACGCCGGCCTTCTCGGCATCTGTGTGCCCAAGCGCTACGGCGGCCTGGGTGCAGATTTTGCGACCTACGTGATGGTGGCGGCCGAACTTGGCCGCCATTGCGGATCGACCGCGCTGTCGTTCAACATGCATGTGTGCTCGACGATGTGGGCGGGCTTCATCGCCGACGCACTGGACATGGGTAGCGCCGAACGCGCCGAGCACGAACGCATTCGAGCCATTCACTTCGCCCGCGTGGTCGGCGAGGGCAAGGTCTATTCGCAGCCCTTCTCCGAGGGCGGTGCCGCTGCCGCAGGCAAGGCGCCATGGGGCACCTTGGCGACCCGATTCGACGGCGGCTACCGTATCAAAGGCAAGAAGATCTTCGCCTCGCTGTCAGGCGCTGCCGACTATTACGGGGTGCTGTGCACCCTGGACGAATCGCCGGAGCATTCGCACAGCGGGGGCACGCTGCGTGATTCGCTCTACCTCGCGGTGCCGGCAGATGCGCCGGGCGTGACCGTCAGCGGCGACTGGGACCCGCTGGGTATGCGCGGCACGGTCAGCCGCACGCTGTTGCTCGACGATGTCTGGGTGCCTGCGCAGGCGCGTCTGATGCCCGAGGGCCTGTACTTCCAGGCCGCTCAGCGTTATCCCTACATGTTCGCCACGCTGTCGCCGACCTACATGGGCATCGCACAGGCGGCGTACGACTTCACGGTCACGTATCTGCGCGGTGAGATGCCGAACACGCCGGCCGTCAAGCGGCGCATGTACCCGACCAAGCAGATCGCGCTGGCCGAGATGCGCATCAAGCTCGAACAGACGCGGGCGCTGTTCCTGCAGACCGCACGCGAGGCCCGCGTCGACCCCGACAAGGATGCCCGCATGCGCCTGCTGGCCGCGCATTACACGATCATGGAAAATTCCAACGACATTTGCCGCATTGCCGTGCGCACCTGTGGTGGGCAGGCGATGCTCAAGTCGCTGTCGCTCGAACGCCTGTACCGCGACTCGCGCTGCGGCTCCTTGATGCTGCCCTGGACGGCCGAGTTGTGCGTCGATCGCATCGGCCGCGAGGCCTTGTACGAGGCCGGCGAGCGCGACGAAGCCATCGAATCGTGAGCGGCCTGTACGCGCGGATCGCGGCGCAATGTGCGCGGCGACCAGACGCGTTGGCGCTGCAGTGCGACGGCAGAACCTGGACCCGTGCGCAGCTCGAGCTGGAAGTCGCCGACTGGTGCGAGCGCCTGGCCGGATACGGCGTCGCGCGGGGCCGCGCCCTGGGCTGGCTGGGTCACAACAGCGTGGCGATGATCGCCGCATTGCTGGCCTGTGCCCGACAAGGCGCGCGATTCGTGCCGTTGAACTGGCGTCTGGCGGCGCCTGAGCTGGCGCAACTGGTCAAACACGCGGGCCTGGACGTCTTGTACAGCGATCCGACGGTGACGACGCTGGCCGCAGCCGTGCGCGGGCTGGCGCCTCTGCCTGTGCGCGCACCGGTGGCCTTTGCCGACAGCGGCGGCCGGGGCGACGACCTGCTGCTGGTCTACACCTCGGGCACCAGCGGTCGGTCCAAGGGGGCGATCCACACCCAGGCCGCGATGCTCGCCAATATCGACGCAGCCATCGAAGCCCAGGCGCTGGACGCGTCGACGCGGGTGCTGGCGGTGTTGCCGCTGTTCCACGTCGGGGGCCTGTGCATCCAGGTGCTGCCGGGTCTGGCTGCCGGCGCCGTGGTCTGCCTGCATGCCCGCTTCGACGCCGGTGCCTGGCTGGCCGACACGCAGAGCTGGCGGCCGACCACCAGCCTGCTCGTGCCGGCGACCATGCGCGCGCTGCTCGAACATCCGCATTGGTCGACGTCCGACCTGTCCTCGCTGAGCTTTGTCAACAGCGGCTCCTCGACGGTCCCGCGCCCGTTGATCGAGGCCTTTCACGCGCGCGGCGTGCCGGTGTGCCAGGTCTACGGGGCGACCGAAACCGGGCCGGTGACTCTGGCGCTGCGGCCCGACGAGGCGCTGCAGCACGTGGGCAGCGCCGGCCGCCCGGCGCTGGGCGTCGAACTGCGTCTGCAAGAGGGCGAGCTGTACGTGCGTGCGCCGAATCTGGCTCGTGGCTACCACGGCCAAGCCGAGTCGGCGGCGTTTGCCGATGGCTGGTTTCGCACGGGTGATCTGGCCCGCATCGACGCCCAGGGCTTCTACGAAATTGTCGGCCGCGCCACCGATCGCATCATTTCCGGCGGCGAAAACATCGACCCGGCGGAGATCGAGCAGATTGCGCTGGCCGATCCGGCGGTGGCCGAGGCGGCGGTCGTCGGCGTGCCGGATGTGCAGTGGGGCGAGGTGCCGGTGCTGGCCCTGGTGTTGCGACAGGGAGCGGTGGCCGACTGGGTTGCCCTGCGCAGCGCATTCGACGCGCATCTGGCGCGCTTCAAGCATCCACGCCGCATCGTCGTGGTCGATTCATTGCCCAAGACCGCACTGGGCAAAGTACGCAAGGCTGAACTCGCACTGGGTCTGGCTTGAGCCACGACAAGGGCTGCGGGCCTTGAAAAACACCATCCGGCGCCCACCTCTTCGTCACGCAAAGATACCGGAACCGCCATGCGCATCGACAAACTCACGACCCAGTTTCAGCAGGCGCTGGCCGATGCCCAGAGCTTGGCCGTCGGTCGCGACAACCCGTACATCGAGCCGGCGCACCTGCTGGCCGCCATGCTCATGCAGCCCGAGGGGCCGAAGGCCCTGCTCGAGCGCGCGGGCGTCAATAGCGCGGCCTTGAAGACCGCCGTGGATACCGCCATCGCCGGTCTGCCCCAGGTACAGGGCAGCGGCCAGGTGGTGCAGCCCGGGCGCGACCTGATCTCGCTGTTGCAGACGGCAGAGAAAGAGGCCGGCAAGCGCGGCGACCAGTTCGTGGCCAGCGAGATGTTCTTGTTGGCCCTGGCCGACGCGAAGACGGACCTCGGCGGCGCCGTGCGCGGCCACGGCCTGACGCGCAAGGCGCTCGATGCCGCGGTCGAAGCCGTGCGCGGCGGCGCCAAGGTCGACTCGGCCGACGCCGAAGGCCAGCGTGAAGCGTTGAAGAAGTACACCGTGGACCTCACCGAGCGGGCCCGCCAGGGCAAGCTCGACCCGGTGATCGGCCGCGACGACGAGATCCGCCGCGCCATCCAGGTGCTGCAGCGGCGGACCAAGAACAACCCGGTGCTGATCGGTGAACCCGGTGTAGGCAAGACCGCGATCGTCGAAGGGCTGGCCCAACGCATCGTCAGCGGCGAGGTGCCGGAATCGCTGAAGGACAAACGCGTGCTGTCGCTCGATATGGCCGGCCTGCTGGCGGGCGCGAAGTACCGCGGTGAATTCGAGGAGCGCCTGAAGGCGGTGCTGAAGGAGGTCTCGGCCGACCAGGGTCGCATCATCCTGTTCATCGACGAGTTGCACACCATGGTCGGTGCCGGCAAGGCCGAGGGCGCGATCGACGCCGGCAACATGCTCAAGCCCGCACTGGCGCGCGGCGAGTTGCATTGCATCGGCGCGACCACGCTCGACGAATATCGCAAGTACGTAGAAAAGGATGCCGCGCTCGAGCGCCGGTTCCAAAAGGTGCTGGTGGCCGAACCGACCGTCGAGGCCACGATCGCCATCCTGCGCGGGCTGCAGGAAAAGTACGAAGTCCACCACGGCGTCGAGATCACCGATCCGGCGATCGTGGCCGCAGCGGAGTTGAGCCAGCGCTACATCACCGACCGCTTTCTGCCCGACAAGGCGATCGACCTGATCGACGAGGCCGCGGCCAAGGTCAAGATCGAGATCGACTCCAAGCCCGAGGCGATGGACAAGCTCGACCGTCGCTTGATCCAGTTGAAGATCGAGCGCGAAGCGATGCGCAAGGAAAAGGACGAGGCCTCGAAAAAGCGCTTCGAGCTGATTGCCGAGGAAATCGTCCGGCTCGAACGCGAAGCCGCCGATCTCGAGGAAATCTGGCAGGCGGAAAAGGCCGCCGCCCAGGGCTCGGCGCATGTGAAGGAAGAAATCGACCGCATGCGCTTTCAGATCGAGGACTTCAAGCGCAAGGGCAATTTCGACAAGGTGGCCGAGTTGCAGTACGGCAAGCTGCCCGAGTTGGAGAAGACGCTCAAGCAGGCGCAGGCCAAGGAGTCGAAGAAGTCCAAGGCCGGCGGCAGCGCCGGGCCGCAGTTGTTGCGCACCATGGTCGGGGCCGAAGAAATCGCCGAAGTCGTGTCGCGGGCCACCGGCATCCCGGTCTCGAAATTGATGCAGGGCGAGCGCGACAAGCTGCTGGCCATGGAGACCAAGTTGCACGAGCGGGTCGTCGGCCAGGACGAGGCCATCAAGGCCGTCAGCAATGCCATCCGCCGCTCACGCGCGGGCTTGTCCGATCCGAACCGTCCCTACGGGTCCTTTCTCTTTCTCGGCCCGACCGGGGTCGGCAAGACCGAGCTGTGCAAGGCACTGGCCGGCTTCTTGTTCGACAGTGTCGACCACATGATTCGCGTCGACATGAGCGAGTTCATGGAAAAACATTCGGTCGCCCGCCTGATCGGCGCGCCGCCGGGTTATGTCGGCTACGAAGAAGGTGGCGCGCTGACCGAGGCCGTGCGCCGCAAGCCCTACGCCGTCCTGCTGCTCGACGAAGTCGAGAAGGCCCACCCGGATGTCTTCAATGTCCTGCTGCAGGTGCTCGACGACGGGCGGCTGACCGACGGGCAGGGCCGTACCGTGGACTTCAAGAATACGGTGGTCGTGATGACCAGCAACCTGGGCTCACACCAGATCGTGCAAATGGTCGGTCAGAGCTCGGAGTCGATCCGCGACGCCGTATGGGCCGAAGTGAAGAAGCATTTCCGGCCCGAGTTCCTGAACCGTATCGACGAGACGGTGGTCTTTCATGCGCTCGACCAGGCGCACATCACCTCGATCGCGAAGATCCAGTTGCAGTTGCTCGAGGCACGTCTGGAGAAGATGGAATTGAAGCTCGACGTCTCGCCGGCTGCGCTGGCTGCCTTGGCCAAGGTCGGATTCGATCCGGTGTTCGGTGCACGTCCGCTCAAGCGTGCGATCCAGCAACGCATCGAGAACCCGGTGGCCATGCTGATCCTCGAGGGGCGTTTCCCGCCCAAGTCAGTCATCCCTGTCGACGTCGAAGCCGGCGAATTCGTCTTCTCGCGCGTCGTGCATTGAGGCGCTCGCGTCGGTCCTCGACTGCCGCGGCGAGCGTCGAGCTCAGCCGCCGCGACCGATTACTCCGAGTCGCCTTCGTCGAGCAAGACATCCAGGCGCTGCATTTGCAGGCGCACCAGCGTCAGGTTCGCGACGCTACGGTCGAGGACGGCGTGCATGGCCAGGCCCGGTCGGCCGGGCACGGCGCGCAGCAACTGGTGGTGGCCGCCGAGGGTGATGGCCGCGTCGGGTGCCGCATCGCCGAGGTTCATGGCGTTGGCGGCCTCGGCCATCGAGGCCATCAGCGTCGCGCCCTGTGAGGCCAGCGCCGCCGGGCCGGGCCGTGTGCCGGTGTTGCCGACGGTACGCTGGGTGGCCAACTCGAAGACACAGCAACTGACCATGCCCTTGAGCTCGCCGCATTTGCGGATGTAAGTGACCAATGCCGGGTCGACCCGCGGCGCCACGGCCGGTGTGGCCCGAGGGGCCGGCATCGGCTGCATCGGCAAAGGCAGCGGTAGCGCCGGACTGCCCTGCGAGACCGTGCCGGTGCCGGACGCTGCCGCGATCACCGGATCGTTGATTTCCGGCAGGTAGATGGCGCTTTCGCGCAGTTTGTCGCGCTGTTTGTTCCAGTGGCCGCGCAAGTACGACCAGGCCTCGGCCGGCCGCGTGACCAACGGCGTGGTGCTGACCTGCACCGAGGTGCCGACTGCCAAGTGTGCGGCCTGGCTGGCCAGCGCGGCCGCACCGGCCAATGGCAGCATCAGCAGCTGGCGGTTGTTCCACTGGCCCGACATGATCGCATCGCGAAGCGGCAGCAGGGCCGTAGACAGCGCGTGCGGCGGCAACTCGCCGACGATGACCACTGCCAGGCGGCTGCGCGCCAGCAGCAGGTTGGCCAGCCGGTGTCGTTGCTGGGTATCGGCATCGACTTCGGTGGTGTACAGGCGCAGCGGCGGGCTGCCTTCGCCAATCGGCAACTCGACGAACTCCAGCTGCGCCAGCGGCATACCCAACCCCTGGCGCCGGACATGCAGTTGATGCACCGGCTGTCCACTGGCCACCGCCAAGCCTGCCAGCATGCGTCGCGAAGACTGTGTGCCGATGTCGTGCAAGGCGATGAACTCGGGCTGCAAGACCTCGAACTGCTGGCGCAGCGCCTCGGCCGGATCGATGACCACGAACAATTCCCACTGCGCGTTGCCCACTTGGCGACCCACGTGACGCTGCACCTTGTCCTGCTCGTCGTCGCGATCGCGCATGACCTGGGTGGCCGCACCTGTCTGCTGCCGCGTCGCCTGCCACTCTTGTTCCTCGTCGAGGCTGCGCGGGGGATGGCCCGAAGCACCCCAGGAGGACATTTCTTGAATCGGTTTTGGCATGGTGTGCAACGGTATGGCGCGGAGCCGGCAGCAAGACTTTCAGCGCAGTGTACGGCGCCGCTCCTAGAATGCCGCGCATGACGGCCCCCCTACATACACCAGTCGTGATCGTAGGCGCTGGCCTGGCCGGCCTGGCGGTGGCCTTGCACCTGGCTGCCAGTCGCACCGTGGTGGTGCTGGCCAAGCGTAACCTGGGCGAAGGGGCCACGGCCTGGGCCCAGGGCGGCATCGTCGGGGTCCTGGGCGACGATGACAGTATCGAGTCCCATGTTCGCGATACCCAGGACGCGGGCGCCGGGCTGGTCGATGAACATACGGCCCGCTTCATCGCCGAACACAGCGCGCGGGCGATCGAGTGGCTGGTGGCCCAGGGTGTACCTTTTTCGCCCGACCCCGACGGCCCGCTGGGCCTGCACCTGACGCGGGAAGGCGGCCATGCGGTGCGGCGAATCGCTCATGCCGCAGACGCCACCGGCCGCGCGATCCACGAGGCGCTGCTGGCCAAGGTGCAGACGCACCCGAACATCGTGCTGCGCGAGCGCTGGATGGCGATCGACCTCATCACCTCGCGCCACTTGAGGCGCGACGAGCCGCCGCGCTGCTACGGCGTCTACGCCTTGGATATCGATCGCGGACGGGTCGAAACCCTGCCCGCGTCGGCGGTGGTGCTGGCCACGGGCGGCGTCGGCAAGGTCTACCGCTACACCAGCAATCCCGACACTGCCACCGGGGACGGCATCGCCATGGCCTGGCGCGCCGGCTGCCGCATCGGCAACATGGAGTTCATCCAGTTCCACCCGACCTGCCTGTACCACCCGCAGGAGCGCAGCTTCCTGATCAGCGAGGCGCTGCGCGGCGAGGGGGCCACCCTGGTCATGCCGGTCAAGGACGGCAACGGCCATGGTCTGGGCGAACGCTTCATGCATCGCCACGACGAGCGCGGGGAGCTGGCGCCGCGCGACATCGTCGCCCGTGCCATCGACTTCGAAATGAAGAAACATGGTGTCGATCATGTCTGGCTCGACGCGCGCCATCTCGGCGCGGACTTCCTGAAGCAACATTTCCCGACCATCCATGCCCGCTGCGCCAAGCTCGGCATCGACATCGCCACGGCGCCGATTCCCGTGGTGCCGGCGGCGCACTACACCTGCGGCGGCGTGGTCAGCGACCTGGACGGCCGCACCGACTTGCCCGGCTTGTACGCGGTCGGCGAAACCACCTATACCGGCCTGCATGGTGCCAACCGCCTGGCCAGCAATTCACTGCTCGAATGCGTGGTGCTCGGGCGCACCTGCGCCGCGGCCATCGATGCCTGCGGCGCGGGGCCTGTGGCCGCGCTGCCGGACTGGGACGAAAGCCAGGTCGAGAACGCCGACGAGCAGGTCGTGATTGCCCACAACTGGGACGAGCTGCGCCTGCTGATGTGGAATTACGTCGGCATCGTGCGCACCACCAAGCGGCTCGAGCGCGCGCTGCACCGGATCGACCTGCTGCGCAGCGAGATCGACGAGTACTACGCCAACTTCCGCGTCAGCCGCGACTTGCTCGAGTTGCGCAATCTGGTCGACAACGCCGAGCTGATCGTGCGCTCGGCCATGGCGCGGCATGAGAGTCGCGGGCTGCACTTCAGCCGCGACTATCCGCAAACACTTCCGGTCAGCTTTCCGACGGTGCTGATGCGAGGCACGAGGGCTTAGCCTCGAGGCCGGCTCACGGGCGCTCGCGCATCGCCACCCGTGTCAGGACGAACTCGAAGGCGTATTTGACGGCCTCGGCCACGGCCACGGCGTTGGCCGTGGCCTCTCGCTCGGTCAGGTAGAACACGAAATCGACGCGGTGCCGAATGTAGCGCGCCGGCAGACGGTTCAGCGCCACGCAGGCTACGTCGGCCAGAAGCTCGGCGTCCGGGGCTATGGCGGGGTAGGCCGCGCGGCTCTCCAGCACGGCCAGTTGCACGGCCCGCTCATTGTGGTTGTGGATCGACGCAAAGTCGGCGCTCATGGCAACTCCGGCGGCCGACGCACGGCCCTTGCCCGAATTGTTGCCCTCGGCAGGCCGCGCAAAGCCTGCAACAACGGCGCGAAGGGCCGTTAGTTCAAGCGCTGCCCAGATGTGGCTCGAAAGGACGCTTGGGCGCCATCGCGGTCGGATGGGCGGCGACGAAGGCCAGCATGCGATCGATGCAACCCAGCGCCTGCGTGCGAATCGGTTCGGGCACCTCGATCTCGCCGCTACCGCGCTCCAGACAATCGACGACGCCTTGCACCGCGTTCATCGCCATCCACGGGCAATGCGCACAACTCTTGCAGGTTGCACTTTGCCCGGCCGTCGGCGCCTCGAGCAGCAATTTGCCCGGCGCGAGTTGCTGCATGCGGTGCAAGATGCCGCTGTCGGTGGCGATGATGTAGGTGCTGGCCGTGCCGTCGACCACCGCCTGGATCAACTGCGAGGTCGAGCCCACCAGATCGGCCAGTGCGACCACGGCGGCCGGCGATTCGGGATGCACCAGCACCGGCGCACCTGGGTGCTCACGCTTCATCAACTCGAGCTCGAGGGCCTTGAACTCGTCGTGGACGATGCACTCGCCGCCCCACAACAGCATGTCGGCGCCGGTTTCGTCGCGGATGTAGCGTCCCAGATGCCGGTCCGGCGCCCACAACACCTGATGGCCCTGGGCCTTGAGGTGGCGCACGATAGGCAGGGCGCAGGAACTGGTCACCATCCAATCGGCACGCGCCTTGACTGCGGCGCTGGTGTTGGCATAAACGACGACCTTGCGCTGCGGATGCGCGTCGCAAAAGCGCGCGAAATCGTCAGGCGGGCAACCGAGGTCGAGTGAGCAGGTGGCCTCGAGGTCCGGCATCAACACGTGTTTGGCCGGAGACAGAATCTTCGCCGTTTCGCCCATGAAGCGCACGCCCGCCACGACCAGGGTTTGCGCCGGGTGGTCACGGCCGAAGCGCGCCATTTCCAGCGAGTCGGCGACGCAACCGCCGGTCGCCAGCGCCAGGTCTTGCAGGTCGCCGTCGACGTAGTAATGGGCGACCAGTACCGCCTTGCGCTGCGTCAAAAGGGCGGCTGCGCGGGCCAGGTCGCGCTGGCGGTCGGCGGGCGATGGCGCCAGCGGCACGCGAGCCCAGGCTTGAGCCGTGCAACTGGTGCCGTTGCCGTCCTGACGGGTGTAATCGAACCGTACTTCGCTCATGGCGGCAATATTAGCCCGCGCTCATCACTCACGCCCGGCGGGGCGGCGTTCGACCCTGACGGCGGTGGGCACAGTGGTTACCATCGCTTGCTCACGCGCGCACGACAACCGCCCGGAGCCCAGGCCGACAAATACACGATGAACGCTGCCCCCGCATTGTCAGACCGAGCCGCACGCGGCAGCGACCTGCGCACCATCTCGCTGGTCGGGTTGGCGCATGGCACATCGCATTTCTTTCACATGCTGCTGCCGCCGCTGTTCCCGGTCTTCAGGGATACGTTCGGCCTGAGCTATGCCGAACTCGGGTTGTTGGTGACATTGTTCTTCGTCGTCTCGGGCATCGGTCAGGCCCTGGCCGGCTTTCTGGTCGACCGCATCGGTGCTCGGCCGGTGCTGTTTGCGGCCCTGGGCTGCTTCGTCGCTGCGGCGGCCATTGCGGCCCTGGCCCAGGGCTACGGCGCGCTGCTGGGGGCAGCGGCACTGGCCGGGCTCGGCAATTCGCCCTTTCACCCGATCGACTTCACGATCCTCAATCAGCGTGTGTCGCAACCGCGGCTTGGCCACGCCTATGCCGTCCACGGCATCAGCGGCAACCTCGGCTGGGCCATTGCGCCGATGGTGCTGCTGGGTGTCAGCGAATGGACCGGCTCATGGCGCTGGGCGCTGGCGGTGTGCTCGCTGTGGGCATTGGCCGTGCTGGCATTGATGTGGTGGCAGCAGGGGGCGCTCGACGACCGTGCCGCCGGGCGCGGTTCGGCGCCGCGCAAAGCCTCCCGCACGGAACCGGCGCTGGCCTTCATGCGCCTGCCTTCGGTCTGGCTGTGTTTTTCGTTCTTCTTCTTCTCGACCTGTGCGCTGATGGCGATGCTGAGCTTTGCCGCGCCGGCGCTGAACAAGATGTACGCGCTGCCGCTGACCACGGCATCGTTCGTCGTCACCGGCTACACCCTGTGCGGCGTGGTCGGATTGATATTCGGCGGCTTTGCAGTGACGCACAACGATCGGCTGGAACGCATGATCGGCGTCTGCCTGGCTTCATCGGCGCTGCTGCTGTTGCTGGTGGGCAGTGGCTGGTTGCCGGGTCTCGTGGCGCTGGGCATCGCCTCGCTCGCCGGGCTGGGTACCGGGCTGGCCGGGCCGTCGCGCGACATGCTGATCAAACGCGCCTCGCCCCCAGGCGCCACCGGCCGCGTCTACGGCACCGTCTACTCGGGCTTGGATCTCGGTTTTGCCCTGGCCGCGCCGATCTTCGGTGCGGTGCTCGACGGGGGCCGGCCCGGAGGCGTGTTTTTCGGTGCGGCCCTGGCCCTGGCGCTCGGCGTGATGTGCGCGTCGATGATCGCCCTGCGCCTGACGATGACCCGATCGGTGGCCGCATGACGCCATCCAGGCTGGCGGGTCATGCGCTGGTCGAGGCCTTGATCGCCCAGGGCATCGACACGGTCTTCGGCGTCCCGGGCGAGAGCTACCTGGCCGCGCTCGACGGCTTTCACGAGCACGCCTCGCGCATCCGTTTTGTCGTCTGCCGGCACGAGGGCGGCGCATCGTTCATGGCCGACGCGCAGGGCAAGCTGAGTGCCTGGCCGGGCGTGTGTTTCGTCACCCGCGGTCCTGGCGCGAGCAATGCGGCGATCGGCCTGCACACGGCGTTTCAGGATTCGACGCCTATGGTTCTGTTCATAGGCCAGGTGGCCAGCGAGCAGCGCGACCGCGAAGCCTTCCAGGAACTGGACTATCGCCAGGTGTTCGGCCCCGGCACCCTGGGCATGGCCAAGTGGGTGGCCGAGGTGCAGCAGGCCGACCGCCTGCCCGAGTACGTGGCACGGGCCTTTCACACCGCAGTGCAGGGTCGCCCGGGCCCGGTCGTGCTGGTGCTGCCCGAAGACATGCTGACCACGCCGACGGCTGCGCCGGTGTTGCCGCGCGTGGTGCCGGCGCGCGCCTGGCCTGCACCCGGCGCGCTGCGCGATTTGCGCTCGATGCTGTTGCAGGCCGAGCGCCCGTTGGCCATTGTCGGCGGCTCGGGCTGGACGGCCGAGAGCGTGCGTGGCTTGCAGCGTTTTGCCGAGGCCTGGCAGTTGCCCGTGGCCTGCGGATTTCGTTTCCAGGACACATTCGACAATCACCATGCGCTGTACGCGGGCGACGTGGGCATCGGCATCAACCCCAAACTCGCGGCGCGGGTGCGCGAGGCCGACCTGATCTTGGCGATTGGCGTGCGCCTGGGCGAAATGACCACCGGCGGCTACAGCCACTTGCGCGTGCCGCGGCCGGCGCAGCGCCTGGTGCACCTGCATGCGGGCGCCGAAGAATTGGGCCGCGTCTACGCCGCCGACCTGCTGCTGCAATGCGCCCCGGCCGTGGCCGGCCAGGCCCTGGCTGCTCTCGAGCCGCCTGCGGGCATGCCGCGCTGGGCCGACTGGGCAGCGGCGACGCACGCCGACTACGAAGCCAACCATGAGGCGGTGGCCGTGGCGCCGCTGGACATGGCGCAGGTCATCAAGACGGTGCAACGGCTGGCGCCGGTGGACACGATCTACACCAATGGGGCGGGCAATTTCAGCGCCTGGCTGCACCGTTACACACGCTACGCCGGGCTGCAGCACCATGGCCGCACCCAACTCGCACCGACCTCGGGCGCGATGGGCTACGGGGTGCCGGCGGCGGTGGCGGCGTCATTGCTGTGCCCGGACCGTACGGTGGTCAACATCGCCGGTGACGGTGACTTCCTGATGACCGGACAGGAGCTGGCCACCGCGCGTGCGCATGGCGCCGGCCTGGGGCGTGGCAAGCTGATCAGCATCGTCGTCGACAACGGCACCTTCGGCACCATCCGCATGCATCAGGAGCGTGAATACCCCGGGCGGGTGAGCGGCAGCGACCTGCACGCCAATCCCGACTTCGCCGCGCTGGCGCGGGCCTACGGCTGGCAGGCATCGTTCGTCGCCACCAGCGCCGAATTCGAGCCGGCCTTTGCGGCCGCGCTGGCCGCGAGCGGCCCGGTGCTGATCCACCTCAGGCTCGACAGCGATGTGAGCACGCCGCGTACGACGCTCACGGCGCTGCGCGGCGCGGCCCTCAAGGGCCGTTAGCTGCAGCGGCAGGGCGGCAATCGCTGGCGATCACGCCGCGTGAGCGGTGCATTTCTTCGGCTCGACCCTTGTCGTCGAGCACTTCACGTTCGCCGCGGGCGTTGCTGCGCGTCATGCGCAGGCCGTCAGCAAGGGCTGCCAGGTGCTCGCGTGCGCGGTTGCAGTTGTCGGCACGCAGCGCGTCGTCGCGCTCCTGCTGTCGGCGTTGCTCGGCCGACTGGCTGTCGGCCAGGCGCCTGCGGCGGGCCTCGAGTTCCGGATCGGTGCGCGGCAGGCCGGGCAGCGCGGGTGCGACCGCTCCAGTAGCGCTTGCCAGGGCACGGCGGCGCACGACCAGCGGCGGGCGTTCCAGGATGTCCATATCGGGTACCGACAGCGGCGGCGGCAGGTCACTGAATTGCACCTGGCCGCTGGCGTCGACCCACTTCCACAGCGGCGGCAGCGGCGCTGTTTGCGCAGCGGCCGGGAGGCCGGCAAGTGCCAAACACAGGGCGGCAGTGGCGGTGGGCAGGCGCATGGTGCGGTGGTCCGACGACCTGGCCACAGGGGCGGCCGCGGTCCGGCGCCAGAGTTTATTCCCGCTGCGCGGGCGCTGTCAGCGGCAATCGCTGGCAATGACGGCGCGAGTGCGCTCGGACTCTTCGGCGCGCGCCTTGTCGTCGAGGATCTCGGTTTCGCCCTTGGCGTTGGCGCGCGAGATGCGCATCCCCTCGTTGAGTGCCGTGAGTTGGCTGCGTGCGCGGCTGCAGTTGTCGGCGCGCGCGGTTGCCAGGCGGTCCTTTTCTTGTTGCGCCTGCACCGACTTTTCGTCCGCGGCCCGTTTGCGCCGCGCGTCGAGTTCCGGGTCGCTGCCTTGCGCCACCGGCGCACCCTGCACACGGGCGGTCAGCGGCGTGCTGGCGGCCGCGGCAGGCGGGCTGGCGGCACGTTTGCGCTGGTCGGTCGGGCGCTCCAGGATGTCGCGATCGGGCACGCTGGCAGGCGGCGGCAGGTCGCTGGCATTGATGCGCCCGGCCGCGTCGCGCCATTTCCACTGCACGGTTGCGGCGCCGCAACTGAGCGTGGCGAGAAGGGCGACGGTGAGGATGGCGGCGTAGCGCATGAGCTGCATGGGTTGGCGGTTGCCGTGTGCCAGTGTATTGTGCCAATACGGCTCGGGCAGCGGTGCAATGTCACGCTCTCTATAATCTGCCTTTGCGTCTGGAGCCGTTTCCCATGCGCCTACTCGGCAAAGCGCTGACCTTCGACGATGTGTTGTTGGTCCCCGCCTACTCCCAGGTCCTGCCCCGCGACACCAGCCTGTGCACTCGCCTGTCGCGCAACATCGCACTCAACCTGCCGCTGCTGTCGGCCGCGATGGACACCGTCACCGAGGCCCGGCTGGCAATCGCCATCGCCCAGGAGGGGGGCATCGGCATCGTGCACAAGAATCTCACGCCCAAGCAGCAGGCGGCCGAGGTCGCGCGCGTCAAGCGCTACGAGTCGGGTGTGCTGCGCGACCCGATCACGATCACGCCCGACCGCCCGGTGCGCGAGGTGATGGCCCTCTCGCACCAGCATGGCATTTCGGGCTTCCCGGTGCTCGAGGGCGCCAGGGTGGTGGGCATCGTCACCAATCGCGATCTGCGCTTCGAAACGCGCATGGATATCCCGGTGCGCGAGATCATGACCCCGCGCGAACGTCTGATCACGGTGCGTGAAGGCGCGACCATCGACGACGGCAAGGCGCTGATGCACAAGCACAAGCTCGAGCGCGTGTTGGTGGTCAACGATGCGTTCGAGTTGCGTGGCTTGATGACCGTGAAGGACATCACCAAGCAGACCAACTTCCCGAACGCCGCCCGCGATGGTCATGGCAAATTGCGTGTCGGCGCCGCGGTCGGTGTCGGCGAGGGCACCGAAGAGAGGGTCGAGTTGCTGGCCGCCGCCGGCGTCGATGCCGTGGTGGTCGATACCGCGCATGGCCATAGCGCCGGTGTCGTCGAGCGGGTGCGCTGGATCAAGAAGCATTACCCGCACGTCGACGTCATCGGCGGCAACATCGCCACCGGCGCGGCGGCACTGGCACTGGCCGAGGCCGGCGCCGATGCGGTCAAGGTCGGGATCGGGCCAGGCTCGATCTGCACCACGCGCATCGTCACCGGTGTCGGCGTGCCGCAAATCATGGCCATCGACAGCGTCGCGCGTGCGCTGCGTGGCAGTGGCGTGCCGGTGATCGCCGACGGCGGGGTGCGCTACTCGGGCGACGTGGCCAAGGCCATCGTCGCCGGCGCCGACAGCGTGATGATGGGCAGCGCGATCGCCGGCACCGAAGAGGCACCGGGCGAAGTCATCCTGTACCAGGGCCGCAGCTACAAGAGCTATCGCGGCATGGGCTCGATCGGCGCGATGCAGCAGGGCAGCGCCGACCGCTACTTCCAGGACAACGGCGGCAACAACCCCAACACCACCAAACTGGTGCCCGAAGGCATCGAAGGCCAGGTGCCGTACAAGGGGTCGGTGGTCGGCATCCTGTATCAGATGGCCGGCGGGTTGCGGGCCTCGATGCATTACTGCGGCTGCACCACCATTGCCGAGATGCAGACCAAGGCTGAATTCGTTGAGATCACCGCGGCTGGCGTGCGCGAGAGCCACGTCCATGACGTGCAGATCACCAAGGAAGCGCCGAACTACCGCATGGAGTGACGCGCTTGTCGTCTGAACCCCTGTCCGCGACGTCGCTGCCCCCGCGGGCGGCGATGCCGTTCATCCTGATCACGGTGCTGATCGACATGGTGTCGATCGGGCTGATCATTCCAGTGCTGCCGCCGCTGGTGGGCACCTTCACGAGCAACCAGGCCGACCAGGCCTTCTGGTTCGGTGCGGTCGCGTTTGCCTTCGGCCTCGCCAACTTTTTCGGCTCACCGATCCTCGGCGCGCTCTCGGATCGTTATGGCCGGCGACCGATCCTGCTGGTCGGGTTCAGCGGCCTGGCGCTGAGTTTTTTCGTCACCGCGACGGCCACTGCACTGTGGGTGCTGATCCTCGTGCGCCTGTTCAGCGGCGCGATGATGGCCAATGCCGCGGTGGCCAACGCCTATGTGGCCGACATCACGGCGCCGGCCGAGCGGGCACGCCGCTTCGGCCTGCTCGGCGCGATGTTCGGCATGGGCTTCATCCTCGGCCCGGTGCTGGGCGGCCTGCTCGGCAACATCGACCTGCATTTGCCGTTCTTCGTGGCCGGCGGGCTGTCCTTGCTGAATCTGGCATACGGCTTCTTCGTCTTGCCCGAGTCGCTGGCGCCGGAGCGGCGCACCGCCTTCTCCTGGCGCAAGGCCAACCCAGTGGCCGCTTTGAAGGGTCTGGCCGAGTTGAAGGGGGTCGGCTCGCTGGTCATCGTGCTGGCCCTGTCAGGCCTGGCGCAGTTCGTCCTGCATTCGACCTGGGTGCTCTACACCACGTTCAAGTTCGGTTGGGGGCCGTTGCAGAATGGCTGGTCGCTGTTTGCCGTGGGCATCATGTCGGCATTGGTGCAGGGCTTCCTGCTCAAGCACCTGCTGCGGCGCTTCTCGCCGCAACGCCTGGCGGTGATGGGTCTGGTGTCGTCCTCTCTGTGTTATCTGGCCTGGGGCCTGGCGCCTGCAGGCTGGATGATGTACGTCGTGATCGGCATGAACGTGCTGGGCTTTGCGGTCACGGCCGCCATGCAGAGCATCGTTTCCAACGCCGCTGACGAGTCGCACGCAGGGACGCACGATGGGCGCGGTCTCGTCGCTGAACAGCCTGATGGCCGTGGCCGCGCCGGTCATCGGCGCTGCACTGCTGGGCTTCGTGTCGCACCTGCCCAAGGGCGACTGGCGCATCGGCGCGCCGTATTACTTCTGCGCGGCCTTGCAGGCCGCGGCGATGCTGATCGCGCTGCGCCACTTCGCCCGGGCAAGGCTTCCTGACACCCTGCACCCCGCCAAGACATGAGCCACGACAAGATCCTGATCCTCGACTTCGGCTCGCAGCTCACGCAGCTGATCGCGCGCCGCGTGCGCGAGGCCCATGTGTATTGCGAGATCCACCCCAACGACGTCAGCGACGCCTTCATCCGGGACTTCTCGCCCAAGGGCATCATCCTGTCGGGCAGCCATGCCAGCACCTATGAAGCGCAGGAGTTGCGGGCGCCGCAGGCGGTGTGGGCAACTCGGCGTGCCAGTGCTGGGCATCTGCTACGGCATGTTCACGATGACGGTGCAACTCGGTGGCCAGGTCGAGGCTTCCACGCACCGCGAGTTCGGGTACGCCGAGGTCAGGGCCCGCGGCCACACCCGGCTGTTCGAAGGCATCCAGGATTTCGCTACGGCCGAAGGCCATGGCATGCTCAAAGTCTGGATGAGTCACGGCGACAAGGTCACTTCGCTGCCGCCAGGCTTCAAGTTGATGGCCAGCACGCCGAGCTGTCCCATTGCGGGCATGGCCGACGAGGCCCGCGGCTACTACGCGGTGCAGTTCCACCCCGAGGTCACGCACACGCTGCAGGGCAGGGCGATGCTCGAGCGCTTCGTGCTCGACATCTGCTCGGTCAAACCCGATTGGGTCATGCGTGACCATGTCGGCGAGGCTGTGGCGGCGATTCGTGCCCAGGTCGGCAGCGAGGAAGTCATCCTGGGCCTGTCGGGTGGCGTCGATTCCAGCGTTGCCGCGGCCCTGATCCACCGCGCCATCGGCGACCAGCTGACCTGCGTGTTCGTCGACCACGGCCTGCTGCGCCTGAACGAGGCCGAAGCGGTGATGGCGATGTTCGTCGGCCGCCTGCACGCCAAGGTGATCCACGTCGATGCCGCCGCGCAGTTCCTCGACGCATTGAAGGGGGTTGCCGACCCCGAAGCCAAGCGCAAGATCATCGGCCGTGAATTCGTCGACGTGTTCCAGCGCGAAGCCAAGAAACTCGCCAACGCCAAGTGGCTGGCCCAAGGCACGATTTATCCCGACGTGATCGAGAGCGGCGGCGCCAAGACCAAGAAGGCCACCAGCATCAAGAGCCACCACAATGTCGGCGGCCTGCCCGAGACCTTGGGCCTGAAATTGCTGGAGCCGTTGCGCGACTTGTTCAAGGACGAGGTGCGCGAGCTCGGCGTCGCCCTCGGCCTGCCGCACGACATGGTCTACCGCCATCCGTTTCCCGGCCCGGGCCTGGGCGTGCGCATCCTCGGTGAGGTGCGCAAGGACTACGCCGACCTGCTGCGCCGGGCCGACGCGATCTTCATCGAAGAGTTGCGTTCGACTATCGACCCCGGTACGGGCAAGAACTGGTACGACCTGACGAGCCAGGCCTTTGCCGTGTTCCTGCCGGTCCGCAGCGTCGGCGTGATGGGCGACGGCCGGACCTATGAGTTCGTGGTTGCGCTGCGTGCGGTGCAAACCAGTGACTTTATGACGGCCGACTGGGCCGAACTGCCGTACGGCTTGCTGAAGCGGACGAGCGGACGCATCATCAATGAAGTGCGCGGTATCAACCGCGTAACGTACGACGTATCGAGCAAGCCTCCGGCGACCATCGAGTGGGAGTGACACGAAAATGCGACTGATGTTCGGCGTGATGTCGCTGCTGATCGTGCTGGCTATCGTCGGCACGGTCGGCAAGAAGCAGTTGCAGGCCTTGGGCCAGATCGGCAGCAGCGCCACCCGTGTGCCGACCGATCCTGCCGGCAAGGCGGTCAGTGACGCCGTCATGGGTCGCAGCCGCGACGCCGGTGCGCTGGCCGTGCCCGGCGCGATGGGCGGCATGGCCGGCACCGAGCCGGCGATCGTCGACGCCACGGTGCCGATGCAGGCCCAGGCGATTCAGAAGAACATGCGCGATGCGACCAATGCCGCACTGCAAAAAGGCGTCGACCGCAACAACCAGGCACAGCCGTGAGGGATCACGCCACCACGGTCGCGCAAGACGAATACGCGATGCGTTTGGCGCTCGACCAGGCGCTCAATGCACAACTGGCTGGCGAAGTACCGGTCGGCGCGGTGATCATGCGCGTCGTCGATGGCGTGCCGCAGGTGCTGGCCACCGGCTACAACCGGCCGATCACGACTCACGACCCGACTGCGCACGCCGAGATCGTGGCCCTGCGCCATGCGGCGCAACTGCTCGAGAACTACCGCTTGCCGGGCTGCACCTTGTACGTCACCCTGGAGCCCTGTGCGATGTGCGCGATGGCGCTGCTGCATGCGCGACTCGACCGGGTGGTCTTTGCCGCTGCCGATGCCAAGACCGGGGCCCTGGGGTCGGTCATCGACCTGTTTGCGCATGCACAGCTCAACCACCAGACCGCGGTGCAGGGCGGCGTGATGGCCGATACCGCGGGGCAGATCCTGCGCGAATTTTTCGCTCAGCGCCGCGCGGCGCAACGTGCCACCGCCGAGCTTGAGCTGCAAGCCCTGCCGCTGCCCGAAGTGATCGAGTCCGATTTCGGAGCTGCCGGTTGAGCGTCAGCGCAGCCGAACTCGTGCTGCTGTCGCCGGCCGGCGTGATCGCCGAGCCCGCCGCCGTACGCCGCGCCGCCAAGCGGCTGGCCAGTCACGGTTTCAAGGTCACGATCGATGCGGCCGCCCTGGCCCGCCACCAGCGCTTCGCCGGCGACGACGACGCGCGGCTCGCTGCGCTGCATCGCATCGCGCGGCTGGCACCGTCGGTGGCGATGGCCACGCGGGGCGGCTACGGCTTGACGCGAATGCTCGACCGCATCGACTGGAAGTTGCTGGCGCACAGCGTCGAGCGCGGCACGCGCTGGGTCGGCCACAGTGACATGACCGCGCTGCAACTGGGCCTGCTGGCCCATGCGGCCAGGGGCCGCAAACCGGTGACTTGGGCCGGCCCGCTGGCGGTCGACCATTTCGGCCGCCGGGCCGAGGACGGTGGTGTCGACGAGGTCACCGAAGCCTGCTTTCTCGAAGCCATGCGTGGCGAACTCGAAGCCGTGGGCTTTCGCACCGAAGCCGGTTTCGATGGTCTGGACGTGCGCGGCACCTTATGGGGCGGCAACCTGACGATGCTGATGAGCCTGCTCGGCACGCCGCACTGGCCAGGCATCAAGGGCGGAATCCTGTTTCTGGAGGACGTCAATGACCACCCTTACCGCATCGAGCGCTGCCTGCTGCAATTGCACCAGGCCGGTGTGCTCGGCGCGCAACGGGCCATTGTGCTCGGCCATTTCAGCCATTGGAAACCATCGCCGCTGGATCGTGGCTACACCCTGAAGACGGTGGTCACGTATCTGCGCGGCGTGACCAAGACGCCCATCCTCACCGGCTTGCCTATGGGCCATGTATCGACCATCGTCACGCTGCCCGTCGGTGCGCGTGTGACGCTGGCTACTCAGGGCCGCGAGGCCTTCATCGGTTGGTGAAAGCCCGCCGCGAATTCGCCCTTGCCCAGCATCGGCCACGCCTTCGCAACGGCCGTCACGAGCGGTGCTGACGCGGGGCGGTTAACTAGCCGGACACCCGCAACATGGGCGGATCGAAGCGAATTCGTGCGGCGGCTGCGGCCTGCTCTCGGCGCTGCTGCCGGCTGCGACAACAGCCCGAACCCCAAGGGCGCGAGGCGACGAACACGATGTTTATCGCGTTTCAGGAGCGCTCGCCGCGGCACCTCGACCCGACCGCCTCGTACTCGCTCAACGAAGTCCCGTACATGTACGCGGTCTACGAGCCGCCCTACGCCTACCACTACCTGAAGCGCCCGTACGAGCTGGTGCCCAAGTCGGCCGAGGAGCTCGCGACGCCGCACTATCTCGACAAGGACGGCAAGCGCCTGCCCGATGACGCTCCCGGCGAACTGGTGGCCGAAAGCGAGTACGACGTCCATATCAGGCCGGGCATGCTCTACGCGCCGCACCCGGCATTCGCGAAGGATGCGCAAGGGCGACTACCTGTACCACGCGTTGACCGAGGCGCAAACGCGCGACAAGCATTCGCCGCTCGACTTCGAGGACACCGGCACGCGCGAGCTGGTCGCCGACGACTTCGTCTACGCGCTCAAGCGCCACGCCACGCCGCGCATCGAGGCGCCGATCTACGGCATCTTCTCCGAGTACGTGATCGGCCTGAAGGATTACGGCAAGCTGATCCGCGACGAAGACCTGAAGCTGCGCAAGGGCCTGGACCCGGCCGCGCTGGACAAACCCTTCCTCGACTTTCGAAAGTATCCGCTGGCCGGCGCCGTGGCGCTCGACAAGCACACGTTCCGTATCCGCATCAAGGGCAAGTACCCGCAGTGGAAGTACTGGATGACGATGACCTTCACTGCGCCGGTGCCGTGGGAGGCCGACAAGTTCTATGCCCAGCCGGGCATGGCCAAGAACAGCCTGACGCTCGATGTGTGGCCGGTCGGTACCGGGCCGTTCATGGCTGGTCGAGTACGACCCGGATCGCCGCCACGTGCTGGTGCGCAACCCGAACTACCAGCGGCGCCACCTACCCGTGCGAGGGCATGCCCGGCGACAAGGAGGCGGGACTGCTCGCCGACTGCGGCAAGAAGACGCCGTTCATCGACAAGCTGGTGTTCAACATCGAGAAGGACAAGACGCCGCTGCGCGCCAAGTTCACGCAGGGCTTTCTCGACGTGCCCGAGATCGAGCGCACCGACTGGGGGCCTGACTTCCTGGCCGATGCGAACGACTCCGACGAGGTGCGCAAGCGATTCGACGAGCGGGGCATGCGCTTCCCGCAAAGCATCGAGCCGCAGAACTGGTACCTCGGCTTCAACTGGCTCGACCCGGTGGTCGGCAAGGGCGACACGCCGGCGCAGCAGGCGAAGAACCGCAAGCTGCGCCAGGCGCTGTCGATCGCGATCGACTGGGAGGAAGGCTACGGGCGCGTGTTCACGCAGAAGGCCGGCGAGGCGGCGCATGGGCCGCTGCCGGGTGGGCATGTTCGGCTCGCGCCACGGCACGCTCGAGGGCATGAACCCGGTGACGCACAAGCTGGTGGACGGGCGAGTCGTGCGCCGCTCGATCGACGAGGCCAAGGCGCTTGCTGGCCGAGGCCGGCTACCCCGACGGTCGCGATGCCAAGACCGGCAAGCCGCTGGTGCTGAACTACGACTACCAGCGCGTGCCAACGCCGGAATTCCGGGCCGAGCTCGACTGGATGGTCAAGCAGTTCGCGAAGCTCAACGTGCAGCTCGAGATCCGCGCCACCGACTACAACCAGTTCCAGGACAAGATGCTCAAGGGCAAGCAGCAGATCTTCTGGTGGGGCTGGTTCGCCGACTACCCGGACGCCGAGAACTTTCTGTTCCTGTTCTACGGCCCGAACTCGAAGGCGAAGTTCGAGGGCGAGAACACCGCGAACTACGACAACCCCGAGTACGACCGACGCTACAAGCAACTCGCGCTGCTCGACGACGGCCCGGCCAAGCAGAAGGCTGATCGACGAGATGGTCGACATCCTGCGCAAGGATGCGCCGTGGGCATTCGGCTACTTCCCGTATTCGGCGCGGCGCCTACCAGCAATGGGTGGGCAACGCGAAGTACGGCCTGTTCACCAACGACCGCGCGCTGTACTACAAGATCGACGCGTCGTTGCGCACGCGCCAGCAGGCCGAGTGGAACCCGCCGCACTACTGGCCGCTGGGGCTGTTGGCGCTGGCGAGTCTTGCGTTCGTCTGGCGTCGCACGGCGCGGCTTCGTGGCGCGCGAGCGCAAGACGGCTCTGCACGCAGACCGCGACGGCGACCGCAGGCGGCAAGCACCTGAGCCATGCTCAACTACATCATTCGCCGCTGCCTGTACGGCGTGCTGGTCTTGCTCGGGCGTGAACCTGCTCACCTTCATGCTGTTCTTCACCGTCAACACGCCAGACGACATGGCGCGCCTGAACATCGGCGGCAAGCGCGTGACGCAGGAGCAGATTCTGAAGTGGAAGGTCGAGCGCGGCTACGACAAGCCGCTGTACTGGAACACGGCCGCGACAGGCGCGCACAGGCGACCGACACCATCTTCTGGGATCGCTCGGTCTCGCTGTTCGCGCTCGACTTCGGCCGCTCGGATTCGAAGAGCGCAACCGACATCGGCCACGAGATCCAGACCCGCATGGTGGTGAGCCTGCAGCTGGCGGTGCCGCTTGTTCGTGCTTGCAGGTGATCGTGAGCGTCGGCATTCGCGCTGCTGCTCGTGTTCTTCAAGAATTCGTCGATCGATTTCTGGGGCGTGGTGACCTGCGTGTTGATGCTGTCGATCAGCGCGCTGTTCTACATCATCGTCGGCCAGTTCATGTTTTCGCGCATGTTCCACCTGGTGCCGATTTCGGGCTTCGAATCCGGGCTGGGACGCGGTGCGCTTCCTGGTGTTGCCGGTGCTGCTGTCGCTGCTGTCGAGATTGGGCACCGAAGGGCGGCTGTACCGCGCGATGTTCCTCGAGGAGCTCGGCCGCGACTATGTGCGCACCGCACGCGCCAAGGGCCTCAGCGAGGCGCAAGGTGCTGTTCGATCATGTGCTGCGCAATGCGCTGATCCCGATCCTGACCAGCGCCGGCAGCTACTTGCCGTTCGTGTTTCTGGGCAGCCTGGTGTTCGAGAGCTTCTTCGGCATCCCGGGCCTGGGCGCGTACGTCATCGATGCGATCACGGGGCAGGACTTCGCGATCGTCCGCTCGATGGTCTTCGTCGGCTCGGTGATCTACGTCCTGAGCTACATCGTTATCGACGTGGCCTACACCTGGGTCGACCCGCGCGTGCGCCTCGCCTGAGCAGCGCCAGCCACCATGCTGCCCAAGACTCGTCGTACTCTGGTCCGATGTCGTCGTCATCGCGACGCTACTGCTGCTGATCGCCTATGCCTGGCGCATCCACGGCAGCGCGAACCTGCGCGCGACCTGGATGAAAGTGCTGCGTGATCGCGCGGCCATCTGTTCGGCGGTCGTGCTGGTGTTGTTCTTCGCGGTCGCGGTGTTGGACAGCCTGCACTTCCGGCGCGCACTGGCGCACGCGCCGAGAGCGGCGACGCGAACCAGTTGCAGGCATGGGGCACACGCACCGAATCGCTGCTCGATGTGCTTTCTCGAGCGGCAGATTGCAGGGCGCGAGACGTCGTACTCCGCGCCGCTCTCGATTCGCGGCTTCACCAAGGATTCGGTCGAGGTCAACGGGCAGATCGAGCGCACGTTTCCGCGTCTCAAATACGGTGGCGAAGCGCTGGCCGACGACACGCAGTGGGTGGCTGATTTGCTGCACCGCGTCGGCATTGGCTTGTTTGCAGGGATCATCGTGACGCTTGTTTGCCGCAGTGCGGGATCGCGCGTGGCCGTAGCGCGCGCAAACCAAGTTCGATTCGTCGAGGCGTCTCGCATGCTCCTGCAGGGGCGCACCGATTTGCCGTTGCGCGCCGTCGTCGTCACGATGCTGGCACTCTGCGTCACTGTTCGGCCCGCTGTTGGCGCTGGCTCAGCACTACCATGTCTTCGGCACCGATCGCACCGGCAACGACGTGTTTTACCAGGCGCTAAAGAGCATTCGCACCGCGTTCGTGATCGGCACGCTGTCCACCATTGCGACCCTGCCGCTCGCAGTCGGGTTGGGGATCGTGTCGGGCTATCTGCGCGGCTGGGTCGACGAACTGGTGCAGTACCTCTACACCGTGCTGTCGTCGATTCCGAACGTGCTTGTTGATCGCTGCCTGCGTGCTGATGATGCAGGTGTTCATCGACACCCACCCCGACATGTTCGAGACCGGCGCCGAGCGTTCCGACGTGCGCCTGTTTCTGCTGTGCGTGATCCTTGGGATGACCGGCTGGGCCACGCTGTGTCGGCTGCTGCGCGCCGAGACCATGAAGCTCAGTCAGCTCGAATACGTGCAGGCCGCCACCGCGTTCGGTGTGCGGTCGCTGCGCATCATGGCGCGCCACATCTTCCCGAATGTGGTGCACCTGATCATCATCACGACGGTGCTCGACTTCTCGGCGCTGATCCTGTACGAGGCGGTGCTGTCCTATGTCGGTGTCGGCGTCGATCCTTCGATGAACAGCTATCGGCGGCATGATCAACCTGGCACGCACCGAGATGAGTCGCGATCCGCTGGTCTGGTGGTCGTTCGCGGCTGCATTCGGCTTCATGGTCACGCTGGTGCTCGCGGCCAACCTCTTCGCCGACGGCGTGCGTGACGCCTTCGACCCTCGCGCGCGCAGCTTCCGCCCGCGCCGGCGCAGCCGAGCAGCGGCCTGACGCGATGCTCGATATCGAAGAGCTCGAGGTCGCGCTCGATACCGACACCGGCCTGCTCAAGGCGATAGACGGCCTGTCACTCGCGATCCGGCGCGGCGAGACCTTTGCGCTGGTCGGCGAATCGGGTTGCGGCAAGAGCATGACCGCACTCGCGCTTTTGCGCCTGTTGCCCGACAACGGCAACGTCACGCACGGGCGGGTCAAGCTCGATGGGCAGCGACGTTCTGGCGCTGCCTGAGTCCGCGATGCGGGCGGTGCGCGGCGGGCGCATCGGCATGATTTTTCAGGAGCCGGCGACGAGTCTGAACCCGGTGATGCGCATCGGCGATCAGATTGTCGAAGCCATACGAGCCCACACGCCGCTGCGCGGTGCGGCTGCGCGCGCGAAAGCGATTGAATGGCTGCGCCGGGTCGGCATCCCTGAGCCGGAGCGCCGCATCGACGACTACCCGTTTCGAATGTCCGGCGGGCAGAAGCAACGCGTGATGATCGCGTTGACCTTGGCCGCCGCGCCTGACTTCCTGGTCGCCGACGAGCCGACCACGGCGCTAGACGTGACGATCCAGAAGCAGATCCTCGACTTGCTGCGCGATCTGCAGCGCGAGCAGGGCATGGGCATGCTGCTCATCACGCACGACCTGGCCGTTGTGTCGGACGTGGCTCAACACGTGGCGCTGATGTACGCCGGGCAAATTATCGAAGTCGCGACCGCGGACGAGTTCTTCAAATCGCCCAAACATCCCTATGCACAGGCCTTGCTGCGCGCGTTGCCCGATGCCGCCCGGCGTGGTGAACCGCTGGCAGCCATTGCCGGCACGGTGCCGCCACTGACTCAAGCCTTCACCGGCTGCCGCTTTGCACCGCGCTGCGCCAGCGTCATGCCGCAGTGCGAGAGTTCATTGCCCGAGTTGATAGCGCAGAGTCCGACGCGAAGCGTGCGCTGTCTGCTCTATGGCCAAGCCGGGTCGCACACTGTGACTCGCGCGGCCGCTGTGGAATCAGTGACCCGCGCGGTACGTGATGCACCCACTGCGGTACCGCTGTTGTCGGTGCAGGACTTGTGCGTGCGCTTCCCGATCCGCAAAGGCTTGCTGCAGCGCGTGCGGGGCCACTTCGACGCCGTGGCCGGCGTTTCGCTCGATATTCTGCCGGGGCAGACGCTGGCACTGGTGGGCGAATCTGGCTGCGGCAAGACAACGGTGGGCAAGGCCATCGTTCAATTGCTGCGCGGTCAAGCGGAGGTCAAGGGCCGGGCGCTGCTGGCAGGCGCCAACCTGTTCGAGCTGCAGGCAGAGGCGTTGCAGGCGGTGCGGCGTGACATCCAGATCATCTTCCAGGATCCGTTCTCGTCGCTCAACCCACGCATGCGTGTGTTCGACATTCTCGAGGAGGGCCTCATTGCGCTCCACCCCGACCTCACGGCAGGCGCGCGACGCGCGCGCTTGGAGAGGTTGATCGACCAAGTCGGCCTGCGCCGCGAAGCGCTGGCGCGCTTTCCGCACGAATTCAGTGGTGGCCAGCGCCAGCGAATCGCCATCGCCCGTGCGCTGGCCGTGCAGCCCAAGCTGATCGTCTGCGATGAGCCGACCTCGGCGCTTGACGTGTAGCGTGCAGGCGCAAATCTTGAACCTGCTCGACCAGTTGCAGCGCGAACTCGGCGTCGCCTACCTGTTCATCACCCACAACATCGGTGTGGTGGAGTACATCGCCGACCAAGTGGCGGTGATGCAGGCCGGGCGAATCGTCGAGCAGGGTACAAGCGATGCGGTCCTGCTGCAGTCGCGCCAAGACTACACACGCACGTTGCTTGCTGCAGTGCCGCGACTGCCTGTCACTGCGTAACGGCGCACACCCCAGGTGTTGCATCAAGCCAACGGCTCCGTCACGGGCTGCTTGGGGCTATTCCCTAGTGAAGGGGCCTCGCCCGGCGTCGACCCGCGTCGCGCACTGTCGAGAACCTTGACGCGAATCTAATGAATACGCCGCGTTGCGAGTCGCGGCGCCTCGTTGCGCATCGTCCACGGTGGAACGCGCTCAAGCCCGTTCTGCTGCGGCCACTACGGAGTTTCCCGAGAGAGAGCCCGTCCATTGCACTGTGACAATTGGTTTACATGCTCCACAAACAAGCTCCGGCGCATCCACGAAATTCGCCCGGTGTTTGCTTTGGGGCAAGGGTCTAGCGATCAATCCTCTTAGGAGACTCCATGTTTAAGCGAACAAGAATCAGCAACAGCGTGCTGCTGGCGCTGGGCGGTGCCCTGCTGTCACCGGCGACATTTGTCTTTGCACAGGCCGATGCCCAACGCATCGAGATCACAGGCTCCAACATCCGCCGTGTCGACGCAGAATCGGCGTCGCCGGTTCAGGTCATTACGAAGCAGGAAATCGACCAGGCCGGCAAGGGCACGGTCGCTGAATACCTGCAGACGCTCACGGCAGACGGCCAGGGGTCCGTGCCATTTACTTACGGCCGCGGATTTTCAGGCGCCACGTCGTCGGGCATCTCGCTGCGTGGCCTGGGTGTCAATGCGACCCTAGTACTGATCAACGGCCGTCGGGTTACTTCTGCGGTGCTGGCCGACGACGCGCAGCGCAGCTATACCGACCTGAACCAGATTCCGTTGGAAGCCGTCGAACGTATCGAAGTGCTGAAAGATGGCGCGTCGTCGATCTATGGCTCTGACGCCGTCGCCGGCGTGGTGAACATCATCCTGAGGAGAAATTTCACCGGCACGGTGGGGAAGGTTACCTATGGTGTGTCGCAGGAAGGCGATGGCAAAGAGCCGCGCCTCGCCCTCACTCATGGATTCGGCGACATGGCCAAGGACGGCTACAACGTTCTGCTGAACGTCGAAGCCGGCAAGAAAGACCCGATCTACTATCGTGACCGCGCGGGACGCGGGTCAGTCGGCGTATCGGCGATTGGCCAGCCGCAATGGGGCTTCGACCCCAATGGCGGGCCGGGCAACAACATCGGCCGCTATGGCGGCCAAGGATGGATTCAAGGGGACGGCGCAGGTAACCGGAGCAATAACACCTCCAACCCTTCATTTATCGGCAACGTTCGCAACCCTGTGACGCTGGACTATTACAGCCGCTCCGATCCCGCCGGCGTCGGTTTCACCCAGACCTTCCCGGGCGCGGGTACCTATTGCCTGGCCCACGCCAACCTGCCGCAGAACGATCCGGCGGGCGGCTGCATCACCGACCAGCGTCAAGCGCTCAATCAGATCCAGCCGAAGCACGAGACGGCTAGCTTCTTCGGCAGATTCTCCAAGCAGATCAACGCCGACATGGAGGGCTTTGTCGAGGTTGGCTACTATTCGACCGAGTCACGTGTCGAGGGGCTGGCAATCCCTCCGTCGACAGCCTACTTCCCGACAAACGGGCTCGCGGTATCACAGACTGCAGCTACTCAACTGGGCGCCACCCACCCCGACAATCCATACTTCGGGACGGCGGCGAGGCTTTCCTACAACCCGCAATTTGACATCGGAAACACCGGCACGGATTCCAATGCGCACACCAGCCGCTTTCTTGCCGGCGTGAAGGGCACCTGGGCCAGTTGGGACTTCGACACCGCGTTGTCATTCTCGGAAGCGAAGCAGACGGATACGGCAACGAAGGTAATGAACTGGCGCGTGAAGAACGCACTGTTGAACCCGACCGTTGCCAACGTTGCCGCCGCGACCGCGTTCAGCCCGGAATACGCTGCATTGCCGGCCGGTACCTTCTGGCGCATCGGCGAGAACGCAGGGTTGAACTCGGCGGCAATGTACGACGCTTTGCTGGACGACAAAGATCGCCAGGGCTCCTCGCGCCAATATGGGGTGGATATCAAGGTCTCGCGCGAGTTCGGCAAACTCGACGGCGGCGCGATTGGCGTCGCCTTCGGTGCAGAAGTTCGGCATGAGGAAAGTAATTTGGGGTTTTGGGACGGACAGGGAAATTTCCAGGGCCTGTCCCTCACGGCCTATGGTGGCAATCGTGGCCTTGCGGCGGCTTACACCGAAGTCCTGCTGCCCGTTACAAAGCAACTGGAGTTGAATGCCGCCCTGCGCTTCGACCACTACTCGGATGCGGGCAATTCCTGGACACCTAAGTTCGGCGCGAAGTGGAAGCCGAGCAATAGCCTGGCCGTCCGCGGGACCTACGCCCAGGGCTTCCGCGCGCCGTCGATACCAGAAATGACCGCCATCGCCGCATTCGGGGGCATTGTGGTCGACGACAACGCTCGCTGCGCCGCGCTTCTCGCCGCCGGCATTACACAGCCCACTGTCGATAACACGTGTAAGGGCATTGCACCGACCTTTGTGATTGCGGGTAACCCCAACCTCGATCCTGAGAAGTCGAAAAGCATGACGCTGGGTATCGTTTGGGACGTCACCCCAAAGACCAGCTTGACGGCGGACTTGTGGCAAATCAAGCGCTCAGGACTGATTGTCAATGAGGACGGGCAGACCGCAATCGACGCAGGGCACTTGACGCGCGATCCGTCGCAGGCACTGGCGCCTGGAGACCCTGGAGCCATTTTGTCGGCTGCGGTGCTCTATGTGAACGCGAACGAAAGCTTGACGCGAGGCGTCGACGTGGAGTTCAAGCATCGCTGGGATCTGGACGGTGGCCTTGGCAGGTTGACCGCGGGCGCGACCTGGACGCATCTCATCACGCAACGAGTGACTTTCGCAGATGGCTCTGTCCATGACTATGCGGGCACCCATGGCAACTGCGATATCACCAACTGCATCGGCTCGCCCAAGGATCGGATCAGCATTGCCGCTACTGGGATTTGGGCCAATGGCGCCTGGGCGCGAACCTCAACTACCGCGGCACCATGGCCAATAAGTTCGAACAGGCCGACACGGGCTGCGCGGATAGCCTGTTGAACGGTGCAGATTTCCCGTCGGGCTGCACGGTCAAGTCGTTCACTACGGTCGGACGTCTCAGGTGCGTGGAGGATTGGCAAGAACTCCGAACTCTTCGGCTCGATCGCAAACATCTTTGATCGGGTTCCACCGCCTGATTTCCAGACCTACGGCGCCATCGGCTACAACCCACTGGATTACTCCGGTGCCATTGGCCGCATACTTCCGCATCGGTTTGAAATACCAGTTCTGAGATCAACAGCGCTGCGGGCAACGCCTGCAGCAGCAATTGATCAAAGTCAGCCCACCGGGGCACTCCCGGTGGGCTTTTCTTTTCCAGGAGTAGCGACACACGGCGATGGCGCACGCGCATGTCTGCGCCAGTGAACCGAACAGTCCGCACACCGATTCGGCACGCTTGCACGTCAAGTCGAACCGTTGTACAGGAGCCACTACGGAGTTCCCCGGGGATATGGCGACTCCGCGCCAACGTGACAATTCGCTTACACGCCCCTCAGACGAGCGCCATCCCGTTCACAAGATCGGCTCGCGGATTTGCTCTGAGGCAAGGGGTTATCGATCAACCTTTTCTTGGGAGAATTCATGTTCAAACGGACAACGATTAGCCGCTGCGCGCTGCTCGCCTTGGGTGGCATTCTGCTGGTACCGGCCGCAGCTGTGTTTGCACAAGACCAGCGCATCGAAGTTACGGGTTCGCGCATCAAGCGCATCGACGCCGAGACGGCGTCTCCGGTCCAGGTCCTGACCCGTGAGGACATCGAACGCACCGGCAAGCAGTCGATTCAAGAAGTGCTTCGCGGGCTGACTGCCGACGGCGTGGGCTCGATCCCCTCGTCGTTCACCAACGGTTTCGCCTCCGGCTCGGCCGCCGTTTCGCTGCGCGGCCTGGGTGTCAACTCGACGCTGGTGCTGGTGAACGGTCGCCGCATGACGACCTACGGCCTGGCCGACGACGGCACCCGCAACTTCGTCGACCTCAACTCGATTCCGATGGAGGCCATCGACCGTATCGAAGTGCTGAAGGACGGTGCATCGGCCATCTACGGTGCGGACGCGGTCGGCGGCGTGGTCAATGTCATCCTGCGCAAGAACTACACCGGTGGGTCGATCGGCGCCACCTACGGCCAGACGGGCAAGAGCGACGGCCAGACGACGCGGGCGTTCGGTACGTTCGGCTTCGGCAACCTCGACACCGACAAGTACAACGTCTTCGTCTCCGTCGAGGCGTCGCAGCAAAAGAACATCTTGTCGATCGACCGCGGCTTCATCGGCGCAGAGCGACCTCACCTCCCTCGGCTATTTCGACACCACGAATGGCGCGAATCGTCCGTATTTCGGTGCCGGGCCGACGTCCAACTCGCCGTACGGTGTGATTCGAGACCCTGTGACAAACGCGCGTGTGAACGTGATTCCCTGCGCGGCCACCTTGATCGACCCAAGCACCGGCTTGTGCCGCTCCAACTTGACGGCCGATACCGAGGTGCAACCCGCCATCGACCGGTTGAACTTCTTCGGTCGCGGCACAGTGCAGTTCTCGCCCGCGCTGACGGGCTATGCGGAGTTGGGATACTTCAATACCAAGTCGAAGTCCAACGGCACGCTGGGCGCAAACAACGACACGGGCGTCTACTTGCCGGGCGATCCCTTCAATCCGCTTGTCACGCACGACCCCATGGTTCTGCCGGCTGCGCATCCCGACAATCCGTTTGGCGTTGATCGGACCTTGTTCATTCGTCCGATGGAACTCGGCGGGCGCGACCAGAAGACCGACAACGAAGTCACGCGGCTTGTTGCGGGTCTGCAGGGCACGGGCTACGGTTGGGACTTCGACACCGGTGTGTCGTATATCAAGAGCAAGTTGAAGAACCAGAACTTCGGCTTCATCATCTACGACCAGATGCAGGCCGCTCTGAATAACGGAACCTATCGCACTGACCAACCCCAACCTGACGGCCCCCAGTGTGTTGGCGGCAATTTCGCCGACGCTGGAGAACGAGCCGACCAGCTCGGTCAAGTCGATCGACTTCAGGGCCTCGCGCGACCTGATGAAATTGGAGGGTGGGCCGCTCGGCTTGGCGCTGGGCGCGGAAGCGCGTTGGGAAGACGCGAACACGCCGGCTGTGCCCGGCACCGATACGGCCTCGATCGTCGGCCTCGGCTACTCGGCGTTCAATTCCAGCCGCAAGGTGCAGGCGATATTCGGTGAATTGAACGCGCCGGTGACCAAGTGGCTCGAGCTCAATGGTGCGCTGCGGTATCGACAAGTACTCGGATTTCGGCAATTCGACGACGCCGAAAATCGGGTTCAAGGCGCAGGCAACGGACAAATTCGCCATGCGCGGCACTTATTCCGAGGCGTTCCGCGCGCCCGGCCCGGCCGAAACCGGCGGCTCCAGCTTCGGTTTCACGACCTACGGCATCCTGTCGCAGGGCAATCCGAATATCCAGCCCGAGACGGCCAAGAGCTACACCTTGGGGCTGATCCTCGAGCCGCTGGCCAGCACGAGCATGACCTTGGACTACTGGAAGGTCGATCGCAAGAACGAGATCGTGCAGGCTGATCCGAACTCGATCATCCCAGCCGGCCAGTGCGTCAATGCCTGCGATGGCACATTGGGCATGCCGGATTTGAGAAGCGCGCAAGTTGCGGGTGCGCAGCCCAATACATTCATGTATTACGACGTGGATGGCACCCTCGGTACCGTCACTGGCTTCTACCGGAACGCGGCGAAGACGAAGACCGATGGCATCGACTTCGAGTTGCGATACAAGCTTGGCCTCGGCGACGCCGGCAAGTTATCGGGTCAGTTGAACTGGACCCACGTCAACAAGTTCCAGCGTACCGACGCAGACGGCAATACCCTGGAATACGCGGGCACGCATGGCCCGCTCGTGCAGAGCGCAGGTGGTGGTGCACCGAAGGACAGAATTGCCTTGGCCTTGACATGGGATCGTGGCCCATGGTCGATGACCGGGGCGATCAACTACGTGGGTCCGATCAAGGTCATCGACCATGTCGGCGAAACGACACCCTCGGACGGTAGCGGCACGATCACCAATGGCAACACGGGTGTCACCTATCCGGACAACGGGCAATACAACTGCGGCGTGTTCGATACGAACGGCAATATCACCGGTGGGTGCAAGCTGCCGGCGTTCACGACCTTCGACCTGTTCTCGAGGTGGTCGCCGATGAAGAATCTGGACATCAACTTCTCGATCCAGAACCTGTTCGACAAGAAGGCACCGTTCGATCCGTACCTCACGCTTACCTACGGCATCAACTACAACCAGACCTGGCACCAGGCCGGCGCCGTCGGACGGTTCTTTACGGTTGGGGCGAAGTACAGCTTCTGATATTCAGACCGTACCTACCACCCTCCAAGCCCGCCCGGTGCAAGCCGTGGCGGGCTTTTCTTCTGGCCGGCGACAGGATGTGGGACTACTTCGGCGCCAACCGTATCGCCCCATCCAACCGTATCACCTCGCCGTTGAGCATCTCGTTGGTGACGATGGCTTGCACCAGCTTGGCGTAGTCGGCCGGCGTGCCCAGGCGGCTCGGGAAGGGCACGCCTGCGGCCAGCGCGTCCTGCACCTCCTGCGGCATGCCGAACAGCATGGGCGTGCCGAAGATGCCCGGCGCGATGGTCATGCAACGTATGCCGTTGCGCGCCAGATCGCGGGCGATCGGCAGCGTCATGCCGACGATGCCGCCCTTGCTGGCCGAGTACGCCGCCTGGCCGATCTGGCCATCGTAGGCGGCCACGCTGGCCGTGCTGATCAGCACGCCGCGCTCGCCGGTAGCCTCGGGGGCGTTCTTGCACATCGCCTCCGCGGCCAGCCGCATCATGTTGAAGCTGCCGATCAAGTTGATGTTGATGACCCTGGCGAACTGCGCCAACGGGTGCGCGCCGTCCTTGCCCACGGTCTTGACGGCGATGGCGATGCCGGCGCAGTTGATCAGGCCCATCAGCTTGCCCAGCGATACGGCTTTGGCCACGGCCGCCTGGCCGTCGGCCTCCTGGGTCACATCGCAGCGCACGAAAGCACCGCCCAGTTCACGCGCCAGGGCCTCGCCCTTGTCGGCCTGCACGTCGGCAACCACGACCTTGCCGCCTTCGCGTGCCAGCAACCGTGCGGTGCCTTCGCCCAGCCCTGACGCGCCACCGGTGACGATGAATACCTTGCCTGCGATGTCCATTGGCGGGCTCCCCGTTCAGCGCAAGGCGTCGAGTGCCCGCGCGGTGATCTCATCGACGCTGCCGCTGCCGTTGATCTTGCGGTAACGCGGCGCCGAAGCGTCACCGCTGGCCGCCCAGCGCTCGTAGTAGTCGACCAGCGGTCGCGTCTGCGCGTGGTAGACCTCGAGCCGCTTCTTGACCGTGGCTTCGCTGTCGTCGGCTCGCTGCACCAGCGGCTCGCCGGTCACATCGTCGATGCCGGCCACCTTGGGCGGGTTGAAGCGGACATGGTAGGTGCGGCCCGAGGGCAGGTGCGCGCGGCGCCCGCTCATGCGTTCGACGATCGAGGAGTCGGGCACGTCGATTTCGAGCACGACGTCGAGCTTGACGCCGGCGGTCTTCATCGCGTCGGCCTGGGCGATGGTGCGCGGGAAACCGTCGAACAGGAAGCCGTTGGCGCAGTCGGGCTGCGCGATGCGCTCCTTGACCAGGCCGATGATGATGTCGTCGCTGACCAGCGCGCCCGCATCCATCACTTTCTTGGCCGCCACGCCGAGCGCGGTGCCGGCCTTGACGGCGGCACGCAGCATGTCGCCGGTGCTGACTTGCGGGATCGCGAATTTCCGGCACAGGAAGGTGGCCTGCGTGCCCTTGCCGGCGCCGGGTGCGCCCAACAGGATCATTCTCATCGTCGTCCTCGGTGTATTGGTCTGCAACTCAGCGTGTGGGCACGCCTGTGCAGCGATTATCGCCGTGGATCAGGCCCCGAGCAGCCGTCGCACGCGTTCCAGGTCGTCTCCGGTATCGACACCGGTGCCGGGCGCCCGCTCGGTCACGTGCACGGCAATGCGCTCGCCGTGCCAGAGCACACGCAGTTGCTCCAGGGCCTCGATGCGTTCCAGCGGTGCCATCGCCAGCGTCGGAAAGCGGCGCAGGAAGGCGGCGCGGTAGGCATACAAGCCGATATGGCGCAACGGCGGTGGGTCGGGCAGGGCGCTGACCCCGGCGGCGTGCCCGTCGCGCCACCAGGGCAGCGGGGCACGGCTGAACAGCAGCGCGCGGCCCGCACCATCCAGCACCACCTTGACGACATTCGGGTTCAGGTAGTCGCCCAGGTTGTCGATGGCATGGGCGGCCGTGCCGACGGCGCAATCGGGGTGGGCGGCGAGCAGGGTCGCGCAGGCGTCGATCAGCGCAGGTTCGATCAGCGGCTCGTCGCCCTGCACGTTGACGACGATCGCGTCACCGTCCAGCCCGAGCTGTGCACAGGCCTCGGCCAGCCGGTCGCTGCCACTGGCATGGTCGGTGCGTGTGAGCAGGGCGCGCACCCCATGCTGCTCACAGGCCGCCACGATGGCCGCATCGTCGGCCGCCACCACCACCTGGCGGGCCTGCGACCGCGCTGCGCGTTGCGCCACCCGTACCACCATCGGCAGCCCGCCGATGTCGGCCAGCGGCTTGTTCGGCAGCCGCGTCGACGCCAGGCGCGCCGGGATGAGGACCGAAAAGCTCACTTCGGCTCAGCGTCGGAGCCCGGATCGTAGGGCTGCGCTTCGCCTTCGAGCATCACGGGAATGCCGTCCCGGATCGGGAACGCCAGGCGATCGGCCGCGCAGGCCAGCGCTTGCGGCCGGCTGTCGGCGTCGCGCCGCATCTGCAGCGGGCCTTTGCACAGCGGGCATACCAGGAGGTCGATCAGGCGATGGTCCAGGGCAGTCATGGCGGTCAGTGCTTGGGTGGGTGCGGAAAGTGGCGCTTGAGCGCGGCGGCAAAGGCCACTTCGGGTTCCAAGTCTAGCGGTACGACCCAGATGCGTGATTCGCAGCCTGCTGCAAGCAGATGCTCGGGCGTCAGTTTCACGGCATCTTTTTCGGTGATCACCACGTCGGGCGTATCCCGCCGCCAGGGCAGGCATTCGTAGGGCTCATGGTCGGGCAGCGCGCGGGTGGCACCCAGGGTGAGGCCCTTGTCGCGCAGCATGTCGAAGAAGCGCTCGGGGGCGGCCACGCCGGCAACCGCCAGCAGCGGCCGCCCCTGCAGGGCCTGCCAGCTATCGGGCGTTGGCGCGTGGCCCAGCCACCAGTCGGCCAGTGACAACACGCCAGGATGGCGCCGCACGGCCATCCAGCCCGGCAGCGGTGTGCTCGGCCGCAGCGCGTTGTAGAGCACCACCGTGTTGGCCGGTCGTTCACGCGGCAAGCGCTGACGCAAGGGGCCGGCAGGCAGCAGCAGGCCGTTGCCGACGCCGCGTTCGTCGAAGACGATGATCTGCAGATCGCGCGCCAGGTGGTGGTGCTGCAGCCCATCGTCGGTGACCAGGATGTCGATCTCCGGGTGGGCCGCACACAGCGCGCGCGCGGCAGCCACGCGGTCACGGCCGACCATCACCGGCACGCCGGTGCGCCGACGGATCAGCAGCGGTTCGTCGCCGCAGTCGCGCACTGCACTGTCGAGTTGCACTTCGTACAGGCCGTTGCCCCTGCGACCGTGGCCGCGCGAGACGACGCCGGGTTGCCAGCCCATGGCCTGCAGCAAGCGCACCACGGCGATCGTCGTCGGTGTCTTGCCGGCGCCGCCGGCAACCAGATTGCCGACCACCACCACGGGCGTGTTCACGTGGTACGGCCGGATCAATCGGCGCCGCAGGCCCGCGAGGCTGCCGAACAGCAGCGCCAGCGGGCGCATGGCCTGGGCGGCAGGGGTCGGTGGTGTGGGCCACCATTGCCGCTGCAGGGCCTGGCTGAATCGCGCGTACAGGCGCTTGCGCATGCCGGCCTTGCGCGCGGCGACAGGCCCTTGCACAGCCAAGGGTGGCGTCAGCGCGCGGCCGCGCCGTCGGCGCCGGTTTGCGCTGCGAAAGTGAGCCTGGCCAGGCCGGCGCGGCGCGCCGCATCGAGCACGTTGATGACCGCCTGGTGCGCGGCCAGGGCATCGGCCGAGACGATCACCACCGGGTCTTTCAGCGACTGTGCCGCAGCGCTCAGCTCCGCTGTCAGGACCTCGACGCTGCGCCCGGCCAGCGCCTTGCGGTTGATCGCGTAGCGCCCATCGCCGGCCACCGCGACGATGATTTCGGCGGGGTGGTCGCGCGACTTGTCGGCCTCTGCGGTGGGCAGGGTGATCTGCAGTTCGGTGAACTTGGAGTAAGTTGTCGACAGCATGAGGAAGATCAGGACCACCAACAAGACGTCGATGAACGGGATCAGGTTGATCTCCGGATCCTCGTTGCGGTGCTTGCGAAAATTCATCAACTGGCCTTGACGGCGAAGCGCATCAAATGCGGCACCAGCCGCTCGGCGGCTTGCTCCATGTCAACGGTGAACTCGTCGATGCGGCCGCGAAAGTAGCGGTAAAAGAGCAACGAGGGAATGGCAATCATCAGGCCGAAGGCCGTGTTGTACAGCGCCACCGAGATGCCATGCGCCAACAACGCCGGGTTGCTGCCGCCGCCCGGGGCCTGCGAGCCGAAGATCTCGATCATGCCGACCACGGTGCCGAACAGCCCGAGCAACGGCGCCGCCGTGGCGATCGATCCCAAGGTGTTCATGTAGCGTTCGAGGTGGTGCAGGGTGACGCGCCCCGCGTTCTCGAACACCAGTCGCAGCGCACCCTCCGTGATGCGCGGCTCGGCGACGACGCTGCGCACGCCTGCCGCCAGCACCTGACCCAGCGCCGAGTTGCCGGCCAGTTTGTTGACCACGTCCGACGACGGCAGGCTGGTGCGGGTGATCGAGATCACTTCGTCGAGCAACCGCTCCGGGGCCACACGGGCGCTGCGCAGGCTGATCACGCGTTCGATCACCAATGCCAGGGCCACGATGGAGCAAATGATCAATGGCCAGATCGGCCAACCTGCGGCTTGTATGATCGAAAACAAGATGTCCCCGAGAGTGGAAAAAGGGCCGCGAATCCGACCTGGTTCATGGACCGAGTCGACCGGCGGGGCCGCGCGATTATGGGCCCGCCGAGCGGCCGATTCGAAAGCGTTGGTCACGCCTGGGCAGGTGATGTGTGATCGAGGCGACGGCCCGGCTGCGGCAGCTGTCATGGCAATCCACTGCTGCTGTGGACAACTTTGTGCGTAACCTTGGATGCGTCGCGGCCAAGGCGCATGCCAACTGGGTGGGATACAGTTTGCTTAAACTTTCAGCAAGAAAAAGTCGTTGAAAATCAATCACTTGCATCACAATGACAAGGCTGTGACAGGCACAACACTGCGCCAGGCCAGGATTGGCGCGGCTGTGGAGCACTGGGCCCTCGCCATTGCTGGGTTGGCCGGTGGTTGACGCCAACGCCCATGCCGCCGGAATGCGCGTTTGGGGTGTCGGCGCACTGGTGCTCGCGCTGGCCGATGCGCTCACTGCGCGCTTCGGTTCGTGCGCGGTGCGTGGCGAGTTGTCGGGCCTGACACGCGCTGCGAGCGGGCACTGCTACTTCACGCTCAAGGACGCTGACGGTGCGCAGGCCATGCTGCGCTGCGCGATGTTTCGCCGTGCCGCCACGCTGCTCGACTTTGTGCCGCGCGACGGCCAGCAGGTCGAATTGCGCGGTCGCATCACGGTGTATGAACCCCGTGGTGAGCTGCAGTTTGTGGTCGAGGCCATGCGCAGCCTCGGTGCGGGTTCGCTGTACGAGCAATTCCTCGCGCTGAAGGCCAAGCTCGCCGGCGAAGGCCTGTTCGACGTGGCACGCAAGCGCGTGTTGCCGCGTTATCCGCAACACATCGGTGTCATCAGCTCGCTCGGCGCCGCGGCGCTGCACGATGTGCTGATCGCCCTCGCACGTCGAGCGCCGCATGTCCGTGTCGTCGTCTACCCGAGCCTGGTCCAGGGCAGCGAAGCGCCGGCTGCGCTGGTCGCAGCGCTGGCGCTGGCCGGCCGGCGGCGCGAGGTCGACACCTTGATCCTGGCGCGCGGCGGCGGTTCGCTCGAAGACCTGTGGGCCTTCAACGACGAACGGGTCGTGCGTGCGGTGGCGTCGTCGTCGATTCCACTGGTCTGCGGCGTCGGCCATGAAACCGACGTCAGCCTGGCCGACTTTGCGGCCGACCTGCGTGCGCCGACGCCGACGGCCGCCGCCGAACTGGCCGCGCCCGCGACGGCCGAGTTGCTGGAGGGCTTGCATTCCCTGGCCAGCAGGCTGTCGCGCGGCGTCGAGCGCATGCTCGGCGCCAAGGCCCAGCGGCTCGACCGCCTGGCACCGCGCCTGGCGCCACCGGCGGCGCGCGTCGCCGCACAGGCGCGTCGTATCGACCAACTGGCCGGGCGCCTTGCCGCTGCTGCGGTGCAGGTCCGGCATAGGCGCGGCAACGAATTACGTGCCCTGGCCATGCGCCTGCGGCAGGGCTGCCACGCCAGTCAGACGGAGCAGCAGCATCGGCTGGCCACATTGGGTGCAAGGCTGCGCGCCCTCGATCCGCAGCGGGTCGTCGAGCGTGGCTTCAGTGTCGTGCAGACGCCGGCCGGCGAATTGCTGACCGATCCGCAACAACTGGCCGTTGGGCAGGCGCTGCAATTGACCATGGCCCGCGGCAGCGCCGAAGTGGCGCTGGCCTCGGTTCGCATCGAGCCATGAAAGAAGCCGGGCCTGCAGGCCCGGCTTCATTGCAGTGCGCAGCTGGTCAGAGCCCGCCGTTTTGCTGGGCCACCATGCAGTACAGCATCGGCAGCGACAACAGGGTGTTGGTGCGCGAGATCAGCATCGCCAGGCGCGCCGCCTTGGCCTTTTCCTCCGGTGTCACCGTCACGATGCCCAGCGCCTTCTTCTGGTTCGGCCAGATGATGAACCAGACGTTGAAGGCCATGATCACGCCCAGCCACATGCCTATGCCGATGGCCAGAAACGGCCGTTGCAGGGCCAGTGCCGAGCCGATGTAGCCGTTCATCCATGCCAGGGTTGCACCCGTTATCAGCGTTGCCAGGGCCGCCCAACGAAACCAGAACAAGGCCTCCGGTGCAATCACCTTGCCGATGGCGGGTTTTTGCTCATCGGGGATCTTGGGCATCGACGGCATCTGCACGAAGTTGAAGTACCACAGCAGGCCGATCCACATCACGCCTGACACCACGTGCATCCAGCGCACGATGAACGCCCCCCAGGCGTGGCTCATCGGCACGTTGCCGACGACCAATGCAAGCAGGATCACCAGCACCACGCTGGCGGCGACGGTACGACCCAAGGATTGAAGAATGGCAGCCATGTCGGTGTATCTCCTCGTTGTTTGTGGACGCGGCGACTATAGCGAAATCGACGCCCATTCTTGACTTGAGGTCAAGCCGAGCGGGCGCTGCGCGATGTCTTCAACGAGGCGCAGCCTTGGCGGCAAACGGCGCGCCGCCGATCTTCGAGCCGGCCTTGATGCCGCGCTTGGTGAACCAGCCCTGGTTCATTTCCAGCACGAAACGCACCGGCCGGGTCGAGCAATGGCTGTCCAGCGTCTGCGGCTTCATCTCGTCGATGTTGACGACGCTGCCGTCGTCGGCCAGGAAGGCGATCGACAGCGGCAGCAGGGTGTTCTTCATCCAGAAGCATTGCGGCGAGGGCTCCTCGAAGACAAACAGCATGCCCTCGTGCTGCGCCATCTCGCGCCGGAACATCAGGCCGGTTTGACGCTGGTCGGGGGTGATGGCCACCGCGGCAAGAATGTTGTGCATGCCGGCATGCAGGGTGATGGCGGGAAGTTGCTGCGGCTCGCCCTGTGCAAGCGCGGCATGCATGGCGGCAGTCAGGGCCAGGGCGCCGAGGCGCAAAAGGATCGAGGGCATCGTCATGGGTGCAAAGCGCAGGATTGTGCAGGTTACAGGCTGCCCGCCGCCAGCCTTGTCCACAGCCGGCGCCTAGAATACGGCCGCATCGGGGCGTAGCGCAGCTTGGTAGCGCGGCTGCTTTGGGAGCAGTAGGTCGCACGTTCGAATCGTGTCGCCCCGACCACCAAGCCCCTTACCGGGACCGGCTGCCCGTAGCTCAACTGGATAGAGCAGTTGCCTTCTAAGCAACAGGTCGGGGGTTCGAGTCCCTCCGGGCAGACCATCCATCTTGCGGCAGGAAACCGGTATGCACCGCGGCCTAAACTGCTTGCCTCCTTGCTTCGCCTCGCGCTGCAAATGCCGTTCATTCGCATAGCCTCGCTGTTGCTTGCGACTTGCATTGCCGCAGCCACCGCCGCTGCTGGCACGCCGGCGGCCATCGACGTCGCTGCGGTGCCGCCACGCCAGGCAGCGCCCAACGACGCGTCGGCCTACCGCCGATTCGTGCTGCCCAACGGCATGAAGGTCTTGCTGCTGTCCGATCCAAAGCTCAACGTCGCCTCGGCGGCGGTGGCCGTGGCGGTGGGCAGCCTGAGCGATCCGCCCGAACGCCAGGGCCTGGCGCATTACCTCGAGCACATGCTCTTCCTGGGCACTGAAAAGTACCCGTCGGTGGAGGAGTTCGGCGAATTCCTGCAGCGCAATGGCGGCTACAACAATGCCTACACGGCGCCCGATCGTACGAATTTCCATCTCGAGATCCGGCCCGCCGCGTTCGAGGGCGCGCTCGATCGTTTTGCCCAGTTTTTCATTGCCCCGAAATTCACGCCCGAGTTCAACGAGCGCGAAGTCAACGCGGTGAATTCCGAGTTCCAGAAGAACCTCGAAAACGACTATTGGCGCGAGTCGGCGCTGCGCAACTGGGCCTATCGGCCGGGTCACCCGGCGCGCAACTTCAGCATCGGCAGCCGCGAGACGCTCACCGGTACGACGCGCGAGGAGTTGTTGTCCTTCCACAGGCGCTACTACAGCGCGAACCGCATGAGCTTGGCACTCACCGGGCCGGCGGGGCTGGACCAGCTGGAGGCTCTGGCGCGCGCCACCTTCGGGGCGGTGCCCGACCAGCATCGCCCCGAGTTGCGCTACGCACCCGACTTTCTGCCACCCAAGGCGGCCCTGCGCATCCTGCGCATGGAGCCTGTCAAAGACTTGCGGCGCATGACGCTCAGCTTTGCGCTGCCCGACCTGCGCCCGTACGCGGGCAGCAAGCCGGCCGAGTTGATCGCCTTCGTGCTCGGTCACGAAGGTGCAGGCAGCCTGCTGTCGGCACTCAAGGCCGAAGACCTGGCCACCGGACTGAGCGCCGGCGCGGGTGCCGACACGCCCGACTACGGCAGCTTCGACATCACGGTCAGCCTGACGCCACAAGGCCTGGCGCGCTACGAGCGCGTGATGGCGATGTCGTTCGCCGCCATCGAGGCATTGCGACGCAGCGGCGTGCCGGCCTACCTGTTCGACGAGCGGCGCAAGATGGCCACGCTCGACGAGCGCTTTCGCGACAAGGGCGAGGGTGCCAACCTGGCCGTGGCCCTGGCCAATGGCTTGATGGACTATCCGATCGAGATTGCCGAGCGCATGCCTTATCTGTGGCTGCGCCACGACCCGGCGGCGGTGCAGACGGTGCTCGCTCAATTGCGGCCCGACAACCTGCTCGTGACCCTGGTCGCCAAAGGATTGCCGACGGATCAGGTCGAGCGCCATTTCGGTGCCCGCTTCAGCTACAGCGAGGAGACGGGGCCTTCGTGGTCGGCACTGGCCAAGCTGCCCGAAGTGGCCGCGTTGGCCCTGCCGCCGCCCAATCCCTACGTCCCGGCGCACACCTCGGTACGGCCGATCGAGCCGGCGCGACTGATCGACGAGCCCACGCTGCGCCTGTACTACGCGCAAGACACCGAGTTCCAGCGCCCGTTGCTGGCCCATGTGCTGCGCGTGCGGCTGCCGCGCGCCATCGCCTCGCTGCGTAATGCGACGCTGCTGCGCTTTTACGAAGCCTGCGTCAAGGAGTCGCTGAACGAGACGACATACGCAGCGGCCGAAGCCGGCCTGCACTTCGAATTCGGCGCCTCGCTCGAGGGCGTCCAGCTCGGTATCGACGGCTACGACGCCTCTGCCGGCCGCCTGCTCGATCAAATCCTGGCCGGCCTGCGCGACTGTCCGTTGTCCGCGCAGCGCTTCGCCGCACTGAAAGACCGCCTGCTGCGCGAGCTGTCGGGCTTCGAGCGCGCCGACGCCTACCAGACGCTGCTGGAATCACGCCGTCGCACAGTGCGCGAGTTTTACTACCGGCCCGACGAGATGCTGCCGCTGGCGCGCCAACTGACGCTGGCGCAGGTGCAGGTCTTTGCGCGCGGGCTGTATGCACACGGCAAGATCGAGGCCTTGAGCTACGGCAACCTCGGTGCGGCGGATGCCGTGGCGACCCTGCGCCACGCTGCTGCCGTGCTGCAACCCGCTCCGTTGGCAGAGTCGAAATTGATGCAGCGTCGCCTGCTGGCGATGCCCCCGGGCCAGGCCGTGCGCGCGAGCGAGACCCTGCAGGTCAACAACTCGGCCTTCCGGCGCGAGATCGTCTTGGGCCCGGACACGCCCGAGCTGCGGGCGGCCACACTGGCGCTATCAGCCTTCGTCGGCCCCCCGGTCTACGAGGAACTGCGCACGCGCCAGCAACTCGGCTACATCGTCTTCGGCGGCGCGGGCAACGAGGGCCACACCGAGTTCGCCTACTTCATCGTCCAGTCGGGCGACTACCCGGCCGATGTGCTGGAAGCGCGTGTCGATGCGGTCGTCGGCCAGCTGCCAGGCCGGCTCGCCGAGCTGCCCGACGCCGACTGGGCGGTGATCCTGGCCGGCGTGCGCGCCAAGCTGCTCGAGAAAGACCGGTCGGTCGCCGAGCGCGCCGGCCGCCTGTTCGGTCTGGCCTATGAACGCGATGCGGACTGGGGGCGCGACGAGGCGACACTCGCCGCGCTGGACGTCCTCACCAAGCAGCGTGCCGTGGCCATTTTCGAAGCGTCGCTGGCGCCAAAGACGGCAAGGACGCGAAGCTTTCTGGGATTTGCACGCGACCACAAGCCGCAATCAACGCCGGCCGTGAGCTTTACCGACGCCCGGCGTTGGAAGCTGCAGCAGCACTACGAGTAAAGCATTCACCGGCGGGCCGCTCGCCGACGCGGCGGGCGTCGCCTCGAATGGGCATCGCATTGCGCGTGGTCAACCAAGACAGTGGGCCGACAGGTCACATTGTCGGGCGTAGTCCTCGAACAAGGCACGAGCAAGGAACGCGCGCGACGCGGCCGCCGAATACACTTCGAGCATCGAGCGGCAATCCCGATACGGCAGCGATGCGACAGCAGTAGAGATGGTCAACCCCTTAACGCGCATTTTCGGCGGCTCTCGCGATGAGCAGACCTGGGCCGCGGCGGCCAAATGGGCCAAGGCCAGCGGCCACCGCTTTGCGCACAGTCGCGACGGCAGCGGATTTGTCGTCGAACCCGCCAATTCCACGCTCGGCTGGCGGCTCGAATGGGGCGCGCCGATGCGGCACTACATCAGCAGCCCGGAGTTGCGCCTGCGCGCCGAGGTCGGCGACACCGACGACCTGCAGATGCTGATCATGACGCGGCCGGTGATGAGCCTGCTCGAACAACAAGTGTTCGACGAGTTCACCGAGAGCACGCAGACGCGCATGGACGACGATACGCCGGAAGAAATGCGCTGGCTGGTGCTGTACCCGAAAGTGCCGCGCTCGGAAATGGGCACGCTGCGCGAGCGCTTCGGCGCACTGGCCAGCCTGCCGCGCGCCGCGGCGCTGTGGCTCGAAGGGCCCTTGTCGGAACAGCTCGAAGCCTCCTCGTCTTGGCTGGCCGATGACTTGCCGCTGGTGCTGATCATGCAACGCGGCCGCCTGACCATGCGCTGCGCGATGCCGCAGCCGCAAGTGCCGGGTCTGCAGTCCGCGCTCGGCCTGTTCGCCGTGGCCCTGACCGCCGCACGCCGGGTGGGTCAGGAAGTCACCCGCGGCACCATCGGGCGAGACCGCCCCAGCAGTTGGGGCCCCGCCAGCGCAATGCCGTTGCCGGAGAAGACGCCGCGCTGAGGGCGACGCCTCACGCCGCCTGGCGGCCGAGCTCGATCTTGGCGATCGCGTTGCGGTGCACTTCGTCCGGCCCGTCGGCAAAACGCAGCGTGCGTGCAGCGGTGTAGAAGTAGGCCAGCGGGAAATCCTGGCACATGCCGGCGCCGCCATGCGCCTGGATGGCCCAGTCGATGACGCGGCAGGCCATATTCGGTGCCACCACCTTGATCATCGCAATTTCGGCCTTGGCGGCCTTGTTGCCGGCCACATCCATCATCCAGGCGGCCTTGAGCGTCAGCAGGCGTGCCTGTTCGATCTGGCAGCGTGCTTCGGCAATGCGCTCCTGCGTCACGCCATGCGCCGCCACGGGTCTACCGAAGGCCACGCGTGCCGACACCCGCTTGCACATCAGCTCGAGCGAGCGTTCCGCCAGGCCGATCAAGCGCATGCAATGGTGGATGCGCCCCGGCCCCAGACGACCCTGGGCGATCTCGAAGCCGCGACCCTCGCCGAGCAAGATGTTCGACGCTGGAACGCGCACCTCATGGAAGTCGACTTCCATGTGGCCATGCGGCGCATCGTCGTAGCCGAAAACCGATAGCGGCCGCACCACCTTGACGCCGGGTGCGTCCATCGGCACCAGGATCATCGATTGCTGGGAATATTTGGGCGCCTCAGGATCGGTCTTGCCCATGAAGATCATGACCTTGCAGCGCGGGTCGCCGGCGCCACTGGTCCACCACTTGCGCCCGTTGATGACGTATTCGTCGCCGCGACGCGTGATGCGGGCTTCAATGTTGGTGGCGTCGCTCGACGCGACGGCCGGCTCGGTCATCGCGAAGGCGCTGCGGATCTCGCCGGCCAGCAAGGGCAGCAGCCAGCGCTCTTGCTGCGCGGCGCTGCCGTAACGCACCAGGACCTCCATGTTGCCGGTGTCCGGGGCAGAGCAGTTGAAGACCTCGCTGGCCCAGGGTACGCGGCCCATGATTTCGGCCAAGGGTGCGTATTCCTGGTTGCTGAGCCCGGCGCCGCGCTCGCTCTCGGGCAGGAACAGATTCCACAACCCGGCGGCCCGTGCCTTGGGCTTCAAGGCCTCGATCACCGGCAAAGGTGTCCAGCGCTTGCCCGCGGCGGTGTGGGCTTCGAGCTGCTGCCAATACACCGGCTCGGCCGGGTAGACATGCTCGGCCATGAAGGCCTTGACGCGGGCCTGCAGTGCGGCGGTGCGCTCGGAGTAGCCGAAGTCCATGGCAATAATCCTTTCAGGGGTGTTGAGCGAAGCGCCAACCGAGTTCGGCCAGCGGCCGTGCGCCACGGCCGGTCTGGCGCGCCTGTTCGCTGGCCGCGGTGCCGTCGTCGACCCGCTTGGCGATGCCTTGCAGGATCGCCGCGAGGCGAAACAGGTTGTAGGCCAGGTAGAAATTCCAATCGGCAGCGAGCGACTCTGGCGTGGCCAGGTGCGTGCGATCGCAGTAGCGCCTGATGTATTCGGGCTCGGGGGGTATGCCGAGCGCGGCGTGGTCGAGGCCGCCGATACCGCGGAACGCACCGGGTGGGATGTGCCAGGCCATGCAGTGGTAGCTGAAATCGGCCAAGGGGTGGCCGAGCGTCGACAACTCCCAATCCAGCACGGCCAGCACGCGCGGCTCGGTCGGATGGAAGACCAGGTTGTCCAGACGATAGTCACCATGCACCACAGCGACCTTGGCGGCGTCGAGCGCGCTGGCCGGGATGTGGCTCGGCAGCCAGGCCATCAAGTGGTCCATGGCTTCGATCGGCTGCGTGATCGACGCCAGGTATTGCTTGCTCCAACGGCCGATCTGGCGTTCGAAGTAGTTACCCGGCCGGCCGTAGTCGGCCAGGCCGGCGGCGGCGATGTCGACGTTGTGCAGCGCGGCGATGACACGATTCATTTCGTCGTAGATCGCGCCGCGCTCGTCCCTGCTCATGCCCGGCAGCGACTGATCCCACAGCACACGGCCCTCGGCGAACGACATGACGTAGAACGCGCGCCCGATCACCGCCTCGTCTTCGCACAGGGCCAGCATCTGCGGCACCGGCACGCCGCGCCCGGCCAGCGCGGCCATGACGCGGTATTCGCGTTCGACGGCATGCGCCGAAGGCAGCAGCTTGGCGGCAGGCGCAGGCTTGCTGCGCAGCACGTAAGCCGCATCAGGTGTGACCAGCTTGAAGGTCGGGTTGCTCTGACCACCCTTGAATTGTTCGATGCGCAGCGGACCGGCAAAACCCGGCAGCCTGTCGTGCAGCCAGGCCTGCAACGCTGCGCTGTCGAAGGCATGCTGCTCGGCCACGGCACGGGTGCCGGAGAACTGTTCCATGGTCATGGGCAATGGCCGGGGCTTGTCGTTGTGGCAACCGATCTCACCGCGCAATATCGCGCGGCGATGTGCCGATTGTTGCACCGGGCCGCAGCGCTGCAGGCTCGGCGCATCCGCATGCCATGCTAGAGTCGGTTCACTCACGAGAAGAGACCATTGCACACGCGGCATGCACATCGGTTGGCCCCAGATCCTGATCGCGACCGCGGCGCTTGTCGGCGGCAGTGAGGCCGCAGCGCTGGGCTTCGGGCAGATCCGATCCAGCGTCGTTCTCGGCCAACCCTTGAATGTCGCCATCCCGGTCAATCTGGCCGCGGGCGAGACGCTCGCCGCAGAGTGCGTGGGCGCCGAGGTCAGTTATGGCGACAGCCCATTGCCGCCGATCTATGTTCGCGTCGGTTTGATCCAGGGCAGTGCGGGCGCCGACAGTCTCTTGCAGGTCAGCGCCTCGACGGTCATCGACGAGCCGGTTCTAACACTCACGCTGAGCGTGGGTTGTGCGTCAAAGCTCAGCCGTACGGTGGTCCTGCTGGCCGACCCCCCGTTGGTGAATATCGCCAGCGTGCCGCCCGAGATCCCCGCGGCGGCCGCAGCGGCGGTGCAGCCGAGTTCGCCCAAGGCGGCGTCCCAGCCGGCTGCCAGTGCGGCGCCGGCACGCGCCTCGCGCCCGGCGAAGCCCCGGCGTGCCATTCGTACCAGGCCTTCCGTGCCGGCGCGGGCTGCGGTCGCCGAGGCCGCGTCTGCCGCTTCGGCGCCGGGCCTGGCCGCGGCCGCCGCGTCGGCGCCGAGCGTGGCGCGTGCCGAGCCCAAGTCGCGCCTGAGACTCGACGCCGGCCAAGTCAGTTTCGAGCCGGCCGCCGTCCTCGCCGCCCAGGAGCAGGCCTCGGCGGCGCGGGCGACCGCGAGCGCGGCCGAGGCCGCGGCATCGGCCGCGAACGAGCGAATGCGGGCGATGGAGGGCGACGTGGCGCGCATGCGCGCCGACGCCAAGGCGCAGACCGACTCGCTGCTGCAGTTGCGCCAGCAATTGGCGCTCGATCGCGCCCGGCGCGACGAGCCGTCGCCGCTGACCTATGTCCTGCTGGCCGTGGCCGCGCTGTTCGCGCTGCTGGCGGCGTGGTTGGGCTGGCGCCTGCGCAGGCAGGTGCGGTCCGCGCCGGCCAGCATCGACTGGTGGGAACAGAGTGCGTCGGCATCTTCGGCAGCAGCCATGGCCGAGCCACCAGTCGCCGCCGAAGTCGAGCCCGCGCCGCGCTCGACCCGGCCCAGCGCATTGCAGCGCATGGCGCCGGCGCCTGCACCCTGGTCCGATGAGGTGGAATCGCGCAGCGGAGACATCGACTTGCTGATCGCGCCGCCGACCGTGCCCGCACCGACCGCGGTGACCATTCCCACGCTGTTGCCGGCCACGCCGCTGGTGACGAGCGACGAGCAGGCCCGGGGCGCCATGAGCGTCGACGAGCAGATCGATCTTGAACAGCAGGCCGACTTCTTCATCGCGCTGGGCCACGACGAGGCGGCCATCGACCTGCTGATGGCGCACATGCGCAGTACCGGAGGTGGCAGTCCGCTGCCCTTCCTCAAGCTGCTCGAGATCCATCGCCGGCGCCACCAGCGCGACGACTACGAGCGCACGCGGGTGCGCTTCAATCAGCGCTTCAACAGCGTCGCGCCCGAGTGGCAGGCCGATCCCAAGCTCGGCCGCATGCTCGAGGACTACGCCTTGCCCCTGGGGCGCATCCAGCGTGCCTGGCCGTCACCGCTGGACGCCATGGCCGAGCTCGAAGCCCTGCTCTTCCGTCGTGGGCCGGGCGCCGAACTGTTCGACATGCCGGCCTACCAGGAGGTGTTGTTCCTGTACCAGACGGCGCGCGACCTGCATGCCGCCGAGGGTCAAGGTGGTGTCGCCGACGTCGATGTCTTGTTGCCCATCGGCGGCCGATCCGGCCCGATCGCAGCGTCCGAAGGGACGATCGTTCTGCGCCCCGAATTCAACGCCGGAGAGCCGCTGTCGCTCGATCTCGACCTGACGACCGGGCATGGACAGGTACCGCCCGCACTGCCGCCCGAGCCGGCCCTCTCGCTGTCGGCCGTGAAGACCGAGGGCCAGCCGCCTGCGGACGACGATGACGAGGCTCCGGGCGACAACCCCGACACCCAACCGACGCCGCCCTAGATCTTCGCCAGTCGCTCGAGCGCCTGCCGCAACGTGTCCTCACGCTTGGCAAAACACAGGCGCACGATGCGCTGTTCGAAGCCACCGTCGTAGAACACCGACAGCGGAATCGCCGCCACGCCGATCTCGGTCGTCAGCCAGCGGCAAAACGCGACCTCGTCGAGCGCGCTGACGGCCGAGTAGTCGACGCATTGGAAATAGCTGCCCTGGCTCGGCAGGGCCCGCAGGCGAGTTGCCGCCAAACCGGCGCGGAAAAGGTCGCGCTTGCGCTGGTAGAACGCGCCCAGTTCGAGGTAATGCGCCGGCTCGGCCAGGTAGGCCGCCAAGGCGAATTGCATCGGCGTGTTGACGGTGAAGACGTTGAATTGGTGCACCTTGCGGAACTCGGCCGTCAACGCCGCCGGCGCCGCCACCGTGCCGACCTTCCAGCCGGTGACATGGAAGGTCTTGCCGAAGCTCGAGACCACGAAGGCGCGCGCCGCCAGTTCCGGATGCGCCGACGCGCTGGCATGGCGCTGGTCGTCGTAGATCATGTGCTCGTAGACCTCGTCGCTGATCAGCAGCACATCGGTCGGCCGCAGCAGCGTGGCCAGGCGCTGCATGTCGTCGGCGCGCCAGACGGTGGCGCTCGGGTTGTGCGGGCTGTTGACGATGATCGCTCTCGTGCGCGGCGAGAGTGCCGCGGCGATGGCCTCGAAATCGGGGCGGAAGCTGCCCGGCGTCAGCGCCACGCGCACGATCTGCCCACCGGCCAATTCGATGTTCGGGCCGTAGCTGTCGTAACAGGGTTCGAGGACGATGACCTCGTCGCCCGGGTGCACGCAGGCCAGGATCGCGGTCAGGATCGCCTGCGTGGCCCCGGCGGTGATGGTGATCTCGCTCTGCGCGTCGTAGCGCGCGCCGTACAGCGATTCGATCTTGGCGGCGACGGCCTCGCGCAGCGCAGGCACGCCGGCCATCGGCGGGTATTGGTTGTGGCCGGCACGCATCGCGGTGTCGACGGCGTCGAGCAGTGCCGGGTCGCATTCGAAATCGGGGAAGCCCTGGCCGAGATTGACGGCGCCATGCTCCTGCGCCAGCGCCGACATGACGGTAAAGATCGTGGTTCCGACGCGCGGCAGGCGGCTCGGGAAATGGGGGGTGCGAGGCAAGGGGGTCATGATCACAGGGCCGGGTCGCTGGGTTCGCCGGCGGCGTTGCCGGCCATCGCGCGCAGGATCAGCGCACGCGTCAAGCGGTCGGACAACAACTCGGCAAAGGTGTAGACGAAATTGCGCAGGTAAGCGCCGCGCTTGAATGCCACCCGCGACACATTCTGACCGAACAGGTGGCCGAGCGTGCGCACCACCAGGTCGCTGCCCGCCGCGCCTTCGTCGCGCACCGCCATCTCAGCCACGATGCCCACACCCAGACCGAGCCGGACGTAGGTCTTGATGACATCGGAGTCGATGGCCTCCAAGACGACGTTGGGCGTCAGCCTGGCGCGTGCGAAGGCCGCGTCGATGCGGCCGCGGCCGGTGAACGACGGGTGATAGCTGACCAGCGGCTCGGCGGCCAGCTGCTCCAGCGTCGGCCGCTCGACGGCGGCCAGCGCGTGGTCGGCAGGCACCACCAGCATGTGCTGCCATGAGTAGCAGGGCAGCGTCACCAACTCGTCGAAATCGGCCAGCGACTCGGTGGCCAGGCCGATATCGGCGGATTCGTCCAACAGCATCTGCGCCACCTGCTCCGGCGTACCCTGGTGCAGGCTGACATTCACCTTCGGGTAGCGCCGCCGCAGCAGGGCCACGGGTTCGGGCAGCACGTAGCGGGCCTGGGTATGGGTGGTGGCGATGGACAGGCGGCCGGCGTCCTGCTTGCTGAATTCGTCGCCGATGCGCCTGAGGTTGCCGACTTCGCGCAGGATGATCTCGATCGCCTTCAGGACCTGTTCGCCCGGCTCGGTGATGCGGCGCAGACGCTTGCCATGGCGGGCGAAGATGTCGATGCCGAGTTCTTCCTCGAGCTCGAGAATGGCCTTGCTGACGCCCGGCTGCGAGGTGTGCAGGGCCTTCGCGGTCTCGGTCAGGTTCAGTCCCCGGCGCACGGCCTCCTGGACAAAGCGGAATTGGTGCAGGTTCATCGATGCTTGGGCAATGCCAGTGCGATCTCGGCCATGGCCGAGATCAGGGTCGGGGCCTCGCCGACCGCCGGGTGCAGGCTGAAGGCGAGCCCCCGATGCTGGGTGCGCAAGCGGTCGAACAGGGGCGGCAAGTCCTTGCGCACATGGCCGCCGGCGCCGAGGAACAGCGGCAGCACGTCGACATGGGTGCAGCCGGCGCCGGCCAGCTGGGCCACGGCGGTGCCGATGTCGGGGGCCATGAACTCCAGGAACGCCAGGCGTATCGGCAACCGCGGCCGTGCGGCGCGCACCGCAGCGGCCACCTGTTCGAACGGCTGCGCCCATTGCGCGTCGCGCGCGCCATGGGCGATCAGCAGCAGGCCGTCACCGTGCATCAGCGGTAGCGCACCAGCCAGGCGAATGCGGCCAGCGACAGCAACAGGTACAGCGTGCTCGGCGCGGCGGCCACCAGCCATGGCGTCCAGTCACGCAGCACGCCGAGGTGGCCGGCCACGTTGTTCAGCAAGACGAAGCTGATGCCCAGCAGGATGCCGCCGAAGACCTTGTAGCTGATGCCGCCGGCACGCGCCTGCAGGTAGGCAAACGGCAGGGCCAAGGCGACCATCACCAGGCAGGCCAGCGGGTACAGCGCTTTTTTCCAGAACTGGATGGCGTGGCGGCTGGTGGCCTGTTCCTGGCTGGACAGGTGTTTGCTGTAGCGCCACAGCTCGACGGTCGACATGGTCGACACCGGCAGCACCGCGGCGGCCACCACTCCGGCGTCGAGCGAACTGGGCCAGTTCAGCCGTGCGTGCGACTCCTCGCGCACCGGCAGGGCGTCGCTCTGGGCGACGGCGGGCCAATGCGTGACTTCGGCATCTTCGAGCAGCCACTCGCCGCGGCCGATACGTGCGTGGCGCGCGGCCACGCGGGTGACCAGGCGGCTGTCGGCGTCGAACTCGAAGATGCGCACGCCTTCGAGCACCCCGTCGGGCGTGGTGCGCAAGACATTGACCGACGCGCTGCGCTCGCTGCCATCGGGCAGGGTGCGTCTATCCTTGAGCCACGCCCCGTGGCTGCCCAGCGTGCGTCCGCCCGAAAAGCGCGCCTTCAAATCGACGGCGGCATGCTCGCTGGCCGGCGCGACATAGTCGCCGACGAGAAAGGTCATGACGGCGAACAACACACCCAATGCACTGAGCAGGCCCAAGGCCCGACCCGGCCCCAGGCCGCCCGTGCGCAGGATGGTGAACTCCGAGGATTGCGCCATGCGCGAGAGCGCGAAGATGGTGCCGATCAAGACGGCGATCGGGAACAGCTCGTAGAAGTGCCAAGGCACGTCGAGCAGGCCGGCCAACACCGCGTGGCCCAGCGTGTAGCCGTTCTTGCCGATGCCTTCGAGTTCGTCGACGAAGTCGATGAAGAAGAACAAGGACAGGAATGCCAGCGCGACGAAGATCACCGCCGAGGTGATGTCGTGGTACAGCAGGCGGCGCACGGTCTTCATGTCGTGGCCCAGGCGCGGGGCCGCAATGCCAGCACGGCCGCGTGGTCGCGCCACCATATGAGGGCCAGGGCCAGCAGGAATGCGCCGCCGTGCAGGGCCACCAGGGTCGCGCCCATGCCGAAGCGCCCGCCCGCGATCCAGGCCTGGCTCAGGTTGATGAAGTTGTAATAGACGACGAAGGCCAGCAGCGCGAACAACAGGTTCCAGTTGCTGGCCCGGCGCGGGTTGTTGGCGGCCAGGCCTATCGCCAGCAGCAACAGGTTGGCCGCGCCGCAGAGCAGGCCGACGCGCCAGGCCAGTTCGCCCTGATTGCGCAGGTTGGGCTGGCGCAGCAGGTCGATCGAACGCATCGCCTTGGGCGGGCGCTCCTCGGCCTGGCGCAGCGCGCGATCACTCGCCAGCACGCGGTAGCTGTCGAAGTTGGACAACATCTTGTCGCCGTTCGCGCTGTCGGCCTCGTTGCGCTGGCCGCGCTCGAGCACCAGCCAGCGATCGCCGTCGATGGTCTCGATATGCCCGCCGCGCGCCGAGGTGATGGCCTCACGCGTGCCGTTGTTGGAGAGGATGAACACGTTGCGCGCGTTGGTCGCATCCGGGCTGTCGCGTTCGATGAAGAACACCCGCTTGCCGTCGCGCGAGGTCTGGAATACGCCCGGTGCCACGCGCGACAGGTCCGAGCGTTGCTGGTAGCGGTCGCGCAGGTCGGTGCTCTGCTGATTGCCCCAGGGCCAGATGAACAGCACCAGCACGGCCACCACCAGCAGCACCGGCCAGCCCATGCGCAACACCGGGCGTACGAAGCGTGTCAAGGGCAGGCCGCTGGCGAACCAGATCGCCATCTCGCTGTCGCGGTACATGCGCCCGAGCGCCATGACGACGGCGATGAACAAGGACAGCGCCAGCATGGTCGGCAGGTGACCAAGGGCCGTATAGGCCAGCATCAAGACCACGTCCTGGGGCGACACGACGCCGCTGGCGGCCAGGCCCAGCGTGCGGATCAGCATCATCGACAGGACGATCGTCAGGATCACGATCAAGGTGCCGCCGAACATGCGGGCAAGCTCTCGGCGCAGCGTGGTATCGAATAACATCTATGGATCAAGAAACCTGCGCTCATTATGGACTTCAAGACTCAAATCATTCCTGCCACCGGCCTCACGCGACTGGCGGTCGACGCCTTGCTGGTGGTGGTCGTCGGGCCCGCCGTACCCGCGACGCTGGACAAGGTACTCGGCGGCTTGTTGAACGACGCCCTCAAGCAGGGCGACTTCGAGTTCAAGGCCAAGCGCTGCCTGTACCTGCACCGGCCTGCCGGCGTCAAGGCGGCCCGGCTGATCTTCGCCGCCGCGGCCGATAGTTCGGCCAAGGCGTTCAAGGCGGCCGTGGCCGCCGCCCTCAGCCAGGTCAAGACGCTGGGAGCGGCCGAGCTGGCCGTCACGGCGGTGGGCGGCGAGGCCTTGACGGCTGCGCATGCCGAGGCTCTGGTGGCTGCGGCCAGCGATGCGGTCTACGTCTACCGCCATACCAAACCCAGCGCCCCGGCGGCGCCCAAGCTGGCACGCGTCGCCTTGCTGGTGAACAAGGCACAGGCCACGGACTTGGCCAAGGGATTGCGACTGGGCCAGGCCGTGGCGCAAGGCGTGGCCCTGGCGCGCGAATGTGCCAACCGGCCCGGCAACCACGCCACGCCCAGCCATCTGGCGGCGCAGGCGAAGAAGCTGGGCAAGCAATACGGCTTCAAGGTCGAGGTCTTCGATCGCAAGCAGATCCAGCGCATCGGCATGGGCTCGTTCCTGGCCGTGGCCCAGGGTTCGGACGAGCCGCCGCGCTTCATCGTCCTGCAGTACAAAGGCGCGCCGGGCGGCGCCAAGGCCAGGGGGCCGGTGGTGCTGGTGGGCAAGGGCATCACCTTCGACAGCGGCGGCATTTCACTCAAGCCCGGCGCCGAAATGGACGAGATGAAGTTCGACATGGGCGGCGCGGCCAGCGTGCTGGGCACGATGTGCGCGATCGGCGAGTTGCGGCCCAAGGTCAATGTGGTGGCGCTGATCCCGAGCTGCGAGAACATGCCCGGCGGCCGCGCGGTGAAGCCTGGCGACGTGGTCACCAGCCTGTCGGGGCAGACCATCGAGATCCTCAATACCGACGCCGAGGGCCGTCTGATCCTGTGCGACGCGCTGACCTATGCCGAACGCTTCAAGCCGGCCGCGGTGGTCGACATCGCCACCCTGACGGGCGCCTGCGTGGTTGCGCTCGGGCACCATCACTCGCGGCCTGTTCTGCAACGACGAGACCCTGGCCGGCCAGTTGCTCGACGCCAGCCAGCGCGCACTCGACCCGGCCTGGCGCCTGCCGCTCGACGACGAATACGACGAGGGCTTGAAGAGCCATTTCGCCGACATGGCCAACATCGGCGGCCGCGCCGGCGGCGCCATCACCGCGGCCAAGTTCCTGCAGCGCTACGCGGCCAAGTTCGCCTGGGCCCACCTCGACATCGCCGGCACGGCGTGGAAGAGCGGGGCGGCCAAGGGCGCCACCGGCCGGCCGGTGCCGCTGTTGACGCATTTCGTGGTTTCGCAGGCGGGCTGACAAGGTCCGTGACGCGCCGTGAGAGTCGAATTCCACACCGGTGTCGTCGACAAGCTGGGTGCGGCCTGCCGCTTTCTGCGCAATGCGCATGCGGCCGGTGCCTCGGTCGTCGTCTGCGGCGAGCGGGCCGCGCTCGACCGCCTGGACACCGCGCTGTGGACCTTCGAGCCGCTCTCCTTCGTGCCCCACCTGCGCCTGAGGGGCACGGCCTGCCCGCCGGCACTGGCGCGCACGCCGATCTGCCTGGTCGACGATCCGTCGGCCGTGGCGGCACGCCAGGTGCTGCTCAATGTCGGCCCGGCCATGGTCGAGGGGTGGAACACTTTCGAGCGCGTGGTCGAGCTGGTGTCGGGCGATGCCGACGACGCCGACGCCGGGCGGCAGCGCTGGCGCCAGTACGCCGCCTGGCCCGGTATCGATCTCGTGCATCCGACGCGGGCCGCCGCCGGCTCATGACTGCGCAGGTGGCCTGATGGGCAAGAAGCCTGTGACCCTGCCGACCCTGACCGAGGTGATCGAGGTTCAGGCCGATCGGCTGCAAGGTGATACCGCTGCGGCGACCCTGTCGCCCGACTCCGCAGCCATCGATTTGCCGCCGGCCAAGCCGGTCGACGCCGCCGAGGCGATGACCGCGCAGGTATTCGAGATGTTGCTTCCACGCATCGACGCACTGCTGCAAGCGCATGTGCACGCAGCGCTCTCGCCGCAAGTGTCGCGGCTTGCGTCCGAGACCGCGCAACGCGTTCGCGACGAGCTGGCCGGCGCGCTGCAGGCGCTGGTCGCGCAGGCGGTCGACGAGGCGCTCGGCCGACGGCATAAACCCTGAGACTGGGCTCGTGACCGCGCAACGCCGGGCGCCAGCGCAGCAGAGCCCGGCATTCTGCAGATGCCCGATGCGGGCGCAACGGGTTTTTTGGAGTATCGTCACGGCCGTTGAGAAATTCCCTCTCTCATCGCGTCTCAACATCCCCAACCGGAGGTTAATTTCATGCGAATCAAGATGATCCCGATCGTCGCTGCCGTTGTCGCTCTTGCGGCCGGCGCGGCCTATGCACAAGACATGGTGGTGAAGATCGGCCACGTCGGACCCACCAGCGGCGGCATCGCGCATCTGGGCAAGGACAACGAGAATGGCGCCCGCATGGCCATCGATGAACTCAACGCCAAGGGCGTGACCATCGGCGGCAAGAAGGCCAAGTTCGAATTGCTGGCCGAAGACGATGCCGGCGATCCCAAGCAAGGCACTGCGGCCGCGCAAAAGCTGGTCGATGCCAAGGTCAACGGCGTCATCGGCCACCTCAACTCGGGCACCTCGATCCCGGCTTCGAAGATCTACAGCGACGCCGGCATCCCGCAGATCAGCCCCTCGGCAACCAACCCCAAGTTCACGCGCAACGGCTACAAGACCACCTTCCGCGTGGTGGCCGATGACGTCCATCTGGGCGGCACGCTCGGCAAGTACGCCGTCACGCAGGTCCACGGCAAGAGCATTGCGGTCATCGACGACCGCACGGCCTACGGCCAGGGCGTTGCCGACGAGTTCGAGAAGGGCGTCAAGGGCGCAGGCGGCAAGACCGTGGCGCGCGAGTTCACCAACGACAAGGCCACCGACTTCACCGCCATCCTGACCTCCATCAAGGCCAAGAAGCCCGACGTGGTCTTCTTCGGCGGCATGGACGCGGTGGCGGGCCCGATGCTGCGCCAGATGAAGCAACTCGGCATCAGCGCCAAGTTCATGGGCGGCGACGGCATCTGCTCGGGCGAGTTGCCCAAGCTGGCGGCCGGCACGATGGCCGATGACCAGGTGATCTGCGCGGAAGCCGGTGGTATCGATCCCAAGGACGCCACGGCGACCAAGGCGATGGCCGACTTCAAGGCCAAGTTCAAGGCCAAGTTCAACGCCGACGTCCAGATCTACTCGCCGTATGTCTACGACGCGCTGAATGTGATGGTGGCTGCGATGGTCAAGGCCGGTTCGGCCGAGCCGGCCAAGTACCTGCCGGTGCTGGCCAAGACCGAGGGCTACAAGGGCGTCACGGGAACGATCTCCTTCGACAACAAGGGCGACATCAAGAACGGCGCCCTGACCCTGCACTCGTACAAGGGTGACAAGCAGACCGATATCGGCGTCGTGCGCTGAGCGACCCGCTTCTCGGCACTTCGAAAACGCCCGCGCCTGCGGGCGTTTTCTTTTGTAGGTGTTTTGCCCGAGGCGCCGCGGTGCTCGGGCCCAGGCGCGCTGCGCTATCCTGAGCGGCCGCGTTCAGGCGGTTGCCAGGAGACATTCATGAGGATTACCGCCGCCCACTGCTTGTTCGGCCTGTCGCTGTTGGCCATGGGTGGCGTCGGCAACGCTGCCGACCTGCGCGTGCAGTGTTATTCCGACGGCAACGAGTGCGAAGTCACCGGCGACATCGCCAAGCGCTTCGAGGCCGAGAACGCAGGCACCAAGGTCATCATCGACAAGGTGCCGTACAAGGCCGTGGTCGAGCAACTGCCGGTGCAACTGGCGGCCGGCGAAGGCCCCGACATCGCGCGCATCACCGACCTCGGCGGCCTGAGCAAGTTCTACCTCGACCTCACACCGCACCTGAGCCCGGCGCGAGTCAAGGCCTGGCAGGACAACTTCGCGTCCAGCCTGGCCTGGTTTCGCGCCAACCCGGCCGACCGCGGCATTTACGGCCTGATGTCGCAGCTCACGGTCACCGGCTCGTACATCAACAAGACCCTGTTCGAGCAGGCCAAGGTGGCCATACCCGGCCCGACCGCGACCTGGGACGACTGGATGGAGGCCGCGCGCAAGGTCGCCGTCGCCACCAAGACGCCGTTCGCGATGGCCATGGACCGCAGTGGCCACCGGTTCGCGCCGCTGGCCGTGGCCTACGGCGCGAAGATCTTCGATGCCAACGGCGTGCCGGTGATCGACGCCGGTTACCAGACCGCGGCGCGCAAGTTCGTCGATTGGCACAAGGCCGGCCTGATGCCCAAGGAGGTCTGGGGCGGCGTCGGCGGCTCGCAATACCGCGACGCCTTCGAGGAGTTCGCCAACGGCCGCGTCGTCGTCTACTACTCGGGTTCGTGGCAGATCAAGCGCATGGACACCCAGGTCACCAAGTCCTTCGACTGGGCCGTGGCTCCCGCGCCCTGCGGCCCGGCCGGCTGCACCGCGATGCCCGGCGGCGCCGCCTTCGTGGCCTTCAAGCACACCAAGGTCCCGATGGAGGCGGCCAAGTTCCTCGACTTCCTGTCACGCGACGACAACTACAAGGACTTGATGGCGCGCACCGAGAACATCCCCGCCAGCCTGGCCGTGGCCAAGGCCGGTGTGACCTACAACGTGTCGCCCAACGCGAAGGCGGCATTGAATTCGTTCGTCGCCGACGTGCCCAAGATCGCCAAGGCCAACTACGACCTGCAGGGCTACCGCTTCAACCGCGCGGTGTTTCTGCCCACGGCGCAGCGCCTGGGCCAGGCGGTGGCCGGCGAGATGACGGCCGACGACGCCTTGAAGCGCCTGGCCGCCGACGTCGACGAGCAGGTCAAGGCCGCGAGCAAGTAAGTCGCAAAGCCCGGCGCCGCGACGCGCCGCCGGGCTTGCCACCAGCACGCCATGCGCCAAGCCGCGCACACGCCCTGGTTCTTCCTGGGGCCCAACCTCGTCATCTTCGGCGTCTTCACCTTCCTGCCCATCGTCATCAACTTGTACTACGCCTTCACCGGCGGCGTCGAGTTGTACCCACGCGATCGGCCCTTCGTCGGCTTCGACAACCTGGCCACCCTGCTCGATTGCGGCAGCTACCTCGATCCGTCGAGTTGCAGGAAAGACATCTTCTGGCGCGCGGTCTGGAACACCGCGCGCTTCTCGGTCTTCCAGGTCTCGCTGATGGTGCTGTTCAGCCTGATCACGGCGCTGGTCCTGAACCGCAAGATCATCGGCCGCGGCTTCTGGCGCGGCGTGTACTTCTATCCGGTGCTGCTGTCGCCGGTGGTGGTGGCCCTGATCTGGAAGTGGATCCTGCAGCGCGAAGGCCTGCTCAACGCCGTGATGGTCGCCACCGGCGCCAACCCGGTGCTGTGGCTGGCCGAGCCGGGCTGGGCGTTTTTCTGGGTCATCTTCGTCAGCATCTGGGCCCACATGGGCTTCTACACGCTGATCCTGCTGGCCGGTCTGCAGGCGATACCGGCTGACCTGTACGAAGCCGCGCAGATGGACCGCGCCTCGCCCTGGCGCACGCTGTATCGCATCACGCTGCCGCTGCTGTTGCCCAACCTGCTGGTGGTGCTGGTGCTGGCGGCGATCCGCGCGGTGCAGATCTTCGACGAGGTCTTCGTGCTGACCGGCGGCGGCCCCGGTTCGGCCACCACCTTCGTCGTGCAGTTCATCTACCAGACGGGCTTCCAGGAGCAGGTGCGCCTGTACGGCCTGGCCGCCGCCGGTTCGTTGCTGCTGGCCCTGGCGCTGATCGTGCTCACGCTGATCCAGCTGCGTGCGACGCGGGCCGACAAGGCCGGCGAGAGGGCGCGATGAACGCCGTCGGCTTTCTGACCCGCACCCGCGGCAAGCGCCAGATGGACTGGACCGACTGGTTGTCCTACGCCTACCTCACGCTCGGCCTGTTCCTGATGTTCGGCCCGGTGCTGTGGCTGGTGATGTCGTCGTTCAAGACCGAAGCCGCCTTGACCGAGTTTCCGCCGAGTCTTCTGCCCTATGGCCAGAAGCAGGTAATGGTGCCCGGCGAAGAAAAGCCCAAGCCGGTGTACCGCGTCAAGCTGGCCGACGGCACGGTGCGCGAGCTGGCCGAGCTGCGCCGCATCGGCCTGGTGGCCACGCATGTCGATCCGGCGCAGCCCGAGGTGATGATCCGCGTCAACATCGCCGACCGCGAGCCGATGCGCGAGTTCGGCCTCGCCACGCAGAACTACAGCGAGCTCGGCGGCAAGTTCAACTTCGGTCTGTACCTGTGGAACACGGTGTTCATCACCGTGGTCGCCACGCTGCTGACCCTGCTCTTCAATTCGATGGCCGCCTTCGCACTGTCGAAGTACCGCTTCCGCGGCCGATCCGGGGTCTTCCTGATCATCCTGGCCACGCTGATGGTGCCGCCGACCATCGTGCTGGTGCCCAACTTCCTGGTCGTCGCCGAACTCGGCCTGCTGAACAGCCTGTGGGGCGTGATCTGGCCGGCCGTGGCCACACCGACCGGCGTCTTCCTGCTGCGCCAGTACATGCTGACCATTCCCGACGAGCTGCTCGAAGCCGCGCGCATGGACCACGCCAGCGAATGGCGCATCTACTGGCGCATCGTGCTGCCGTTGTCGGCCCCGGCGCTGGCAGTGCTGGCGATCTTCTCGATCATGTGGCGCTGGAACGATTTCCTGTGGCCCTTGATCGTGCTCAGCAAGTCGGAGAAGTTCACGCTGCAGCTGGCGCTCAACGCCTTCCAGGGCGATCTCGTCACGCAGTGGAACTACCTGCTGGCGATGACGGTGATCACGCTGCTGCCGATCACCCTCGTATTCGCCTTCCTGCAGAAGTACATCGCCCAGGGTATCGCCTCGGCCGGAGTCAAGTGAACCATGGCCTCGCTGCAACTCAAACAACTGCTCAAGTCCTTCGGCGAAACCACCGTGATCCACGGCGTGGACCTGCAGGTCGACGACGGCGAGTTCGTGGTCTTCGTCGGCCCCTCGGGCTGCGGCAAGTCGACGCTGCTGCGCCTGATCTGCGGCCTGGAGGACGCCACGGCCGGCGAGTTGCTGCTCGACGGCCAGCGCGTCAACGAGGTGCGTGCTGCCGACCGCGGCCTGGCCATGGTCTTCCAGTCCTACGCGCTGTACCCGCACATGACGGTTTACCAGAACATGGCCTTCGGGCTGGAGAACATCGGCACCCCGCGCGAGGCGGTGCAGGCCAAGGTGGACGCCGCGGCCAAACTGCTGCAGCTCGATGTGTTGCTGCACAGAAAGCCGACCCAGCTCTCGGGCGGCCAGCGCCAGCGCGTGGCCATCGGCCGCGCCATCGTGCGCGAGCCCAAGATCTTCCTGTTCGACGAGCCGCTGTCCAACCTCGATGCCGAATTGCGCGTGTCGATGCGCGGCGAGATCACCGCGCTGCACCGGCGCCTGGGCGCGACCATGATCTACGTCACCCACGACCAGGTCGAGGCCATGACCATGGCCGACAAGATCGTGGTGCTGCGCGCCGGCAAGATCGAGCAGGTCGGCACGCCGCTCGATTTGTACAACCGGCCGGCGAACCGCTTCGTCGCCGGCTTCATCGGCTCGCCGCGCATGAACTTCGTGCCCGCGGCGCTGACCGCCGCGCCCGCCGGTGCGCATGAAGTCGGTGTGCGTCCCGAGCACTTGTTGCTCGCGCCCACGGCCGACTCGTTCCCGCTGGCCATGCAGATCACGCAGGTGGAACAACTCGGCGGCCACGCGCTGCTTTACGGCACGCTGCCCGGAGGCGCGACCGCCGTCACGGCCGAGGTGGCCGGCCAGCATGCGGCCAGACCAGACGAGCTGATCACGCTGCACGCACCGCGCGCGGCCTGCCACTTTTTCGATGCCAACGGCCTGCGCATTGCGGGGCAGTCATGACGCCGTTTCGCCAGGCCACTCTCAAGAGCGCCGACGCGCACGGCGCGGTTCTGGCCCTCGACGGCGGCTGGCAGATGCGCGTGGCGCTGGTGGCGCCGGGTGTGGGCCGGACGCTGTTGCTGCCGCCTTCGGGTCTGCGCGAGCCGCGCAGCTGGAGCGTGATCGATGGCCGAGCCCGCGACGCGTGGCAAGGCGCCGACCGGTCGGCCTTGTTCGCCGATGCCCCCGCGGCCACGCTGACCCAGGCCGGCAATGACCTCACCCTGGCCGACGACTTGCTGCGCGTGCACGTGAGCTTGAACCCCTTGGGCCTCACCTGGGAGCAATGGAACGGCAATGCCTGGCAAACCTGCTGCATCGACCGGCCGACCTTCGGTTACGGCAGCGCGAAGCGCAGCGGCCTCACTGGCCATTGGCAGCAGCGTGACGAGCACGACCAGTACTTCGGCCTGGGTGACAAGACCGGCCCGTCGAACAAGGCCGGCCGCCGCTTTCGCACGCGGGCGCTCGACGCGCTGGGCCACAACGGCGAAACCTCCGACCCGCTGTACAAGCACTGGCCCTTCTTCATCGGCCGTCGCGCCGACAGCGGTGCCTGCTACGGCATGTTCTACGACACGCTGTCCGAATGCACGTTCGACTTCGGCCAGGAATTCGACAACTACCACGGCTTTTACCGGGCCACCGAAATCGCCGATGGTGATCTCGACTGCTACGTCCTGGCCGGCCCCGACGTGGCCGCTGCGCTGGCGCGCTTCGTGGCCCTCATCGGCGGCACGGCGATGCCACCGCGCTGGAGCCTGGGTTACGCCAACACCGCGATGGCCCTGGCCGACGTGCCCGATGCACAGGCCTGCATCGGCGAGTTCCTGGCCACGCGCCAAGCGCCTGCAGTTTCCGCTGTCCAGCTTTCATTTCGGCTCGGGCTATACCAGCCGCGGCAAACGGCGCTACGTCTTCACCTGGAACCGCGACAAGTTTCCCGACCCCGCAGGCCTGCTGCAGGCCTTTCGCGATGCCGGCGTGCGCACGGTGGCCAACATCAAGCCCTGCCTGCTCGACGATCACCCGGCCTTTCCGGCCATCGCCGCGGCCGGCGGCTTCGATCCGGGAGGAGGGCGGCGCGATCTGCCTGGACCCAGTTCTGGGATGGCTGGGGCGCGCACCTCGACTTCACCCGCGACGGCGATCGCCATTGGTGGCAGGACAACCTGCAGCAGCAGGTGCTCGACGTCGGCTTCGACGCCGGCTGGAACGACAACAACGAGTACGCGATCTGGAACGAGGCCGGCGTGACGCATGCCAACGGCCAGCCGCTGCCCATCCACCGCTCGCGACCCTTGCAGCCGCTGCTGATGACCGAGGCCACGGCCGAACGACAGCGCGCGCTCAAGCCTGGCGAGCGCAGCTACACGATCACGCGCGCCGGCCCGCCCGGCATCCAGCGCACGGCGCAGACCTGGTCGGGCGACAACACCACCAGCTGGCACACCCTGCGCTGGAACCAGCGCATGGCGCTGACCATGAGCCTGTCGGGCCTGTTCAACATCGGCCACGACATCGGCGGCTTCTTCGGCCCGGTGCCCGACGCCGAATTGCTGATCCGCTGGACACAGGCCTGCTGCCTCGTGCCGCGCATGATCATGAACTCGTGGAAGGCCGACGGCAGCGTCAACTCGCCCTGGCTGCACCCCGAGGCGACCGACACCATACGCAGCGCGGTGCGGCTGCGGCTGCGCCTGATGCCCACGCTGTACACGCTGATGTGGCAGGCCGCCGCGAGCGCATCGCCCCGTGCTGCGCCCGAGCTTCTTCCACTTCGGCGACGACGCCACCTGCTGGCAGGACAACGACGAGATGATGGTCGGCCCCGATCTGCTGGTCGCGCCCGTATTCGCGCCCGGCCAGCGCGAACGCAGCCTGTACCTGCCCAAGGGCGCGCATGGCAGCGGCTGGTACGACTTCTGGAGCGAGCAGTACTGGCCCGGTGGGCAAACCATCACCGTGCCCGCCGAGCTGACACGCCTGCCGCTGTTCGTGCGCGCCGGCGCATTGCTGGCGACCACCGATACCTGGCAAGACCAGGCCCTGACCGAAGAGCCTTCGCGCGCGCTGCACTACTACCCGCCACCCGCCGATGCATCAGCGTCGACATCGACCGCAGAACTGTTCGAGGACGATGGCCTGCAGGCCGGCCACGCGGCCACGCGGCATCGCCTGCACCGCTTCGAGGCCAGCGCGAGCCGCAGCGCGCTGCGCATAGCCGCCAGCGACACGGGCAGCTGGCCGCTGCCCTACACCCAGATCCGCGTCGTGCTGCCCAAGGGCGAGCAGCGCCCCTTGACGCTGGCCGCCGGCAGCGTTGCGCTGACGCCTGCGAGCGCTGCGGCCGGGCAGGGCTAAGCGCGGGTAGGGCCGCCCACGATGCCCAGCCCGCCATGGCCCTGGCTGGGCGACGAGCGAGCCACTGCCGCGCGCCGTGCCGATCTGCGGCGCCTGCTCGGCCCGCTGCCGACGCTCGCTGCCGCCCCGAGCGGCGAACGCTTGTCGACCGAGCTCCAGCCCTTCGCCCGCATCGAGCGCTGGCGCCTCGCCCTCAACCGCGAAGAGCCGGTGCCGGCGCTGCTGCTGCTGCCGCCCGAGGGCCAAGCCGCGCGGCCTGGTGCTCTACAACCACGCGCACGGCAACAACTTCGCGGTCGGCAAGGACGAGCTGCTGCAAGGCCGGCCGGCATTGCAGCCGCCGCCATACGGCGAAGTACTGCCCGCGCTCGGCTTGGCGGTGCTGGCGATCGACCATTGGTGCTTCGGCGAACGTGCGTCGCGCAGCGAACGGGCATGGGTCAAACAACTGCTGTGGCAGGGCCACACGCCGTGGGGCTACCGCGTGCACGACACGCTGGCCGCGCTCGACTGGCTGCGCGCGCAACCGGGCCTGGCCGGCTTGCCGACGGCGACGCTCGGCCTGTCGATGGGCAGCACGATGGCCGTCTGGGCCGCGGCCTTGCGGCCCGACATCGATGCCTGCATCGAGATGTGCGGCCTGGCCGAGTTCGATGCGCTGCTGGCCAGCGGTGGCCACGACCTGCATGGCGAATACTTCTTCGTGCCGGGCTTGAAGCGCGATTTCAGCGCTGCGGAAATCGCCGCACTGATCGCGCCGCGCCTGCACCTGTCATTGATCGGGCGCGACGATCCGCTGACGCCGCCGGCCGGCGTCGAAAGCATCGACCGCGCGATGCGCGAGGCCTATTCGCTGCTGGGCCAGCCCAGCGCCTGGCAGCAGCGCGTGTCTGCGGTGGGGCACCGCGAAACGGCGGAGATGCGCGGGCTGGTGCTGGCCGAGCTGTCGCGGCTCGGGTCAAGCACGCTCTGAGGCTCGGGGCTCGATCAGCGCCTGACGGCGGAATGATATTTCCGCGTGCCGGCTGGTTCGGCCACACGTCGGGCCAGCGAGCACATGAGCGGTGCCGCCATGCCCGGTTTCTGCCAAGATATACGACATGCAAACCGGACAAACCGTGTCGTCGATAGCACGTTGACCCCCCGAAGGCCCATCATGAGCGTCGACGAATTCACAAGGATGCTTGAAGCTCTCACCAAGCTTCTTGGCGTTCTTGTTTGGCCCGCGTTGCTTGCGTTTGTGCTCATTCGGTTTGGGCCCGCGCTCAGAGACTTCTTCTCAAGTCTGGGCGAGTTCACCTTCAAAGGTGGTGGGTTTGAAGCAACCGCAAAGCGCAAGCAGGCCGAGGCTGCGGCGGCGCTGGTCGCGGCTTCCGTAGCCCGACCTGATGCCAATACGACACCGGAGTCGGCCGCCCGCGACGCGAAGGAAGCTGCTGCCGTTGTAGCGGAGTCGGTCAACGCTCGCGTCATCCGTCGCGCCAGCGAGGCGACAGCTCTGTGGGTTGACGATCGGCCGAGCAACAATATCTTCGAGCGGCAGTCGCTCGAGGCACTTGGTGTTTCATTCGTCCTTGCCACCTCGACCGAGGAGGCGCTTGACCGCCTCGCCAAGAGAAAGTTCGATGTCGTCATCTCTGATATGGGGCGCCCTCCCGACCCGCGCGCCGGGTACACGCTCTTGGAACAGCTTCGTGCTTCTGGAAATCAAACGCCGTTCGTCATCTACGCGGGCTCCAACGCCCCGGAGCACAAGGCGGAAGCCCGAAGTCGAGGCGCTCTTGGCTGTACCAATCGCGCTTCGGAATTGTTCGGGTATGTTCTCGCAGCGCTCAACCGCTTGGGCTAGGCCTTCGCACAAGCAGTTCGCCATCGGCTTGGCCCGCTCAGCTCAGACACCCCCGACGGGCGGCAGAATCGCGGCCATGTGCAGCAACTACAAAGCCGTCACGCGCCAAGACCGGCTGCTGCAATTCTTCGGTGCGCACCACCCGGACGGCACGGGCTCGGGCGAGACCTTTCCGCTTGGGCTGGCTCCATTCATCCGCCTGGCCGAGGACGGTTCGGGCCACCGAATCTGCGATGACGGGTTCTTCGGGCTGTTGCCGCACTTCGCAGCCGAGTTGGCCTACGGCCGGCGCACCTACAACGCGCGCAGCGAAACCGTGGCCAAGCTGCCGAGTTTCCGCGACTCGTGGCGCAAGGGCCAGCGCTGCATCGTGCCCGCCGAGATCAGTCTATGAGCCCTGTTGGGAGACCGGCAAGGCCGTGCGCTGGGCGATCTACCAGCCGGGTGCCGCGCCGATGGGCATCGCCGGCATCTGGTCGTCATGGAAAGATGCTCACGACAAGTGGCACTACTCGTTTGCCATGCTCACGATCAACGCCGACGGGCACCCAGTGTTCCAGCGCATGCATCGGCCCGGCGAAGAAAAGCGCATGGTCGTGATCCTGCATCCCGACGACTACGGGCGCTGGTTATCGTGCCCGGTGGAAGAGGCCGCAAGGTTCTTCAAGCGATGGCCCGGCCCGCTCGAGGCAGAGCCAGCGCCGTTGTCGCCGAGAGGCCGCGCGGCGAAGGCGCAGCAAGAGGGTCCGGGCGACGAGCCAAACCTGTTCGGCTAGGGGCTCCGGTGGCGACTGCATGTCCGATGCCGTATCGGACTAGCAGTCGCATCAGATCACTGGCGGAGGGAGCGGCGAGTGCGTCGAATCTGCCAGCGTGGGCAATGCCGATATCAGGGACTACCGTGCCACCGCGCTTTCCGAATGGAGCGTGAACGACTGGCGACGAATCGCTGGCGTGTCGAGAATTGCCGCAACGTCGCTTCAGCGGTGCAGGAACTCTTCCAGCTGACTCCAACTCAGCGGAGGTCCGCTGAAGCTGGGTTCGTTCGTCAGCGCTGATAACGATGCCAGATTTCAATCGAGCGACTCGTCCAGCTGGAAGCGCACGGCGTCATGCACCCTGCCAAGCTGACGACGAGTGATACATGATCGTCGACCACGTTGTCAGTGCGAATCGAGTAGCCATAACGCCGACAGGTTCGTGAGACTTCGAATCGTCGTTCAGACAGTCTTCGCGCCGCGTCGCCGTCCAGCGTACGCACGGCGCCGAGCAGTGCTCGCCTCAAGCCAGCGCAGTGGCACGCTGTTATCGACCCTGGCGCGAGCCATGAAGTTGCTAGGTGCGGCAACGGCGTAAATCCGCAGATCGGCACGGTGTAGCAAGTCGGTCTGCAGCCTGCCGAGTGCCGTCGTGCAAGACGTCCACGTAACCGACCCGCATCAACGTGCGAATAAGTGCATGAGCGGTCGAATTGCCGAAAGCAGTTAGACGGTGTCCTTCAAGCAGTTCGCCTAAGTCCCACTACCACAGCGCGCCAAGAACACGTGCTGGCGTCCGGCGGAGGGAGCGGGATTCGAACCCGCGGGGGGCTATTAACCCCCACACGCTTTCCAGGCGTGCGACTTAAACCGCTCATCCATCCCTCCGCAGGGACTGCGTGCTCGTCGATCCCTAGTGGGACCTGCACGCGCGAATCTTAGCTGACGGTGCTCAGCGAATGCGCCTTCAACACCTCGAGCGCGACGAAGGCCAGCGCGCGTTCGTGCGTGCATTCCAGCACCACCGGCGGGGCATGGCCTTCGGCCAGGGCTTCGCGCCAGCGCAGCGCGCACACGCACCAGCGGTCGCCGGGTTGCAGGCCACGAAAGCGCAGCTCGGGCCGCGGCGTGATCAGGTCGTTGCCGCGTTCCATCTGCTGGTTCAGGAAACCCACGGTCATCTTGGCGCAGATCAGGTGGCTGCCGGCGTCGTGTTCGTCGCTGCGGCAGCAGCCGTCGCGATGGAAGCCGGTCAACGGGTCGAAGGAGCAGGGCACCAGCGCGCCGCCCAGCACGTTGCGCGCGGGCGGGTTCATTTGGCGGCGGTCGGCTGGCCCTTGTTGATGATCGCCATCGCGGTGGCGATCAGCCCCGACACCTCGGTCATGTTGCCGGGCACGATCATCGTGTTGTTCTTCTGCGCCAGCTGGGCGTAGGCGTCGACGGCCTTCTCGGCCACCTTCAGCTGCACCGCCTGTTCGCCGCCCGGCTCGCGGATGGCCTGCGGCGACCTTGCGGATCGCATCGGCCGTGGCCTCGGCCACCGCGACGATGGCCGCGGCCTCGCCCTGGGCCTTGTTGATCTCGGCCTGCTTCTCGCCTTCGGAGCGGGCGATGAAGGCCTCGCGCTCGCCGGTGGCGATGTTGATCTGCTCCTGGCGCCGGCCTTCCGAGGCCGCGATCAGCGCGCGCTTTTCGCGCTCGGCGGTGATCTGCGCCTGCATCGAGTGCAGGATCGCGGCCGGCGGCGTCAGGTCCTTGATCTCGTAGCGCAGCACCTTCACGCCCCAGTTCAGCGCCGCTTCGTCGAGCGCCTGGACCACCGCGGCGTTGATGAGGTCGCGCTCCTCGAAGGTCTTGTCGAGTTCCATCTTGCCGATCACGCTGCGCAGCGAGGTCTGCGCCAGCTGGGTGATGGCCACGATGTAGTTGCGACGAGCCGTAGCTGGCGCGCATCGGGTCGGTGACCTGGAAGTACAGGATGCCGTCGACCTGCAGCTGGGTGTTGTCCTGCGTGATGCAGACCTGGCTCGGCACGTCGAGCGGGATTTCCTTCAGCGAATGCTTGTAGGCCACGCGGTCGATGAAGGGCACCAGCGAAGTTCAGGCCCGGCGTCAGCGTGCGGTCGTACTTGCCGAGGCGCTCGACCACCCAGGCGTGCTGCTGCGGCACGATCTTGAACGAGCGGGCAGATGAAGATCGCGGCGATGACCAGCGATGACGATGTAGACGACTTCCATTGAGGACTCCTTGGCGAATCGGTACGAATCAGTGCTGGCAGGGCGCCGGGCTCGACCAGCAGCCAGCTGCCTCGACGGCGCGGATGACATGGCTGCCCGGCTGCGGCGTGCCGCTGCCGGCATGAACGCGCCGCCCAGCTCGCGCCGCGGTAGCTGCACCCGGGCGTTGCCCTCGGCGCCCCAGGCGGTCACATGCACGCGTCTCGCCGATGTCGAGGTTGACGTCGCGGTTGGCTCGGCCGGCAGGGCCGCGGGCTGGCGGCTGCGCTTGCAGTGCCAGGCCGCCACCGCGCCGCCGCCCACGACCGCTGCGGCCAGCAACTGGCCGCCGAAGGCCAGGCCCAGATGGGCGGCGAGCGCGGCCGCCGCCGCGCCGAGCGCCAGCATCAGCAGGTAGAACGTGCCGGTCGCCAGCTCGGCGGCGACCAGCACGCCGGCCGCCATCCACCAGAGTGGTCGACGTCGGCCAATCCATGGCCGTCCTCCGTGGCATGCTCGCTTTGCGCGCAGTGTAGCCAGCGCATGTCGGCGTGCGAATCAGCCCTACACTTCGCGCTGCTTTCGCATTTCGCCACGCCGGCCGGAGGCTCGCACGATGCAGCGCTTCCACTTCCCGATCGTCATCATCGACGAGGACTTCCGCTCCGAGAACACCTCGGGCCTGGGCATCCGCGCGCTGGCCGCAGGCGATCGAGAAGGAGGGCTTCGAGGTGCTGGGCGCCACCAGCTACGGCGACCTGATCGCAGTTCGCGCAGCAGCAAAGCCGCGCCAGCGCCTTCATCCTGTCGATCGACGACGAGGAGTTCACCCCCGGCCCCGAGCTCGACCCGGCGGTGCTGAACCTGCGCAAGTTCATCGAGGAGATCCGCTTCAAGAACGCCGACATCCCGATCTACCTGTACGGCGAGACGCGCACCTCGCAGCACCTGCCGAACGACATCCTGCGCGAGCTGCACGGCTTCATCCACATGTTCGAGGACACGCCGGAGTTCGTGGCCCGCCACATCATCCGCGAGGCCAAGAGCTACCTCGACGGCGTGGCGCCGCCGTTCTTCAAGGCGCTGATCGACTACGCGCAGGACGGCTCGTACTCCTGGCACTGCCCGGGCCACTCGCGGCGGCGTGGCCTTCCTGAAGAGCCCGGTCGGGCCAGATGTTCCACCAGTTCTTCGGCGAGAACATGCTGCGCGCCGACGTCTGCAACTCGGTCGACGAGCTCGGCCAGCTGCTCGACCACACCGGCCCGGTGGCGGCGAGCGAGCGCAACGCGGCGCGCATCTTCAACGCCGACCACTGCTTCTTCGTCACCAACGGCACCAGCACCAGCAACAAGATGGTCTGGCACCACACGGTGGCGCCGGGCGACGTGGTGGTGGTCGACCGCAACTGCCACAAGTCGATCCTGCACGCGATCATCATGACCGGCGCGATGCCGGTGTTCCTGACGCCGACGCGCAACCACTTCGGCATCATCGGCCCGATCCCGCAGAGCGAGTTCGCGCCCGAGGCGATCCGGCCGAAGATCGCCGCCAACCCGCTGCTGGCCGGCGTCGACGCGAGCAAGGTCAAGCCGCGCATCCTGACGCTGACGCAGAGCACCTACGACGGCGTGCTCTACAACACCGAGACCATCAAGGCACATGCTCGACGGCTACATCGACACGCTGCACTTCGACGAAGCCTGGCTGCCGCACGCCGCCTTCCACACGTTCTACGGCAGCTACCACGCGATGGGCAAGAACCGCGCGCGGCCCAAGGACGCCGCTGGTCTTCGCCACGCAGTCGCACGCACAAGCTGCTGGCCGGCTATCAGCCAGGCCTCGCAGGTGCTGGTGCAGGACTCGCAGAACGCGCAAGCTCGACCGCCACCTGTTCAACGAGGCCTACCTGATGCACACCTCGACCAGCCCGCAGTACGCGATCATCGCCAGCTGCGACGTGGCCGCGGCGATGATGGAGGCGCCCGGCGGCACGGCGCTGGTCGAGGAGAGCATTCGCGAGGCGCTCGACTTCCGCCGCGCGATGCGCAAGGTCGACAAGGAGTACGGCAAGGACTGGTGGTTCAAGGTCTGGGGCCCGGACAAGCTGGCCGACGAGGGCATCGGCAAGCGCCGACGACTGGATGCTCGAAGGCCAACGAGAAGTGGCACGGCTTCGGCGACCTGGCCGACGGCTTCAACATGCTCGACCCGATCAAGAGCACGATCATCACGCCGGGGCTGGACGTGACGCGGCAAGTTCGCCAAGACCGGCATCCCGGCAGCCATCGTCACCAAGTTCCTGGCCGAGCACGGCGTGGTGGTCGAGAAGACCGGCCTGTACTCGTTCTTCATCATGTTCACGATCGGCATCACCAAGGGCCGCTGGAACACGCTGCTGACCGCGCTGCAGCAGTTCAAGGACGACTACGACAAGAACGAGCCGATGTGGCGCATCCTGCCCGAGTTCTGCGCCGCGCACCCGCAAGCTACGAGCGCATCGGCCTGCGCGACCTGTGCCAGAGCATCCACGAGATGTACGCCAAGGGCGACATCGCGCGGCTGACGACCGAGATGTACCTGTCGGACCTGCACCCGGCGATGAAGCCGAGCGACGCCTTCGCCCACATCGCGCACCGCAAGACCGAGCGGGTGGACGATCGACGAGCTCGAAGGCCGCATCACCACCTCGCTGCTGACGCCGTATCCGCCGGGCATTCCGCTGCTGATTCCGGGCGAGCGCTTCAACAAGAAGATCGTCGACTACCTGCGCTTCACGCGCGAGTTCAACGCAGCGCTTTCCGGGCTTCGACACCGACGTGCACGGCCTGGTCGAAGACGAGGTGGTAGGCCCCGACGGCAGCCGGCGCTATTACGTCGATTGCGTTCGCGCCGAGGCCGGCGCCAAGCTTGTGGCCTAATTCGTGCCTCGATAACTGTTCAAAGCGACCGGAGTTCCCATGGGCAACAAGATCAAGACCGAAGCCGACCGCAAGGCCACTCCGCGCCCGCCGGCGCCCGTCGGCGTGGTGTTCACCGCCGGCCGCGGGCAAAAGGTCAGCCTGGAGCGCGGCTCGCACACGCGCAGCAAGAAGAACCCGGGCAAGCGGCCCAAGCGCGGCGGCTGAGGCCTCACGTCCCGCGCAGCGCATGCTGCGTATGACCGAGCTGCGCCTGCCGCTCGGCCATGCCGAGGGCGCGCTGCGGGCGGCCATCGTGGCGCGTCTCGGCATCTCGGGCAGCGAGCTCGCGAAGTTCACCGTCTTCCGGCGCGCCTACGACGCGCGCAAGAAAACGGCGATCCAGCTGATCTACACCGTCGACTGCGAACTGGCGGGCGAAGCGGCGCTGCTGGCGCGTCTGGCCGGCGATGCGCATGTGCGGCCGGCGCCCGATACGAGCTACCGCTTCATCGGCCATGCGCCGGCCGACTTCTATGCTGGCGAGCGCCTGCGACCCGTTGGTCGTCGGCTTCGGCCCCTGCGGCCTGTTCGCGGCGCTGATCCTGGCGCAGATGGGCCTGGCGCCCATCGTGCTGGAGCGCGGCAAGGCGGTGCGCGAGCGCACCAACGACACCTGGGGCCTGTGGCGCCGCGGCGTGCTCGAGCCGGAGTCCAACGTGCAGTTCGGCGAGGGCGGCGCCGGCACGTTCTCGGACGGCAAGCTGTGGAGCCAGATCAACGACCCGCGACACCTGACGCGCAAGGTGCTGGCCGAGTTCGTCAAGGCCGGTGCGCCCGAAGAGATTCTGTTCGTCAGCAAGCCGCACATCGGCACCTTCCGCCTGGTCGGCATGGTCGAGAAGATGCGCGCCGAGATCGAAACGCTGGGCGGCGAGATCCGCTTCCAGCAACGCGTGGCCGACGTGTTGATCGCGGCCGGGCACATTCGCGGCGTGCGGCTGGCCTCGGGCGAAGAGTTGCGTGCCGATCATGTCGTGCTGGCGCTGGGCCACAGCGCGCGCGACACCTTCGAGATGCTGCATCGCCGCGGTGTGTTCATGCAAGCCAAGCCGTTCTCGATCGGCTTCCGCATCGAGCATCCGCAGGGCCTGATCGACCGTGCGCGCTTCGGCGCCAGCGCGGGCCATCCGCATGCTCGGCGCGGCCGACTACAAGCTGGTGCACCACGCCGGCAACGGCCGCTCGGTGTACAGCTTTTGCATGTGCCCCGGCGGCACGGTGGTGGCGGCCACATCGGAAGCCGGCCGCGTGGTGACCAACGGCATGAGCCAGTATTCGCGCAACGAGCGCAACGCCAACGCCGGCATCGTCGTCGGCATCACGCCGCAGGACTATCGGCAGGACGGCCTGGCCGAGGGCACGGTCAGTCCGCTCGACGGCATCGCCTTCCAGCGCCACTGGGAGTCGCGCGCCTTCGAGCTCGGCGGCGGCGGCTATCGTGGCGCCCGGGCCAGCTGCTCGGCGACTTCGTCAAGGGCCAGCGCCAGCACAGCGCCTCGGCAACGTGCTGCCCTCGTACCAGCCGGGTGTGCGGCTGACCGACCTGGCCGAGCCCGGCCATGCCAGCCTGCCCGACTACGCCATCGCCGCGATCCGCGAGGCCCTGCCGGCGTTCGAGCGCCAGATCAAGGGCTTCGCGATGGCCGATGCGGTGCTGACCGGCGTCGAAACGCGCACCTCGTCGCCGCTGCGCATCACGCGCGGCAAGGATTTCCAGAGCCTGAACGTCAAGGGCCTGTACCCGGCCGGCGAAGGCGCGGGTTATGCCGGCGGCATCATGTCGGCCGGCGTCGACGGCATCGAGGTCGCCGAGGCCCTGGCCGCCGAGTTGCTCAGCCCGGTGCGGCCATCATCACCTGGCTGAAGCCGCCGTCGACGTAGGTGATCTCGGCGCTGATGCCGGCCGCCAGGTCGGACAGCAGGAAGGCGGCGACGTTGCCGACGTCGTCGATGGTCACGTTGCGGCGGATCGGCGCGTTGGCCGCGAACTCGGCCTGCATCTTGCCGAAGTCCTTGATGCCTGAGGCCGCCAGCGTCTTGATCGGCCCGGCCGAGATGCCGTTGACGCGCACGCCCTGCGCGCCCAGGCTCTGCGGCCAGGAAGCGCACGCTGGCCTCCAGCGAGGCCTTGGCCAGGCCCATGGTGTTGTAGTTGGGCACGCAGCGCACGGCGCCCAGGTAGGTCAGCGTCAGCAGCGCCGCGCCGGGGCGCAGCCGCGGCAGCGGCGGCCTTGGCCATGGCCGGGAAGCTGTAGGCCGAGATGTCGTGGGCGATGCGGAAGTTCTCGCGCGACAGGCCGTCGAGAAAGTCGCCGGCGATCGCCTCGCGCGGCGCAAAGCCGATCGCGTGCACGAAGCCGTCGAACTGCGTCCCAGGCCTCGCCGAGGCCGGCGAACAGGCGCTCGATCTGGGCGTCGTCGGCCACGTCGCAGTCGAACACCAGCTTGGAGCCGAATTCGGCGGCGAACTCGGTGATGCGCTCCTTGAAGCGCTCGCCCTGGTAGCTGAAGGCCAGTTCCGCGCCCTCGCGGTGGCAGGCGCGGGCGATGCCGTAGGCGATCGAGCGGTTGTACAGCACGCCGGTGATGAGCAGGCGCTTGCCGGTCAGGAATCCCATGAGATCGCTCCGAGCTGAGGACAAAACCAGGCGCCGATTCTGGCACGCCCAGACGCGCGCGACTGTTGCCGGTACGCCTCTTGCAGAGTACAATCCACGTTTCGCTGAAAACCGCCTATGGGCGGATTCTTCCAGCCCATTTTTTTTGCTTGATCGCTTTCGTACCGCTCGATTACCGCGCATGAATTGGCAGGACGCCGCCCAACGCACCGTCGCCGGGCTCGGCTACGAGCTCGTGGACGTCGAACGCACGGCGGGCGGCCTGCTGCGCGTCTTCATCGACCGCGTGCCGGGCGCCTCGTATCCGACCGGCGAGGCCGAGTTCGTCACCGTCGACGACTGCGAAGCCGTGACCCGCCAGCTGCAGTATGTGCTCGAGGTCGAGCAATGCGATTACGCGCGGCTCGAGGTCTCGTCGCCCGGCCTGGACCGGCCGCTGCAAGCACGAGGCCGACTACGCGCGCTTTGCCGGGCCACGTGGACCTGACGCTCAAGCTGCCGCTCCAGGGCCGCAAGAAGTTCGACGGCCTGCTGGCCGCGCGCGAGGGCGGCTGGCGCCTGCAGATGGCGGCCAAGGCCAAGGGCGAGCCAGCCCAGGCGCTGGACTTTGCTTTCGACGAGGTGCGCGAGGCGCGCCTCGTGCCGGTGGTGGATTTCAAGGGCAGCCAAGTCTGGCAAGGCTGACGCAGGCGCGCCGACGCAGGCGGTCGCTGCGCACGACGGAGAGTGAGAGAAGCAATGAACCGCGAAATGTTGATGCTGGTGGACGCGATCTCGCGCGAGAAGAGCGTCGAGCGCGAAGTCGTGTTCGGCGCCGTCGAGGCGGCGCTGGCCTCGGCCACCAAGAAGCTGCACGGCGGCGAGGTCGACATCCGCGTCGCGGTCGACCGCGACACCGGCGACTACGAGACCTTCCGCCGCTGGCATGTGGTGCCCAACGAGGCCGGCCTGCAGATGCCCGACGCCGAGATCCTGCTGTTCGAGGCCCAGGAGCAGATCGCCGACATCGAGGTCGACGACTACATCGAAGAAGCCGGTCGAGTCGGTGTCGATCGGCCGCATCGGCGCGCAGGCGGCCAAGCAGGTGATCCTGCAGAAGATCCGCGACGCCGAGCGCGAGCAGCTGCTCAACGACTTCATGTCGCGCGGCGAGAAGATCTTCGTCGGCACCGTCAAGCGCCTGGACAAGGGCGACATCATCGTCGAGATCGGGCCGCGTCGAAGGGCGCCTGAAGCGCAGCGAGATGATCCCGAAGGAAAACCTGCGCATCGGGCGACCGCGTGCGCGCCTTCATCATCGGCAGTCGACCCGACCCTGCGCGGCGCCGCAGATCATGCTGTCGCGCTCGGCGCCGGGCTTCATGATCGAGCTGTTCGCGCCAGGAAGTGCCCGAGATCGAGCAGGGCCTGCTCGAGATCAAGAGCTGCGCCCGCGACCCCGGTTCGCGCGCCAAGATCGCGGTGCGTCTCGCACGACAAGCGGGTCGACCCGATCGGCACCTGCGTCGGCGTGCGCGGCTCGCGCGTCAACGCGGTCACCAACGAGCTCGCCGGCGAGCGCGTCGACATCGTGCTGTGGTCGGAAGACCCGGCGCAGTTCGTGATCGGCGCGCTGGCGCCGGCCAACGTGCAGTCGATCGTCGTCGACGAGGAGACGCCACGCGATGGACGTGGTGGTCGACGAGGAAAACCTCGCCATCGCGATCGGCCGCGGCGGCCAGAACGTGCGCCTGGCCTCCGAGCTGACCGGCTGGCGCATCAACATCATGACCGCCGAGGAGTCCAGCGCCAAGCAGGCGCAGGAGTCCGACTCGGTGCGCAAGCTGTTCGTCGACAAGCTCGACGTCGACGCCGAGGTCGCCGACATCCTGATCGCCGAGGGCTTCACCAGCCTCGAAGAAGTGGCCTACGTGCCGATGCAGGAGATGCTCGAGATCGAGAGCTTCGACGAAGACACCGTCAACGAGCTGCGCACCCGTGCCAAGGATGCGCTGCTGACGATGGAGATCGCCACGCGAAGAAAGCGTCGAAGACGTGTCGCAGGATCTGCGCGACCTCGAAGGCCTGACGCCCGAGCTGATCGCCAAGCTCGCCGAGGGCGGCGTCCACACCCGCGACGACCTGGCCGACCTGGCCGTCGACGAACTGACCGAGATGACCGGCATCGACGACGAGCAGGCCAAGACGTTGATCATGAAGGCGCGCGAACACTGGTTCACCGCTTGACCACTCTGAACATCACCAGCACGCCGCACGCCCACCGAGGACTCGCACAATGGCTGTGACCACCGTCGCCCAGTTCGCCGCCGAGCTGAACCGCCCGGCCGCGACGCTGCTCGAGCAGCTGCAGTCGGCCGGCGTCGCCAAGAAGTCGACCGACGACGCGCTGACCGAGGCCGACAAGGAGCGCCTGCTCGACTTCCTGCGCAGCCAGCCACGGCACCGGCCAGCGGCGAGCGCAAGAAGATCACGCTGACGCGCAAGTCGCACCAGCGAGATCAAGCAGGCCGATGCCTCGCGGCAAGGCGCGCACGATCCAGGTCGAGGTGCGCAAGAAGCGCACCTTCGTCAAGCGCGACGAGGCGCCGGCGGCCGACGAGCCGAGTCGACGCCGGCCGCGCCGGTGGTCGACGAAGCCGAACTCGCGCGCCGCGAGGAAGAGGCCCGCCGCAGGCCGAGCTGCTGCGCCGCCAGGAAGAAGAGCTGGCCGAGAAGCGCCGCCAGCGCGAAGAACAGGAGCAGCGCGACCGCGAGGCCGCCGAGGCGCGCGGGCGCCGAGGCCGCAGCGGCCAAGGCCGCCAGCGCGACGGCGGCCGCGGCACGCCCGTCGGCACAAGGCCGAAGGCCGCCGCCGCGCGGCTGCCAGCGCCGTCGCCGCACCGGCCGAGCCCGCCAAGCCCGCGCTGCGCGTGGTCAAGGCCGCCGACGTCGAGGCCGCCGAGAAGCAGCGCGCCGACCGATCTGGAACGCGCCGCAAGGCGGCCGAGACCGAAGCCGCCGCGATCCGCGCGATGATGACCGCGCCGAAGAAGGTGCTGCTCGCCAAGAAGCCCGAAGAGGCCGCAGCCGGCGGCCGATCCAAGGCCGGCATCAAGGGCACGATCCACAAGCCGGCCAGGCGCGCCGGGCGCGCCCGCGGCGCCGGGCGCCGCCAAGCCGGGCGACAAGAAGTCGGTCAAGTCCGAGAAGCTGTCGTCGAGCTGGGCCGACGACGCGGCCAAGAAGCGCGCGCTGAAGACCCGCGGCGACACCGGCGGCGGTCTCGCCCGGGCTGGCGCGCGCCCGCGCGGCCGCGGCCGCGGCGACCGCAGCGACGACCAATGGCTCGACCTTCGTCGCCGCCGGCCGAGGCGGTGAGCCAGGAAGTGCACGTGCCCGAGACCATCACGCGTGGCCGATCTGGCGCACAAGATGTCGGTCAAGGCCTCCGAGGTCATCAAGCAGCTGATGAAGCTCGGCCAGATGGTCACCATCAACCAGCAGCTCGACCAGGAGACGGCGATGATCGTGGTCGAGGAGATGGGCCACAAGGCGCTGTCGCGGCCAAGCTCGACGATCCGGAGGCCTTCCCCGAGGAAGAAGAGGCCGCACCAGGACGGCCGAGCAGCTGCCGCGCGCGCCGGTCGTCACCGTGATGGGCCACGTCGACCACGGCAAGACCTCGCTGCTCGACTACATCCGCAGCGCGCCGCGTGGCGGCGGGCGAGGCCGGCGGCATCACGCAGCACATCGGCGCCTACCACGTGCGAGACGCCGCGCGGCATGATCACCTTCCTCGACACCCCGGGCCACGCCGCGTTCACCGCGATGCGCGCGCGCGGCGCCAAGGCCACCGACATCGTGATCCTGGTGGTGGCCGCCGACGACGGCGTGATGCCGCAGACCAAGGAAGCCATCCACCACGCCAAGGCGGCCGGCGTGCCGATCGTCGTGGCGATGAACAAGATCGACAAGCCCGAGGCCAACCTCGAGCGCGTGAAGAGCGAGCTGGTCGCCGAGCAGGTCGTGCCCGAAGACTTCGGCGGCGATTCGCCGTTCGTGCCGGTGTCGGCCAAGACCGGCCAGGGCATCGACACGCTGCTCGAGCAGGTGCTGCTGCAGGCCGAGGTGCTGGAGCTGAAGGCGCCGCGCGATGCCATGGCCAAGGGCCTGGTGATCGAAGCCCAGCTCGACAAGGGCCGCGGCCCGGTGGCGACGGTGCTGGTGCAGTCGCGGCACGCTCGAAGCGCGGCGACGTCGTGCTGGCCGGCTCGAGCTACGGCCGCGTGCGCGCCATGCTCGACGAAGACGGCAAGCCGATCAACGAAGCCGGGCCCGTCGATCCCGGTCGAGATCCAGGGCCTGACCGAAGTGCCGCAGGCCGGCGACGAGTTCATGGTGCTTGGCCGACGAGCGCCGGGCGCGCGAGATCGCCACCTTCCGCCAGGGCAAGTACCGCGACGTCAAGCTGGCCAAGCGCCAGGCCGCCAAGCTCGAGAACATGTTCGACAACATGGGCGCAGGGCGCCGCGCAGACGCTGTCGCTGATCATCAAGGCCGACGTGCAGGGTTCGCAGGAAGCGCTGGCGCAGTCGCTGCTCAAGCTGTCGACCGACGAGGTCAAGGTGCAGATCGTGCACGCCGCGGTCGGCGGCATCAGCGAGAGCGACATCAACCTGGCGATCGCGTCCAAGGCGGTGATCATCGGCTTCAACGTGCGCGCCGATGCCGGCGCGCGCAAGCTGGCCGAGAACAACGGCGTCGACATCCGCTACTACAACATCATCTACGACGCGGTCGACGAGGTGAAGGCGGCGATGACCGGCATGCTGGCGCCCGAGCAGCGCGAAGAAGTCATCGGCACGGCCGAGATCCGCACCGGTGTTCGTGGCCTCGCAAGATCGGCACGGTCGCCGGCTGCATGGTCACGGCCGGGCATGGTGCGCCGCAGCGCGCGCTTCCGCCTGCTGCGCGACAACGTGGTGGTCTACACCGGCGAGCTCGAGTCGCTGCAAGCGCCTGAAGGACGACGTGCGCGAGGTCAAGGAAGGCTTCGAGTGCGGCATCAAGCTCAAGAACTACAACGACATCAAGGAAGGCGACCAGCTCGAGTTCTTCGAGGTCAAGGAAGTCGCCCGAACGCTGTAGAGCGGAGTTCGGCTCTCACCCGAGCCAACCCCGCCCTCCGCAAAGACGGCGGGGTTTGTTCTTTGGGCCGAGGCAGACCACCATGCACGCCACAAACAATCCATCCCCAACCGCGGCTTTCGCGTCGCCGACCAGATCCAGCGCGATCGTGGCCGAGCTGATCCGCGAGCTGAAGGATCCGCGCATCGGCATGGTCACGATCACACGCGGTCGAGGTGACGCCCGACTACGCGCACGCGACAGGTGCTTCTTCTCGCTGCTGGTCGGCGACCCGGCCGAGTGCGAGACGGCGCTGAACGAGGCCGCGGGCTTCCTGCGCAACGGCCTGTTCAAGCGCCTGCAGATCCACACCGTGCCGACGCTGCACTTCCAGTTCGACCGCACCACCGAGCGCGCGGCCGAGCATGACCGCGCTGATCGCGCAAGGCCAACGCGACGCGCGCCAAGGACGACTGAATCGATGAACGCGCCAGCGCACGCGCGCGTCGCCGCGGCGCGCCGTGCACGGCGTGCTGCTGCTCGACAAGCCGCTGGGCCTGTCGAGCAACGACGCGTTGCAGAAGGCCAAGCGGCTGTTGCGCGCCGAGAAGGCCGGCCACACCGGCACGCTCGATCCGCTCGCGACCGGCCTGCTGCCGCTGTGCTTCGGCGCGGCGACCAAGTTCTCGCAGATCAGCCTCGACGCCGACAAGCGCTACCGCGCGACGCTGCACGCTGGGCGTGACGACGACCACCGGCGACGCCGAAGGCGAGGTGCTGCGGACGCGCGCCGTTGCACGTCGACCGCGCGCGACATCGAGGCCGCCTGCGCGCGCTTCACCGGCGCCGATCGCAGCAGGTGCCGCCGATGCACTCGGCGCTCAAGCACGACGGCAAGCGCGCTGTACGACTACGCGCGCGCCGGCATCGAGGTCGAGCGCGCGCCGCGCGCGCGTCGACGATCCACGCGCCTCGACGTCGTCGACTGGCAGGACACGACGCTGGCGCTCGACGTCGCGTGCAGCAAGGGCACCTACATCCGCACGCTGGCCGAAGACATCGGCGAGGCGCTCGGCTGCGGCGCGCACCTGGCGGCGCTGCGCCGCACCGGCAGCGGCGCGCTCGACGCTGCGACGACGCGCTGCACGCTCGACGCGCTCGGCCGCGCTGGACGAAGCGCGAGCGCGACGCCGCGCTGCTGCCGCGCCGACGCGCTGCTCGCCGACTGGCCGCGTCGTGCGCCTGGACGCCGACGACGCCGGCCGCTTCCTGACCGGCCTGCGCCGCCGCGTCGCCGCTGCCCGACGCGCCCGCGTGCGCGTCTACGGCCCCGAGCCCAGGCGCCTTCCTCGGCAGCGGCCCACATCACGCGCCGGCGAACTGATTCCCGACCGCCTGCTGAGCCCGCCGAAGTTGCAGGCGCCTGCTCGATTCCTGAAAGCCCGACCATGACCCGACCAGATCCGCAACATCGCCATCATCGCCCACGTCGACCACGGCAAGACCACGCTGGTCGACCAGCTGCTGCGCCAGAGCGGCACCTTCCGCGAGCAACGAGAAGGTGGCCGAGCGCGTGATGGACAGCAACGACCTCGAGCGCGAGCGCGGCATCACGATCCTGGCCAAGAACTGCGCCGTCGAGTGGAAGGGCACGCACATCAACATCGTCGACACGCCCGGCCACGCCGACTTCGGCGGCGAGGTCGAGCGCGTGCTGTCGATGGTCGACGGCGTGCTGCTGCTGGTCGACGCCGTCGAAGGCCCGATGCCGCAGACGCGCTTCGTGACCAAGAAGGCGCTGGCGCTGGGCCTGAAGCCGATCGTCGTCGTCAACAAGGTCGACCGCCCCGGCGCGCGCCCCGACTACGTGATCAACGCCACCTTCGACCTGTTCGACAAGCTCGGCGCCACCGAGGCGCAGCTCGACTTCCCGGTCATCTACGCCTCGGGCCTGAACGGCTGGGCGACGCTCGAGCAGGGCGTGGTCGGCACCGACCTGGCGCCGCTGTTCGACGCCATCCTGGAGCACGTGCCGGCGCACGACGGCGCGCCCGACGCGCCGCTGCAGCTGCAGATCTGCTCGCTCGACTACTCGACCTACGTCGGCCGCATCGGCATCGGCCGCATCAACCAGGGCACCTTGAAGCCGATGCAGGACGTGGCGCGTCTACAGCGGCCCCGACGGCGACGCCGCTCAAGGCCCGCGTCAACCAGGTGCTGACGTTCGAGGGCCTGGAGCGCCAGCAGGCCGACCGAGGCCGGCCCGGGCGACATCGTGCTGATCAACGGCATCGAAGACATCGGCATCGGCGTCACGCTGACCGACCTCGAGAACCCGCTGCCGCTGCCGATGCTGCAAGGTCGACGAGCCGACGCTGACGATGAACTTCTGCGTCAACAACTCGCCGCTGGCCGGCCGCGAAGGCAAGTTCGTCACCAGCCGCCAGATCTGCGGACCGGCTCGAGCGCGAGCTGCAGAGCAACGTCGCGCTGCGCGTGCAAGGACACCGACGAAGACGGCATCTTCGAGGTCTCGGGCCGCGGCGAGCTGCACCTGACGATCCTGCTCGAGAACATGCGCCGCGAAGGCTACGAGCTGGCGGTGTCGCAAGCCGCGCGTGGTGTTCCACGAGGTCGAACGGCGAACGCCACGAGCCGATCGAGCTGGTGACCGCCGACGTCGAAGACCAGCACCAGGGCGCGCGTGATGCAGGCGCTCGGCGAGCGCAAGGCCGAGCTGGTCAACATGGAGCCCGACGGCCGCGGCCGCGTGCGCCTCGAGTACCGCATCCCGGCGCGCGGCCTGATCGGCTTCTCGAACGAGTTCCTGAACCTGACGCGCGGCACCGGCCTGATCAGCAACATCTTCGACGGCTACGAGGCCGTACAAGGGCGAGATCGACGGGCGCAAGAACGGCGTGCTGATCAGCCAGGACGACGGCGAGATCGTGACCTACGCGCTGGGCAAGCTCGACGACCGCGGCCGCATGTTCGTGCAGCGCCGGCGACCCGGTGTACGAAGGCATGATCGTCGGCATCCACAGCCGCGACAACGACCTGGTGGTCAACGCGGTGCGCGGCAAGCAGCTGACCAACTTCCGCGTCTCGCGGCAAGGAAGACGCGATCAAGATCACGCCGCCGATCGAGCTGACGCTGGAGTACGCGGTCGAGTTCATCGCCGACGACGAGCTGGTCGAGATCACGCCCAAGTCGATCCGCCTGCGCAAGCGCCACCTGAAGGAGCACGACCGCAAGCGTGCGAGCCGCGAAGCGGCATGACGCACCGCAGGGCGGTGGCCCTGATGATCGTCTGCACGCTGATGTGGAGCATCGCCGGCGTCGTCACGCGCCAGCTCGACGCGGCGCGCAGCTTCGAGGTCACGTTCTGGCGCAGCGTGTTCAACGCCGCTGGCGCTGTGCGATCGCGCTGCTGGCCATGCGCGGCGCCGCGGCGCTGTGGCGAGACATGCGCCGCGGCGGCGTCGCGCTGTGGGTCTCGGGCCTGTGCTGGGCGGTGATGTTCACCGCCTTCATGGTCGCGCTGACGCTGACCACGGTGGCCAACGTGCTGGTCACGATGGCCATGGCGCCGCTGGTCACGGCGCTGTTCGCGCGCGTCTTCCTGCAGCCACCGGCTGCCGGCGCGCACCTGGGTCGCGATCGCGCTGGCCGGCGCTCGGCATCGCCTGGATGTTCGGGCGCCAGGCGCTGGACAGCGGCGGCTCGATGACCGGCACGCTGGTCGCGCTCGGCGTGCCGATGGCCGCCGCCGCCAACTGGACGCTGCTGCAGCACCTGCACCAACGCCATGCCGCCGACGCGCGCATCGAAGAGCCACAGATGCTGCCCGCCGTGCTGCTGGGTGCCGCGATGTCGGCCGCGGTCGCCTTGCCGCTGGCGTTGCCGCTCTCGGCCAGCGCGCACGATTTGTCCTGGCTGGCACTGCTCGGCGTGGTGCAACTGGCCGTGCCGTGCCTGATCGTCGTGCG
>CAVUGY010000018.1:0-162047 GCA_963741125.1 uncultured beta proteobacterium
CACGACCACTACCCAGTCTCGTCAGACACTCCGGGAGCCTGTATGCCACTCGTTACCCTCACCGTTCGCAAACCCAAGCCCGCCGCGTTCAAGGCTGGCGTACTCGACGCCGTGCACGCGGCGCTGGTCTCATCGGGTGTGCCCGCGACGGACAAGTTTCAGCGTGTCATCGAGCTCGAGGCCGAGGACTTCCGCTTCGATCCAAGCTACCCGGACCTGAAGTCGGAACGAAGCGAGAACTTCGTGCTGATCGAAATCCTCTGGTCTGTCGGCCGGAGCGTCAAGGTCAAGAAGAAGCTGCTCGAAGAGCTGATGGCCTCCCTATCCCGCCAGGGGCTGAATCCCGAGGAGGTTATGGTGTGCTTCAAGGAAACGACGTGGGAGAACTGGTCGTTCGGCGGTGGTCGCCTCATCCACACCTAGCTCGTCCCATGAACGCATGTGCCAAAGCGCTTGGAGGGACTGCCATTCATGTCAAACGGAGGAGTCTTATGAACGCACGATCGCTCGCTCGCTATGGCTGACAAGGCTTGCGGCGGCCCCGCTGCTCATCGCAGGCGCAGCCCATGCCGCCGATGTGCACGTGATGATCTCGGCGGGCTTTTACGGCGTCTATGCCGAGCTGGGCCCGGCCTTCGAGCGCGCGAGCGGCCACCGTCTGGTCACGACGCGTGGGCCCTCGATGGGTGACTCGCCGGAGGCGATTCCGACCCGGCTCGCGCGAGGCGAGACGGCCGATGTCGTGATCCTGGATGGCGGGGCCGCCGACGAGCTCGGCAAGCAAGGAATGACGCTCGCCGGCAGCAAGGTCGAGCTCGCCCGCTCGCAGATCGGCATGGTCGTGCGCGCAGGCGCCGTTAAGCCCGATATCGGCAGCGTCGAGGCGCTGCGCAGCACGCTGCTGGCGGCGAAGTCCATCGCCTACTCGGACAGCGGCAGCGGTACCTACCTGTCGACCACGCTGTTTCCCAAGCTCGGCATTGCCGACCAGGTCGCGAGCAAGAGTCGAAAGGTGAGAGGGCCGCCATCCGGCGAGCCGGTGGCCGCCGTCGTCGCGCGTGGCGAGGCGGAAATCGGCTTTCAACAGGTCGCCGAGTTGATACACGTGCCTGGCGTCAGCTTCGTGGGCACGATTCCGGCTGCTGTCCAACCGCCGACGTCCTTCGCCGGGGCGCTGACCAAGACGGCGCGGCAGCCCGCGGCGGCCACTGCGCTTTTGCGCTTCCTGGCTTCGCCCGAGGCGGCGCCGGTGATCTCGAAAGCGGGTTTGACGCCATTCTGAGATTCGAGATTCCAAGGTGCCCATCGACCCACAGGCCTTGTCGTTGTTCGCGAGCCAGTACGCGAAGGGCATGACCAGCATCCGTGGCAGGCGAGTGCAGCGACTCCTGAAACGCGAGTTTGCCGGCGCCGAGTACCTGCTGTTGGCGCGGCTAGGCTCCGGCGCCCCTGCGGTACTGGGGCTCTCGGCAAGCGGGGCCGCTCTCTGCGCCACCGACGGGACGGGCAGGCAAGCGCCGGTCGTCAAGTGGTTGCACGGGTCGGCCCTGGCACTCGAGACGAATTTCGATTTGCACAAGGATTCCTTGCCCGCTCTGCACACCCGGTCTGTTGCGCTGACTCGCCTGCGGTCACAGGCTCGTCTGCATGTGCCCGCGGGCTCGGCCCCGCTTCGGGCTCGCCCTTTGCTCGCCAAGGTGCTTCAGGCGCTGGCATGAACGCTGGTGCGCGGCCCTCTGTCAACCCACTACCGGAGCACTCCATGCCGCCGTTTCAGCAACTCCTGCGCAACCGCTATTTCACGGGCCAGTTGTTGACGCCGACGACTTGCGGCGCGAGCAGGACTACACGCTCGGCCGCCTTCGTCGTCGCAATCGATTCCTGACCGGGTGGGGCGTCGTCGCAGGCCTGAACGTCTCGGTCGAGCAGGGGGCGACGGTCGTGGTGCAACCGGGCTTCGCCCTCGACTGCGCGGGCAATGAACTGATCGTCGAGGCCGAGGCGCGACTGTCCCTCGCCGGGCTCGGCGGCCGCCAGTACGTGGTGCTCAGCTACGTCGAGATCGATGAAGCCCCGGTCGCGACCGCCGCTGGAGTGCCGGAGTTCTCCCGCGTCCGGGAGGCGAGCCGCATCGAGATCTCGCCGCTCAACCCAGCGCTCGGCCATCGCGCAATGGGGCGTGGAACACCCGGATGTGGTCATGCTCACCCGGTCGGGCTCGCGGTGCTGACCGAGAAAGGCCATGGCTGGAGGCTGGCCTCATCGCCGCGCACCATCCGCGCCGTCAGGCGATGAACCATCCCGCACGCGCCATGGATGACCGGCCCGTGAGCAGACCCATGCTTGCAGCGACATTCGATCCGCCGCGCATCCAAGCCCTGCAATCGTTCCAGCTGGTCGTGTTGGGGCCTGCCCATGCGGAGCAAGACTACCGGGCGGTGCGCGCGAGTGCAGACCGGATTCGCCATGTCTTCGGCCCGGCCGACGGCTGGCCCGACGCGAATATTTCGTGGCAGGAGAACCATGCCGATCTGGTCAGGCACGAGCGTGAGTTCAACGAACGAATCGCCTTTGCCTACGCGCTGCTGGACCTGACCGGCGAGGCCTATCTCGGCTGCCTGTACCTGCGGCCGATCAAGCCGGCGCATGCCGACGATCGCCGCAGCCGGCGCTACCAGGCGCAGGCGTTTCTCTGGTTGTCGGTGCTGCAATCGGCCGTCACCGACAGGCAGGCCGAGGCCGATATCCGCGCCTGGCTCGGCGCGCACTGGCCGCTCGCGGCGGTGGCCTGGCCGGGCCGCGAGCCTAGCTGGGCGGAGTGGGAGGAACTGTCGAATGCCTGATGCCCCAGCGCGGCCCGACGCCGCATCACCGGTTCTCTTCGGCTCCCGCGGCTCGGGCTCGGCGGCGGTCGAGATGGCGCTGAACATGTGCGGCTTGCCGTTCCGCCTGGTGCACGCGTCGAGCTGGGAGCCGGACTCGGCCGTCGAGGAACTGGCCAAGCTCAATCCCTTGCGCCAGATTCCCACCCTCGTCCTGGCGGACGGTTCGGTGCTGACCGAAAGCGCCGCGATCCTGATTCACCTCGGACTCAGCCACCCGCAAAGTGGGCTGCTTCCAAGCACGCGGACCGCGCAGGCGCAGGCCATTCGCGGCCTGGTCTTCATCGCCGCCAATTGCTACGCGGCGCTCAGCATCAACGACTACCCGGAACGCTGGACCACGGCCAGCACCAAGCCGGCGCAAGAAAAGGTCCGCCAGGGCGCACGCCGGCAGCTGCACAGGCACTGGCAGATTTTTGCCGACACCTTCCCGGCGCAGCCCTACCTTGCAGGCCCTGCGCCCGGCGCGCTGGACCTGCTGGCTGCGGTGGTCTCCAAATGGGCCGGCACGCGGGCCTACCTCGGCCAGCACCGGCCCGCATTCCTGGCGGCCATGCACCGGGTCGAAGCGCATCCTGCCGTCGCAGCGGTCTTTCGCGCGCACTGGCCCGCCTGACGCGTTGCGCGCGGGTGCAGCCTGCCCGCGAGCTCGTGTAATCTGAGCACTGTCACCATGCCCGTTCAACTCGACCATCTCACGGTGCCCTCGCGCGATCAGCGGGCCGCGGCCAGGCTGATGGCCGAGCTGCTGGGCGTGCCATGGTCCGACGACCGGCGTCGGGCCGTTCTGCCCGGTCTACGTCAACGAGGGGCTGACCCTGGACTTCGATCAGTTCGACGAGCCATTCCCGGTCACGCATTACTGCTTTCGCGTCAGTGACCCGGAGTTCGATGCGATCCTGACCCGCATCCAGGCCGCCGGCATCGAGTACCGCAGCCAGGTGCGCGGCCCGGTCGACTACAAGGTCGACACCGAACATGGCGGGCGCATCGTGTACTGGAACGTCCCCGACGGGCATCAATGGGAAATGCTGACCCAGAGCTACGCCCGCCGCTGCCCCTGACTCCACTTCACCGCGCCACGAATTTCTCGCACTACCCGCCACGCACTGCCATGTTCCCAACTGAAGTCCTTGTGGCTTACCTCGCCGCGGTGCTGGTGGTCGTGATCGCACCCGGCCCCGACAACATCCTGGCCATCAGTCGCGGCCTGAGCCAGGGGCGCGCCGCGGCTGCGCTGTCTTCGCTCGGCGCCGGCCTGGGCATCATGTGCCACACCCTGGCCGCCACGCTCGGACTGGCCCTGGTGTTGCAGACCTCGCCCTGGGCGTTCTGGGCGGTCAAGGCCGCGGGCGCAGCCTACCTGCTCTGGCTGGGCTACAAGGCCATCTCGTCACGCAGCCTGATTTCCTTCGCGCCCACTGCCCGACAGCCGCTCTGGCGGGTGTTTGCCACCGGCCTGCTGTCCAACGTGCTGAACCCCAAGCCCGGGCTGTTCGTCGTCGCCTTCATTCCCCAGTTCGTCTCCACCGCCCGCGGCCCGGTGCATCTGCAAATGCTGGTCTACGGCGCCCTCTTCGCCGTCCTGACCGCGGCGATCTTCACCGTTCTGGGCGCGTTCTCGGCGCAACTCTCGCAGGGGTTGTCGCGCCGGCCCAGGGTGGTCGCGGCCGCCAATGTCGGTGCCGGCCTGACCTTCATAACAGCCGGGCTGTCGATCCTGGCGCTCGAGCGCCGTCATTGACGTCCAGCCCAGCGCCATCGATTCCCCTTATCGACCCGTTGATGCACATCCGACTCGACGATCTCACCGCGCCGCAGGTGCTGGCCCTGATCGAGCAGCACCTGCAAGACATGGCCGGGCTCTCGCCGCCCGAGAGCGTGCACGCGCTAGGTGTTGCCCGGCTGCGCCGGCCCGAGGTCACGTTCTGGACCGCCTGGTCGGGTGCCGATCTGCTCGGCTGCGGCGCGCTCTACGAGTTGAGCCCGCAGCATGGCGAGATCAAGTCGATGCGCACGGCGGCCGAGCACCGAAGAAGCGGCGTGGCGCGTGCCATGCTCGAACACATCGTCGGCGAGGCGCGCCGACGCTCGTACCAGCGGCTGAGCCTGGAGACGGGCTCGATGCAGGCGTTCGCCCCCGCGCAAAGACTCTACGAAAGCTTCGGATTCGACTACTGCCCACCGTTCGCCGACTATGTCGACGATCCGAACAGCGTGTTCATGACCAAGCGGCTCTGAATCAGGCTACTCAGTCGGCATACTGCCCGGCGGCCTTGATGGCCGGGCCCCATTTGTTGATCTCGGACTCGACGAACTTCTTGTGCTCGGCCGAGCCGAGCCGGCTGTCGGTGATGATCACCGCACCGAGCGCCTCCTGTCGCCGGATGAACTCGGGGTCTTTCAGCGCGGCGCGCAATGCCGTGTTGATCTTGTCCTGCACGGCCTTGGGTGTGCCCTTGGGCGCATACAGGCCGTGCCAGATGCTGACGTTGAAGCCCTTCAGGCCCGCGGCGTCCAGCGTCGGCAGCTTGGCCAGGGCCGGGGTGGTCAGCGGGTGCAAGGTCGTCACGGCATAGGCCTTGACCTTGCCGCCCTCGATCTGCACGCTGGTGTTGGTGGTCTGGTCGCACATCAGGTCGACCTGGCTGCCGAGCAGGTCGGTCATGGCCGGGGCCGTGCCCTTGTACGGCACGGTGGTCATGTCGACCTTGACGCTTTGCTGGAACAGCAGGCCGCACAAATGCGATGCCGCGCCCAGGCCGGCGTTGGCCAGGTTGATCTTGCCCTTGTTGGCTTCGATCCACTTGATCAGCTCGGCGTAGTTGTTCGGCGGCAGCGTCGGGCGGCCGATCAAGGTCATCGGCACCTCGTTGACCATGCCCAGGTACTCGAAGTCGTCGAGCGTCTTGTACGGCATGTTGCGGTACAGCGCCGGCGAGGTGGCCATGCCGATGTGGTGCAGCAGCAGGGTGTAGCCGTCGGGCGCGGAGCGGGCCACCTTGGCCGCACCCAGCGTGCCGCCGGCGCCGCCGACGTTGTCGATGACCACGGTCTGGTTGTTCAGGCCCTTGCGCAGCACCTCGCCCAGGTCACGCGCGACCTTGTCGGTCGGGCCGCCGGCGGCAAAGGGCACGACGATGGTGACCGGTTTTTCCGGGTAGTCGGCAAAGGCCGCCGTGGCGACGAGCAGCGCGGCGCTGGCCAGCAGGGTGCGTTTCATGGTTTGGTCTCCTTGGTTCGATGGGGTCGTTCGGATGCCGTGATGCTAGGCCAGTCCGGCCGCGCGGCGGCCGCGGGAAATACTTAGACGCAAATTTCCACGCCCGGCGACGCTGGCCCGCGGCGCTACCTCATGAATCCCGGCAGCCACAGCGCCAGCGGCTGGAACTCGAGCACGACCATCAGCGCCACCACCAGGGCGGCCACGAACAGCCACACACCGCGGAAGATCTGCGCCAGCGCCACGCCCTTCAGCAGCGCGTTGAGCACGAACAGGTTCATGCCCACCGGGGGCGAAATCAAGCCGATCTGCACCACCAGCACGATCAGCACGCCGAACCAGACCGGGTCGAAGCCGAGCTGCACGACGATGGGGAAGAAGACGGGAATGGTCAGCAGCACCATCGACAGCTCTTCCATGATGGTGCCCAGCAGCACGTAGATCAGCATCATGGCGCCGACGATGGCCAGCGGCGGCAGGCCCAGGTGCAGGATCCAGTCCTTCAGGTCGCCGGGCATGGTCGTGAAGTTGACGAAGCTGGAAAACATCATCGCCGCGATCAGGATCGTGAACAGCATGGCCGTGGTGCGCGCGCTCTCGACCAGGACCTCGAACACCACGCGCGGCGTCAGCGCGCCGCGGGCCAGGGCGAAGAAGAACGCACCCGAGGCGCCGATGCCCGCGCCCTCGGTGGCCGTGAAGAAGCCGCCGTAGATGCCACCCAGCACCAGCAACACCAGCAGCGCCACGCCCCAGATGTTGCGCACCGCGGCCAGGCGCTCGCGCCACGCCGTGCGCTCGCCGGCCGGGCCGGCGGATGGGTCGCGCCAGGTGATCCAGACCACCGCGCCCATCATCATCGCGGCGCACACCAGGCCCGGCAGCACGCCGGCCGCGAACAGCTTGCCGATATGGGTTTCGGTGACGATGCCGTAGATGACCATGATCGTCGACGGCGGGATCATGATGCCCAGCGTGCCGCCGGCGGCGATCACGCCGGTGCTCAGGTAGTCGGCGTAGCCGAGCTTCTTCATCGACGGGTAGGCCACCTTGGCCATCGTCGCCGCGGTGGCGATCGACGAGCCGCAGATCGCGCCGAAGCCGGCGCAGGCCAGCACGGTGGCATGGGCCAGGCCGCCGCGCACATGGCCGACGAAGGCGTAGGCGGCGCGGAACAACTCGTGCGCCAGGCCGGCGCGGGCGACGAAGTTGCCCATCAGGATGAACAGCGGCACGACCGACAAGCGTGTAGGCGAAGCCGGTCTCGTAGACCACCTGCGCCGCGCCGGCGGCGGTGGCCGGCCAGCCGCGCAGCAGGCCCAGGCCGATGAAGCCGACGAAGCCCATGGCGAAGGCCAGCGGCACGCGCATCAGCGCGAGCACGAAGATGGCGCCGAAGCCGATCAAGGATTCGGTCACAAGCTGCCGCCGGGGTCTTCGACGCCCGGATGGTGGTGCGCCGTCGGCGCGAAGATCAGCAGCAGGTGCACCAGCGCCGTCAGCGCGCACAGCAGGCTCATCAGGTAGACGAACGGCCCCTGCGGGAGCTTCGAGTTGCGCGCTGGTATCGCCGTAGGCCATCATGTTGCCGGCCTTGACCCACATCAGCCAGGCCAGGCCGGCCAGCGCCGCCGCGCACAGCAACTCGACCACCAGGCCCTGGGCTCGTCGCACCCAGCGCTCGAGCAGCGGGTCGAGCGAATCGAAGACCACGTGCTCGCCGCGCAGCGAGACCAGCGGCAGGCCGGCGAAGATCACCAGCACCATCAGCATCTCGGTCAGCTCGAGCGAGCCGGGCACCGAGGTGCTGAGGGTCTTGCGCCCGGCCACGTCGACCAGCGTCAGCCACATGATCGCGAACAGCGCCGTGGCGGCCAATGCGCCGCACAGGGCATCGAGGCCGCGCTTGAGCGCAGAGATCGCGGCCGACAAGCTACTTTTCCAGCTTCTTGATCTCGGCGCGGAACTCGGCCAGCACCTTCTTCGCGTCCTTCAGGCCCTTGGCCTCGGCGGCGGTGGCCCAGCGGTCTTCGACCGCAGCGGTCTTTTCCTGCACCGCCTTGACGAAGGCCGGGTTGGCCTTGGTGAACTGCACGCCCGCGGCCTGCATGAAGGCCATGCCGCGGCGATCGACCTTGTCCCAGCCGCGGCCGAACAAGCGCGCGGCATGTTCGCCCGACAACTCGTCGACGGCCTTCTTCACCTCGGGCGGCAGCTTGTCGTAGGTGGCCTGGTTCATCATGAATACGAAGGCGGTGTTGTACAGCCCGCCCGGGAAGCTGGTGCCGTACTTGATGACCTTGTCGATCTTGAACGACTCGACCGATTCGGCCGGGAACAGGGTGCCGTCCATGACGCCGGTGGAGAGCAGCTCGTAGCTCTCGGGCGCGGGCTTGAGCGTGACGTTCATGCCCAGCGCCTTGGTGATCTCGTTGACCATGCCGCCGCCGACGCGGAACTTGAGCCCGGCCAGGTCGTCGGCCTTGGCGATCGTGCGCTTGGTGTTGAAGACGATGCCCGGGCCGTGGGTGAAGACGGCGAGCACCTTCACGCCCTGGTGTTCGGCGGCGATCGCCGGGTATCTGTCGTACATGCGCTGGAAGGCCACCGACACCGTTTCCGACGAGTTGCCGAGGAACGGCACCTCGGCCATCTGCGTGGTCACGAAGCGGCCGGGCGTGTAGCCCTGCACCGTGTAGCGACAGGTCGGCCACGCCATTGCGCACGGCGTCGAAGGTGCCGGGTGGCGCGGCCACGGCACGCGGCAGGAAGTTGCACTTGAGCTTGCCCGCCACCCTTTGCTCGAGCTCGGCGCACCACTCCTTTTGCGTCTCCGACAGCACATGCGTGGGCGACAGCCACGACGACACGGCGAGCACGGTCTGGGCCTGTGCACCGGAGCCGGCGGCGAGTGCGGCGCAGGCCAGCGTCAGCGGGGGAAACAGCGTGCGAATGGACATGTGCGATCTCCTGCGGCGGTGGTTCGGCGACGTGGCCCGAATCCCCCGCGTTCGTGGGACGACCCCGGGGACGGGGGAGGGCATGGCCGCGACGGCTGCCTAGTATCCATTGGAATGCCGCCACCGATCGAGTCGCCCATGCAGCCCAACCCCGAAGTCGAAGCCTCGCGCCAGGAGTTGCGCGATGCCGCCGCCGAGCTCGACGCGGCCGAGGATGCCGGGGAACCGGCGCGCCTGAGCCAGGCCCTGGCCCGCGTCGGCCGTTGTCATCGCCGCCTGGGCGGCCTCGACGAGGCCGACTGGTATACCCGGCGCGGCCTGCACTTGTCGCGCAGCCTGTCGGCCGTCGACGCCACCATCGACGCGCTGTGCGAGGTCGCCGAGTTGACGATCGACCGCGCCGTGGCGCTCGATCGCCAGGGTGACCTGCGCGGTGCGCAACGACTGCGCGATGTCGCCGGCGACCATGGCTTCGAGGCCGCGCGGCTGGCCCTGTGCTCGGCCGATCCGCAGTGGGAGATCACGGTGCTGCTGCGGGTGGCCGACCTGTTCGACTGCCTGGGCGACCAGGACGATGCCATCGCCCTGCAATGCCGTGCCCTGGGCTTGATGACCGGCGCCGCGGACGCCGACGACGTGAAGCCACCGCGCAGCGACGCCTCCTGAAGCCCGCTCAGGCGGGCTGGCGCGCCTGCTCCAGCAGCCACTCGGTCAAGGCCTTGACGGCCGGCTTGTGCCGCGCAGCGGCGTTGACGACCACGAAATAACCGCGCGCGGATGCCGTGCTGCGCTTGAACGGGGCCACCAGCGCGCGCTCGCGCAGCAGGCGGTCGATCAGCGGCCGGCGACCGAGCACCACGCCCTGGCCGGCGAGGGCCGCGGCCACGGCCGCGTCGTAGGTACTGAAAGTCAGCGTGGCCGCCGGTTCGACGTCGGCTGCGCCCACCGCCCGCAGCCAGGACTGCCATTCCAGCGGCATGGCCGGGCCGGGCGGCATGGCCACCTGGAGCAGCGTATGGCGGGCCAAGTCGGCCGGGCCTCGGATCGCTGCGCCGGGGCGCGCGAGCAGCGCCGGTGCGCATACCGGTTGCACGGTCTCGGAGAACAGCGGGGTGCCCAGGCGGTCGTGCAGACGGCCGTAGCGGATGGCCAGATCGAAGCCTTCGGCGGCCAGGACCCGCGCCTGGTACGAGGTGTCGACGCGCACGTCGACGCCGGGGTGTGCGGCAACGAAATCTTGCAAGCGCGGGATCAACCACAACGAGGCCAGGCCCGGGGTGGTGGTCAGCGCCAGCACCTCGCGCCGTTGCGCCGTGCGGATCGAGCGCAGCGCCTCGCGCACGCCGGCCAGCGCCGCCGCCACGGCGGCGGCCAGCCGGCGGCCGTCGTCGGTCAGATCGAGCGCGCGGTGGCGGCGGCGAAACAGCGCGACGCCGAGTTCTTCTTCGAGCGCTGCGATCTGCCGGCTGATGGCCGACTGGGTCAGGAAGCGCTCGGCAGCGGCCTTGGTGAACGACAGATGCCGCGCGGCGGCATCGAAGGCCGCCAGGCGGTCGAGTGCGGGCAGGCGCGGGTTGTCTTTTTGCATGACTCCAGGGAATGCAATGGCTTCGAAATCAACGTTTGAACAGCGGCCGATTCTCGGTGAATATCGGGCGGCATGCGGCGTCGTCGAGGCATTCTGGATGAACCAGCCGCATGCATCAGACCCCCGGGAGCCCGCCATGAACCCTGCCACCCCCTGCTTCGCGCGCCGCGCCGAGGTCGCCCGATGAGCGCCCTGCCCATGCCCGTAGCCGCAGCGCCGTACCGCATCCACCGCTATCCGTCGATGCTGATCGACCGCCTGAGCCTGGCCGACGGCCGGGTGGTGACGCTGCGCCCCGTCTTGCCGCAGGATGCCGACGCGGAGCAGCGCTTCATCCGCACGCTGTCGCCGCAGTCGCGCCGGCGGCGCTTTCACGGCGCCGTCAATCAGTTGCCCGCGCCTGTGCTCGAGGCCATGACGAGCATCGACTACCAGCAGCAACTGGCCCTGGTGGCCGAAGCCAGCGACGACGACGGTGAGGTGCGGCTGGTGGCCGATGCGCGTTATGTGGTCGACGACGACGGCTGCGCCGAATTCGCCATCGCAGTGGCCGACGACTGGCAGCATGTCGGCCTCGGCCGCGCCCTGCTGCAGCGCCTGGCCCGCCATGCCTGCCGCCAGGGCATCCGACATATCGACGGCCGCGTGCTGGCCAGCAACGGGCCGATGCTGGCCTTGATGCGCCGCTGGGGCGCCTCATTTCGCGCCGACCCCGACGACAGCGACCTGCTGATCGCCACCCTGCGCTGCGGCTGAAGCGGCCGGCGGCTCAGCGCCGCAGCACCGAAGCCAGGGCCACGCCGGTGTGGCTGGCCGCGGCCACCACCTGCTCGGGTGTGCCGGCCACGACCACGCGGCCGCCCTCGGCGCCACCCTCGGGGCCGAGGTCGATGACCCAGTCGGCCTCGGCGATGACGTCCAGGTCGTGCTCGATCACGATCACGCTGTGGCCGCCGTCGACCAGCCGGTGCAGCACGCGGATCAGGCGCTCGACATCGGCCATGTGCAGGCCGACGGTGGGCTCGTCGAGCACATACAGCGTGTGCGGCGGCTTCTGGCCGCGGCGGGTGACGTCGTCGCGCACTTTCGACAACTCGGTGACCAGCTTGATGCGCTGCGCTTCGCCGCCGGACAGCGTCGGCGAAGGCTGGCCCAGGGTCAGGTAACCGAGGCCGACGTCGCGCAGCAGCTGCAGCGGGTGCGCGATGGCCGGCATCGAGGCGAAGAAATCCGCCGCCTCGTCGACCTCCATGCGCAGCACGTCGCCGATGCTCTTGCCGCGCCAGCTCACGGCCAGCGTCTCCGGGTTGAAGCGCTGGCCATGGCAGGAGTCGCAGGGCACTTTCACGTCGGGCAGGAAGCTCATTCCGATCGTGCGCACGCCCTGGCCCTCGCAATCGGGGCAGCGGCCCTGGCCGGTATTGAAGGAAAAACGGTTCGGCGCGTAGCCCCGGGCCTTGGCCTCCAGCGTTTCGGCGAATAGCTTGCGGATCGCATCCCAGAAGCCGATATAGGTCGCCGGGCAGGAGCGCGGTGTCTTGCCGATCGGCGTCTGGTCGACCTCGAGCACGCGGTCCACGGACTGCCAGCCGTCGAGCGCAGCGCAGCCGACGAGCGCCGACTTGCCGCGTGTACCGACCAGCGCCGCCACGTTGGCCAGCAGCACGTCGCGCGCCAGCGTGCTCTTGCCCGATCCCGAGACGCCGCTGACCGCCACCAGCCGCTGCAGGGGCAAGCGCACGTCGATCTGGTGCAGGTTGTGCAGCGATGCGCCGCGCAGCGACAGCGCTGCGCCGCTGCCCGTGCACTGCACGGCGCGCCTGCAGCGGATGCTTCAAAGGGTGGGCCAGGAAGCGCCCGGTCACCGATTCGCTTTGCGCCGACAGGTCGGCCACGCTGCCCTCGGCCACCAGCCGGCCGCCGCGTTTGCCCGCGCCGGGGCCGATGTCGATGCGGTGCTCGGCGCGGCGGATGGTGTCCTCGTCGTGTTCGACCACCACCAGGGTATTGCCCTTGGCGCTGAGCATGGCCAAGGCGTCGAGCAGGATGCGGTTGTCGCGCGGGTGCAGGCCTATCGTCGGCTCGTCGAGCACGTAGCACACGCCCTGCAGGTTGCTGCCGAGTTGCGCCGCCAGGCGGATGCGCTGGGCTTCGCCGCCGGACAGCGTCGGTGCCGCCCGGTCCAGGGTCAGGTAACCCAGGCCCACCTGATCCAGAAACTCGAGCCGGCTCTTGATTTCGCTGACCACGTCGCGGGCGATCTCCGCGTCGCGGCCCAGCAGCGCCAGGCCGCCGACCCAGCGCCGTGCGGCCTGCACCGACCAGGCCGCCACCGTGCCGATCGGCTGGCCGTCGAAGGTGACGCCGCGGGCGGTGGCGTTCAGTCGCGTGCCCTGGCAGGCCGGGCAGGGTGTGCCGGCCAGGCCTTCGACCTCGGGTTCTTCCGATGGAAAACTCTGTTCGCGGCCCTTGTCGTCGTCCTTCTTCGAGTCGTCGAGCGCCTTGCGCTGCTCGCGTGTCAGCGCCAGCCCGGTGCCCACGCAATGGCTGCACCAGCCGTGTTTGCTGTTGTACGAGAACAGGCGCGGGTCGAGCTCGGCGTAGCTGGTGCCGCAGGTCGGGCAGGCGCGCTTGGTCGAGAAGACCTTCACGCTGCCGATGCCCGCGGCCGTCTCGCCACTTTCCATCGCGCGCTGCAAGCCGTCGAGCGGCGTCAGCAGGTGCATCACGCCCTTGCCCAGGTCCAGCGTCCTGGCCAGCAGCTCGCGCAACTCGGCCTCGTGCGCCGGGTCGATGCGCAGATCACCGACCGGCAACTCGATGGTGTGTTCCTTGAAGCGGTCGATGCGCGGGAACGGATCGACCTTGACGAACTCGCCGTCGATGCGCAGGTGTGTGTGGCCGCGCGCCTTGGCCCATTTGGCCAGGTCGGTGTAGACCCCTTTGCGGGCCACGACCAGCGGCGCGAGCAGGCCGACATGCTGGCCCCTGTGGTCGCGCAGCAGTTGCGCGGCGATGCTCTCGGCGCTCTGCGGCCGCACGGCGGTGCCGTCCTTGCTGCAATGCTGCAGGCCGAGCTTGACCCACAGCAGGCGCAGGAAATGCCAGACCTCGGTGGCGGTGGCGACGGTGCTCTTGCGCCCGCCGCGCGACAGCCGCTGCTCGATGGCCACCGTCGGCGGGATGCCGTAGACCGCGTCGACCTCGGGCCGCCCCGCGGGCTGCACGATGCTGCGCGCATAGGCGTTGAGCGATTCGAGATAACGCCGCTGGCCCTCGTTGAACAGGATGTCGAAGGCCAGCGTGCTCTTGCCCGAGCCCGAGACGCCGGTGATGACGCTGAACTTGCCGCGTGGGATAGCCACGTCGAGCGACTTCAGGTTGTGCTCGCGGGCATTGACGATGCGGATGTGGTTGTCGCCCTCCGGTCGGCGCCGCGCCGCGCGTACCGCGTGCTGCAAGGGCCGGCCGTCCTCGACGCGCAAGGCCAGTCCGAGCGCGATCTCGTAGTCGGCCAGTGCGCGGCCGGTGTGCGAACTCGGGTGGTGGCGGATGTCTTCCGCCGTGCCGGCGAAGACCAGTTCGCCGCCGGCCTCGCCGCCCTCGGGGCCGAGGTCGATGACCCAGTCGGCGGCGCGGATGACATCCAGGTTGTGCTCGATGACGATCACCGAGTGCCCGCCGTCTAGCAGCTTGCGCAGCGCGCGCATCAGCTTGGCGATATCGTCGAAGTGCAGGCCGGTGGTCGGCTCGTCGAACAGGTACAGCGTGCCCTTCCTGGCCAGGCGCTGCGCCGGCGTGGCGTTGCTCTCGGCCAGGAAGCCGGCCAGCTTCAGCCGCTGCGCCTCGCCGCCCGACAGCGTGGGCACCGGCTGACCCAGGCGCACATACTCGAGGCCGACATCGACGATGGGCTGCAGCACACGCTGCACTTCGCGGTCGTCGCAAAACAGACGCACCGCTTCGCTGACCGTCAGGTCCAGCGTGTCGGCAATCGACAATTGGCGGTCGCCGCGCACGATCTTCACGTCGAGTAGCTCGGCGCGGTAGCGGCGGCCGTCGCAATCGGGGCAGCGCAGGTAGACGTCGGACAGGAACTGCATCTCGACATGCTCGAAGCCCGAGCCGCCGCAGGTCGGGCAGCGGCCGTTGCCGGCGTTGAAGCTGAACATGCCGGCGCCGTAGCCGCGTTCGCGCGCCAGCGGCAGCTCGGCGAACAGCTTGCGCAGTTCGTCGAAGGCGCCGACGTAGCTGGCCGGGTTCGAGCGCGTGGTCTTGCCGATCGGGCTCTGGTCGACGAAGACCGCGTCGGCCAGCCAATCGGCGCCGAGCAGGCGGTCGTGTGCACCCGGGGTTTCGGTGGCCTTGCCGAACTGTCGCGCCAGTGCCGGGTACAGCAGGTCCTGCATCACGGTGCTCTTGCCCGAGCCCGAGACGCCCGTCACGGCCACCAGGTGCCGCAGCGGGAAGGTGATCGTCAGGCCTTTCAGGTTGTGCTCGCGCGCGCCCTCGAGCACCAGCCGCGGCGTGCTCTCGCCGACCAGGCGCTTGATGCCGCTGGCGACATGCTTTCTCGCGCCGAGGTAGGCCCCGGTCAGCGTATCGGCGTGCTTGGCCTGATCGGGTGTGCCGTCGAACACGATCTGCCCGCCGCGCTCGCCGGGGCCGGGGCCCATGTCGATCAGGCGGTCGGCGGCCAGCATCACGGCCGGGTCGTGCTCGACCACGACCAGCGTATTGCCGGCGTCGCGCAACCGGTGCATGGCCTGAACGATGCGGCCGATGTCGCGCGGGTGCAGGCCGATGCTCGGCTCGTCGAGCACGAACATGGTGTTGACCAGCGAGGTGCCGAGCGCGGTGGTCAGGTTGATGCGCTGGACCTCGCCGCCGGACAGCGTGCGGCTCTGGCGGTCCAGCGTCAGGTAGCCGATGCCGACGTCGCACAGGTACTTGAGTCGGGTGCGGATTTCGCCCTGCAGCAGCTTCAGCGCCTCGTCGCGCATGGCGTCGGGCAGCGACAGCGAATCGAAGAAGCGGCGCAGCCGGTCGATCGGCAGGCGCATCAAGTCGTGCAGCGCCAGGCCGTCGTGCGCTTCGAGCTGCTCGCGCGACCAGGCCGTGCCGACCGGCATGAAGCGCTGCGATGGTGGCAAGGCGGCGTCGGCGTTGGCCTTGCTGCCCAAGCGCCAGAGCAGGGCTTCGGTCTTCAGCCGCGCGCCGCCGCAGACATGGCAGGGCGTGTAGCTGCGGTATTTGGACAAGAGCACGCGGATGTGCATCTTGTAGGCCTTGCTCTCCAGGTACTCGAAGAAGCGGCGCACGCCGTACCACTGCTGGTTCCACTTGCCGTTCCAGCTCGGCGAACCGTCGATGACCCAGCCGCGCTGGGCCGGGGTCAGGTGGGCCCAGGCCGTGTCGCGCGGGATGCCGGCCTCGCCGGCGTACTTCATCAAGTCGTCCTGACACTCCTTCCAGGCCGGGGTCTGCAGCGTCTTGATGGCGCCGCTGCGCAGCGTCTTGCGCTCGTCGGGGATGACCAGGCCGAAGTCGATGCCGATCACGCGGCCGAAGCCGCGGCAGGTGTCGCAGGCGCCGAAAGCCGAATTGAACGAGAACAGCGCCGGCTGCGGATCGCTGTAGCGCAGGTCGCTCTCCGGGCAGTGCAGGCCGGTCGACCAGCGCCAGAGTTGCGCTTCCTGCTCGTCGATCTGGGCATAGACGTTGACGCGACCGCTGCCGCGCTTGAGGGCCAGCTCGATGGCCTCGACGACGCGGACTTTCTCGGCTGCCGAAGCGCGAAAGCGATCGACGACCACGTCGAGCACCTTGCGTGGCCCCGACCGTGCGCTCGGCCTGCACGCGCGTGAACCCGCTCGCCGCCAGCCACTGCTCGATTTGTTCGGCCGAGGTTTCGGCCGGCAATTCGACCGGCATGGTCACGACCAGCCGTGGGTCGCCGTTGGCCGCCGCGCGTTCGATCAGCTCGGCGTAGATCGTCTCCGGCGTGTCGTGCCGGACCAGCAGACCGGTCTGTCGGTCGTAGAGCTGGGCCGCGCGCGCATAGAGCAGCTTCAGGTGGTCGTTCAGCTCGGTCATCGTGCCGACCGTCGAGCGCGAGCTGCGCACCGGGTTGGTCTGGTCGATGGCGATCGCCGGTGGCACGCCGTCGACACGGTCCACCGCCGGCCGGTCCATGCGCTCGAGGAACTGCCGCGCATAGGCCGAAAAGGTTTCGACATAGCGCCGCTGACCCTCGGCATAGAGCGTGTCGAAGACCAGGCTCGACTTGCCCGAACCGCTGGGGCCGGTGACCACCGTCATCTCGCCGGTGCGGATGTCGAGGTCGAGGTTCTTCAGGTTGTGCTGGCGTGCGCCGCGGATGCGGATCAGGCCGCTCATGGCGGGCTCCGGTGACAAGGGCCGAACATTCTAGAGACGCAAAAAAAGGCGCGCCCGCGGCGCGCCATTTGCCCCCATCGATGTGCGGTGATCAACTCATCAGGATCGACACCGACTTGGTCACCAGGTAGGCGTCGAGCGCCTCGGGCCCGCCCTCGCTGCCGTAGCCCGAGTCCTTGACCCCGCCGAAGGGCATTTCGGGCAAGGCCAGGGCTGGCTGGTTGACCCACAGCATGCCGACCTCGAGGCGCTGCGACAGTGCGTGCGCCGTGGCCAGCGACTTGGTGTAGGCATAGCTCGCCAGGCCGTAGGGCAGGCGGTTGCTCTCGGTGATGGCTTCGTCGAGCGTGTCGAAGCCGCGGATCGCGGCCAGCGGGCCGAAGGGCTCCTGGTTGAAGACCATCGCGTCGAGCGGCACTTCGGTGAGCACGGTCGGCGCGAAGTAGTTGCCGGCCGAGCCGATGCGTTCGCCGCCGAGTGCGAGCTTGGCGCCGCGCTTGACCGCGTCGGCCGTGACCTGCTGCATCGCCGCCAGGCGCCGCGGGTTGGCCAGCGGGCCCATCGTCGTGCCCTCGGCCAGCCCTTCACCGACCTTGAGCTTTTGCGTCTGCGCCACCAGCGCGCGCTCGAACTCGGCACGGATGCTGTTGTGGACCAGGAAGCGCGTCGGCGCGATGCAGACCTGGCCGGCATTGCGGAACTTGGCCGCACCCGCGGCCTTCACGGCCTGGGCGATGTCGGCGTCTTCGGCCACGATCACCGGCGCGTGGCCGCCGAGTTCCATGGTCGCGCGCTTCATGTGCTGGCCGGCCATCGCCGCCAACTGCTTGCCCACCGGCGTCGAGCCGGTGAAGGTGATCTTGCGGATCACCGGGTGCGGGATCAGGTAACCCGAGATCTCGGCCGGGTTGCCGTACACCAGGCCGATCACGCCGGCCGGCACGCCGGCGTCGGCGAAGGCCTTCAGCAACGCCGCCGGCGAAGCGGGTGTCTCCTCGGGCGCCTTGACGATGATCGAGCAGCCGGTGGCCAGCGCCGCGCAGACCTTGCGCACGACCTGGTTGATCGGGAAGTTCCACGGCGTGAAGGCGGCCACCGGGCCGACCGGCTCCTTCAGCACCGTCTGCTGCACCGCCATGTTGCGCGGGGGCACGATGCGGCCGTAGATGCGCCGGCTCTCGTCGGCGAACCACTCGATGATGTCGGCCGACATCAGGGTTTCGCCCTTGGCCTCGGCCAGTGGCTTGCCCTGCTCCTGGCTCATCATGGTGGCGATGGCGTCGGCGCGTTCGCGCATCAGCGCGGCCGCCGCGCGCATCAGCTTGGCCCGCTCGATGGCCGGCGTTGCGCGCCAAACGGCAAAGCCTTTGTCGGCAGCGGCCAGCGCGCGGTCCAGGTCGGCAATGCCGGCATGAGCCACACGGCCGATCTCGGCGCCGCTGGCGGGGTTGACGACAGGCAGCGTGCGGCCGTCGGCAGCGTCGCACCACTGGCCGGCGATGAGCAATTGGGTGTGGGGGTAGTTCGGGGTGGGCATGTTCGGTGACGATGTTGAGGAGACGAGCGCCGATTGTCCTCCGTCGGCGGCGGGCTGTTCGTGCGTTGGTCTTGCGCGTCGCGGCAGGCGGCACCCGGCAGGGGCTCATGGTGGGGTGGTCGGCGCTGTGCGCCGACTGCGCTGCGGTGCTCGGCCTGGGGTCGCGCCGCACAACTCGCTGCGTTCGCTGCGCTCACTACGCTCAGACAGGTGCGGCGAGTCAGTCTGACGAAGCGCGCTGCGCGCGCCGACCCCAGACCTGTGCTCCTCGCCACCCCACAAATCGCCCCTGCCGGGTACCGCCTGCCGCGAAGGCCACCGGGGTCGGTGTTCGAAGCGAAGACCACTACGACTTTGCTGCGCCACTTCATAGTACAGACGCCGACTCATGGCGAGAGCTTTGGAATTCCATACTGCAAAAGCTTGATCTGCGCCCCCGAGCCGCAATGGAGCACGTATCCTTGCGGTCCATCGATTCTCGGGGTGCCCAGACGATGAGAAGGCTCGTTTGCGACTTGGGAGTTCTCGCCATCGCTGCGACCTTGGCCTGGTCGTGTCCGAGCGCCCAGGCGCAGTCGGCGGCTCAGACGCCGCAGGAACGACCCCGCATTGCCTTGGTTCTCTCGGGCGGTGGTGCGCGCGGCTTCGCGCACATCGGTGTCTTGCGCGTGCTGCGCGAAATGAATGTGCCGGTGGACATCGTGGTTGGCACCAGCATGGGCTGTGTGGTCGGTGGCGCCTTCGCGGCGGGGCGCACGATCGAAGACCTCGAACGCGTCGTGCGCGGCACCGATTGGGACCGCGTGCTGGCCGATCGCCCGGCGCGTGACGAGCTGACGTTCCGGCGGCGCGATGAAGACATCCTGCTGCCGTCACGCATCGAATTCGGCCTCGGTCTGGAGGGTCTCTCGCTGCCGCCCGGCGCCGCCGGCAATGGGGCCCTCGAGCTGGCGCTGGCGCGCCTGCTGCCGGCCGGCATGCACGACCGCCCGGCCAATGATCTGGCACTCATCTTTCGTTCGGTGGCCTCGGATCTGTTGTCGGGTGAACTGGTCGAGCTGTCCGACACCCCCTTGTTCATGACCATGCGCGCGTCGCTGTCCTTGCCGGGTGTGTTCGCACCGGTGCGCGTGAACGGACGCCTGCTGGTCGACGGCGGCCTGGTGCGAAACCTGCCGGTCGACATTGCCCGTGCCCTGGGTGCCGACATCGTCATTGCGGTCAATGTCGGGACACCGCTGGCTCCGGAGCAGGAACTCGGTACTTCGCTCGGCGTGGCCCAGCAGATGCTGCGCATCCTGACCGAGCAGAACGTGCAGCGCTCGCTGCAGGAACTGCGGCCCGAGGACATCCTGATCGCCCCCGACCTGGCGGGTGTGAGTTTCATGGACTTTCGTGCCCATGAACGCGCGATGCAGGTCGGCGCGGACGCCGCGCGACGCATGGCCGCGCCATTGCAGGCACTGGCCCTGCCGCCCGCGCGTTACGCCGAGTACGAGCGCGCGCGCCGCGCCGGGGCGGCGCTGGCGGCGGTGCCGCGGCCGCTGGCGCGCATCGAGGTGCAAGGCCTGCATCACATCAACCCGGCCGCACTGCTGGCGCAGTCGGGGCTGCGGCCAGGGCAGTCGCTGAGCGCAGAGCAGGTGCACGAGGCCGCGGCGCGCCTGTATGGCCGCGGCGATATCGAGCGCGTCAACGCCGAAGTGGCCGACGTCGACATGCAGCGCACCGTGAGCCTGCATGTGGCGGAGGCGGACTGGGCGCGCAGCCGCCTGCGCCTCGGTCTGGAGCTGACCAGTGACTTCTCCGACAGCAACACCTTCGGCATCGTCGGCATGCATGTGGCGACGTCATTGAATGACTGGGGCGCCGAGCTGCGAACCATCGCCCGCATCGGCACCCGGCGTTCGCTGGGCACCGAGTGGTGGCAGCCGCTGGGTGCCGGCTCGGACTGGTATGTCGCGCCGTCCTTCAACTATGGCGCGGGCGCGATGGAACTCTTCGATGCCGGTCGGCGTGTGGCACGCGCCGGCTACAGCGGGGCACAGGTCGGAGTGGCCGCCGGGCGGCAGCTGGCGGATTGGGGTGATGTGCGTGTGGGCGTCTACCGGGCTGTGGAGCGCGGCAAGTTGCTGATCCCCGAAGATCCGTCGAGCAACAGCCATGACAGCCGGCAGCGGCCGCTTCGTTCAATTGCGCATCGACACGCTCGAGCCGATCGCGTTTCCGGTGCAGGGCCAGTTGTTATTTGCGGAGTGGGTACAGCCGATCATGTCGAGGTCGCTGGCGTCGGCTCCGGCGCGCACGCAACTGACCGGCCTCACGGCATTCAACATCGGCGACTGGGGGGGTCATGTCTACGGCTGAGTGGGCACGGACACGAGACGGCCTTGCGCCGCTGCGCCTGGGGGGCTTCCTGCGCTTGTCGGGCACCGAAACGCTGTCGATCAGCGGCAGCACCGTCGTCCTGGGCCGGGTGGTGTTCGCGCGTCGCCTGGAGAACCTGCCGCCTACGTTCGGCGGTGCCGTGCGGGCCGGCTTCTCGCTCGAATTCGGGGCCGGGTTCGCGCCCGACCAGCCGCTGCGCTTCGGTGCGCTGAAGCAGGCCAGCAGCGGGTTCGTCATGGTGGATACCCGCTTCGGGCCGCTGTACCTCGGGGCTGGTGCAACGCGCGGCAGCGGCGGCACGTTCTACCTCTTCCTGGGCCCGATATGGTGAGGCGCAAGTTCAGCGCCGACCCGCTCTACGTCGCCCCGGCGTCACCGGCCAGAAAGCGCTCGACCAGCGCAAACTGCTCGGGCGTATTCAAGGCCGGCGCATGGCCACAGCCGGCAATCTCGACCACCACCGCGCGCGGCCCGCGCTGGCGCATCTGTTCGGCGGCTTCGCGCAGCAGCAGGTCACTGTGCTCGCCGCGCAGGCAGAGCACCGGAATGTCCAGCGCGTCCCACTCGGTCCAGCGTTCGTAGTCGCCCGGCCGGGTCGTGAACTGCTGCACCATCGCCGGGTCGTAGTGCGGCGTCACGCGGCCGTCGGGCAGGCGGCGGACCGAGCTTTCGGTCAGGCGCCGCCACTGGGTATCGCTGAGCCAGCCATAGGGCTGGTAGATGGTGCGGAAATACTGTTCCAACTCGCTGACGGTGGCAAAGGCCGCCGGCGCACCGGCGTAGCTGCGGATGCGTTCGACGGCGGCCGGCGCCAGGCTGGGGCCGTTGTCGTTGAGCACCAGGCGCTCGATGCGACCGCGCAGCGAGGTGGCGGCGGCAAGGATGCCGATGGCGCCACCCATCGAGGTGCCCAGCCAGTGGCAGCGCTCGATGCCCAGCGCAGCCAGCAGCGCCGTCGCCTGCTGCACGTAGAAGTCCAGGCAGTACTCGTGCGCCGGGTCGGGGCTCCATTGGCTCAGGCCGCGGCCCAGCATGTCGGGTACCTCCTTCAGGTGCTCGGTGGCGCCCGCCGCGTGGAACGCAGCCGCCCGACGATGCCGCTGGGAAAGTGGTAAACGGCAAGCACGAACAGCACGCCCAACCAGAGCAGCCAGCGGTCGGGCGTGACCACCGCGCTCAGCAGTGGCACGCCTTCCAGCGCCGTGGCGCCGAGCTTGAGCAGATCCTGCAGGTAGTTCTGCGCCAGCACGAACAGCACGCTGCCGATCACCGCGCCGTACAACGTGCCCATGCCGCCGATGACGACGATGAGCAGGATGTCGAGCATGACCTCGAACGACAGCGTGGTATCCGGGCCGGTGTAGCGCAGCCACAGCGCCAACAGCGCACCAGCGAGCGTCGCGAACACCGCGGCCAGCACGTTGGACAGGGTGCGGTAGACGACGCAGCGGTAGCCGATGGCTTCGGCGCGGAAGTCGTTTTCGCGGATCGCCTGCAGCACGCGGCCGAAGGGCGAGTTGACGATGCGCAGCAGCAGCAGGAACAGCACTGCGGCCGCGACGAACAGCAAGTAGTAGGTGATCACCTTGCCGTCGATCGTCAGGCCCAGCAGCGGTTCGGCGAGCGGTTCGAACGAGGGGCTGAGCCAAGCCGGATTCTTGAAGCTGAGACCGTCCTCGCCGCCGGTGAAGTCGCTGAGCTGCGAAGCCAGGGTCTGGAACGCGGCGGCCACGGCCAGCGTGATCATGGCGTAGAAGATGGCCTTGACGCGCAGGCTGAACAATCCGATGAGCAGCGACAAGGCCAGCGACAGCAGCAGCGCCGCAGTCAGGCCGACGGCCAGCGCGAAGGCGCCGGGGCCCAGGTTCGTGCTGGCGATCGCCACGCCGTAGGCACCGATGCCGAAGAACATGGTGTGCGCGAAGCTGACGATGCCGGTATAGCCGAGCAGCAGGTCGAAGCTGGCGACGAGCACGATGAAGACCAGCATCTTGGCCGCCACCGAGAGCGCCTTTGCGCCCGGGAACAGGAACGGCGCGAGGGCCAGCGCGATGACGATCAGCAGCAGCGCGGCGGCCAACCAGCGGCTCTTCGGAAGGTCGTGTGACAGCAGGCGGTTCAGCATCGGGCCTCCCGCCGGGCCGCCCCAAGGGAGGCCCCGCCCCCTCGGGGGGCAGCGAACGCATGTGAGCGTGGGGGCTTCATGACTAGCGGTTCGTCACCGGATACAGGCCCTGCGGCCGCCACAGCAGCACCGCGACCATCAGGCCGATGTTGGAGAAGAGGGCGACCTTGGGCGCCAGAAACCCGCTGTAGTTGGCCAGCAGGCCGACCATCAGTGCGCCGACGAAGCAACCCAGCGTCGAACCGAGTCCGCCGATGATGATGACGATGAAGATCAGTACGTTGACCTGGGCCCCGATCTGCGGCACCACGCTCTGCTGGTACAGGCCCCAGAGCACACCACCCAGGCCGGCCAGCGCCGAGCCGGCGACGAAAACACCGATGAACAGCTGCTCGACGCGGTAGCCCAGGCTTTCGACCATCTCGCGGTTCTGCACGCCGGCGCGGACCAACAGGCCGACCTTGGTGCGGCCGAGCACCCAGAGCATGGCTGCGAACACCACGAGGCCGATCACGACCGCCAGCACGCGGTACTTCTCGATCGCCGCCGTATCGCCAATCACCGCGAAGAGGAAGGCGCCGCGCAACGACTCGGGCAGCGGCAGCGGGATCTGCTGCGGCCCCCAGATGACCTTGATGATCTCCTCGCCGACGATCATGCCGCCCATCGTGATCAGGATCTGCTTCAGGTGCTGGCCGTATACCGGGCGCACGATCACGCGCTCGAAGGCGAACCCGATCGCACCGGCCACCGTCATCGCCGCGAGCATGGCGACGAAGATCGCGCCGAGGTTGGGCAGCAGCTGCGGCGACATCGTCCAGCCGGCCATGCCGCCCATCACGCTGGTGGCGACGAAGGCACCGACGGCGATGAACACGCCGTGGCCGAAGTTGAGCACGTCCATCAGGCCGAAGACCAGGGTCAGGCCCGAGGCGATGATGAAGACGATCAGGCCCATCGCCAGGCCGGCGATGGTCAGCGTGACCCAGGTCGACGGCGAGCCGATCAGCGGCAGCGCGCCGAGCGCCAATGCAGCGAGCAGGGCGATCGGCTTGGCGTCGAAGCGCGCTTCGGGAATTGCGCTCGCGGACGTCATCGAGGCCGCGTTCATTGATGCACCGCCAGCGTCAGGCCGAGCAGGCGCTGCTGCAACGCCTCGTCGTCGGCCAAGGCCTGCATGCGGCCACGGTGGACGACGCGGCCGTCGTCCATCACCGCGAAGCTGTCGCCGAGTGCCCGCGCCATCTGGAAGTTCTGCTCGACGAGCAGGATCGTCGCCGCCTGGGCTTTCAGTTCACGCAGCGCGGCGATCAGGTTGTTGACGATGGCCGGCGCCAGGCCCTTGCTCGGCTCGTCGATCAAGAGCAGCGCGCGCGGCTCGACGATGGCGCGGGCGATGGCCAGCATCTGCTTTTGCCCACCCGAGAGCTTGCCGGCCGGGAACAGCCAGAACTTCTTCAATGCCGGGAACAGGCCGAAGATCCACTCCAGGCGCTTTGTATCCAGGTCGGCGGCGCGGCGCGCCCGGCGCGCGGCAAGCAGCAGGTTCTCCTTGACCGTCAGGTCGCTAAAGATGCCCATCGTCTCCGGCACATAGCCGATGCCGGCCTGCGCGATATCGGGCGTGCGCATGGCCTGCAGCGGCCGGCCCTGGAAGTGAATGCGGCCCTGCGAGGCACGCCACAGCCCCATGATCGTGCGCATGGTGGTCGACTTGCCGGCGCCGTTGCGCCCGAGCAGCATGGTCACCTCGCCCGCTGGCACCTCGAGGTCGACGCCGTGCAGGATGTGGTACGCACCGATGTGCGTGTGCACACCCTGCAACGTGAGCAGCGCGTCAGACATGCTGGGAGCTTCCCCGCTCGGCGGGGAAGGGCCGGGTAGGGGTGCCGTCAATGGCGGCCCTGGGGCCTGCCTCGGCGTCAAGGACGCCGAGGTAGGCTTGCTGAACGATCGGCGACGCAATCACAGTCGCAGGGTCACCATCGGCGACAAGCTGGCCGTTGTGCAGCACGACGATGCGGTCGGCGAGTTCGCGCACCACGTCCATCTTGTGTTCGACCAGCAGGATCAGGCGGTCGCGCCGCGCCTTCAATGCGCGGATCAGTTCGAGCACGACCGGCACTTCGTCGACGCTCATGCCGGCGGTCGGTTCGTCGAACATGTAGACCTTCGGGTCCAACGCCATCAGCAGCGCTACTTCGAGCTTGCGCTGGTCGCCATGCGGCAGGCTGGCGGCGACGGCATCGCGCTTGTCGGCCAGGCGCACGGCCTCGAGCAGGCGCTGCGACTCGTCGATCCACTCGCGCCGGTCGAGCCAGACGCGCAACAGGTCCAGGCCGGCCTTGCCGCGACCCTGCTCGCGCGCCTGCACCGTCAGACGCACGTTCTCCTGCACGCTCAGGTTCGGGAACAGCTGGGTCAGCTGGAACGCCCGGCCGAGGCCGCGCCGCGTGCGCAGCGGCGCTGCCAACCGCGTGATGTCCTCGCCGGCCAGCAACACGCGGCCCTCGCTGGCCGACAACTGGCCCGAGATCAGGTTGAACAGCGTCGTCTTGCCGGCACCGTTCGGCCCGACGATGGCCGTCAGCGTGCCGGCCTCGAAGCGGCACGACACGTGGTCGACGGCGACGTGGCCGCCGAAGCGGATGGTCAAGTCACGGATTTCAAGCATGCGTGTGTGGCAACGTGGGATGGCGTGACTTTCCAAGCACACACCGCGGAACCGGCTTTGCCGGGCCGCTGGTGTGGCCCCCTTGAGGGGGAGCGGCGCAGCCGCTTCGGGGGTGGGACCATCAGCGCTTGTTTCGGATCGGCACATCCATGTCTTCGGGCCTGATCTCGCGCACCAGCTCGGGCACGCCCCACTCGAAGGCCGGGTCGGCCTTGACCTTGAAGTGGAACATCGACTGCATGGCCTGGTGGTCCTGCTTGCGGAACGTCATCTTGCCCTTGGGCGTCTCGAAGCTCATGCCTTCCATCGCCGCGATCAGCTTGTCGGTGTTGGTGTCGCCCTTGGTCTTCTTCAGGGCCTCGACCACCGCGATCGCCGCACTCATGCCGCCGGCGGTGAAGAAGTCGGGCGGGGACTTGAACTGCTTGTAGTGATTCGCGACCAGCCACTCGTTGGCGGCATTCTTCGGAATGCCGAAGTAGTAGTAGAGCGCGCCCTCCATGCCCGGCACGCGCTTGAACAGCGTCATCGCCGGCAGGATGTTGCCGCCGGTGGCCAGCGTGATGCCGTAGCGCTGCGGCTCCAGATCGAGCATCTTGAACGGCACCGCCAGATTGCCGGCCCAGATGATGAACACCACCTTGCGCCCGGGCTTGCCTTTCAGCTGATCGAAGATGCGCTGCGCCGCGGCGGTGATGTCGGTGGCATTCTGCGGCACGTACTCCTCGTGCACGACCTTGGCCTTCTTCAGCGCGTCCTTGAAGGCCTTGGCGCCATCGCGTCCGAAGGCGTAGTCCTGCGCCAGCGTGGCGATCGACACGCCTTCCTGATCGAACGCGGCGGCATTGGCCAGCGCGTCCTGCGAGCTGTTGCGACCGGTGCGGAAGATGTACTTGTTCCACTTGTCGCCGGTGATCGAATCGGCCACCGCCGGCTCGACGAGCAGGATCTTCTTGTACTCCTCGGCCACCGGCAGCATCGCCAGCGCCACACCCGAGCCGGTGGTGCCCACCGCGAGGTCGACCTTGTCGTCGCCGTAGGCCGTGGCCAGCAGGCTCTTGCCGAGATCGGGCTTGCCCTGGTCGTCCTTCTCGATCACGACCAGCTTCTTGCCCGCGACCGTCATCGTGCCGCCGGTGGCGTAGTCCAGGCCCATCGTGAAGCCCACCGACGACTGCTTGGCGTAGGCCTCGAGCGGACCGGACTTGCCGTTGATGTGCGCGATGCGTATCTCGCCGGGCTTGGGCTGGGCGAAGGCGCATGGCGGCAGCATGTTCAGCGCGCCGAGCAGCGTCACGGCGATCAGGAGCTTGCGGTTCATGGGCGGGTTTCCTCTGGGGCGGTGTTGTACGGGAAGCAGACAGTACCGCGCGGCACCATGCCGCGGTGCAATGCCCATGCCACAGCGCGGCAAAATAGTGCAAACCCTGAGCGGATCAAGGTATCGGACCCTCATACCTCGGCGTGATTGCGCGAAGCGTGTTCAGCGCCTCTCCGACCTCAGCGGGAGCGACTGTTCTTCGCGCAGACTGTGCGCGAGGCAGACAACATCTTCGAGCGGCACGCAGCGAGACATCGCGCAAAGCGAAACGTCGCAGCGCTGTGGCTATCGGCAATGGCTTTTCGGCAGGCATCGGCGTATGGTGCCGGGTCGCGTCGGGCCGCACCGACCGGGAAGGGGACCGCCATGCAAACGCCTGTCGATGGGGCCCTGCCCGTCGCCGAACGCATTGCCACACTGGACATCCTGCGCGGATTCGCGCTGCTCGGCATCCTGATCATGAACATGCCGGGTTTCACCAACTCGTTCTTCATCGAGGCCGACGGCTCGCACCTGTGGCCGGGGCCTATCGACCAGTTCGCCGAGAACCTGCGCGACATGCTCTTCTCGGGCAAGTTCAACAGCATGTTCAGCCTGTTGTTCGGCATCGGGTTCACGATCCAGTTCGCGCGCATGGAGCAGCGCGATCCGGCCCGCGCCACCACGCTGTACCTGCGGCGGCTGGCGGTGCTGGCGGTGCTGGGCCTGCTCCACGCCACCGTCTTCTGGACCGGCGATGTGCTGCACATCTATGCGCTGCTCGGCCTGCTGCTGGTGTTCGGGCTGCGCCGCGCGAGCGCGAGAACCATCGTTGTGCTGATCGTGCTGTGCCTGCTCTATCCGGTGATCTCGGGCGCACTTCGCCTGGTGCTGACCACGCCCGAGATCACGGCCATGTTGGTCAAGAAGGCGCAGGCCTTCGAGGCCAGCAACAACGCCGCCTACGGCCACGGCAGTTTCATCCAGGCGGCTGCCGAACACATGCGCGAGTTCGCGTACTTCTACGACAACCCGTGGTCGCTGTGGGGCACAGTGGGTTTCTGGGTGCAGATGTCGCTGACGATGCTGCTCGGCCTGCTTGCCGGTCGCCAGCGCTGGGTGCAGCGCATTGCCGAACTGATGCCCCAGGTGCGCCGCCTGATGTGGGTGGCGCTGGCTGTCGGCCTGCTGTGCGGGGTGGCATTCACACTGGTCTTCCACTTCAATCGCGACCCGAGCCCGTCGCCGATCAAGCTTTTCGGCAGCCTTTGTTACTGGACCAGCCGCGTCGCGATGATGATCTTCTACGTGCTGACGATCGTTCGCTTGGCGCAGGTCCCGATGTGGCAGCGGTGGTTGGCGCCGTTTGCGGCCGCCGGCCGCATGCCGTTGACCAACTACCTCATGCAAACCGCTCTATGCACCACGCTGTTTTACGGCTGGGGCTTCGGGCTGTGGGGCAAGATGGGGCCGGCGGCTGGGCTGGCACTCGCCATCGCGATCTTCTTCGTGATCCAGGTTCCGTTCAGCCGCTGGTGGCTCACTCGTCACGCGCGCGGGCCGCTGGAAGCGCTGTGGGCGCGGCTCACCTACGGCCGACCTGCAGCGGGGCCGTTGGCTGCGATGTCCTGATTTGGCCCATGCCGCGGTCGCCGCTGGCCGCGACGTCACAGGGCCCCGCCGTGCTGGCGCGGCGCCCGTCGTAACGGGGTGTCAGGCGCGCGAAGAGTCTTCCCGGGTTGTCGATCCGGCATCCGCCCGATCGTCGTACGGGTGGAGCCGCGCAGTCGCAAAAGGACTGGCGGATTTGTCCACCCTAACGACCCAAGGAGCCGTGACCATGACCCAATCCACTGTCAAAGCCATCCCCGAAGGCATGCATACGCTGACCCCGCACCTGGTGTGCCGCGGGGCGGGAGAGGCCATCGCCTTCTACAAGAAAGCCTTCGACGCGGTCGAGATGTTCCGTCTGCCCGGCCGCGACGGCAAACTCGCCCACGCCATGCTTCGCATCGGCGACTCGATGCTGATGCTGGTCGATGAGTTCCCCGAGATGGGGGCCCGCGGGCCCGGGCAACTGGGTGGCTCGCCGGTCACCATCCATCTCTCGGTCAAGGACGCCGCCGCCACCATGCGCCAGGCCGAGGCCGCCGGCGCCACGGTCAAGATGCCGGTCACCGACATGTTCTGGGGCGCCCTCTACGGCGTATTGGAGGACCCGTTCGGGCATTCCTGGTCGGTGGCGACGCAAGTTCGCGACCTGAGCCCGCAGCAGATCGAAGCGGCGATGAAGGCGCAGTTCGGTGCCTGCGCACAAGGTGCATGAGCATGCCTGTGCGACACAAGATCACACCCTTTTCGTTGGTTCGACGAACTGCGGCACAAGTGGCCGGCGAGCAGGGGGCAGCACAGCGCTCGCTTAAAGTTCTCTCAACGCAGTCGTCACCGGCAGGCGCGCCGCGCGCAGGGCCGGGAACAGGCCGCCTATGAAGCCGATCGCCAGGGCCCATTTCAGGCCGGTCCAGAGCAGGTCGGGTGAAACGCGCAACTCGAACCTGAGCTGACCCACCGAGCCGGCGGCCATGGTCGACGCGCTGTAGCCATTGAAGACGAGGTAGGCCACCAGCCCGCCGATCACGCCGCCGATCAGCGCCAGCAGCATGGTCTCGAGCATCACTGCCACCACGACGGGCAGGCCGGTGAAGCCGATCGCGCGCAGTGTGGCAATTTCTCGCGCCCGCGCCGCGACCGCGGCGAACATCGTATTCAGGGCACCGAACATGGCCCCGATGGCCATGATCGCACCGACCGTGATGCCGATGATGCGCAGGAACTTGGTCATGCCTTCGGACTGCTTGTCGAAATAATCGAGCGTCGTGCTGACGTCGACCTTGAGTTGCGGATTGCCTTCGAGCGCGGCCTTGAAGGCGCCGAAGGCCTGCGGATCGGTCAGGCGCACGGTCACCGAGGCCCGGCTGCCGCCGCGGCGGTAGGTGTCGGCGACCACGTTGGCGTCGGCCCAGATTTCCGACTCCATGGCATCGCCGGAGGCGAAGATGCCGGCCACGGTCCACTCCTGGGCGCCCAGGTGGATCTTGTTGCCCACCGTCAGGCCCGCGAACTGGTGGGCGGCGCCACGGCCGACGACGAGCTCGCGCAGGCCCGGCGTGAAGCGTTTGCCGGCGACTGATCTTCACCTGCGGCCGCACGGCCCAGGCCTGCTCGCCGATGCCACGCAGCTGCACGCTGCCTTCTTCGTCGGCGGCGCCGCCCATCACCGGCAGGTTCGCCGCCACCACCAGTTCGTCGGACGCGATCGGCTCGCCCTTGGCATCACGCGCAACGCCGGGCACCTGCGTAATCAGGGTCACGCTTTCACGAGCCAGCACCGACATCACCTCCGAGGCCGATGCACCGCGCATCACGACCGCCGTCTCCGTGTTGCCGGTCTTGCGCAGCGTGTCGCTGTAACCCTCGGCCATCGACAGCAGGGCCACGAGCACACCGACGACGCCGGCGATGCCGACGACGATGACCGTCGTCGCGCCCAGGCGCTGGCCCAGCGTGCTGATGCCGACGCTGGTGACCGATAGCGCCTGGCCGCCTCGCCGCGTGAGCAGCAACCAGGCGGCGAGCAGCATGGCCAGCGCGATGGCTCCGGGCCAGGGCAGCAGCACCCAGGCCGCCATCACGACGAGCAGGAACGTGAACAGCGCGATGTTGATCAACCAGGCCACCCGTTTCTCCTTCGTGCCTTGTTTCAGCGGCCGGCCAGTGCATCGACGATGTTCAGCCGCATCGCCTTCCAGGCCGGCAAGGCACCGACCAGCACGCCGATCAGCACCATCAGCGCCAAGCCCAGGCTCCAGCTGGCCGCACCCACCGACGGCAGGTTGAGCATGCCGCCGCTGCCGGCGGAAACGGCCGGAATGATCACGCTGGCCAGCGCCACGCCGACGACGCCGCCCAGCAGCAGCAGCAGCACCGATTCGGCCAGCACCATGGCCAGCACGCTGCGGCCCGAAAAGCCGATCGTCTTCAGGACCGCGATTTCGCTGGTGCGTTCGCGCACCGCCTGCATCATGGTGTTGCCCGACAGCAGCAGCAGGGTGAAGAAGACGGCGCCCATGATCGAGCCGACGATGAGCCCGATGTCGGCCAGCTGCTTCATCCACGAGGCGGTGGCGGCCTGCTCGGTCTGGGTGCGGGTTTCGTGGTCCGAGTTGGCGGACAAGGCGTCGATGGCCTTGGCGACGCGATCGGCCTGGTTGACGTCGACCACGCGCGTGACGTACCAGCCCACCGTGCCCTGGTTGTAGGGCGTCGTGTCGTCGAAGTACTTCCAGTTCAGCAGCAACATCTGGTCGAAGAAGCCGCCGGTCTTCTTGTCGGTGGCGTGCAGGATGCCGACGATGTCGAATGGCCAGTTCTTGCTGCCCTGGCGGTCGGGGAAGATCGTCGACTGCAGCGGCACGCGGTCGCCGACCTTCCAGTGGAAGCGCTGCGCCAGTTGCTCGCCGATCAGCGCGCCGGTGCGCGTCTCGACGAAGGCCTTGCGCTCGGCGGCGGTCACCGAGACCTCGGGGTACAGGTCGAGGTAGTTGGGCGGCACGGCGAAGCTGAAGACCTGGTTGTGCGGGTCCTGGTAGGCGCCGCCGAACCAGTTGGCATAGGTCACGCTCTTGACGCCGTCGACGCGTGCGATCTGCGCTTCCAGCGACTGCGGCAGCGTCTGGATGAAGGACAGCTTGGAGCTGGTCTGCAGCCGCGCCGCGCCGTTCGCGCTCTGCCCGGCCTGGGTGAACGAGGTGCGCACCGCGTCGAGCAGGCCGAACAGCAGGAACGCCGCGACGATGGAAACCAGGGTCAGCAGGGTGCGCGTCTTGCGCCTGAACAGCGAGGCCCAGACCAGGTGCAGGTATTTCATCGCCAGCTCCTTGCCGTGCGCGTCAGGCCGCCGTGGCCAGTTCGACCAGGCTGCCCTTGTCGAGGTGCAGCGTGCGCTTGGCGTAGCTCGGCGGCCTTCGGGTCGTGGGTCACCATCACGACCGTCTTGCCGTGATCGCGGTTCAGCGCCCGCAGCAGGCCCAGCACGTCCTCGGCCGATTGGCGATCGAGGTCGCCGGTGGGTTCGTCGCAGACCAGCAGCGCCGGGTCGGAGACGATGGCGCGCGCGATCGACACACGCTGCTGCTGGCCGCCGGAGAGTTCGCTCGGTTTGTGCGTCGCGCGATCCGTCATGCCGACGAGTTCGAGCGCAATCGCTGCGTGCTTCTTGCGCTCGCCTGCCGAAAGCTTGGTCAACAACAGCGGCAGCTCGACATTGCGCTGTGCCGAGAGCATGGGCATCAGGTTGTAGAACTGGAACACGAAGCCGACCTTGGCCGCGCGCCACTTGGCCAGCGCCGCTGCGCCCAGCTGGTCGATGCGCTGGCCGCCGACATCGATGCTGCCCCCCGAGGGCAGGTCCAGGCCGCCGATCAGGTTGAGCAGGGTCGTCTTGCCCGATCCCGATGGGCCCATCAGGGCCAGGAAATCGCCTGCGTCGACGTCCAGGTCGATGTGGTGCAGGACCTCGACCTTTTGCCGGCCGCGTTCGTAGACTTTCGACAGGTCGCGGATTTCGATCAGCTTGCTCATACCCCTTCCTCCATGACGTTGATCGCAGCCATCTCAGCGCCGATCGGCCGGCGCTGGTTCGTCGATTCTGAGCCCGGCGCCGTCGCGCAACTCGGCCGGTGGTGACAGCACCACGCGCTCGCCCACTTTCACGGCGCCCTCGGCCAGCAGTTTCATCGAACCCATGTCCTGTGCGGCCGGCGTGACTGCACGCTGCCGGGCCTTGCCCTCGGCAACGACGAAGACCACCGCTTGGCCGTCGCGCTGCGTCACCGCCAGGGCGGGCACGAGCACGCCGGCCTGTGTCGGCGCAGCGTCGGTCTTGGCAGCGAGGAAGCTCACACGCAAACCCATGTCGGGCACCATGCGTGCATCCTTTTGTTCCAGCGCGACACGAACCTTGACCGTGGCCTTGCCCCGATCGGCGGATGGCACGATGGCAATCACATGCGCGGGCACTTTCCAGTCCGGGTAGGCGCTGAGCACGGCCTGGGCCGGCATGTCGGGTTTGATCTGGCCGATATAAGCCTCGTTGACGTCGACGTCGACTTCGAGCGAATCCATGTCGACGATGGTGCCCACCCCGGTGCGCGTGAATCCGCCGCCGGCCGAGAGCGGCGAGACGATCTCACCGACCTGCGCCGCCTTGACCGTCACGACACCGGAAAACGGCGCGCGAACGACCGTGTAGTCGAAGTTCACCTGCGCCTGCGCGAGCTGCGCGCGTGCGGCCTGCACCTCGCGCTGGCGCGCATCGAGCAGCGCCGTGAATGTGAGCACCGCGGTGCGGGCCTGCTCGGCGGCTTGCCTGGACAGCATGCCGCTGGCGGCGAGTTCGTCCTGGCGGCGTGCGTCGGCGCTGGCCTGTGTCAGTTGTGCCTGCGCCTGTGCCACCTGGGCCTGTGCCGACTCGATATTGGCCTGCGCCACGCGGAGGGTGGCGCGCAGCGCACTGTCTTCCAGGCGTGCGATGACCTGGCCCTTCTTGACGAAGTTGCCCTCTTCGATCAAGACCTGGGTCAGCGTGCCGGTGATCTGCGTCGAGACCGTCGCCTGCCGGCGTGCGGTGATGTAACCCGTGGCCTGCAGGACCGCGCCCGCGCCGGCCGCCGCGCTGGGTTGCAAGGCCACGGCGGTCTGCACGGCGATCGACCGTGCCGTGGTGAACCACCAGGCCGCGCCCGCGACGAGCAGCACGGCCACGATGCCGGTCAGGGCAAGCCACATCCAGCGCGGCACGGCACGGCCGTGGTCTTCGCGCTGCCGGTGATCGATGCGCAGCTGGTTCAACAGGGATTCGTCGATTTTGTTTTCCTCCACGCGACGGTGTGCTAGCGACGCAGGCGTTGCTCGGGCCAGGCGGATGTTACGGGCGGACAAGGGTCCCGGCCAGACCCACCTGTCGGCGCGAAAAAACATGGCCGTGCCGCCTTGCGTCATGACATGCTTGCCCGCGCACGTTCCTGCAACAGCTCGCGTTCGCGCTCGTTGTGTGTCAAGGTGGCCGCGCGCTCGAATGCCTGCCGTGCTTCGCTCGGCCGCCCGAGCTTGACGAGCAGGTCTGCGCGCGCCGCATGCAGCAGGTGGTAGCGATCGAGTTGCCGCTCGGCCACCAGGGCATCGATCAGCGGCAATGCGGCCTGCGGGCCGAACGCCATGCCGACCGCCACGGCGCGATTGAGTTCGACCACCGGCGAGCGCAGGCGCTGGGCCAAGGCGTCGTAGCAAGCAACGATGTGTGGCCAGTCGGTTTGCGCGGCGCTCGGCGCGCGGGCATGGCAGGCCGCGATGGCCGCCTGCAGCTCGTAGGGCCCCCGCTCGCCGCCCAGCGCGGCGGCGCGTTCGAGCGCGGCCAGTCCGCGCCCGATCAGCAGACGGTCCCAGCGGCTGCGATCCTGCTCGAGCAAGAGGATAGGCCGCCCTGCGGCATCGGTGCGCGCGCGGGTGCGCGAGGCCTGGATCTCCATCAACGCGACCAGACCGTGCACTTCGCTGCTCTGCGGCGCCAGCTGGGCCAACACCCGACCCAGACGCAGCGCTTCGTCGCACAGCGTGGGCCGCATCCAATCGTCTCCGCTGGTGGCCGAATACCCTTCGTTGAAGATCAGATAGACGACCTCGAGCACCGAGGCCAGGCGACCGGTCAAGGCCTCGCCGCGCGGGACTTCGAAGGGCACGCGCGCGGCGCTGAGCGTGCGCTTGGCGCGCACGATGCGCTGGGCGATGGTCGGCTCGGGCAGCAGGAAGGCGCGTGCGATCTCGGTCGTGCTCAGGCCGCCGAGCAGCCTGAGCGTCAGGGCGACCTGGGCCTCTCTGGACAGCACCGGGTGGCAGGCCGTGAACACCAGTCGCAGCAGGTCGTCGCCGATGTCGTCGGCGCTGTCCAGTGCGTCGCTGAAATCGGGCACCACATGGTCGCCGCGCGCATCGGCATCGGCGCCCAGCTCCTGCTGCTTGCGCCAATGCAGGGCCTGCTGGCGCAGGTGATCGAGTGCGCGGTTCTTGGCCGTGGCCATCAGCCAGGCGCCCGGGTTGTCGGGGATGCCGTCTGCGGGCCAATGTTCGAGGGCGGCCAGCAACGCGTCCTGGGCCAGCTCTTCGGCCAGGCCGACGTCACGCACCAGGCGCGCGACGCCGCCGATGATCTTGGCCGACTCGATGCGCCAGACGGCATCGATGGCGCGGTGCGGATCACGTGTCATGCCGCGGTCAGACCCAGGCCAGGCGGGCGCCCATCACCGCTTGTTGGCGGCCGCCTGTACGCGCAATCTGTCCTCCTGCTCGCGCAACGCGGGGCTCAGCGCCGGGCCGAAATCATCGGCTTCGAACACCGGGCGGATTTCGACTTCGCAGTCCTCGGGGTGTGGGTTCGGGCAGCGCCGCAGCCACTCGATGGCTTCGTCCATCGAACGCACCTGCCAGAGCCAGAAACCGGCGACCAGTTCCTTGGACTCGGCGAACGGGCCGTCGATCACCGTGCGCGATGCGCCCGAGAAACGCATGCGCGCCCCTTTGGAACTGGGGTGCAAACCCTCGCCGGCCAGCAGCACCCCGGCCTTGACCAGCTCCTCGTTATAGCGGCCCATGTCGGCCAGCAGTTGTTCGCTCGGCATGACACCGGCTTCGGAGTTCCGACTGGCTTTGACCATCACCATGACACGCATGATCGATCTCCTATCGGGTGGAACGGAATTCGGGATGGCCGCCCCCGGTGAAGCGGCGAAAACGACCCCTTGCCTCTACGACGAACGAGGGAACCGAAAATCGACAGGGCCTGGCGCAATATGATGCGTGCGCTGTTGCACGCAACCCACCCGGAGCCCAGAAGCCATGCAATTCCTGCTGCTTGTGTACACCGACCAAGAACTGCTCGGCAAGCTGCCCGAAGACGAGTTTGACGACCAGATGCGCCAGTGTCTGCAGCACGCCGATGAATTGCAAGCTTGCGGCAGCTTGCTGAGTTTCCAGCAACTCGAGGGCGGCGCGAGTGCGAAGTCGGTACGCCTGCGCGGTGGCCACACGACGATTCTGGACGGGCCTTTCGCGGAAACCAAAGAGGTGCTCGCCGGCTTCAACTTGATCGAGGCCGAGTCGATCGAAGAGGCGGTTCGCTTGGCGCAGGAGTTTCCCTGGACCCGCTACGGCTGCATCGAAGTGCGCCCGGTGCGTGACGTGGCCGCCGTGCGCGCGCGCGTGGCTAGGTCAGCAGGAGCAAGTGCTTCGCCAGCAAGGCCGGCGCGCTGACCATCGGACAATGCCCGGTCGGCAGCTCGACGATGCGCCAGCCCGGCTGGCTGCGCACGCGCTGGCGTGAACCCTCGATGGTCGGGTAAGCCGGCTGCCTGCAGTCGATGAAGCAGCGCGCCACAGCCGCCCAGCGCGGGCCGTCGAACGGCATCGGCTCGCGGTACGGCCCGAACGGGTGCGCCACCTGGCGCCTGAGCAGCCAGTCGCGATCGGCCCCAGACAGGCCGAAGTCGCTCGGGTCGGGCGGCGGCAGCGCGTTGTCGTTGGCCGCCGCCGCCATGCGGCGCGCAGCCACCACCTCGGGCGGATGATTGCTGCCCCAGCCCTCGCCGGGCAGCGGCACCATGGCGTCGACGTAGACCAGCTGGCGCAGGCCCCCCGCACCGCGCGCCAGCAGCACGTCGGCCACGCCGGTGATCACCTGGCCGGCATAGCTGTGGCCGACCAAGGTGATGTCGCGCAACTCCTCGGCGTCGATCAGGCCGAGCACGTCGGCGATATGTGTGCGCAGGCCGACCTCGGGCCGCCGCAGGTGGGCGCGTTCACCGTCGCCGGTCAACGTGACGGCATGCACCTCGTGGCCGGCGGCGCGCAGCGGGCCGAGCACGCGGCGCCAGATCCAGGCGCCGCCCCAGGCGCCGTGCACGAGAACGATTTGGCTCATGATGGTCTTTCGTCGAACGCCGCGTGGCGCGCCGGGCGCACCCGGGCCTAGCGCGGGATGATCTTCGCGCCGGTGATCTTCTCCTGGGCCTCGACCAGCGAGGGCACGTACTTCTCGCCGTAGCCCAGGGCGCAGGCCAGGGCCAGCGACTGGTGCACCGCCTCGCCGACCACCGTGGGCACGGCCAGGTTCTCGGCCAGGTGGGTGTAATAGCGGATGTCCTTGCGTGCGTTGTTCATCTCGAACTTGATGCCCGACAGGTCGCCGTCCAGGGTCTTGCTCATGATCTGGAACAGGCCCGAGTTGACGCCACCGGCCGAGACCAGCGCCACCAGCCGCTTGAGGTCGACACCGGCTTTCTGGCCGACTGCGAAAGCCTCGGCGGTGGCCGTGCAGATGGCCTGCGCGATGAAGTTGTTGAGCAGCTTGATGACATGCCCGGCACCGGGCTGGCCGACGTGGAAGACGTTTTCGGCGAAGGCCTGCAGCACGGGTTCGAGCTGTGCGAACTGCGCCTGCGTGGCGCCGACCATCACGTTCAATTTGCCGGCCTCGGCGTCGGTCGGCGTACGCGCCAGCGGCGCGTCGACGAAGGCCACGCCCTGGGCCGCGCACAGCGCGCGCAGGCGGTTCGTCGATTCGGGTTCGGCGGTCGAGGTGTCGACGATGAGCAGGCCCTTGGCCGCAGCCGACAACAGGCCGCCGTCGCCGTTGACCACCGCCTCGACCTGCGGCGACCCGGTGACACACAGGAACACGATGTCGCAGGCGCGTGCCAGCTCGGCAGGTGTGGCGGCCAGGGTGGCGCCGGCGGCCAGCAGGTCGGCCACGCGATCGTGGTTGCGGTGCACGGTCAGCGCCAGCGGGTAACCCTTGGCACGCAGGTTCTTCGCCATGCCATGGCCCATCAATCCCGAGGCGCCGATGAATCCGATACGTTGCATGAGTCTCTCCAGACGGGGTGCACGGGGATGCCGTGCCGTACACATCATGCAACGAACACGGGCCGCGCGCAGCGGGCAATGCTGTAATGGCGTTGCTGCTCGCACCCGCACCGCCCGCCACGCAAACCATGGCCGACCCGACCCCGCTGCGCCTCGTGCTGGCCGAATGCCGGCGCCTGTTGTCGGTGCGCGGTGAGGCCAACGGGCCGCTGCTGGCCAAGGACATCTTGCAGCACATCGACGCTCTGGGCGAGGAGCAGCGCGGGCGCTTCTATGAGCGCCTGGCCAGCGATTTCAGCCCCGACCCGCAGGCCGTGCTCGCGGCCGCCCGGGAATATGCCAGGGCGCCCGACGCAGCGAACCTGGCGCGCCTGACCCACCTGGCCGAGGCCCCGCGGCAGGAGTTGTTCCGGCGCCTGAACGGCGCGCCAGGCGGCACTGCGGCCCTCGTGCGCCTGCGCCGCGTGCTGCTCGAGCGCCTGCGCCAGCAGCCGCAACTGCAGGTCGTCGAGGCCGATCTGCTGCACCTGTTGTCGTCGTGGTTCAACCCCGGATTCCTGGAGATGCGCAAGGTCGACTGGAACTCGCCGGCGCAGTTGCTCGAGCAAATCATCCGGCACGAGGCCGTGCACCAGATCGACGGCTGGGACGACCTGCGCCGCCGGCTGCAGCCCGACCGCCGCTGCTTCGCCTTCTTCCACCCGCAATTGCCCGACGAGCCGCTGATCTTCGTCGAGGTGGCCTTGCTGCCCGAGATGGCCGGCGCGATCGCGCCGCTGATCGACAAGGGCTCGCCTTCTCTGCCGGCCGAACAATTCAAGGTGGCGGTGTTCTATTCGATCAGCAACTGCCAGCCCGGGCTGCGCGGCGTGTCGCTGGGCAACTTCCTGATCAAGCGCGTGGCCGAGCAGCTCAAGCGCGAGTTGCCGCAACTAAAGGCCTTTTGCACCTTGTCGCCGATCCCCGGCTTTCTGGCCTGGCTGCTGCAGATCGACGCCGCGGCACTCGGCGCGGCGGCGGCAGCCGCCTATGCCGAGTTGCGCACCGCCTGCGCCGGCGATCTCGGGGCCTTGAGCCATGCCGCAAGACTGGCCGCGCTCGGTGGCCACGCCCATCACGCACTGTGGCGCCTGGCCGCGCACTTTCTGGTACAGGTTTCGCCGCAGCCCGAAGGCGACCCGGTGGCACGTTTTCACCTCGACAATGGGGCCCGGCTGGAGCGCCTGAACGCGCAGGCCAATCTGTCGGCCGTCGGACTCCGGCAATCGGCCGGGCTGATGGTCAACTACCTCTACGATCTGGGCAAGATCGAGCTGTATCACGACCGCTTTGCCCATGGCAAGGTGGCCCATAGCAGGGCGGTATCCGCCCTGCTGTGAACTCGATATTCCAATGACACAGGAGACCTCGCATGTCGACTTCCGCTTTGCACCGCGTACTCGTTATCGCCGGCGCCGCGCTGCTCGCCGCGCCGCTGGCGCAGGCGCAGTCCACTTCGACCGGCTCGGGACAGGCGTGGCCGAACAAGCCGGTGACCATCGTCGTGCCGTTCCCGCCGGGCGGTGGTACCGACGCCTTCGCCCGGCCGCTGTTCGCACTGATGGGCAAGAACACCGGCCGCCAGTTCGTGATCGACAACCGGGGTGGCGCCGGCGGCACCTTGGGCGCCGGCATCGCCGCGCGCGCCACGCCCGATGGCTACAGCTTCTTCATGGGCGCGGTGCACCACACCATTGCCCCGAGCATGTACCCCAAGCTCGACTACGACATCGAGACCGACTTCATCCCGGTGGGTCTGATCTCCAGCGTGCCGCAGGTGATCGTGGTCAACCCGCAGCGGGTGGCGGCCAAGACCCTGCCCGAGCTGATCGACTTGCTGCGCAAGAATCCAGGCAAGCTCAATTACGGCTCGGCCGGCAACGGCACCTCGCACCACCTGGCCGGTGAGCTGTTCAAGCTGCAGACCAAGACCTTCATCACCCACATCCCGTACCGCGGCGCCGGGCCGGCGCTGCAGGACCTGATCGCCGGCCAGGTCGACATGATGTTCGACGGCCTGGGCTCGTCGGCCAATCACATCAAGGGCGGACGCATCCGCGCCATCGCGGTGGCTGCCGACAAGCGTGCGCCGGGCTTCGCCGAGGTGCCGTTGGCCAAGGACAGCGGCGCACCGAAATATGAGGTCGCCACTTGGTACGGCCTGTGGGCGCCCAAGGGCACGCCGCGCGAGACCGTGCTGGCGATGCAGAACGAGATGAAGAAGGCGCTCAACAGCGACGACATGAAGACCCTGTGGAATGGCCTCGGCGCCGAAACCCCGAACCTGTGGGGCGACGATTACGGCCGTTTCGTGTCGACCGAAGTCAAGCGCTGGAGCGAGGTGGTGAAAGCCTCGGGGGCGAAGCTGGACTGATGGCCGGCTCGGTACGGATCGATGCCGGCACGGACAGCGGCATTGCCCGCGTCACGCTGGCCCATGCCGGCAAGCTCAACGCCTTGTCGGTGTCGATGTGGCGCGAACTGCGTGCGCACTTCGAGCTCCTGCAGGCAGCGGGCGCCGGTGCTCGCGTGGTCATCGTTGCCGGCGAGGGTGGGCACTTTGCCGCCGGCGGCGATATCGAGGAGTTTCCCGATTTCCGCTTCGACGAGGCGCGCCTGCGCCGCTTTCACGAGGATGACGTCTTGCCCGCCCTGCAGGCCATGCTGGCCTGTGATTTGCCTGTGGTGGCGCAGATCGAAGGGGCTTGCATCGGCGGCGGTCTGGAGATCGCCGCCTGCTGTGATCTGCGCATTGCCGGTGCCGGCAGCCGCTTCGGCGTGCCGATCGCCATGCTGGGTTTCCCGATGGCGCCGGCCGAGATGGAAATCGTCGCCGCCGTGATCGGCACCACCGCGCTGCGCGAATTACTGCTCGAAGGCCGGGTCTTCGACGCCGTCGCCGCGCGCGAGCGCGGCCTGGTCACCCGCGTGGTCGCCGACGACCGCGTCGCGGCCGAGGCGCAACACGCGGCCCAGCGCATGGCCACATTGTCGCCACAGGCGCTGCGCCTGAACAAACAAGCCCTGCGCGCCTTCGCCACGCCGCGCGCTGTCGCGCGCCGGCGAGCGCGCGCCGCACTACGCCTATGCCGACAGTGCCGAGCACCGCGAAGGGCTGGCGGCATTCAACGACAAACGACCCCCGCGCTTCTAGCTCCTGCCATGGCCGAAAACCAGAATCTGTTCGCCGCACTGCGCGCGGCCTTCGCCGCCGACCTCGACGCCACCGCGATCGAGACCTGCGACACCGAGGCGTCGCTGTTCTACACCTGGCGCGACATAGCGCACGCCAGCGCACGCATCGCCAACCTGCTCGAGTCGCTCGACCTGCCCGCCGGGGCGCGTGTCGCGGTGCAGGTCGACAAGAGTGTCGAGGCGCTGCTGCTGTACCTGGCCGTCTTGCGTGCGGGCCTGGTCTACCTGCCGCTCAACACCGCCTACCAGGCCGGCGAGATCGCCTACTTCATCGCGGACGCCGAGCCCAGCGTGGTGGTATGCAGCGCGCGCAACTTCCCCTGGCTCAGCACCCTGGCCTTCAAGGCCGGGGTGAAGAACGTCTTCACGCTGAACGACGACCGCAGCGGCAGCCTGCTCGAGCGCGCGGCCTGGCACGGCGACCGGCACACACCGGTCCCTCGGCAGGCCGACGAGCTGGCTGCGATCCTGTACACCAGCGGCACCACCGGGCGCAGCAAGGGCGCCATGCTGACGCACGGCAACCTGCTGTCCAATGCCCGCACGCTGCATGCCTACTGGGGCTGGCAGGCCAGCGATGTCCTGATTCATGCCCTGCCGGTGTTCCACGTCCACGGCCTGTTCGTGGCCAGCCACGGCGCCTTGCTGGCCGGGGCGAAGATGCTGTGGTTCAACCGCTTCGAGCCCAAGGCGACCATCGCGCAGTTGCCGCGCGCCACCGTGTTCATGGGTGTGCCCACCCTGTACACGCGCCTGCTCGCCGAACCGGCCCTGACGCGCCAGGCCTGCTCGAACATGCGCCTGTTCATCGCCGGTTCGGCGCCGCTGCTGCCCGAAACCTTCGACGCCTGGCGTGAACGCAGCGGCCACACCATCCTGGAGCGCTACGGCATGAGCGAGACCGTGATGCTGACCTCCAATCCTTACCGCCGCGAAGACGGCGAACGCCGCGCCGGCACCGTCGGCCGCGCGCTGCCCGGGGTGCAACTGCGTGTGCACGACGACAAGGGCCAACTCTGCCGCAGCGGCGAGGTCGGCGGCATCGAGGTCAAGGGCCCGAATGTCTTCAAGGGCTACTGGCGCATGCCGGAGAAGACGGCCGAGGAATTCACGCCCGACCTGTGGTTCAAGACCGGTGACGTCGGCAAGATCGACGACACCGGCGTGGTGAGCATCGTCGGCCGCAGCAAGGACTTGGTCATCAGCGGCGGCTACAACGTCTACCCCGCCGAGGTCGAAGCCCTGCTCAACGAGATGCCCGGCGTGGCTGAGAGCGCGGTGATCGGCGTGCCACACGCCGACTTCGGCGAAGCCGTGGTCGCGGTGCTGGTGCCCAAGCCGGGCGCCGCGCTGGACGGCGCAGCGCTGATCACGGCGCTGAAAGACTGCATCGCCAATTTCAAAGTGCCCAAACGGGTCTTCATCGAGCCCGAACTGCCGCGCAACGCGATGGGCAAGGTGCAGAAGAATCTGCTGCGCGAGCGGCACAAGGCGCTGTTTGAGAGCACATAACCCGTGCTACACTGGTTCTGTGTCATAGGAGTCGCCGTGTCCAACCTGACCCTCGTGATCGACGATGAGTTGCTGCGCGATGCCCGCGTCAAGGCGCTGCAAGACGGCACCAGCGTGAACCAGATATGCCGTGACGCGATCGAGCAATATGTGGGCCGTAAGTCCGTCGGCGAAAGACAGGCGGCGATGCTGCGCGCCAGTTTTGCGCGGGCGCTGCCGCGGCCTGCAGGCTCCGGCCCCGCGTGGCAGGGGCGGGAAGCGCTTTATGCCGAGCGCTTCGATGAGCAGGAGAGGCGCCGTCGGAAGTGAACGCCTTCTTCGACAGCAATGTCGTCGTCTATGCGCATGACCGGCGCGATGTTCGCAAGCAGGCACGCGCCATTCACCTGCTGGCGACGCACGCGCGCGACGCTACGCTGACGATCAGCACCCAGGTGCTCGCCGAGAGCTATTCGATCCTGCTGCGCAAGCGCTTGCTCGATGCCGACGACGCGATCGCCGCCCTGGAAGCGCTGGTCGTCGGGCGCGTCGTTGCGGCCGATGCCGCGTCGGTCATGCGCGGCCTGCAGCTGTCGCGGCGCTACCGGCTCTCGTCGTGGGACGGCCTCATCGTGCAGGCCGCACTCGATGCGGGTTGCACGACGCTGTTCACCGAAGATATGCAGGCTGGCCAGCGTTTCGGCGAGCTCGAAGTCGTCAATCCCTTCGACGACGCCGTGCACGAGCCGCGCGCCGCGTGGCCTGTACCGGCCGCGAAGAAGGCCGCGCGCAAGGCCGGCGCCAAGCGCGCGACAAAGCGATGAGCGCGGCGGCCAGCGACCGTTGCCCGCGCTGCGGCGGCGGCTTCCATTGCGGCGCGAACGATCCCACGCCCTGCGCTTGCACAGGCGTACCACTCGCCGCAGCCACCCTCGACGAGTTGCGCCAGCAATTCAAAGGCTGCCTGTGCCTGAATTGCCTGAGCGAGATCGCAGCACTGCAAGCACCGACGGAGGTCGATCGATGAAGCTGCTGTCTTGGAACATCCAATGGTGCCGTGGCGTCGATGGTCGCGTCGATGCGTCGCGCATCGCGCGCGTGATCCGCGAGCTGGCCGATGCCGACGTGATCTGCCTGCAGGAGGTGGCGCGCGGCTTCGACACGCTGGTCGGCAGCCGTGGCGAGGACCAGTTCGCACTGCTGGCCGCTGCCTTTGCGGGCTACACCGCGATCGAAGGCATCGCCGTCGACGTGCCGCACGAGGCCGGCGGCCGGCGCCAGTTCGGCAACCTGCTGCTGTCGCGCCTGCCGCTGCGCCAGGCCTGGCGCCACCTGCTGCCTTGGCCGGCCGACGCGGTACATGCCGACATGCAGCGCGTGGCCGTCGAGGCCGTCATCGAAGCGCCGGATATCGGCGCACTGCGTGTCACCACCACGCATCTGGCCTATTACTCGGCTGCGCAGCGGCTGGCGCAGTTCAATGCCCTGCGCGAACGGCACGCTGCGGCACAAGGCCATCGCCAGACACCCGAGCGCGCCGACGTCTCGCGGGGCCCGTTCCACTGGCGGCCGCATCCGGCCGCGGGCATCGTCACCGGCGACTGCAATTGCGAGCCCGACTCGCCCGGGCATGCGCGCATGCTGGCGCCCTTCGACGATGCCACGCCGGCCTTTTGCGACGCCTGGCAGTTCACGCACCCGCGCCAGCCGCACGCCGCTACCGTGGGTTTGTACGACAGTGTGCAATGGCCGCGCCGATTCGCCTGTGACTTCGCCTTCGTCTCGGCCGACCTGGCGCCGCGCATCACGGCCTTCGAAGTCGATCCGTCGAGTGACGCGTCGGATCACCAGGCACTGATACTGACCCTGGGCTGAGCGTCGCACAGGTTCAGGGCAATGCGCTCGGCAGCGTCTCGGCGAACAATGAATCGCGGAAGTTGATCGCGCGCGGCCCGACGTCGTTCATCGCCCACAGCGCAATGGCCTTGGCCGACATCGGTTTGGCGAACAGATAACCCTGCAGCTCATCGCAGCCCAGCGAACGCAGGATCTGGTTCTGCGCCTCGGTCTCGACACCTTCGGCGACAACCTTCAGGCCCAGCGCCTGCGCCAGCTTGACGACGGCTTCGACCACTGCGCGCGCGTCGGCGCTGGTCTCGAGGTCGAGCACGAAGCTGCGGTCTATCTTCAACTCTTCGGCCGGCAGCTTGCGCAGGTACGACAGGCTCGAGTAGCCGGTGCCGAAATCGTCGATCGAGATGTGGACGCCGACCGCCGCCAAGCGCTCGAAGACCTTCATCGTGCCTTCGGCATCCTCCATGGCGGCCGACTCGGTGATCTCGCAGGTCAGGCGATGCGGGTTGAGCTGGTGCGCCTTGAGCGCCGCGGCGATGCGCTCGGCCAGGTCGGGCTGGTGCAGCTGGTGCACAGACAGGTTGATCGCCACGCGCATGCGCAGGCCCTGGTCGCGCCAGAGGCTGGCCTGGTGGCAGGCCTCCTCGATCACCCATTGGCCTAACGCTCCGATCAGGCCATGGCGTTCGGCCAGCGGCACGAACACAGCCGGGCTGATCATGCCGCGCTGCGGGTGGTGCCAGCGCAACAAGGCCTCGGCGCCGGTGACCTCGCCGCTGGGGGCGTGGATCTTGGGCTGGAAGTAGAGCTCGAGCTGCTTGAGTGCGATGGCCTGACGCAGGTCGTGCAGCAGCTCGACCTGCTCGCGCGCGTCGCCGAGCATGCGTGGTTCGAAGAAGGCGAAGGTGGCGCCGCCGCTGCGCTTGACGTGGCGAGCGGCTGCCTCGGCGCGCAGCATTGCGCCGCTGAGGTTGCCGCTCTCCGGGTAGAGCACCACGCCGATCGAACAAGTCATCAGCACGTTGCGGCCTTCGAGCTCGAAGGCCTCTGCAAAGGCGCGCAGCAGGCGTTGCGCGGCAGCGGCGGCCTCGGCCTTGTCCGCCTTCGGCGCGAGCAAGACCACGAACTCGTCGCCGCCGGCGCGGGCGATCAGTGCGGCCGGGCAGGCGGCACGCAGCCGCGTGGCCATATCCTGCAACATCAGATCGCCGACGCGGCGGCCGAACGAATCATTGACGGTCTTGAAGCTGTCCAGGCCGACGAACAACAGCGCCAGCGACTCGTCGTTCGCGTCCGCATGTCGTGCGGCCGCTTCGAGGCGCTGGTCGAATTGCACGCGGTTGGGCAGGCGCGTCAGCGGATCGGTGCGCGCGGCTTCATCGATGCGCGCGATGGCCGACTGCAAGGCGCGGTTCATGCGGCCCTCGATGATGGACAGCAGCAGCAGCACACCCAGCAGCGAGCCGCTGCCGAGGGTGGCCAGTGTCGTCATCGTGAGATCGGAGACGCCGACCATATAGTTCAGCGACATGGCGTCGAGAACCGCCTGCGTGCCTTCGGTCGTGAAATTGTCACTGACGACGAAGCCGATACCGGCGAAGGCGGCAGCGCCGATCCGCATCCACAGCGAGCGCCTGCGTGTGCCGTAAACCATCCAGCCGGAGATGGCCAGCATGACCGTCAGCGCCGACCCGGCTGCCACCAGGTCGTGCACATGCCACTCGAGGCTCGGTGCAATGTGCAGATCCAGGAGGTAGAGCACCGTGGTGCCGACCGAGACGACGGCCATCAGGGGAGCAGCCAACAAGCCGATGGAGCGGCTGACGCGCCGACCGCCGGCCAGGTACAGCGCGAGGCCCGCGGCAAATACGTCGACGAGCCAGCCGATGGCGGTCAAGGCGCCGCCGTAGCCGATCTTAAAGGGCAGTGGGGGGATTGCAAACGCGACAAAGTGCACGGACCAGATACCGGTACCGAGCGCCACGGCGCTGCCCAGCAGCCAGAGCCACTTGGTCCACCCGCGTGTATGCGGAACGCGTCCGGAGAAGTCGAACCCGACATAGACCGCCAGCGAGGCCAGCATGGCCGCTGCGATATCCAGGCCCGGCTGGAACTGCCATGCGGTGTATACGTCGTTGTTCATGGCGTGTCTGTGCGTCGGTACCTTTTCGGCAGGCTGCGCAATGGCTTGAGTCACGCACTGCAAATAGGGCCACGACAGCGCCTCGCCGCGGCCTCAGGTTTGACTTTCGACAAGGCGACGCCATCCGCGTGCCAGCGTGCTGCCGACCGTCAGCGCCCGACCATCGCCAGCACATCGGCCTTCAGGAAACGCTCGACCAGCAGCATGAAGCCGATCGACGGGATCAGCAGCAGCAAGCGCGGTGATCGACGCGATCTGGTAGTTGCCGCCCATGCTGGCGTTGAACATCAGCAGCGGCAGCGTCATCACGTCGGGCACGCCGACGAAGTAGGTACCGGTGAATTCATCGAGCGACTCGAGGAAGACGAAGATCGCGCTGGCGATCAGGCCGGGCGCGGCCAGCGGCAGGGTGATGGTGGCAAAACTCTGCCAGGGGCCGGCGCCCAGGTTGCGTGCCGCCTGCTCCAAAGATTCGTCGACCGCGGCGAACGCCGCACTGGCGATCCACACTGCCAGTACCAGCCCGTGCGAGGCGTGCACCAGCACGACGCCGAAGACGGTGCCGTTCAGGCCCACCTCGTAGAACATGCGCGCGATGTTGACGTAGATCGGCAAGTTGGGAATGGCCTGCGGCAGCAGGAACAGCAGCAGAATGAAGCCGCGCCATGGCAGCTTCAAGCGCGCCAGCGCATAGCCCGCGGGCACGGCCACGGCCAGGCAGAAGGCCACCGTCAGCAGCGCGATCCAGACGCTGGTGACCAACGACTGCACGGCGTTGCCGCGCGGTGCAAACACCTGGAGCCAGAACTTCAGGCCGAACTCCTGCGGCAACTTGCCGGGGTAATACCAGCGCTCGGCAAAGGCCCACAGCAACAGGTTGGCCAGCGGCCCGAAGATGACGAACGCGAGCAGGCCGATCAAGCCGGCGCGCAGCGCATGGCGCGACCAGCGCCGTGCCCAATGACCCGCCATGGCGCTCACGTGCCCGCCACCCTCTTTACCGCGTGGCGCAGGTAGACCCAGGCACCGAGCGACGCGAACAGCAGCGACACCAGGCACAGCGCATTGGCCACCGCATAGTCGCCATGGCTGCTGATGCGGTAGGCCACGTCGACGGTCATCATGGTCGGCGAGTTCGGGTTGATCATCAGCGGCACCGACAGCACCGACAACATGGTCACGAACGACAGCACGACGCCGACGAGCAGGGTGCCGCGCACCTGCGGCAGCACGATCTCGAGCAGCACGCGCCAGCGCGGCGCGCCGAGGTTTCGCGCGGCCTCGCTGTGTTGCACGTCGATCGAGGCCATCGCGCCGGCCAGCAGCAGCGTGACGAACGGGGCCTGCTTCCAGACGAAAGCGACGACGATGCCGCGCCAATCGAGCAGGCTCTGCGCGGCCAGCGGCTCGATCAGCCCGCTGCCGATCAGCACATGGTTGAGCATGCCGTTCTTGGCCAGGAAGGTGCGCATCACCTGGCCGGTGACGATGAACGGGATGAACAGCGGCCAGCGGTAGAGCCAGCGCAGCAGGGTGCGTGTGCGCTCGTGTTCTCCCAGCGTCAGGTAACCGGCGATGGTGATCGCCACCACCGCGATCAGCGCTGAGCTCAGCAGCACGATGGCCACCGTGAACAGCATGTCGGTGGTGTAGAGCTCGAACGACTTCTCGAAATGCGCCAGCGTCCAGCCGCCGCCCTTGGCCTGCAGCGAGCTGAGCACCGACAGCGCGAGTGGCACCAGGAAGAAGATGCCGATCACGAACAGGGCCGGGCTGATGAGCAGCAGCCCGGCCCAGCGCCGGTTCATTTCAGAACGACGCGCTCATAGCCTTCCAGAATGTCGGTGAAGTAGTCCGACAGCGGGAACGGCCGGCCGTAGGTCTGCAGCGTGTCGGGCTTGATGTCGGTGAACAGCTTGTCCCAGCTCTTGGCGTCGAGCTTGGCGCGCACATGCTGGGCGTCGATGCCGGGGTACCAGTTGAACTGCTTGACGATGCCTTCGGCCTGGATCTCGGGGCTGGCGGCGAACTCGATGAACTTGCGCGCGATGGCTGCGTTGGCCGCCTTGGCCGGCACCACGTAGTACATCGGCTGGCCGGGCAGGCCGGGTGCGGGCAACGCGAGCTTCAACTTCGGGCTCAGCTTGCCGTCGGCCTGCCAGGTGTAGAACATGTCGACCCAGACCGGGCCCATCGTGATCTCGCCACGGTTGAGCATGTCCAGCGTGCCGGCGTTGCCGGGGGTCAGCACGATGTACTTGTTGAACTCCTTCAAGCCGGCCAGCGATTTGTCGATCGCCCCCTTCTTGCCGGCGTCGTAAGGCCCTTCCTCGAGCGTCTTGCCCAGGCCGCTGTTGGCCGAGACGTAGCCCATCACGAAACCGACGCCCGACATGCCGCCCTTGACGCCGTTGTAGCCGAACTGCTTCGGGTTGGCCCGCACCCAGGCTTCGATCTCGGTGAAGTTCTTCGGCGGCGCCTTCACCAGTTCGGGGTTGTAGGCCAGCGCGATCTGGCTGTGGAACATCGGGATCACGAAGCCGTCGACGTTGGTGCCGAGCGCGTTGGTCGCGGTGTCGCGCGTGACCAGCTTGCCGGCGGCGATCTGATTGCGGTACGGCGCGAGCAGGCTCTCCTTGACCATCGTCGCCGCGCCGCGCTGGTGGATCACGGCCACGTCGATGTCCCAGGCCGCGTTGCCGGCTTTGGACTGTGCCGAGAGCTTTTCATAGATCTTCTGCGAACCGGCATCACCGGGGCCGGTGCCCACGGCCTTGACCGACACGCCGGGGTTGAGCTTCTCGAAGCGGGGCCCCAGGAAGTTGTTGACGTAGTCGACCATGTTCTGGTCGCCGGCGGTGGCGACGTTGAGCGTCTGCGCGGCGGCCGGAGCGGCCAGCGCCGCGGCCACCAGCGGCGCGGCGAGCAGCGTCAAGCGGGTCAATCGGACGAACGGGGCGGGTGTCATGTGAACTCTCCTTGTCTTCACGGTGGGGCTGCGGGGAACAACAACAAAGCATCGCGCGGCACGATGACATGGGTGCGACTGCCTTCGGCCACCGCGGCCGCGTCGTCGACCCAGATCTGCCGGCGGCCGACGCGGATGCGGTAGCGAAAGCCATGCCCCAGATACGAGGCCTGCTCGACGGTGCCGTCCATCGACAGCGCGGCCGCGTCGGCGGCGCCGGCCAGCCGCGCGCGGTCGCCGCGAAAGTGCGCGCGCGTGCGCGCCGCCGACGGCGTGGCCTCGTCGGCCAGACGCACCGCGCCGCCGTCCTGGATCACGTCGACGGCGTTGTCGGCGCCCATGAAGCCGGCGACGAAGGGGCTTGCCGGGTGGTGGAAGATGTCTTCGGGCGTGCCGTACTGCACCACGCGGCCGGCGTCGATGACGGCGATGCGGTCGGCCAGCGTCAGCGCTTCCTCGCGGTCATGCGTGACGTAGATCGCGGTGATGCCCACGCGCCGCTGCAGGGCACGCAACTCATGACGCAGGTCGAGCCGGACCTTGTAATCGAGGTTGGACATCGGCTCGTCGAGCAGCAGCAGCAGCGGGTCGACGGCCAGCGCGCGGCCCATCGCGACGCGCTGGCGCTGGCCACCCGACAACGCGCTGACCTCGCGCGCGCCGAAGCCTTCGAGCTGCAGCAGCGTGAGCAGGCTCTCGACGCGGGCCGCGATCTGCGCCCGCGCCACGCCGCGCATGCGCAGGCCGTAGCCGATATTGGCCGCCACGTTCATGTGCGGCCACAGGGCGTAGGACTGGAACATCATCGCCGTCTGCCGCGCCTCGGGCGGCAGGCCGGTGATGTCGCGGCCGTCGACGACGATGCGGCCCGCGCTGGGCGCGACGAAGCCGGCGATCGCGCGCAGCAGCGTGGTCTTGCCGCAGCCCGAGCTGCCCAGCAGCGCCACCATCTCGCCGCGCTGCAGCGTCAGGCTGACGTTGTCGAGCACCGGCGTGGCGCCGTACGAAACGCTGAGCGACTCGATCGACAGGTAGGCAGACATGCGCGGCGCAGGCCTCGGAGAGGAGCGCCGACTCTACGCCGCCGCCTGCTCCGCGCAAGTCGGGCCCGTCCCTAGGCCGCGGCGGCCCCGCGTTCGTACCAGCCCTTGCTGCCGTTCACGATGCGCACGACCAGCAGCATCACCGGCACCTCGATCAAGACGCCGACCACGGTGGCCAGCGCGGCGCCGGACTCGAAGCCGAACAGGCTGATCGCCGCGGCCACCGCCAATTCGAAGAAGTTGCTCGCGCCGATCAGCGCCGAGGGGCAGGCCACGCTGTGCGATTCACCGAGCCGGCGGTTCAGCCAGTAGGCCAGGCCGGCGTTGAACAAGACCTGGATCAGGATCGGTACGGCGAGCATGGCGATGACCAGCGGCTGGTCGAGCAAGGCACGACCCTGGAAGGCGAACAACAACACCAGCGTCGCCAGCAGCGCGGTGATCGACCAAGGGCCGATCTTTGCCAGCGCTGCGTCCAAAGCTGCTTGCCCGCGCGCGAGCAAGGCATGGCGCCAGCCTTGAGCGATGGCCACCGGGATCACGATGTACAGCAGCACCGAGGTGATCAAGGTGTCCCAAGGCACGACGATGGCCGACAGGCCCAGCAGCAGGGCGACGATGGGCGCGAAGGCGAAGACCATGATCGTGTCGTTCAGCGCCACCTGCGACAGGGTGAACAGCGGGTGTCCGCCGCTGAGGCGGCTCCACACGAAGACCATCGCCGTGCACGGCGCAGCGGCCAGGAGAATCAGGCCGGCGATGTAGCTGTCGGCCTGGCCGGCGGGCAGATAGGGCGCGAACACATGGCGCACGAAGATCCAGCCCAGCAGCGCCATCGAGAAGGGCTTGACGGCCCAGTTGACGAACAGCGTGACACCGATGCCGCGCCAATGCTGCCGTACCTGCTGCAAGGCGCCGAAGTCGACCTTCAGCAGCATGGGGATGATCATCACCCAGATCAGCAGCCCGACCGGCAGGTTGACCTTGGCCAGCTCCATCCGGCCGACCGCCTGGAACAGGCCGGGCAAGCCCTGGCCGAGCGCGATGCCGACCACGATGCACAGCAACACCCAGACGCTGAGGTAGCGCTCGAAGACGCTCATCGGTGCCGCTGCGGCGGCCGGGCCGGCTGCAGGCGCAGCATGCGATTGCGGTGCGCTCATCCTGCGCCCTGCCGATGTCGTCGAGTTTGCGCTGCAGCGACATGCCGGCCAATGTGCCCAGCGGCAGCGCCAGCATCAGCTCGATGCGCCGCTTCAGCGCGACGGCGGTGTCGCTGAAGGCCTTGGCCTTGTTTTCGTCCGTGCCTTGTACGGCGGCCGGGTCGGGCAGACCCCAATGCGCGGTCACCGGCTGACCCGGCCAATAGGGGCAGACTTCTCCGGCCGCGTTGTCGCAGACCGTGAAGACGAAGTCCAGCACCGGTGCGCCCGGTTGCGCGAACTCGTCCCAACTCTTGCTGCGAAAGCCGTCTGTCGGGATGTGCAGCTGGCGCAGCGTGGCCAGCGCGAACGGGTTGACGCGACCGCTGGGCCGGCTGCCCGCGGAGAACGCCCGCACGCGCCCGCCGCCGAGCTGGTTCATCAAGCCTTCGGCCAGGATAGAGCGCGCCGAGTTGCCGGTGCAGATGAAGAGAACGTTGAAGACTCTTTCGCTCATGCCCGGCCTCAGCAGCAGGAGTTCGCCGTCTTGCGCTCGCTGCCCACGGCTGTGCCCTGGGCTCGTGGTACGCAGCAGGCCACGCCGTCCTGGGTGCCGGACGTTTCGTTGAACAGCGGGATATTGCCCAGGGTATGGAAATGCTCCCAGGCGATGCCCTGCGGGTCGGTGACCCAATGCTTCTGGCTGCGCGCATAGCAGCAGGTGGTCTCGCCTTGGTCGGCCAGGGGCAGCCGCGGCGGCGCGGGCCTGCAGGGTGGCCAGTTCGTCGGCGTGGTCGGTCTGGATGCCCAGATGGTCGATGCCGGCCGCGTGGCCGCGGGTGGAGATCGCGAAGTTGATGCGCGGCTCGTCGAGCATCCATTTGGCGTAATCGCTCTCCACGCGCGCGGGTTGGGCCGCGAAGAGCTGGTTGTAGAAATCGATGCTGCGCTGCAGGTCTTGCACATGCAGATGGACGTGGAAGCGCAGGCTCATGGTGTTCTCCTGGTGGTGGGTGGGTAGCAGGTGGTGTCGACGGCGCAGGCCTTGCCCTGGCAGCAGTTTTCGGTCAGGTAGGCCAGGACGCCGTTCATGCGTTCGAAATCGGCGCGGTAGATCAGGTAGCGGCCGTCGCGCTGCTGGGTCACGAGGCCGGCGTGCGCCAGCTCCTTGAGGTGGAAGGACAGCGTGTTCGGCGGCACGCCCGTGCCTTCGCTCATCGCGCCCGGCGTCAGGCCCTGCGGGCCGGCCACCACCAGCGCACGAAAGACCTGCAGGCGCAGCGGCTGGGCCAGTGCGGCAAGGGCTTGCACGACGGTTGTCGGTTCCATATTTCAAGAATAATGGAAATAGTATCGCCGAGCAAGCCCCTACGAGGCCCGATGTGACAATGGCCTTCATGGCCCTTCCGCCAACCCTGCTGACCCTGACCCGCCCCGACGACTGGCACCTGCACCTGCGCGACGGCGCGGCGCTGGCCGCGGTGCTGCCGGCCACGGCGCGGCAGTTCGGGCGCGCCATCGTGATGCCCAACCTGAAGCCGCCGGTGACCACGGCGGCGCTGGCGCTGGCCTACCGCGAGCGCATCCTGGCGGCGCTGCCTGGGCCTGGGCAACCCGGCAGCGACTTCGTGCCGCTGATGACCCTGTACCTGACGGACACGCTGCCGCCGGCCGAGATCGCCCGCGCCAAGGCGGCCGGCGTGGTCGCGGTCAAGCTCTACCCGGCGGGCGCCACCACGCACAGCGACGCCGGCGTCACCGACCTGCGCAAGACCTATGCCACGCTCGAAGCCCTGCAGCGCGAGGGCCTGCTGCTGCTGGTGCATGGCGAGGTCACCGACCCGGCGGTCGACATCTTCGACCGCGAGGCGGTGTTCATCGAGCGCGTGATGCAGCCGCTGCGGCGCGACTTTCCCGAATTGAAAATCGTGTTCGAGCACCTCACGACCCGAGAGGCCGCACAGTACGTGCTCGCCAGCGACCGCTACACCGCCGCAACCATCACCGCGCACCACCTGCTCTACAACCGCAACGCCCTCTTCATGGGCGGGCTGCGCCCGCATTACTACTGCCTGCCGGTCTTGAAGCGCGAAGTGCACCGCCGGGCGCTGGTGGCGGCGGCGACATCGGGCAGCGCCAAGTTCTTCCTCGGCAGCGACAGCGCGCCGCATGCCGCCGCGCTGAAGGAGGCCTCGGTCTGCGGCGCCGGCTGCTACACCGCCTTGTCGGCGCTCGAGCTGTACGCCGAGGCCTTCGAGGCCGCAGGCGCGCTGGACCAACTCGAAGCCTTCGCCAGCTTCAACGGCCCTGATTTCTACGGCCTGCCGCGCAACCGCGGCAGCGTGACCTTGAAGCGCGAACCCTGGTCATTGCCCGCAAGCGTGCCCTTCGGCGATGCCACCCTGAAACCGCTGCGTGGCGGCGAAACCTTGAACTGGAAATTGACATGACGGTCGACCGAGTGATGCTGCTGATCGACGCCGACAACGTCTCGGTCGATGTCATCGAGCAGGGCGTGGCCTGGGTCGGCCAGCAGTTCGGCGGGCCGCATGTGCGGCGCGCCTATTGCACGGCCGAATCGGCGCTCAAGCACCAGCAGTTGTTCAAACGCCTGTCGATCCGGCCGATGGTCAATCTGGCGGCAGGCAAGAACTCGACCGACATCGCGCTGGCCATCGATGCCATGGACCTGGCCATTGCCGAGCGCCCCGAGGTGATGGTCATCGCCTCGTCGGACAGCGACTTCGCGCCCCTGGTCGCGCGCCTGCGCGAGAAGGGCTGCCGCGTGATCGGCATCGGCCAGCAGGGCAAGACCGGCGACGAGACGCAAGCCGTCTACGACGACTACCAGGTCATGACCCACCGCAAGCCGCGCGCCGCGGGCGGCGCCGACAAGCCGCCGGCGGCGAAGCCGGCACCGGCAAAGAAGGCGGCGGCCAAGAAGGTGCCCGCGGTGGCCAGGCCTGCGCCGAGGAAGGCCGCGACGGCGCTGCCCGAGAAGGCACAGGCGATCCTGCAGGCGCTGCCGGCACTGGCGCGCGGCGAGACGGTCGAGTTGCGCGTGGCGGCCGAAGCGCTGCGCGACGCCGGCCTGCTGAGCAAGAGCGGATCATCGACCAAACTGTTCGGTCAGTTTCCCGAGCTGTTCGAGTTGAAGCCACCGAAAGCGCCCAATCATGTACGGGCCTTGCTACCCATGCGATCCTGACGGCCGGCCGTGGGCTCCCGATCGGCCGCCGCGCTTGAAGGCCGGCGGCCCGCCCTAACATCGGTGGTTCGTCGTTCTTCTTCCCACCCGACCACCATGAAACGCATCTTCCTGTTCGTCCTCACCAACCTGGCCGTGATGCTGGTGCTGGGCATCGTCGCCAACCTGCTGGGCCTGAACCAGTTTCTTTCGGCCAGCGGCCTGAACTTGGGCGCATTGCTCGGTTTTGCCGCCGTGATGGGCTTCGGCGGCGCGATCATTTCGCTGCTGATGAGCAAACCGATGGCCAAGTGGAGCACCGGTGCGCAGGTCATCAACGATTCGCCCGATGCCACCCACCAGTGGCTGGTGACCACCGTCGGCGCGCTTTGCCGGCCAGGCCGGCATCGCCATGCCCGAGGTCGCGATCTACGAGGGCGAGGCCAACGCCTTCGCCACCGGCGCGTTCCGCAACTCGGCGCTGGTGGCGGTCTCGACCGGCCTGCTGCAGGGCATGAACCGCGAAGAAGTCGAGGCCGTGATCGGCCACGAGATCACCCATGTGGCCAACGGCGACATGGTGACGATGACCCTGATCCAGGGCGTGATGAATACCTTCGTCGTCTTCCTGTCGCGGGTCATCGGCTACGTGGTCGACCGCGTCGTGCTGCGCAACGACCGCAGCGGCCCGGGCATCGGCTACTACGTCACCACCATCGTGCTCGACATCGCGCTCGGCGTGCTGGCGGCGATCATCGTGGCCTGGTTTTCGCGTCAGCGCGAGTTCCGCGCCGACCGCGGTTCGGCCGGCCTGATGGGCCGGCCGCAACCGATGATCAACGCCCTGGCCCGGCTCGGCGGCCTGACCCCGGGCGAGCTGCCGAAGACGATCCAGGCCATGGGCATCGGCGGCGCGCCTAGCGGCTTGATGGCGCTGTTTTCCAGCCACCCGCCGGTCGAGCAGCGCATCGCCGCCTTGCAGCAGTTGCCGCGCTGAGTGGCCGCAGCCGGCGTCGCGCACCTCCGTGGGCCCGCCTGCTGCATGGGACAATGCCGGCCGTGAAGCAAGCCAGACCGCCGCTGGTGCAAGCGTCGAAAGACGGCACTGGAGGAAGGTCCGGACTGCACAGGGCAGCGCAGCAGCTAACGGCTGTCCACCGCGAGGTGAGGATCAGAGCAACAGAGACGAGTCGGTGCCGCAAGGCGCCGGGTGAAACGGGCAATCTCTACGCGCAGCAACACCAAGTAGGCCAGCGTTGACGTGGCTCGCGGAGCTGGCGGGTAGGTGGCACCGAGCCGGGCAGCGATGTCCGGCCCAGAGGAATGGCGGTCACGGCCGTCGCTTCGCAAGGGGCGGCGGACGCACAGAATCCGGCCTATCGGCTTGCTTCACACTTTTTGCCTTGCCGAGCCGCCGACCAACATGAACCCCGACGCCCCCGATCTCTGGCGCGGCCCGCGCTGGACGCTGGCCCTGCTGCTGGCCGGCCTGGGCATGCTCGGGCCGTTCTCGATCGACACCTACCTGCCGGCCTTCGACGGCATCGCGCGCACGCTGATGGCCACGCCGGTACAGATGCAGCAGACGCTGTCGGCCTACCTGTTCGGCTTCGCGCTGATGAACCTGTTCCACGGCGCGCTGGCCGACAGCTTCGGCCGCCGGCCGGTGATCCTGTGGGGGCTGGCGCTGTTCACGCTGGCCTCGGTCGGCTGCGCGCTGGCGCCCAGCATCGGCTGGCTGATCGTCTTTCGCGCGCTGCAAGGCATGTCGACCGGCGCCGGCATGGTGGTCTCGCGGGCCATCATCCGCGACATGTTCGCGCCGGCCGACGCGCAGCGCGTGATGAGCCAGGTGACGATCTACTTCGGCATCGCGCCGGCCATCGCGCCGATGATCGGCGGCCTGCTCTTCGTGCATGCCAGCTGGCAAGCGATCTTCTGGCTGCTGGCATTGATCGGCGCGGCGCTGTGGGCCGTCAACTGGCGCCGCCTGCCCGAGACGCTGCACGCCGACCATGTGCAGCGTTTCGAAGTGCGGCACCTGCTGCGCGGCTACTGGCAACTCGTGGGCGACCCGCGCTTCCTGGCCCTGGCCCTGGCCAGCGGCATCCCGTTCAACGGCATGTTCCTCTACGTGCTGTCGGCACCGGCGTGGCTGGGTGGCCTGCTGCATCTGGGGCCGACCGAGTTCTTCTGGTTCTTCTGCCTGTCGATCGCCGGCATCATGGCGGCGCCTGGCTGTCGGGCCGGCTGGCCGGGCCGCCTGCCGGGGCGCAAGCAGATCCGCCACGGCTTCGAGGTGATGGTCCTGGCCAGCGCCGTCAACGTCGCCCTGAACGCAACGCTCGCGCCGCACTGGGCCTGGGCCCTGCCGCCGGTGGCGCTGTTCTCGTTCGGCTGGGCGCTGATGGTGCCGGTGGTGACGCTCAAGGCGCTCGATCTGGTGCCCGAACGTCGCGGCATGGCGTCGTCGCTGCAGGCGGTGGTGGGCAGCGTGGCCAACGGCCTGGTCGCGGGCGTGATCGCGCCGCTGGTGATGCATTCGGCACTGGCACTGGCGCTGGCGTCGAGCGCCTTTCTCGGCATCGGCCTGCTGGCCTGGTCGTGGGTCAAGCGGCGGGTGCCCTGAGCCGGCGCAGATCCGGTCGCGCGGCTCACGCCGGCAGCAGGTCGAGCGCTCTCGCGGCACCGAGCAGCCCGGGCGCCGGTGCGACGATGATCGAGGTCGGGATCGACGCAAGGTAGTCGCTGAAGCGGCCTTTGCTCTCGAAGTGGCGACGAAAAAGGGCGGCGTCGAAGGCTGCATCCATACGCGGCACGATGCCGCCGCCGATATAGACGCCGCCGCGTGCCCCCAGGGTCAGCGCCAGGTTGCCGGCCACGTTGCCGAGGAAGGCGGCGAACTGCGAAACCGCGGCGGCGCATTGCGCGTCGCAGCCGTCCAGCGCCGCCGCGGTGATTTGCGCCGGTGTCAGCGTCCTGGCCGTCGCACCGTCGCGTGCGCAGATGGCCTGGTAGAGATTGACCAGGCCGCTGCCCGAAAGCACGCGCTCGGCCGACACATGGCCCAGGCGCGCGCGCAACCAGGCCAACAAGGCCGCTTCGGACGGGCTGCTTGCGGCCAGGCTCACGTGGCCACCTTCCCCGCTGAGCGGCGACCAAGCACCGGCACTGCAGGGCACCAGGCCCGATACGCCCAGTCCGGTGCCGGGGCCGAGCAGGCCGATCGCTGCACCGTCGACCGCGGTGCCACCACCGATCGGCCGCAGATCCGTCGCCGCGAGGGCCGGCAAGCTCATCGCCAGGGCGGTGAAATCGTTGATCACCAGACAGCGCTCCAGGCCGAGCGAGCGCTTCAGCTCGGCAATCGAAAACGACCAAGGGTGGTTGGTCATGCGCACTTCGTCGCCGGTGACCACGGTGGCGATGCCGATGCCGGCCGACCGCGGGTGAGCATGGCCGGTGCGTTCAAGGTATGCCGTCGCCGAGGCGTACAGCGAGTCATAGGCCGTACCGGCGTCGACAATCACGTCTGCGAGGGCGGTGTCGGCGGCGGCTTGCCATGCCCAGCGCGCGTGCGTGCCGCCGATGTCGCCCAGCAATCGTGGAAAGCTCTCCGTCATTGCCCGCCAGACCCGAGATACGCGCCCCTGCAAAGCCCGACCGCAAGCGCCATGACAATGTAGCGTACGCGGTGCAGCGCCAGGTGCCTGTCCGGCGCACCGTCAATCGCGCCGGCGCCGGCATCGCGCACACCAATTGCTTTCTCCCAATCGACCTCCCGCTCAGACACCGTGAACCGATGAACAAACCGACCGCCTTGCGCCGACCCGAGGCCCGCTCTGCCGGCGCCGCTGAGGCTTTTCGCTCGGCATTCGAACGCGCCTTGGCGCGCAGCGGTGAACCCGGTACGGCACGGGCCGCACTGTGCGCCGCGGCGGCAGCCTGCCGCGAGGAGCTCGCCGACCGCTGGGTCCAGACGCAAAATGAGGATCGGCTGGCGAAGGACACGCGTCGCGTCCACTACGTGTCGATGGAATTCCTGATGGGCCGGGCGCTCGGCAATGCGCTGCAGGCGCTGGACCTCGACGCCGAACTGCGCCTGGCGCTGGAATCCGCCCATCAGCCTCTGAGTGATGTGCTCGAATGCGAAGCCGACGCGGCCCTGGGCAATGGCGGGCTGGGGCGCCTGGCGGCTTGTTTTCTCGATTCGTTCGCGACGCTGGGCTTGCCCTCGTTCGGCTATGGCGTGCGCTACGAGTACGGCATGTTCGCGCAGGTGATCGAAGACGGCCGCCAGGTCGAACAGCCAGACCACTGGCTGCGCCTGGGCAACCCGTGGGAGATTGCGCGCCCGGAGCTGCGTTACGTGGTCGGCTTCGGCGGCCACGTCGACGACGCCGGCGCCGGCCGACGCTGGGTGCCAGCCGAGCGCATCGTCGCGCAGGCCTACGATTTCATCGTCCCCGGCCATGCCACGCGGCGTGTCTCCACGCTGCGGCAATGGAGTGCCAGCGCCGAGGGCAGCATCGATTTCGCCACCTTTTGCCGCGGCGAGCACCTGGCGGCCGGCCACAACCGCCTGGCGGCGGATCTGTTGAACTGGGTGCTGTACCCCGACGACAGCACCGAGGCCGGCCGCGAGCTGCGCCTGAAGCAGGAATTCCTGCTCGTCAGCGCCTCGCTGCAGGACATCATTGCCCGCCACTTGCGCGAGCGCGGTTCGCTGCACGACCTGGGCCTGCGCAACGCGGTGCACCTCAACGATACCCACCCGGCACTGACGCCGCTCGAACTGATGCGGCTGTTGGTCGACGAGCACGCGCTGCCCTGGGCCGCAGGCCTGGGACATTACGCGGCAGGCGGTGTCCTACACCAACCACACGCTGATGCCCGAGGCGCTGGAAACCTGGCCGGTGCGCATGTTCGAGCGCCTGCTGCCGCGCCACCTCGAGATCGTCTACCGGATCAACCACGACCACCTCGATCGCGTGCGCAGGGCCTTTCCCGGCGACGAGGTGATGGCATCGCGCCTGTCGCTGATCGAGGAAAACGGCGACCGCCGCGTGCGCATGGCGGCGTTGTCGATCGTGGCCTCGCACAAGGTCAACGGCGTCTCGGCGCTGCATTCCCAGCTGATGGTGCAGACCATCTTCGCCGACTTCGCGCGCCTCGATCCGCAGCGCTTCACCAACGTCACCAACGGCGTCACGCCGCGGCGCTGGCTGGCGCAGGCCAATCCGGGACTCTCCACACTGCTCGACGAGCACATCGGCGCGGGCTGGCGCACCGACCTCGACCGGTTGGCCGCACTGGCGCCGCTGGCCGCGAACAAGGCTTTCGGCGTCGCCTCCTGAAGGCCAAGCGCGCGAACAAGGAGCGCCTTGCGGTGCTGGTCGGCCGCGAGCTTGGAATCACCATCGACCCGTCCAGCCTGTTCGACGTGCAGATCAAGCGCATCCACGAATACAAGCGGCAATTGCTCAACGTGCTGCACGTGGTCGCGCGCTACCAGGCGATCGTTGCCGATCCGCTGGGGCCGACCGGGCACGGCTGGGTGCCGCGCACGGTGGTCTTTGCCGGCAAGGCGGCGTCGGCCTACTAGACGGCCAAGCAGATCGTGCGCCTGATCCACGACGTGGCCCGCGTGGTCAACGCGACCCGCGCGTCGGCGACGCCTTGAGAATCGTGTTCCTGCCCAACTACAGCGTTTCGCTGGCCGAGATCATCATGCCCGCGGCCGATCTAGCGGAGCAGATTTCCACCGCCGGCACCGAAGCTTCGGGTACCGGCAACATGAAGTTCGCGCTCAACGGCGCGCTGACCATCGGCACCTGGGACGGCGCCAATATCGAGATGGCGCGAGGCCATGGGCGCCGAGAACATGTTCGTCTTCGGTCTGCGCGCCGACGCCGTCACGCGCTTGAAGACGCTGGGCTACGACGCCCGCCTGTATGTCGAAGAGAACCTGCCGCTGCGTGCGGTGCTCGAGGCCATAGGCAGCGGCGCCTTCTCGCCGGGCGAGGCCGATCGCTACCGCGCTCTCGTCGACGCCCTGCTGCACCACGACACCTACATGCTGATGGCCGATTTCGCCGATTACTGGCCACGCAGTCGCGCGTCGATGCGCTGTACCGTGACACCAGCGCCTGGGCCAGCACGCGCTGCGCAACGTCGCGGCCATGGGCCGTTCTCGGCCGACCGTACGATCGGCGAGTACGTCGCAAAAGTCTGGACGCCGCAGGCGCGCCGCGCTGAGCCGACGCAACGCGCATGGAGCCTTCGATGCTGACCGACGCCGATGTCCGGCACTGGTGCAGGCCCGGCACGGCGACCCGTTCGCGCTGCTCGGCCTGCACACCGATCGCCGACGGGGCGCTGTGGTTGCGCGCGCTGCTGCCGCGCGCAGCAGCGGTGACGGTGCACGAGTGCGGCGACGCCGGCAAGGGCCGCAAGGTCGCCACACTCGAACAGCGCCACCCGACGGCCTGTGGGAGGCCGCGTGCCGCGCCGCACGAAGCGCTTCGACTATCGCCTGCAGGTGCGTTCGGCCGATGGCGCGGGAACGAAGGCACGCTACGCCGACGCCTACGCCTTCGGCACGCTGATCGACGACGCCGACCTGCATTACTTCGGCGAAGGCTCGCACCTGCGTCCGTTCACGATGCTCGGCGCGCAGCCGATGCGCATCGGCGAGGTCGACGGCGTGCGCTTCGCGGTCTGGGCGCCGAACGCGCGACGCGTTGCGTGGTCGGTGACTTCAACGCCTGGGACGGCCGCCGCCACGATGATGCGTTCGCGCGGCGGCGGCGGCGTGTGGGAGATCTTCGTCCCGCACGCGGCCCACGGCGACCGCTACATGTTCGAGCTGGTCGCGCGCGACGGCACGCTGTTGCCGGTCAAGGCCGACCCCTATGCGCTTCGCAGCGCGAAAAGCGCCCGGCCACGGCCAGCATCGTCGCGCCGCTGCCGCCCGCCCGCGCCTTGCCCGCAGAGCGCGCCGCGGCCAACGCACGCCAGGCCCCGGTGGCGATCTACGAATTGCATGCCGGCTCCTGGCGCCGCCACCCCGATGGGGGTTTGCATTCAGCTGGGACGAACTGGCCGCTGCGCTGCCGGCCTATGTGGCCGACCTGGGCTTCACGCACATCGAGCTGTTGCCCATCAGCGAGCACCCTTTCGACGGTTCCTGGGGCTACCAGACCTTGGGCCTGTACGCGCCGACCTCGCGCTTCGGCCCGCCCGAAGGTTTCGCCCGCTTCGTCGCCGCCTGCCACGCGCAGGGCCTGGGCCTGCTGGTCGACTGGGTGCCGGCGCATTTCCCGTCCGACGCCTTCGGTCTGGCGCAGTTCGACGGCAGCGCGCTGTACGAATACGCCGACCCGCGCGAAGGATTCCATCGCGACTGGAATACGCTGATCTACAACTTCGGTCGCCACGAGGTGAAGAACTTCCTCGTCGGCAATGCGCTGTACTGGGTCGAGCGCTTCGGCGTCGATGGCCTGCGCGTCGATGCCGTGGCCTCGATGCTGTATCGCGATTACTCGCGCAAGGCCGGCGAATGGATTCCCAACGCCCAGGGTGGCCGCGAGAACCTCGAAGCGATCGCGCTGCTGCAGCGCGCCAACGAAGTCATCGGCACCGAGTGCCCGGGCGCGATCACGCTGGCCGAAGAGTCCACCGCCTATCGCCGGCGTCAGCGCACCGACCTATGCCGGCGGCCTGGGCTTCCACTACAAGTGGAACATGGGCTGGATGCACGACACGCTCGAATATATGCAGCAAGACCCGGTGCACCGGCGCTGGCACCACGACAAGATGAGCTTCGGTCTGGTCTACGCCTTCAGCGAAAACTTCGTGCTGCCGCTGTCGCACGACGAAGTGGTGCACGGCAAGGGCTCGATTCTCGGCCGCATGCCGGGTGACGACTGGCAGCGCTTCGCCAACCTGCGCGCCTACTACGGCTTCATGTGGGGCCACCCGGGCAAGAAGCTGCTCTTCATGGGCCAGGAGTTCGCGCAGCCCGGCGAGTGGAACCACGACGCCGAGTTGCCATGGGCTCTGCTCGGCGACGAGCGCCATGCCGGCGTGCAGCGCCTGGTGCGTGACCTGAACCGCCTGTACCGCGAACAAGCGGCGTTGCATCGCCTCGATTGCGACGGCGCCGGCTTCGAATGGATAGACGCCCATGACGCCGAACGCTCGCTCTACAGTTGGCTGCGCCGCGACGACCAGGGCGCCATGGTGCTGGTGATCAGCAACATGACGCCCGTGCCGCGCGAGGGCTTCGTTCTGGGCGTGCCCGATGCTGCAGTCTCGGGCACAGGGGCTTGGCGCGAGGTCTTGAACACCGACTCGGCGTTCTACGGCGGCAGCAATCTCGGCAACGGTGTGCGGCCGCTGGCCGTGCAGCCTGTAGCCAGTCACGGCCGGGCGCAGTCGATCACGCTCACCGTGCCGCCGCTGGCCACCTTGTTCCTGGTACCGGCATGATGTGGCGATGCATCTCCCGAACCAACTGAGCGCCGGCCGCGCCGAGCCCTTCGGGTCGCTGGCTCGCGACGGCGGCGTCAACTTCGCCGTGTTCTCCGACCACGCCACGGCCATCGAGCTGTGCGTATTCGACGGCGGCGGGTCGCGTGAGCTCAAGCGTTACGCCTTGCATGGCCCGCACGACAGTGTCTTCCACGGCTTCCTGGAGGGCGTCGGCCCCGGTCTGGTCTATGGCCTGCGCGCGCAGGGCCCTTATGCACCCGGGCAAGGCCACCGTTTCAACCCGCACAAACTGCTGCTCGATCCCTGGGCGCGCGAAATCGTCGGCCACTTTGCCTGGCGTGCCGAGCACCATGGCTACGAACTCGGCCACCCCGACGGCAGCCGCTCGTTCGACGCCCGCGACAACGCCCTGCAAGCGCTGAAGGCGCGCGTGGCGCCGACGCCCGAGGCCGCGCCGGGCTGGCACAACGCGCCGCGGCACGACGCGCGCAATGTCGTGGTCTACGAGGTTCACGTCAAAGGCTTCGGCATGGGCCTGCCGGGTCTGCCGCCCGATTTGCGCGGCACCTACGCCGGCCTCGCGCACCCGGCCGCGATCGCGTACTTCAAGGCGCTGGGCGTCACCAGCCTCGAGCTGCTGCCGGTGCAGTACCACCTCGACGAACCCGGCCTGGCCGACAAGGGGCTGTCCAATTACTGGGGCTACAACACCCTGGGCTTCTTCTGCCCCGACCCGCGCTTGGCCGCCGCCGACAAGACCGACCCGAGCGCGGTGGCCGAAGAGTTTCGCGCCATGGTCGCCACGCTGCACGAGCACGGCCTCGAAGTGATTCTCGACGTGGTCTACAACCACACGCCGGAAGGCGGCGAACAGGGCGCCACGCTGGGCATGCGCGGCCTGGACAACGCCGCCTGGTACCGCCTGGCCGGCGACGACCCGAGCCGTTGCGAGAACCTGACCGGCTGCGGCAATACGCTCAACGTCGCCCACCCGCGCGTTACGCAGTTCGTGCTGGATTCACTGCGCTACTGGGTGCGGGAGATGGGCGTCGACGGCTTTCGCTTCGACCTGGCCCCGGTGCTCGGTCGCAGCCGGCACGGCTTTCAAGCCCATGCCGCCTTCTTCACCGCGTTGGCGCAGGACCCGATCCTGGCGCGCGCGCGTTTGATTGCCGAACCCTGGGACGCCGGCCCGGAGGGCTACCAGCTCGGCCGCTTTCCGGGCCGCTGGCTGGAGTGGAACGACAAATTTCGCGATGCCACACGCCGCTACTGGCTGACGCGCGGCGTCAGCCGGGGCGAATTCGCGCGCCGCTTTGCCGCCAGCAGCGACCTCTTTCACCACGGCCAGCGCAGCCCGCTGGCCAGCGTGAACTTCGTGGCCGTGCACGACGGCTTCACGCTGGCCGACGTCGTCAGCTACGCCCACAAGCACAACCAGGCCAACGGCGAGAACAACCGCGATGGCCGTGGCGACGAGATCGCTGCCAACTTCGGCGTCGAAGGCCCGACCACCGACACGGCGATCCTGCGCACGCGCTCACGCGTGCAACGCGCGATGCTGGCCACCACGCTGCTGGCGCAAGGCACGCCGATGCTCAATGCCGGCGACGAGATCGGCAACAGCCAGCAGGGCAACAACAACGCCTATTGCCAAGACAACGCCACCGGCTGGCTCGATTGGGCAGCATGCCGACCGCGAGCTGCTGGCCTTCGTGCAGCAGGTGCTGGCGCTGCGCCGCGCAGAGCCGGCCCTGTGCCACGACCGCTGGTTTGCCCATGCCCCCTGCGCAGCGGGCGAACGCAGCCTGACCTGGCTGGCCCCGGCCGGCCATCAAATGCAAGTCCATGACTGGCACGACGCCGGCCAGCACGCCTTCGCCTGCCGCATCGACGCCTCGTCCGCAGACGAGGCGGGCGCACAGCCCGGGTGCAGCCACTTGCTGATCGCCTTCAACCCCGAGTCCGAGGCGCAAGCCTTCACCATGCTGCCTGGCCAGTGGCAGGTGGCGCTGGACAGCAGCGGCGAACTGAACCTGGGCCACCAACCCGCCGCGCACCAGCCGCTCAGCGTGCCCGCGCAGGCGCTCGTCGTGTTGCGTCAAATCGCCGCCGCCTGACCAAGCATCGACCCCATGAACATCGACCATCGCGCCTCGGGTGTGCTGCTGCACATCACCTCCTTGCCCGGCCCCAACGGCATCGGCGACTTCGGCCCCGATGCCTACCGCTTCGTCGATTGGCTGGCCAGCGCCGGCCAGACGCTGTGGCAGTGGCTGCCGACCACGCCGGTCGGCCCCGGCGATTCGCCGTACCAGAGCCCGTCGGCATTTGCCGGCAGCCCGCTGATGGTGGCGCTGGAAGCCTCTGGTCGAACGCGGCTGGCTGGCCAGCCCGCAACTGCCCGCCGAGGGCTTTAGCGCCGACAGGGTCGACTTCAGCCGCGTCATCCCCTGGCGCGACGGCCAGCTGCGCGCCGCGGCCGCGGGTTTCGCGGCGCGCGCCGGCGCGGCCGACCGTGCCGCATTCGCCGCCTGGTGCGAGCGCGAAGCGTTCTGGCTCGACGAGTACGCATTGTTCATGGCGCTGTTCAACGCCCATGGCATGCAACCCTGGTGGCTGTGGAGCGAGCCGCTGCGCCGGCGCCAACCGCAGGCACTGCAGGCCGCGCGCAGCGGGCACGCGCAGGAAATCGACTACTGGCGCTTCGTGCAATGGTGTTGGGACACGCAATGCCAGGCGCTCAAGCGCTATGCCAACGGCAAGGGCATCGCGCTGATCGGCGATATCCCGATCTACGTCGCCGACAACAGCGCCGACGTCTGGTCGCGCCCCGATCTGTACTACCTGGGCGACGATGGCCTGCCGACGGTGATCGCCGGCGCGCCGCCCGACGACCTCGGCCCCGACGGCCAGCGCTGGGGCAACCCGCTGTACCGCTGGGAGCGCATGGCGAGCGAAGACTTCGCCTGGTGGACGGCGCGTGTCCAGCGCGTGCTGGCACAGGCCGACATCGTGCGCATCGACCACTTCCGCGGTTTTGCCGGCTACTGGGAGATTCCGGCCAGCTCGCCGACCGCGAGAGTCGGGCGCTGGGTCGACGGCCCCGGCCGCGCGCTGTTCGAGGCCATCGAGCGCGCGCTGGGTCGGCTGCCTATCATTGCCGAGGACCTCGGCCTGATCACGCCCGACGTGGTCGAACTGATCGACGGCTGCGGCTTCCCGCGCATGAAGGTGCTGATCTTCGGCTTCGGCGGCGACGGCACGCACGAGTTCTTGCCGCAGAACTATGTGTCGGCGACCATCGTCTACACCAGCACCCACGACACCGACACGGCGCGCGGCTGGTGGGATCACGCGACCCCGGCCGAGCGCCACTTCGCCGGCAGCTACCTGGCCTGCGACACCGCCGGCGTGCACTGGGCCATGATCCGCGCCGCGAGCCAATCGGTCTCGCGCCTGGCCGTCTTTCCGTTGCAGGATGTGCTCGGCCTATCGAGCGAACACCGCATGAACCTGCCCGGCACGCTGAGCAGGCCAACTGGAGTTGGCGCTTCGAGTGGCCGATGCTCGGCAGCGACACGGCGGCGAGGCTCGGCATGATCGCGGCCGTGAGCGGGCGGGGCCCGATCGCGGGGCTCGGGCGGGTTTGAACACGCCCGGCCTGCAAGTTCGAATGCAGCGCCATCCCGTCGCCGCGCGCCAGCGTCACGCCGCGAACAGGCCCTCTAGGTAACCGGCCTGCCAGACGATGACGATCCCGATCACGCAGCTGAAGACGCCGACCAGCAGGGTCATGGCCTGCTGCACGCGGCCCAGGTAGCCGGCCGACAGCCGCAGCGGTATCGCGATGACCACCGACAACAGGGCCATGCCGGCGATCGAGCCGACGCCGAACAGCGCGATGTAGCCCAGCCCGAGCGCCACCGATGGCGAGGCCTGCAGGCTCAGCACCACCAGTGCCGCCGAGCCGGCCAGGCCATGCATCATGCCCACCGCCAGCGCGCGCAGCGGCCAGCGCCGCGGAGCATGCCGGTGGCGATGGCTCGACGCGGCATGCGGGCCCTCGCCACGGTGGCTGTGCGCGTGCACATGCTGCGCCTGCGGGGCATGGCTGTGGACATGGAAGTGCACGCGCTCGCGCTGCAGGCGACGCAGCACGTCGACACCGAGCACGATCAGCATCAGCCCGACGCCGGTTTCGAGCACATGCCCGAGGCCCGGCGAGATCACCTGGCCGAGTACCAGCACGGCACCGGCAAACAGCATCAAGGTCACGGTGTGGCCGACGCCCCAGGCCACGCCTTGCCACAGCGTTTGCGTCAGCGAGTGCTGGCGCGTCGCCAAGGTGGCGACCGCGGCCAGGTGGTCGGCCTCGGTGGCGTGCTTCATGCCCAGCAGCAGGCCGACGAGCAGGATCGACAGCGCGGTCATGACAAGCCCTCGACGCCGCGCTCGACATCCAGGCGCAGGTGCGACAGCAGGTCGACCGCCGTCGGCGAGCCCGAGGGTGCTGGCACGGTTCATAGGCGGGGTCTGGATCGGTTGGTCTGGGCCTGCGGTCAGCGACAGTATCACGCGCTCGGGCGGTGGCCGGGTCGCCCTGGATGACGCTGATCAAGTGCCGCCCCTCGTGCGCCTGCGGCCTGCGCCCGGGCAGCGAGGTCTTGGCCGGCGCCGGTGGGCTGGCCCTTCCCGCCGGGTCGTCGCAGCCGCTGCGCAACGCCGCCACATGTAAGCTCGCGGCCTCGTTGCGCAGGGTGCGCGCAAATTATTCGGAGTGGTATCGATGCCGTGTATTCGCTGCTTGACGACCATGCTGCTTGCCATCGCCCTGTGTGCCTGTAACAAGGCTGCCGATCCGCCTGCCGGCGCCGCTGCCGCGGCGCTGGCGCCGGTGTTGCTGCTGTCACCCGAAGACTTGCGCACGGTGGCGGCCGGGGCGGCAGGCGGCGGACCGGTGATCACCGGCTCGCTGCAACCCGAGAAGCGCGCCGACCTGCGAGCCGAGCTGTCGGCGGTGGTGACGCAGGTGCTGAAGGACAACGGCGAGGCGGTCCGGCGCGGCGATCTGCTGATGCGCCTGGACGACACGGCGATCCGCGAGTCGCTGCAATCGGCCGACGCCTCGGCGCGCGCGGCGGAGCAGGCTTTCGAGCAGGCCGAGCGTTCGGTGCAACGGCTCAAAACCCTGCAAGGCCAGGGCATGACCTCGATGCAGGCCTTGGAAGACGCCGAGGTAAGGCGCAACAGTGCCCAGAGCGAACTGGTGGCCTCGCGCTCGCGCGTGGCCAGCGCACAGCAGCAATTGCGGCGCACCGAAGTGCGGGCCCCGTTCGACGGCCTGGTCAGCGAGCGCAAGGCCTCGGTCGGCGACACGGCGGCGGTGGGCAAGGAGCTGGTCAAGGTGATCGACCCCCAGGGCATGCGCTTCGAGGGCCAGGTCTCGGCCGACCGCATGCACGAGATCAAGGTCGGTCAGGCCGTGAGCTTTGGCGTCAACGGTTTTCCCGACGTGCAGTTTCGCGGCAAGGTGCGGCGCATCGATGCGGCAGCCAATGCCACCACGCGGCAGGTCGAGTTGATCGTCGACTTCGTCGATGCGGCCAAGGTGCCGCGGGTAGCCGGTTTGTACGCCGAGGGCCGCATCGAGGGCGCCGCCACGACGGCGCTGCTGCTGGCCGAAAGCGCGGTCGTGCGCGATGGTGCGCAGGCCGCCGTCTGGCGCGTCAAGGACGGGCGCATCGCCAAGGTGGCGGTGACGCTGGGCGAACGCGACGAACGCAGCGGCGAGTACCCGGTCAAAGGCGGACTGTCCGCCGGCGACATGATTCTGCGCAACCCGGGCGGCACGCTGATCGAAGGCCAGAAGGTCGAATTCGCCAAAGTGCCGCCGGCCGGCGCGGCGCCCGCCACGGCGGCGAAGTAGGAGGCAGCCATGTTTCTGTCCGACTTCAGCATCAAGCGGCCGGTCGCGACCGTCGTGATCATCATCGCGCTGATGGGTCTGGGCCTGCTGGCGCTGACCAAGCTGCGCGTGAACCAGATCCCCGACGTCGAGCAGCCGGTGCTGGTGGTCAACGTGCCGTACCCCGGCGCTTCGCCCGATTCAGTCGAGCGCGAGGTGATCAACCGCATCGAGAAATCGCTGCAGACCATAGGCGGCGTCGACCAGGTGCGCTCCACCGCCAGCGAAGGCAACGCGCGGGTGGTGATGATCTTCAACTTCGACAAGAACATGATCGAAGCCGCCGACGAGGTGCGCAACGCCATCGGCACCGTGCGCTACAAGCTGCCGATCGAGATCCGCGAGCCGGTGCTGACGCGCGTCGACCCCAGCGCGCAGCCCATCGTTCAGCTCGCACTGTCGTCGACCAGCCAGAACCATGCCGCGATCTCGCGCCTGGCCGAAGACGAACTGGCCGACCAGTTCCGCGCCATCCCCGGCGTGGCCACGGTCAATGTCAACGGCTCCTTGCGGCGCGAGCTGTCGGTGCTGCTGCATGCCGAGAAGCTGCGCGAATATGCGATCTCGGTCACCGAAATCGTCAATGCCTTGCGCGCGCAGAACACCACCGCGCCGGTGGGCAAGGTGCGCGGCGTGCTCGAGGACCAGAGCATCCGCCTGGTCGGGCGTATCGAGGCGCCGGCCGAGTTCGAGCAGGTCGTGATCCGCCGCCGCGGCACCGAGCTGCTGCGCCTGGGCCAGGTGGCCTCGGTGCAGGACGCCTTCGCCGAGCAGACCAGCTATTCGATGCGCAACGGCCGGCCCAACGTCGGCCTGTCGATCACGCGTTCGCGCGATGCCAGCACGGTGAGCGTGGCCGCGGCCGTGCGCAAGGTGCGGCCGAGATCGGCAAGACGCTGCCCGCGGGCACCACGCTCGAGATCACGCAAGACGGCGGCGTCGACGCGCAGAACAGCCTGGACAACGTCGTGCACGCGCTGATCTTCGGCGCCGGCCTGACGGTGTTCGTGGTCTACATCTTCCTCAATTCCTGGCGCTCGACCTTGATCACCGCGCTGTCGTTGCCGACCTCGGTGATCGCGGCCTTCATCGCCGTCTGGCTGGCTGGCTTCACGCTCAATTTCATGAGCCTCTTGGGCCTGTCGCTGGCCATCGGCGTGCTGATCGACGACGCCATCGTGGTGCGCGAGAACATCGTGCGCCACATGGAGCGCGGCGAAGACCGGCGCACGGCGGCGCTGAACGGCACGGCCGAGATCGGCCTGGCCGTGGCCGCGACCACGTTTTCCATCGTCGCGGTGTTCGCGCCGGTGGCCTTCATGCCGGGTGTGTCGGGCGAATGGTTCCGGCCCTTCGGCGTGACGGTGGTGGCCTCGGTGCTGGTCAGCCTGTTCATCTCCTTCACCCTGGATCCGATGCTCTCGGCCTACTGGGGCGACCCGCCCGGTCACCATCAGGTGCCCAAGCGCGGCATCAGCCTGGTGCTGCAGCGCTTCAATCAATGGTTCGACCACCAGGCCGACCGCTACGGCCGCGTGGTTGCCTGGGCGCTGCACCACCGGCGCTGGATGTTCCTGATCGCCATCGGCAGTCTGGTCGGCGCACTGGCCTTGCACTTCAAGTTCGGCGGCTCGAGCTTCTTGCCGGCGTCCGACGCGGGCCTGCTGGCGATCGACGTGCGCGCGCCCTCGTCGTCGAGCCTGGATTACGCACGGGCCAAGGTCGAGAGCGTGGCGGCCCTGGCGCGCACCTTGCCCGAGACCACCGCGACCAACAGTTACGTCAATCCCGGCGGCGGGCGGGTGTATGTCGACATCGGCAAGAGCAACCAGCGCAAACGCACGCATATCGCAATCGCCAAGGACCTGCGGGCCTTGACCGCGCGTCTGGTCGGCGCCGAGTACACGGTGCTCGAAGACTTCAACATGGGCGCGCAAAAGCCGGTGCAGATCCGCTTCAACGGCGCCGATTCGAGAAAGCTGCTGGAGCTCACCAACGCCTACATGGTCAAGCTGCGCCTGGTGCGCGGCGCGGTCGACGTCGGGCTGTCGGAGCAGGACCCGCAGGACGAGCTGAAGATCGAGCTCGACCGCGGCCTGGCCAATGCACTGGGCATCTCGGCGGCCGATGCGGCGCAGGCGCTGCGCGTGGCCTTTGCCGGCGTCGAGGTCGGCGATTGGGTCGACCCGAGCGGCGAAACCCGCGACGTGGCCGTGCGCCTGGCCCCCGAAGACCGGGTCGATGCCAGCAACATCGAACGCCTGCCGATCGCCGTGGCCGGCAGCGGGCGCATCGTGCCGCTGGACCAGATCGCCACCGTCACCATCGGCAAGGGGCCGAGCCAGATCCAGCATGCCGACGGCAAGCGCACGATTTCGGTCTCGGCCAACACCCAGGGCCGCTCGTCGGGCGAGGTCACCGCCGACGCACTCAAGCTGGCCAAGGCGATCGAGTTCCCGCCCGGCTACGGCATCGAGCTGGCCGGCGCCTCGCGTGACCAGCAGCAGGTGTTCGGATCGATGGCCACGGCCCTGTTCTACGGCGTGGCACTGATGTACCTGATCCTGGTGGTGCAGTTCGGCTCGTTCACCGCGCCGCTGCCGGTGATGCTGTCGTTGCCGCTGTCGCTGATCGGCGTGGTGCTGGCCTTGCTGCTGACCGGCGGCACGCTCAACCTGATGAGCTTCATCGGCGTGATCATGCTGATGGGCCTGGTGGCCAAGAACGCCATCCTGCTGCTCGACGCCACGCGGGTGCAGGAGGCCGCGGGCATCGAACGCGAAGAGGCGCTGATGAACGCCGGCAGGAAGCGCCTGCGCCCGATCCTGATGACCACCTTCGCCCTGATCGCCGGCATGCTGCCGGTGGCCATAGGCATCGGCGAGGGCAGCGAGTTCTACCGCCCGATGGCGGTGGCCATCATCGGCGGCACCATCACCTCCACGCTGTTGACGCTGCTCGTGATTCCGAGTTTCTACGATTCGATCGAGATCTCGCGCGACCGCGCCTTGGCCAAGTTCCATGCCCGCGAGGCGCGCTGGAACCCGTTCTTCGCCTTCGTCGTCACCCTGGTCGAGGCCCTGCTGACCGTGGTCCTGCTGCGCGCGCTGTGGCGCGGACTGGCCCGTCTGTGGCGGCTGGTCACCACGAGCGCCGCACGGCGCCGGGCAGCGGCTAACGCCTGAGGTCGAACACGCGCACCGACTGCGGCGCGAGCGTCAGCCAGGCGACGCCGGCCGCGTCGGCGTTGCTGCCTGCCGCCCAAGCGGGGTACAGCGGACGCAGGCGGGCGCGCGCCGGCAGGCTGGCGACCTTGACTTCGGCGGTGGAGGTGCCGTAGTTGATCAGCACCAAGGTGCGTTCACGCTCGAGTGCGCGTTGAAAGCCGAGCACCAGACCGTCGGCGAAGGAGTGCTCGAAACTGCCGCGAGCAATCGACGGCCGCGCATTGCGCAGCGCCAGCATCGCCTTGTAGAAGTTCAGGATCGAGTCGGGATCACGCGCCTGCAACTGCGCGTTGTGCGTGGCCACGTTGGGTGCGAGGGGGCGGAACGGCGTGCCGGTGGTGAAGCCGCCGCCCGGCGTCCAGCTCATCGGCGAGCGCAACGGCAAATCGGCCTGCAAGCCTGCCGCACCGGCCTGGCCGACTTCCTCGCCAAAGTAGATGAACGGCGTGCCCGGCTGCAGCAGGTACGCGGCGGCGGCGAGCTTGTAGCGCGCGGCATCGCCGTCGAGTTGATCCCACAACCTGCGGCCGGCAAAGATGTCGTGGTTCGACAGGAAGGTCGCCATGGTTGGCGAGGCGGTCCTGTAGTACTCGGCCAGCCGGGCCACCGATGCCGTCTTGCCGCGCGCCGCTTCGACGAAGTGCTGGACGTAGCCGAAGGCGAATGCGCCGCCGCACACGGCGGGGTCGCCATAGGCCTGCGGCTCGGCGGTGGCCTCGCAGACCACATAGCGGTTCGGATAGGACAGGATCAAGTCCTGCAACTGTTTGGTCAGCTGCCGGCTCTCGGGCTGGTCGTTCCAGGCCTCGGCGCCGTTCTCGATCATGTGCGGCACGGCGTCGAGCCGGTACCCGGCCAGGCCGCGGTTGAGCCAGTAACGCAGGCTCGAGAAGTGGTACTCGACGACGGCCGGGTTGCGCAGGTTGAAGTCGGGCATGTGCGGGCCGAAGGTGCCGAAATAGAAGTCGTGCGATCCCGGCGGCGCGAGCGGCAGGTCCTTGACTTCGCCTTGGTGCGTCCAGGGTCGGGCGGCCACCCAGTACCAGGGGACCTTGCCCCAGATGTCCCAGCCGGCCGGCGCCTCGTCGGCCCAGACGAACCAGTCGCGCCACGGACTCTGCGGGTCGTTGCGGGCCGCCACGAACAGCGGGTGCGCGGCGGCGCTGTGGTTGATGACGTAGTCCATCACCACGCCGATGCCGCGCTTGCCCGCTTCGCGCACCAGTTCGTCGAAATCGGCCAGGCTGCCGTAGGCCGGTTCGACGGCGCGGAAATCGACGGTGGCATAACCGTGGTCGCCATCGGCATTCGTCTGGATCGGCATCAGCCAGAGGCCGCGGATACCCAGCGCCTCGAGGTAGTCGAGCCTGCTGGTCAGCCCCTTCAAGTCGCCGATGCCGTCGCCGTCGCTGTCCTGGTAGGCGCGGACGAAGATTTCCATGAACGCGCCATGCTGCCAATGCAGGGGCAAGGTCACCGGCGTTGCCGTCTGCGGCACCGGGCTGAGGTCGATCGGCGCGGCGCCGGCGCCCAGCGCTGCGACCAGCCAGGCCAATGCCGCCAGGCATTGGCGTACGCAGAGGCGGTGGTTCATGTCATCTCACGTCGAACACGCGTACCGATCGCGCTGCCAGCGTGAGCGTGGCGCTGCCGCCGGCGTCGGCCTGGGCATTGCTGCTGCCGTTTGGGAAGACGCTGCTCAGCTGCGCATGGGTCGGCAGGCCGGTCACGGTGGCCGTCGTGGCAGCGCCGTAGTTGAGGACCACCAGGCTGCGCTCGGCGCCCAGGCTGCGCTGAAAGCCCAGCACCTGGCCACTGGCAAACGGCGTGTCGTAACTGCCCTGCGATATCGACGGTCTGGCATTGCGCAGCGCCAGCATCGCCTTGTAAAAAGCGAGCAGCGAGTTCGCATCGATGGCCTGCGCGGCGGCGTTCTGCGACGCGACATTGGCCGACAGCGCGCGGTACGGGATGCCGATGGTGAAGCCGGCCGTGGCGGCGTCGGCGGTCCAGCTCATCGGCGTGCGCAGCGCGGCATCCGCTTGCAGCGACGCCGCTCCGGCCATGCCGACCTCCTCGCCGTAGTAGATGAATGGCGTGCCGGGCAGCAGCAGGTAGGTCGCCGCGGCCAGTTTGTACTGTGCCGTATTGCCCGCCACCTGGTCCCACAACCGCTGGCCGGCAAAGCTGTCGTGGTTGCCGAGCATCGTGGCCATGTCGGCGGGGGCTGTCTTGAAGTAGTCGGCTACCGCAGCCACCGCCGCGGCATTGCCGAGTGCGGCCGAGACGATGTCGGCGCGCAGGTCGAAGGCGAAGGCACTGCCGCAGGACACGCCGTATCCGCGCGGGTCGCCCGGGCCTTCGCAGACCATGTAACGCTGCGCGTAGCCGTCGAGCAGGCTGCGCATCTCGGCCATCAGCGTGTAGTTGCGCGGCTGGTCGGCCCAGGCGGCGGGGCCGTTCTCGACGAGATTGCCGACGGCGTCGAAGCGAAAGCCATCGACGCCGCGATTGAGCCAGAAGCGCAGGTTGTTCTTGTGGTACTCGACGACTGCGTTGTTCAGCAGGTTGAAGTCGGGCATCTGATCCCAGAACGGCGCGTAGTAGCTGCCGCTGGCACTGCTGCGCCAGGGGTTGCCGCCGAACACGCTCCAGCCGGTCGGGGCGGGTGACTGCCAGACATACCAGTCGCGGTAGGGGTTGGTCGGCGAGGCGCTGGCATTGACGAACAGCGGGTTGAGCGCCGCGCTGTGGTTCATCACGTAATCGACGATCACGCCGATGCCTCGCGCATGGGCTGCGTTGATCAGCGCATCGAGATCATCCTTGCTGCCGTAGGCCGATTCGATGCTGCGGTAATCCGTGACGGCGTAGCCGTGGTCGTGGTCTTTGCACACCCTGTGCGTTCGCGGCACCCATCATCGCGCCGTCGCTAGCGGCCTGCGATGCACCGGCGGTGGCCACGGTTCTTGCGCCCGCCGCCGCCATCGACGCGCGCGCCTACTGGCTGGATCGCCGTCGGATTCAATGGCCTGAGGTCGAGGCCGGTGCTGCTTTCAAGCTGTACTACTCCGGCCGTGGCGCGATCGTGGCCAGCGCCGGTGCCCGCGTTGTCGGCGCCGACGGTGCGCTCACCCTGACGGTCGACGGCCACGTGCTGCCTGCCGCCCTCGCCGAGCGTTTCAAGTTCGTTGCCGGCGGTGCAAGGCTCAAGGTGCGCTCCGCCGACCTGCCGCGACTGCCTGCGCTGCACCGGCAGCAACTCGTCCTGGTGCGCGAGAACGATGTCGGCGAGGTGCTCGCCGCCACGGCACTGCAGGTGGCCGGGGCACTCGACGACCTGTATGCCGGCGCCGATGGTGCCGAGCTGGGGGCGAAGGTTCGGGCCGGTGCGACGCACTTTGCGCTGTGGGCGCCGACCGCGCGGGCGGTCTGGCTGTGCAGCTACGTCAGCGGCAGTTCGCCCGCGAGCGCCATCGAGCGCATGGGCCTCGACCCGCAAAGCGGCGTCTGGTCGCTTCGGCGCCGCGGCCAGCTCGGCAGTCGCTACTACGCCTACGTCGTCGATGTCTTCGCGCGCGGCATCGGCTGGGTGCGCAATCGCGTCACCGACCCGTACTCGCTGTCGCTGACCACCGATTCGCAGCGCAGCTACATGGCCGACCTGAACGCCGCCGCACTCAAGCCCGCCGGTTGGGATTCGACGCCGCGGCCCGATCGGGTGCAGGCCGCCACCGACATGGTGATCTACGAACTGCAGGTTCGTGATTTCTCGGCCAACGACGCCACGGTCAGCCCAGCGCATCGCGGCAAGTACCTGGCGTTCACCGAGAGCGCCAGCCGTGGCATGCAGCACTTGAAGCGCCTGGCCGGCGCCGGAGTGACCGACGTGCACCTGCTGCCGGTGTTCGACATCGCCAGCGTGCCCGAAAGCGGTTGCACCACCCCGACCGTGCCTGCCGGCCGCAGCCGACAGCGACGCCCAGCAGGCTGCGGTGGCGCAAGCGGCCGCCACCGACTGCTTCAACTGGGGCTACGACCCCTGGCACTTCAGCGCGCCTGAAGGCAGCTACGCCACCGACGCGGCCGACGCTGCGGTGCGCATCCGCGAGTTCCGGGCCATGGTGCAGGCGCTGCACCGGGCCGGTCTGCGCGTGGGCATGGACATGGTCTACAACCACACCAGCGCTTCGGGCCAGAACCCGAAGTCGGTGCTCGACCGCATCGTGCCCGGTTACTACCACCGGCTCGACGCCAAGGGCATGGTCGAACGCTCGACCTGCTGCGAGAACACCGCCACCGAGCACCGCATGATGGCCAAGCTGATGATCGATTCGGCGGTGGTCTGGGCCCGTGACCACCGGATCGATTCGATGCGCTTCGACCTGATGGGCCACCAGCCGCGCGCAGCGATGGAGCGCCTGCAGCGCGCTGTGAATGCCGCCGCCGGGCACCCCATTCACCTGCTCGGCGAAGGCTGGAACTACGGCGAGGTCGCGAGCGGCAGGCGCTTCGTGCAGGCTTCGCAGCAGTCGCTGAACGGCAGCGGTATCGGCACCTTCAGCGACCGCGCGCGTGACGCCGTGCGCGGTGGCTGGGGCGGCAATGCCGACGAGGTGGCGCGCAGCCAGGGCTACATCAACGGCCTGCATTACGACCGCAATGCAGCGGCAATCCAGGCCGGGGCGGGCAGCGTCGATGAACTCAAACGCAGCGCCGACCTGGTGCGCGTGGGTTTGGCCGGCACGCTGCGCGACTACGAAATGACGACCGCGAGCGGCGAGCGCAGGCGTCTGGACGGCATCGACCTACAACGGCCAGGGCGCCGGCTACGCCAGCCAGCCGGGCGAGGTGGTCAACTACGTCGAGAACCACGACAACCAGACCCTGTTCGACAACAACGCCATCAAGTTGCCGCAGGGCACGAGCCGGGAGGACCGCGCCCGCGTGCAGACGCTGGGCGCAGCGGTCGTCGCCTTCAGCCAGGGCATCGCCTACTTCCATGCCGGGCAGGACATCCTGCGCAGCAAGAGCCTGGACCGCAACAGCTACGACTCGGGTGATTGGTTCAACCGCATCGACTGGAGCTACACCGACAACTACTTCGGCGTCGGCTTGCCGCGCCAAGGCGACAACGGCGAGCATTGGAACGCCATGGCGCCGCTGCTCGCCGATGCGAGCATCAAGCCGGCAGCGGCTGACATCGCCTGGGCCGGCGACGCCTTTTGCGACCTGCTGAAGATCCGCGCCAGCACCACCCTGCTGCGGCTGAGGACGGCAGACGACATCAAGGCCCGCTTGAGCTTTCACAACACCGGCAGCGCCCAGGTGCCCAGCGTGCTGATGGCGCGGATCGACGGCGCGGGTTACGCCGGCGCCGGCTTCAAGGAGCTGGTCTACCTGATCAATGTCGACAAGCGAGCGCAGACCGTAGCTTGCGGCCGAGCTCGCCGGCAAGTCCTACGTGCTTCACCCCGTGCACCTTGCGCCGGGGGCGGCCGACAAGCGTGCCGCGACTGCAGGCTATGTCGCGGACAGCGGCATGTTCAACGTGCCGGCGCGCACCGCCGTGGTCTTCGTCTTGAACTGATCGGGCTCACGGCCGTGGCTCGGCAGCGGGTCGGCGCCACAATGCAGCGCCGCCATTGGCCCGCGACGCCGACCCCAGGACACCCGCCATGACCACCGCCATCACGCCCCATGTCGCGTCCCACGCCGCATTGACGCCGCTGGCTTCGCGCCTGGTCGATGTCGACGCGCTGCCCTGGCAGACGACACGCTACCCGGGCATCGAGATCAAGACCCTGTTGTTCGACCGCGCCAGCGGGCTGGCCAGCTCGCTGATGCGCATGGCGCCCGGCGCGACGCTGCCCGATCACGAGCATGTGCTGATCGAGCAGACCTGGGTCATCGAAGGGCATCTGGTCGACCGCAGCGGACCCGACGAAGGCATCGAATGCAAGGCCGGGCAGTTCATCTGGCGTCCGGCCGGCAGCCGCCACAGCGCCTGGTCACCCCAGGGCGGGTTGATGCTGGCCTTCTTTCAGATCCCGAACAAGTTCTTCGCCGCCGATGGCCGCGTGACCGACATGGCGGGGGTCGATTGGGACACGCTGTGGGGCACCGTGCACGCGTCCGCCAAGGGCGCCTGAGGCCGCACCGCGCCGAATCAACCGGCCCGCGTCGGCAGCTCCACGGCCTGGCCCACGCGCGCGCTGCGCGCCAGCGCTTCGAGCGTCGCGGCGATGTCCAGGCTGGCCTCGGCGGCGCGGCCGATGGCCGCGAAGTCCCGCGCGGCGACCACCTTGGCAAAGGCCTCGGCGGCAAAGCGAAAACCGCTCCCCGTGCCGGCGCTGATGGTCTCGAACGGGATCGTGTTGGCGATGCCGCGGCGCACACGCAGCTGGCTCGGCAGATAGCCCCAGGGGTGGCCGCCGGCCTGCGTGCTGGTGTGATTCAGGAATTCGGTTTCGATCGCACCGTTCGAGCCGACGATCGTGGCGCGACGGTGGTTGGCCACGTCCATGGCGCACGACATCTGCGCGCGGCGGCCGTCGGCGTAGGTCAGTGTCGCCATCATCCGCAGGTCGACGCCGCCGTCGGCCCAGCCTGCATGGGCCAGCACACGCTGCGGTGCGCTGCCCATGACCAGGCGAATCAGGCTCAAGGGGTAACTGCCCGCATCGAGCAGGGCGCCGCCACCCAGGTCGGCGTTCATGCGAATGTTGCTTTGCGGGTTGGCCACCGTGAAGCCGAAACTGGCCTGCACCGAGCGCACGTCGCCGATCGCGCCACCGTGCAATAACGCCAGCATCGCCGCCGTCTGTGGCTGGAAATAGTAGGGATAGGCCTCGAGCAGCATGACGCGGTGCGCATTGGCGGCGTCGAACATGGCCTGGGCCTGAGCCAGGCCCAGCGCCAAAGGCTTCTCGCACAGCACATGCTTGCCGCCGGCCAGCGCCTTGATCGCCCATTCGGCATGCAGGCTGTTGGGCAGTGGCAGGTAGATCGCCTCGACATCGGTGTCGGCGAGCAGGGCCTCGTAGCTGCCGTGGTGGCGGCCGATGCCCAATGCGGTGGCAAAGGCCTGGGCCGTGTCGGCGTTGCGGCTGGCGACGGCCACGAGGCGCACCGCCGGGCTGCTCGCCACGTCGCGCGCAAACTGCTTGGCGATGTTGGCACAGCCGAGGATGCCGATCTGCAGTGGCCTGCGCGGTGAGCGGATTTCAGTCATGCGAGTGGCCCGCGCGTGACGCGAGTGCGGAGGGTTGCCGAGCCCCATTTTGACCCACCTGCTTGTCTGCCATGACGGTGCAGCGCCGGCGCCGCAGGGCCTTCTCGGCTGTGGCGTTATGGCCAGCCGCGTTCAGGCGAACGGGCGCACACCGATCAATGGCCCATGCGCCCAGAGGGCAAAGGCCGCCCAGGCGACAGTGCCGATCACCACGCTGGCCAGCGTGCGCGATGTGGTGCCGGGCGCATAGGCAGTGTGGGCCGCCCGATCGCGCGCTTTCGCCGCACGAAAACTGAACACGGCCCAGACCAGGAAGCTGCCGAAGAGCACGACGTCGGCCAGCGAGTGATTGGCCAGCAGGTGGCCGAGGGCCCAGACCTTCACGCCCAGCACCATCGGGTGCTGCAATCGTGCCTTGATGCCGTTGCCGGGCACATAGGCCGCCGTGACCAAGATGAAGGCCACCAGCGTCAATAGCGCGCCGGCATGACGCAACCAGGCTGGAGTCGCCCAAAGCAGCAGCGGCTGCTGACGTGCCACGCCGAAGCCCCAGACGACCAGGGCAAAGCCGGCGATCGAGGCCAGCGTGTACAGGCTTTTCCAGCCGTTGGCGCCCAGGCGCGCGACCTGGCGGGCGCGAAAGTCCTCGGCAACGATGCGGGTCGAGTGCACGCCGAGAAAGAGCACGAGGCCGAGGATCAGCAGGGTCATGGCGGCAGCTCCAGACAGTCAAGCGGACCGCGATTCTCGCCGCGCGCGCGCACCTCCACAGCAAGGCAAGCCCACAAGGCGCGCAGCGACGACAAGCCCCCGAGATCGGTGGTTCATCTGATGTATCACTTTCGATATCACTCTCATGTCCTTGTTTTTGAACAGATTGCGGTTCAAAAACTCCTTTGAGAAGTCGTGTCTAAGTACTTGATTTGATTGATTTTTCTCTAGTTCTCGATTGACCAGCTCTGCGCCCTCCGCTAAAGTGGAGAAAAGTGCAAGTAAGTGGGGCTCGTGAGCGATCTGGTCTTTCAAGGTGGTGCAGGCCTGTTCCTCGACGGCAAGGGGCGCATGACCATGCCTGCGCGCCACCGCGACATCCTGACCACGATCGCCGACGACAAGCTGACCATCACCAAGCATCCCAAGCGCTGCCTGCTGATCTTTCCGCGCCCGGCCTGGGAGGCTTTTCGCGCCAAATTGCTCACCTTGCCGATGTCGGCCGAGGACTGGCGCCGGCTCTTCATCGGCAGCGCGATGGATGTGCAGATCGACTCCGGTTCTCGTGTCTTGATCGCACCCGAGTTGCGCGAATGGGCCGGCCTGGAGCGTGACGTGCTGCTGCTGGGCATGGGCTCGCGCTTCGAGTTGTGGGACAAGGTGCGCCACGACGCGCACGAGGCCAGCGTGCTGGCCGCCGGCATGCCCGATGTCCTGCGCGACCATGTGATGTGAGGGCCGGGTGAACGCAGCGATATGGCATCACCACACCGTCTTGCTCCACGAAGCGATCGATGCCCTGGTGACCTCGCCGTCGGGCACCTATGTCGACGCCACGTTCGGCCGCGGCGGTCATTCGCGCTTGCTGCTGCAGCGCCTGGCGCCGAACGGCCGCGTGGTGGCGCTGGATCGGGACCCGCAGGCCGTGGCCGCGGCGCATGCCGCTGCCACGCGGATCGACGACCCGCGTTTTTCGATCCATCACGCCAACTTCAGCGGGCTTGCGCAGGTCTTGGCGGCAATGGCCATCGGCACGGTGGACGGCCTGCTGCTCGACCTGGGCGTGAGTTCGCCGCAGATCGACGACCCGGCACGCGGCTTCAGCTTTCGTTTCGACGGCCCACTCGATATGCGCATGGATCCGACCTGCGGCGAGAGTGCCGCGCAATTTCTGGCCCGCGCCGATGAACGCGCCATCAGCGAGGTGATACGCAACTATGGCGAAGAACGGTTTGCTGTCCAGATTGCAAAGGCGCTTGTTGCTCGGCGCGAGAGCGGGCATCCCGTTCGCACCACGCTCGAGCTTTCCCAGCTCGTGGCTCGTGCGGTGCGCACCCGCGAAGCGGGCCAGGACCCTGCAACGCGCACGTTTCAAGCTCTTCGGATTTTCGTCAACGCTGAACTCGAGGCCCTCGAACAGGCCTTGAGTGCAGCGCTCGGATTGTTGAAACCGCAAGCCCGTCTGGCCGTGATCGCCTTCCATTCACTCGAGGATCGCATCGTCAAGACCTTCATCGCCCGCGAAAGCCGGAGCGAGTTCGACCGCCGCGCACCCTTCGCCGCGCCACGCCCGGTGCGCTTGCACGCGCTGGCGCGCATCAAGCCCAGCGCCGCCGAAGTCGCCGCCAATCCACGCAGCCGCTCGGCCATTCTTCGCGTCGCCGAACGTACCGAGGTGGCATGACACGCATCAACGTCCTGCTCGCCCTGGCGCTGCTGCTGAGCAGCCTGTTTCTGGTGCGCACGTCTCACGACGCGCGCCGCCTGTTCGCCGAGCTCGACAAGGCCAAGGACGAGGGCGCCCGCCTGGATACCGAGTTCAAACGCCTGGAGGCCGAGCGCGAAGGCCAGGCCACCAGCCTGCGCGTCGAGCGCACGGCGCGCGAAAAGCTGGCCATGCGCACGGCCACGCCGGCCGTCACGGTGTATGTCCACGACGACCTGCCCGCAGGGGGTCGCAAGTGATAGGCCGGCGCCAGAGCGGCGCGGTCGCGCGCAGCGTCAGCTACTCGTCGAGCCCGTTGCTGGCCTCGAAGACGCCGCCCTGGCGCAGCAAGTTGCTGGTCGTCCTGGTCGGCCTGGGTTCGTGCGTGCTGCTCGGCCGCGCAGTCCACATCCAGATCGTCGGCAACCAGTTCTACCTCGATCAGGGCGAGAAGCGCTACGCGCACGAACTCGAGTTGCCGGCCCTGCGCGGGCGCATTACCGACCGCCATGGCGCGCTGCTGGCGACTTCGGTCGCGGTGCCCTCGGTGTGGGCCATTCCGAAGGATGTGCAGGCCAGCAAGGAACAAAGGCGCCAACTGGCCAAGCTGCTCGCCATGCCGCCGGCTGAACTGGAAAAAAAGCTGGGCGACCCGAATGCGCGTTTTGCCTGGCTCAAGCGACAGGTCGACGATGGCGTATGGCAGCAGGTCCAGGCGCTGGGCATCAAGGGCATCTACGAAACCCGCGAGTACCGCCGCAAATACCCCGAGGGCGAATCGGCGGCGCACCTGGTCGGCTTCACCGATGTCGAGGACCACGGCCAGGAAGGCATCGAACTGGCGTTCCAGACTGAACTGCAGGGCCGCGACGGTTCGCGCACCGTGGTCAAGGATCGCCTGGGTCGCGTGGTCGAGGCCATCGGCGAGCAGGTCGATGCGAGCAACGGCCGCGATATCGGCCTGGCGATCGACGCCAAGGTGCAGTTCTTCGCCTACCAGCGGCTGCGCGACGCAGTGGCCGAGCACAAGGCCAAGGCCGGCAGCGTGGTGGTGCTCGATGTGCAGAGCGGCGAAGTGCTGGCCCTGGCCAACTACCCGAGCTTCGATCCGGCCGATCGGCGCAATCTGACCGGCAATCAACTGCGCAACCGCGCCCTGACCGACACCTTCGAACCCGGCTCGACGATCAAGCCGTTCATCGCGGCCTGGGCCCTGGAGACCGGCCGCGTGACGCCGGGCACCGTGATCCAGACCGCGCCGGGCATGGTCAGCGTCGGCGGCAGCACGATTCACGATGCCCACCCCTACGGCCTGCTGACCGTGGCCGAGGTGATCCAGAAATCGAGCAACGTCGGCACCGTGAAGATGGCCATGCAGATGCAGCCACGCGAGATGTGGGAGCTGTTCGCGCAGGTCGGCTTCGGCCAGAAGCCGCAGCTGCAATTCCCCGGCGCGGTCACCGGCAGGCTGCGGCCCTACAAGAGCTGGCGCCCGATCGAACAGGCGACGATGAGTTATGGCTACGGCCTGTCGACCAGTCTGTTCCAGCTCGCGCGCGCCTACACCGTCTTTGCCCGCGACGGCGACGTGCTGTCGGTGTCGATGCTCGGCCAGTCCGCGCCGCAGGCCGGCATGCATGTGCTCAGCCCGGCCACCACAAGCGCGGTGCGCGACATGCTGCGCCTGGCCGCCGGACCCGGCGGCACGGCACCCAAGGCACAGACCATCGGTTATTCGGTCGGCGGCAAGACGGGCACGGCGCGCAAGCAAGAAGGCAAGGCCTACGCCAGCGACCAGTACCGCGCCTGGTTCGTCGGCCTGGCACCGATCGACAAACCGCGCATCGTCGTCGCGGTCATGATCGACGAGCCGAACAGCGGCAGCTACTTCGGCGGCGACGTGGCGGCGCCGGTCTTCAGCCAAGTCGTGCAGCAGACGTTGCGCACGCTCGGCGTGCCGCCCGATCTGGACGTCAAGCCGCAGATCGTGGCGACGGCCGTGGCGGAGAGTTTCTGACCGTGACGGTGACCGCGCTCAAGTCCGCCGACGCCGCTGCGCGCTGGTTGCGCTCGTGGGTCAGCGGCACGATCCGTACCGACAGTCGCAAGGTGCGCGCGGGCGACGGCTTCATTGCCTGGCCCGGCGCCGCCACCGACGGCCGGCGTTTTGTCGGCAACGCCTTGCACGCCGGGGCCACCACCTGCCTGGTCGAGCGCGAGGGCCTCGACGGCTTTGCCTTCGACGACGCGCGCATCGCCTCCTTACCGGGCCTGAAGGCGGCCACCGGCCCGATTGCCGATGCCTTCTTCGGTCAACCGAGCCAGCGGCTCGAGATGATCGCCACCACGGGCACCAACGGCAAGACCTCGACCGCCTGGTGGACGGCGCAGGCGCTGTCGCTGCTCGGCCGGCGCTGCGCCTTCGTCGGCACCCTGGGGATGGGCGAGCCGCCGCAACCCGACCGCGCCGCGCAACTCGAATCCACCGGTCTGACCACACCCGACCCGGTGGTGCTGCACGCGGCGCTGCGCCAGTTTGCCGACGGCGGGTTCAAGGCCTGCGCGATCGAAGCCTCGTCGATCGGCATCGTCGAGCAGCGCCTGGCGGCGCTGCGCATCGTGGTCGCGTTGTTCACGAACCTGACACGCGATCACCTCGACTATCACGGCACGATGGACCGTTATTGGGCCGCCAAACGCCAGCTGTTCGCCTGGCCCGGGCTGCGCGCCGCGGTGGTCAATATCGACGACGAACGCGGTGCGGCGCTGGTAGGCGAACTGGCCCGCACGCCGCTCGAGGTCTGGACCTACTCGGTGCGTGGCGCGGCGCGCCTTCGTGCGCAGGGCCTGTCCTATGTCGCGGGCGGTCTGGCCTTCGAGCTGCACGAGGACGGGCAATCACTGGCCGTGCGCAGCACCTTGATCGGCGACTACAACGCCAGCAATCTGCTGGCGGTGATCGGCGGACTGCGTGCGCTCGGCGTGCCGCTGGCCGACGCCGTGTCGGTCGTGCCGCAGCTGACCCCGGTGCCGGGGCGCATGCAGCGTGTGCAATTGACTGCACCCCGCTCGCCGGGTACGGCGACCACCCCGCCGAGCGGGGGCGAAGCCGGCTTGGGGCGGCCCGGCACTCGGCTTCGCGCCGGCACTGCGCTGCCCGAGGTGGTCGTCGACTACGCCCACACGCCCGACGCGCTGGAGAAGGCCTTGCAGGCCTTGCGTCCGTTGGCCACGGCACGCCGGGGTCGCCTATGGTGCGTGTTCGGCTGCGGTGGCAATCGCGACGCGAGCAAACGACCGTTGATGGGCGCCATCGCCGCGCGCGACGCCGATCAGGTGATCGCCACCAGTGACAACCCGCGCGGCGAGGCGCCGGCCGCGATCCTGGTCGACATCCTGGCCGGCATGGGTGGCCCGCGTGCGCATGTCAGCGTGCTCGAGGATAGACGCGAGGCCGTAACCACGGCCGTGTCTCGCGCCGGGGCCTGCGACGTGATCCTGATCGCCGGCAAGGGCCACGAGGACTACCAGGAGATCGCCGGCGTGAAGCTGCCGTTCTCCGATATGGCCGAAGCCGCGTCGGCGCTGGCGCAAAGGGCCGCCGCATGATGAGCCTGGCTCAGGCCCACGCCCTGCTGCCGGGCTCGACCTTGCTCGGCGACGGGGCCACGCGCATCTCGCGCGTCCACAGCGACACCCGCACGCTGCGCGCGGGTGACCTGTTCGTCGCCTTGAAGGGTGAGCGCTTCGACGCCCACGACATGCTGGCCGGGGCCAAGGCCAAGGGGGCCGTGGCCGCCCTGGCGCAACGCGGGTTGAGCGCCGCCGGCCTGCCAGGCCTGCAAGTCGCAAACACCCAGCAGGCCCTGGTGCAAATCGCCACCGCTTGGCGCGCCCGCCTGAGCCTGCCGCTGATCGCGGTCACCGGCAGCAACGGCAAGACCACGGTGACGCAGATGATCGGTGCGATCCTGCGCGCCTGGCTGGGCGACGCGGCCCTGGCCACCGAGGGCAATTACAACAACCACATCGGCGTGCCGCTGACCGTCTTGCGCCTGCGCCAGGATGACCAGTCGTGGCACCGCGCGGCCGTGGTCGAACTGGGCATGAACCACCCGGGCGAGATCGCCCTGCTGGCCGGCATCGCCCAGCCGACCATCGCCCTGGTCAACAACGCGCAGCGCGAGCACCAGGAATTCATGGCCGGCGTCGCGGCCGTCGCGCGCGAAAACGGCGCCGTGATCGAAGCCCTGGGCCCGGCCGGCACCGCCGTCTACCCGGCCGACGACGAGCATGCGCCGCTGTGGCACCGGATGGCGGGCGCCCGGCCGCAACTGTGCTTCGCGCTGCACGGAGCGGCTGACGTCACGGCCGACATGCTGTGGGCCAGCGACCCGCTCGGCGAGCATTGGGCGCTGGTCCTGCACACCCCTGCCGGATCGACGGCGCTGGCGTTGCGCATGGCTGGTCGGCACAACGTCAGGAACGCGCTGGCCGCTGCGGCCTGTGCACTGGCCGCCGGCGCGCCGCTGCCGGCGATCAAGCGCGGGCTCGAAGCCTTCGTAGCGGTCAAGGGCCGCTCGCAACTGCAGTCGGCCTGGCTGCATGGCGTGCGCATCGCGCTGGTCGACGACAGCTACAACGCCAATCCCGATTCGATGCGTGCGGCCATCGACATGCTGGCGCAAATGCACGCGCCACGCCTGTTGGTGCTGGGCGACATGGGGGAGGTCGGTGACCATGGAGCCGCATTTCACGCTGAAGTCGGCGCCTATGCGCGCGAGCGCGGCATCGACCACCTGTGGTGCGCCGGGCCGCAGTGCGTTCACGCTCAGCATGCGTTCGGCCAGCAGGGCCGGCATTTCGCCGAGGTGCCGGCGCTGATCGCTGCGCTGGCCGAACTGCCGGCGGCGGCGTCGGTGCTGGTCAAGGGCTCGCGCTACATGGCCATGGAGCGTGTGGTGCAGGCACTGATGACCACGGAGAACGCGTAATGCTGCTCAGCCTGGCCCAATGGCTGCAAGCCCATTACCCCGAGCAACTGGGCTTCCTGCGCGTGGTCCAGTACCTGACGTTTCGTGCCGTGCTGGCGGCCTTGACCGCGCTGTTGATCGGCCTGGCCTTCGGGCCCTGGGTCATCAACCGCCTGGCCGAGATGAAGATCGGCCAGCCGATCCGCGAGTACGGCGTGCAGGCCCATATCGCCAAGAGCGGCACGCCGACCATGGGCGGCGTGCTGGTGCTGATCGGCATCGGCGTGTCGACCCTGCTCTGGTTCGACTGGAGCAACCGCTTCGTCTGGATCGTGATGCTGGTGACCTTCGGTTTCGGCACCATCGGCTGGGTCGACGATTGGCGCAAGGTGGTGCACAAGAACCCCGAGGGCATGCGCTCGCGCGAGAAGTTCTTCTGGCAATCGGCGATCGGCCTGATCGCCGCGTTCTACCTGTGCTTCGCGGTTTCCGAAAGCTCCAACCTGCGCGTCTTCCAGCTCTTCCTGCGCTGGGTGCAAAGCGGCTTCTCGAACGCCTTGCCGCCCAACGCCGACCTGTTGGTGCCCTTCTTCAAGACCATCAGCTACCCGCTGGGCGTGTGGGGCTTCATCATCCTGACCTACCTGGTCATCGTCGGCGCCAGCAACGCGGTCAACCTCACCGACGGACTGGACGGCCTGGCGATCATGCCGGTGGTGATGGTCGGCTCGGCGCTGGGCGTCTTCGCCTACGTGGTCGGCAGCTCGGTGTTCAGCAAGTACCTGCTGTTTCCCGTACATCCCGGGGGCCGGCGAATTGCTGATCTTTTGCGCGGCGATGGCCGGCGCGGGCTTGGCCTTCCTCTGGTTCAACGCCCATCCGGCGCAGGTCTTCATGGGCGATGTCGGCGCGCTGTCGCTGGGCGGCGCCTTGGGCACCATCGCCGTCATCACGCGCCAGGAGATCGTGTTCGCGATCATGGGCGGCATCTTCGTCGCCGAGGCCTTGTCGGTGATGCTGCAGGTCGGCTGGTTCAAGTGGACCAAGCGCCAGACCGGCACCGGCCTGCGGCTGTTCAAGATGGCGCCGCTGCACCACCACTTCGAGAAAACCGGCTGGCGCGAGACGCAGGTCGTGATCCGCTTCTGGATCATCACCATGCTGCTGTGCCTGGTCGGTTTGGCGAGCCTGAAACTGCGGTAATGATGCCCCCTAGCTCACTTCGTTCGCGACCCCCCAAGGGGGCGCTCGGCTCCCTTGGGGCGGCCCGGCGGAAGCCGAGATGAAGCACTTGCGCGGCCTGTCGGTTCTGGTCCTCGGTCTGGGTGAGTCGGGCCTGGCCATGGCCACCTGGTGCGCCAGTCACGGCGCGAGCGTGCGTGTCTGGGACTCGCGCGCTGCGGCGCCGCAGGCCGCGGCGCTGGCCATGGCGGCGCCGGCGGCGGTGGCGTTCGGCGGTGTGCTGGCTGCCGATGCCCTGCAGGGCGCGCAGCTGGTGCTGAAGAGCCCGGGCCTGGCGCCGCACGACGAGCGCATCGCCGCGCTGCTGGCTGCGGCCCGCGCACAGGGTGTGGCCGTGCAGGGCGAGCTCGACCTCTTCGTGCACGCGCTGGCCGACTTGAAGCGCGAGCGCGACTACGCCCCGCGTGTCATCGCCATCAGCGGCACCAACGGCAAGACCACGACCACGGCCTTGACGGCCCTGCTGGTCGAACGCTGCGGCCAGCGCGTGGCGCGGGCCGGCAATATCGGGCCGACCATGCTCGACACCTTGAGCGCGGCGCTCGGTGCCGTGACTGCCGACGGCGCGCCGGCCGCGCTGCCCGAGGTCTGGGTCCTCGAGCTGTCGAGCTTTCAGCTCGACGCCGTGCAGGGCTTCGAGCCGAGTGCAGCGACCGTACTCAACTTGACGCAGGATCATCTCGATTGGCACGTCACCCTGCCGGCCTATGCCGCGGCCAAGGCCCGTGTATTTGGCAGCCAGGGTGTGCTGGTGCTCAACCGCGATGACCCGCAGGTCGAGGCGCTGCTGCCACCGCCCGCCGCGCTGCCCAAGAGCAGGGCGCGGCCGGTGCCGCGCACGGTGGTGCGCTTCGGCCTGACCGCGCCGCGGCGGCCGGGGGACTTCGGCCTGGTGGTCGACCACGGCATGGCCTGGTTGGTGCGTGCCGCGCCCGAAGAAGAGGGCATGCGCAAACGCGGCTGGGTGGCCGACCCGGAAGAGCTGCACCTGCAGCGCCTGATGCCGGCAGACGCGCTGCGCATTCGTGGCCGCCACAACGCGGCCAATGCGCTGGCCGCCTTGGCCCTGGCCACGGCCATCGGTTGCCCGCTGGCGCCCATGTTGCATGGCCTGCGCGAATACCGCGGCGAGCCCCATCGCCTGGCCTTCGTGGCCAGCGTGGGCGGCGTCGAGGCTTTCGACGACAGCAAGGGCACCAATGTCGGCGCGACGGTGGCCGCGCTGCTGGGGCTGGGGGCCGACAAGGCGCCTGCCAAACTGGTCGTGATCCTGGGCGGGGACGGCAAGGGCCAGGACTTCACGCCGCTGGCCGCCGCCGTGCGGCAACATGCGCGCGCCGTGGCGCTGATCGGTCGCGACGCGGCCGCGATCGAGGCCGCGCTAGTCGCCACGGATGTGCCGCTGCAGCGCCACGACACGCTCGAGGCCGCCACCGAGTGGTGCTTCGCGCAGGCCCGGGCCGGCGATGCCGTGCTGCTCAGCCCGGCCTGTGCCAGCCTGGACATGTTCCGCAACTACGGCCATCGGGCCGAGGTCTTCATCGCTGCCGTGCAGGCCCGCGCCCACGCGCTCGGGGAGCTGTCGTGATCGGCATATCGTCCTGGCGCTGGTCGTCGCCGTGGGCCTGGTGGGCGGCCCTGCATGCGCGTCTGGTCGGCCGCCACGGCGAGGCTGCGCGGCTGCCGATCCACCAATGGGTCGGTCCGACGCCGGCGCGGCCCAGCCGCGCGCTCGGTTTCGACCAGGCCCTGGTCTGGATCGTGCTGGGCCTGCTGCTGCTGGGATTGGTGATGGTCTACTCGGCCTCGGTGGCGCTGCCCGACAACCCGAAGTTCGCGCGCTACACGACGACGCATTTCCTGTCGCGCCATGCACTGGCGCTGCTGATCGGCATGGTCACCGCGCTGGTCGTGGTGCAGTTGCCGATCGCGTTGTGGGAAAAGGTCGCACCCTGGCTCTTCGTCGCCGCGCTGGTGCTGCTGGCCTTGGTGCTGGTGCCGGCGATCGGCAAGGGCGTCAACGGTGCACGGCGCTGGATCCCGCTGGGGCTGATGAACTTCCAACCCAGCGAGCTGGCCAAGCTCGGCATCGCCCTGTACGCCGCCAATTACATGGTGCGAAAGATGGAAACGCGGGAGAACTTCTTCCGTGCCGTGACGCCGATGGCCGTCGCCCTGGCCTTCACCGGCCTGCTGCTGCTGGCCGAGCCCGACATGGGCGCCTTCATGGTCATCGCCGCGATCGCGCTGGGCATCCTGTTCCTGGGCGGGGTCAACGGCCGCATGTTCGCGCTGGTCACGGCGGTCCTGCTCGGTGCCTTCGCGCTGATGATCGTCGCCAGCCCCTGGCGTGCCGAACGCATCTTCGCCTACCTCGACCCCTGGAATCCGCTCTATGCGCAGGGCCGCGCCTACCAGCTCACGCATTCGCTGATCGCCTTCGGCCGCGGCGAGATCTTCGGCCAGGGGCTGGGGGCGTCGGTCGAAAAGCTGCATTACCTGCCCGAGGCACATACCGATTTCCTGCTCGCCGTGGTCGGCGAGGAGCTCGGTTTCGTCGGCGTGCTGGTCGTCGTCGCCGCCTTTTTCTGGCTGACGCGGCGCATCTTTCACATCGGGCGCCAGGCGGTGGCGCTGGACCGCGTCTTTGCCGGGCTGCTGGCGCAGGGCATAGGCATCTGGATCGCCGTGCAGGCCTTCATCAACATGGGCGTCAACCTCGGCGTGCTGCCGACCAAGGGGCTGACCCTGCCGCTGATGAGCTACGGCGGCTCGGCGATCCTGATGAACCTGGTCTCGCTGGCCATCGTGCTGCGCATCGACATCGAGAACCGGTCGCTGATGCGCGGGGGACGCGACATGAGCCACCTCGTCGATCATGGCCGCGGGCACCGGCGGCCATGTCATCCCGGGCCTCGCGGTGGCCAAGGAGCTGCAATCCCGCGGCTGGACCATCAGTTGGCTCGGCACCCGGCAGGGCATGGAGAACCGCCTCGTGCCCGCGGCCGGCATAACGCTCGACCGCATCGGTTTCAGCGGCCTCAGAGGCAAGGGCCTGCTGCACAGCCTCGCCGGCGGCCTGCGTCTGCTCAAGTCTTTCTGGGAATGCCTGGCGCTGTTGAACAAGCGCAGTGCCGATGCCGTGCTCGGCATGGGCGGTTATGTCTGTTTTCCCGGCGGCCTGATGGCCGCGCTGCTCGGCAAGCCGCTGCTGCTGGTGAATGCCGATGCCTCGCTGCTGCTGTCCAACCGCGCCCTGCTGCCGGTGGCCGACCGCATCGCCTTCGGCTTCGATGGCGCAGCGGCCACGACCTGCAAGCGCGCCGTCGTCACCGGCAATCCGGTGCGGGCCGAGATCGAGGCCCTGGCCGCGCCGATCGAGCGCTATGCCGGCCGCAGCGGTCAGCTCCGGCTGCTGGTCGTCGGCGGCAGCCTCGGTGCCAAGGTGCTCAACGACACGCTGCCGCAGGCGCTGGCGCTGCTGAGGCCTGAGCAGCGGCCGCTGGTGGTGCACCAGACCGGCGCGCTGCAGCGCGACGACGTGCGCGACGCCTACGCCACCGCCGGTGTGCACGAAGGCATCGAGGTGCTGGCCTTCATCGACGACATGGCCGAGCGGCTGGCGGCCTGCGATGTGATCGTCTGCCGCGCCGGCGCGGTGACGGTGAGCGAGCTGTGTGCCGGTGGTGTGGCCGCCGTGCTGGTGCCGCTGATCGTCAGCACCACCGCGCACCAGCGCGACAACGCGCTGTTCATGGCCCAGCATGGCGCCGCGATCCACCTGCCGCAGGCCGAACTGACGCCCGAGCGACTGGCCGCGCTGCTGCGCGAACTCGATCGCGACGCGCTGCAGGCGATGGCCGGCAAGGCGCACGCGCTGGCCCGCCCGCGCGCTGCGGCGCGGGTGGCCGACGAAGTCGAAAGGCTGGTGCGGCGATGAAGCACGCGATCAAGCACATTCACTTCGTCGGCGTCGGCGGCGCGGGCATGAGCGGCATCGCCGAGATCCTGCACAACCTGGGTTACCAGGTCTCGGGCAGCGATCAGAGCGACAGCCCGACGCTGCGGCGCCTGGGCCGGCTGGGCATCCGCGTCTTCGTCGGCCACGATGCCAAGCACATCGCGGGCGCCGGCGCGGTGGTGACTTCGACGGCGGTGACCGGCGGCAACCCGGAGGTGATCGCCGCGCGCGCAGCCCGCGTGCCGGTGGTGCCGCGGGCGGCCATGCTGGCCGAGCTGATGCGCCTGAAACGCGGCATCGCCATCGCCGGCACGCATGGCAAGACGACGACCACCTCGCTGGTCGCCAGCGTGCTGGCCGAAGCCGGCGTCGACCCGACCTTCGTCATCGGCGGGCGTCTGAACAGCGCCGGCGCCAACTCGCGCCTCGGCTCGGGCGACTACATCGTGGTCGAGGCCGACGAGAGCGACGCCTCGTTCCTGAACCTGACGCCGGTGCTGGCGGTGGTGACCAACATCGACGCCGACCACATGGACACCTACGGCCACGATTTCGCGCGCCTGAAAGCCGCCTTCGTCGACTTCCTGCACCGCATGCCGTTCTACGGCGCGGCCATCGTCTGCGGCGACGACGCCGGTGTGCGTTCCATCGTGCCCATGGTCTCGCGCCCGGTCGTGGCCTACGGCTTCGGCGCCGACAACCAGGTGCGGGCCACGCAGGTGCAGGCGCTGGCCGGGCGGCCAGATGCGCTTCGTCGCCGAACGCCGCAACGGTGCAGCGCTGCCGCCGCTGGCCGTGACGCTGAACCTGCCCGGCGAACACAACGTGCTCAATGCCTTGGCCGCGATCGCCGTGGCCACCGAACTCGAACTGCCCGATACGGCGATCGCCGCGGCGCTGGAGAAGTTCGCCGGCGTCGACCGCCGCTTCCAGCGCGCGGGGGAGGTACCCGCACGCGATGGTTCGGGCCTGTTCAGCGTGATCGACGACTACGGCCACCACCCGGTCGAGATGGCCGCGGTGATTGCCGCCGCGCGCGGCGCCTTCCCGGGCCAGCGGCTGGTGCTGGCCTTTCAGCCGCATCGCTACACGCGCACGCGCGATTGCTTCGAGGATTTCGTCAAAGTGCTGGCCAGCGCCGACGTGGTGCTGCTGACCGAGGTCTATGCGGCCGGCGAGGCGCCGATCGTCGCCGCCGATGGCCGCACCCTGGCGCGCGCGCTGCGCGTGGCCGGCAAGGTCGATCCGCTGTTCGTCGACGAAGTCGATGCCCTGCCCGAGGCGGTACTCGGCCAGGCCCGTGGCGGCGACGTGGTGATCGTGATGGGTGCGGGTTCGATCGGCAACGTCGCCTCGCGCATCGTCGAGCAGGGCGGAGGCGACGCGCCATGACCAGCTTCGGCAAGGTCGCGGTGTTGATGGGCGGCAGCAGCGCCGAGCGCGAGATCTCGCTGCTCAGCGGCAAGGGTGTGCTCGCGGCATTGCAGGGCCAGGGCATCGAGGCCTACGCCTTCGACCCTGCCGAGCGCGACCTGGTCGAGTTGAAGCGCGACGGCTTCAGTCGCTGCTTCATCGCGCTGCACGGCCGCCACGGCGAAGACGGCACGGTGCAGGGCGCGCTCGAATTGCTGGGCATCCCCTATACCGGCTCGGGCGTGATGGCCAGCGCGATCGCGATCGACAAGGTCATGACCAAGCGCCTGTGGCTGGCCGAGGGCTTGCCGACGCCGCGTTACCTGGTGCTCGGCGATGGCGCGCGCACGGCGCTGCACACGCGAGCCGTGCCCGACACGCTGGGTCTGCCGCTGATCGTCAAGCCGCCGCACGAAGGCTCGTCGATCGGTGTCAGCAAGGTGGCCGGTTACTCGCAGATGCAGAACGCGGTCGAACTGGCCGCGCGTTACGACGCCGATGTGCTGTGCGAGGAGTTCATCGACGGCGAGGAGGTCACCTGTGCGGTGATCGGCGAGGGCGCCAGCGCACGCGCCCTGCCGGTGATTCGCATCGTTGCCCCTGCGGGTGCCTATGACTACCAGAACAAGTACTTCACCGACGTGGTCACCTACCTGGTGCCGAGTGGCCTGCCCGCCAGCGAGGAGGCCGAGATCGGGCGCATCGTGTTGGCGGCCTACCGCACGCTCGGTTGCCGCGGTTGGGGTCGGGCCGATCTGATGATCCGTGCCAGCGACCGCCGGCCCTTCTTGCTCGAGATGAACACCTCGCCGGGCATGACCGGGCATTCGCTGGTGCCCAAATCGGCGGCGGCCGCGGGCATCGCTTACCCGCAACTGTGCCTGCAGCTGCTCGCCTCGGCGCGGCTCGACAGCGATCGACCGAGCCGCTGATCACGATGGCCACCCGCAACCCCAGCCAGCGCGCGCCGACGGTTTTGCCGCCGGACGTACGACTGATGAATGCAGCGGCCCTGCTGCTGGCGGCACTGGCGGCGCTGGTGCTGGCGGCTGCCGGCCTGGCTTGGCTGACGCGCGCGCCCATGTTCACGCTGCGCGGCATCACGCTCGACGGCGAGCTCACGCGTAGCAACCTGGCCACCCTGCGCGCCAATGCCGTGCCGCGGCTGGTGGGCAATTTCTTCAGCATCGATCTGGACCGCGGCCGCGCCGCGTTCGAATCGGTGCCCTGGGTGCGGCAAGCGGTGGTGCGCCGGATCTGGCCGGACCGGCTCGTGGTCACGCTCGAAGAGCACCGCGCCGTGGCGCTGTGGCAGGGTGAATCGGGCGACGAGCGTCTGGTCAATGACCATGGCGAGGTCTTCGAGGTCAATCTGGGTGACGTCGAGGACGAGGGCCTGATCACGCTGGCCGGTCCCGAGGGCAGCGCCGCCGCCATGCTGGCCATGCAGCGCCGCCTGACGGCGGCCTTGGCGCCGATCGCGGCCCGCATCGAGACCCTCAGGCTTTCCAGCCGCGGCTCGTGGCAGGCCGAGCTCGACAGCGGCGCCAAGCTCGAATTCGGTCGCGGCAGCGAAGACATGCTGGTGGCACGCAGCGAGCGCTTCGCGCGCACGCTGGCCCAGGCGACCCAGGGATTCACCACCGCCGAGGGTCCGCGTGCGCTGCTGGCGGCCGACCTGCGCCACCCCGACGGCTACGCCCTGCGCCTGCGCGGCGTTTCGACCCCTGCCAGCCGGGCCGCGCCGCGCTGACCCGAGCACAAGGACCCCTCCAATGGCCGCCAAAGAATACAAAGACCTGGTTGTCGGACTCGACATCGGCACCGCCAAGGTGATCGCGGTGGTGGCCGAGGTCATGGCCGACGGCACGCTGCGCGTGGCCGGCCTGGGCAGCGCGCCCTCGCATGGCCTGAAGCGCGGCGTGGTCGTCAACATCGACGCCACGGTGCAGTCGATCCAGCAGGCGCTGAAAGAGGCCGAGTTGATGGCCGACTGCAAGATCACCCGCGTCTACACCGGCATCACCGGCAGCCACATCCGCGGCCAGAACAGCACCGGCATGGTCATCGTGCGCGACAAGGAAGTCGGCACCGTCGACGTCACCCGGGTGGTCGAAACCGCCAAGGCCATCAACATCCCCAACGACCAGCGCCTGCTGCTGGTCGAGCCGCAGGAGTTCGTGATCGACGGCCACGAGGTCAAGGAGCCGGTCGGCATGAGCGGCGGGCGGCTGGAGGTCAAGGTCCACATCGTCACCGGCGCGCAAAGCGCGGCCGAGAACATCGTCAAGTGCGTGCGCCGCTGTGGCCTGGAAGTGGACCAGCTGGTGTTGAACCCGAGCGCGTCGAGCCACGCGGTGCTGACCGCCGACGAGATGGAGCTCGGCGTGGCGATGGTCGACATCGGCGCCGGCACCACCGACGTGCAGATCTTCACCGGCGGCTCGGTGCGCCACACCGCGGTGATACCGATCGCCGGCGACCTGATCACCAGCGACATCGCGATGGCGCTGCGCACACCGACCAAGGACGCCGAGGAGATCAAGGTCGAGCATGGCGTGGCCAAGCAGCTGCTGGCCGACCCGAGCGAGAACCTCGAGGTGCCGGGGCTGGGCGACCGCGCGCCGCGCATGTTGAGCCGCCAGGCGCTGGCCGGCGTGATCGAGCCGCGGGTCGAAGAAATCTTCTCGCTGGTGCACCAGGTGATTCGCGATTCGGGCTACGAGGAGCTGCTGTCCTCGGGCATCGTGGTCTGCGGCGGCTCGGCGGCCATGCCCGGCCTGGTCGAGCTCGGCGAAGACATCTTCTTGAAGCCGGTGCGGCGCGGCAACCCGCTCTACGCCGGCGCCCTGTTCGACATGCTGGCCAACCCGCGTTCGGCCACCGTGATGGGCCTGCTCGAGGAGGCGCGGCTGGCGCGCATCCGCGGCCACAAGGTGGCGGCCAAGGCGGGCTCGATGGGCAGCGTGCTGGCGCGCGCAAAGGATTGGTTCGTTGGCAATTTTTAGGACGGAGGGCCCAGTGAGGCTCGGTTTATCGGTACCCACGTTTTCTACGGCAACTGCACTCACTCGAAGGAGAGATGACCATGGCGATTGAAATGATCGAAGAGTTTGACCTCGGTACCCGCATCAAGGTCATCGGCGTCGGCGGCGGCGGCGGCAACGCCGTCGAATACATGATCGCCAACAACGTGCAAGGGGTGGAGTTCATCTGCGCCAACACCGATGCGCAGGCCCTCAACCGCAGCAATGCCGACCAGATCCTGCAACTCGGCAGCACCGGTCTGGGTGCCGGCGCCAAGCCCGAGGCCGGCAAGGCCGCGGCCGAGGAGGCGCATGACCGTGTGCGCCAGGCCCTGGATGGTGCGCACATGCTGTTCATCACCGCCGGCCTGGGCGGCGGCACCGGCACCGGCGCCGCGCCGGTGATCGCCCGCGTGGCCAGGGAGATGGGCATCCTGACCGTCGGCGTGGTGACCAAACCCTTCGAGTTCGAAGGTCACCGGCGCATGAAGGCGGCCGACGTCGGCCTGGCCGAGCTGGAGGCCAATGTCGACTCGCTGATCGTGGTCCTGAACGAGAAGCTGCTCGAGGTGTTGGGCGACGACGTGACGCAGGAAGACGCCTTCGGCCATGCCAACGACGTGCTGCGCAATGCGGTCGGTGGCATCAGCGACATCATCCACATCCCGGGCCTGGTCAACGTCGACTTCGAAGACGTGAAGACGGTGATGAGCGAGCCCGGCAAGGCGATGATGGGCACGGCCAGCGCCAGCGGCCCGGATCGCGCGACCAAGGCCGCCGACATGGCCGTGGCCTGCCCGCTGCTCGAAGGCATCGACCTGTCCGGTGCACGCGGGGTGCTGGTGTTGATCGCGGCCAGCAAGGGCAGCTTCAAGTTGTCGGAGAGCCGCAATGCGATGAACACCATTCGCCGCTACGCCGCCGACGATGCGCATGTGATCTACGGCACGGCCTACGACGAAGGCCTGGGCGACCAATTGCGCGTGACGGTGATCGCCACCGGCTTGTCGCCGGCCAAGCGGGCCCAGCAGAGCACGCCGATGAGCATGGTGCACAGCGCGCTGCGCACCGGCACCGACAACCTGCCTATCCTGAACGCCGTGGCGGCCCCCGGCGGCAGCGCGCAGCCGCAGGACTACCAACTGCTCAACACGCCCAGCGTCTGGCGCCATGGCCGCACCCAGGCCGCGGCCAAGGTCGATGCGCTGGCCAGCAACGGCATGGACGAGATCGAGATCCCGGCCTTTCTGCGCAAGCAGGCCGATTGAGGGGTGCTGTTCTAGGTCTCGCACGGTCTTGCGCCGTGCGGGACAATCGCGTGCATGTTGCAGCAACGGACCCTCAAATCCCTGACCCGAGCCGTCGGCGTGGGTGTGCACAGCGGGCAGAAGGTCGAGCTCACGCTCAAGCCCGCGCCGCCCGACAGCGGCATCAGCTTTCGCCGCACCGACCTGCCGCAGCCGGTGACCATCGCCGTCAATGCGCAGGCGGTGTCGGACACGCGCATGGCCTCGACCATCAGCGCCGGCGGCGACCCCGGCGCGCCCAAGGTGCAGACCATAGAACACCTGCTGTCGGCCTGCGCCGGGCTGGGCCTGGACAACCTGGCCATCGACATCACGGCCGACGAGGTGCCCGTGCTCGACGGTTCGGCGGCCAGTTTCGTCTTCCTGCTGCAGAGCGCCGGCATCGAGTTGCAGGATGCCCCGAAGCGTTATCTGCGTGTGCTGAAGGTGGTGGAGGTGCGCGAAGGCGAGGGCCCCAGCCTGAAATGGGCGCGGCTGGCACCGCACCATGGCTATGTGCTGAGCTTCGAGATCGAGTTCAACCACCCGGCGCTCAATGCCACGGGCCAGCGTGTCAGCTTCGACATGGGCTCGGGCCGCTACAAGCCCGACATCGCCCGCGCCCGCACCTTCGGCTTCTCCAAGGACGTCGACGCCATGCGCGCGCGCGGCCTGGGCCTGGGCGGCAGCATGGACAACGTGATCGTGGTCGACGACACCAAGGTGCTGAATGCCGGCGGCCTGCGTTACGACGACGAATTCGTCAAGCACAAGATCCTCGACGCCATCGGTGACCTGCACATCGCCGGGCATCCGATGCTGGCCCATTACACGGCCTTCAAGAGCGGGCATGCCCTGAACAACAAGCTGCTGCGCGCGCTGCTGGCCGACCCCGCCGCCTACCAGCTCGTGACCTTCGACGATGCGGCGCAGGCGCCGGCCGGTTTCGCCGATCTGGCGCCGGCCTGGTGATCGAAGGCCCAGCCCATGCTCGTCTTTCGCCTCGTCTTCGGCCTGCTGCTGATCTCGGGCCTGCTCTGCTTTGCGGTCTACGCCTTCACCGGCCAGTCGCTCTGGCGTCGGCGCGGCCTGCTGGTCATCAAGTGGGCATTGATCGCCGCCGCCGGTTTCGCCGCCGTGATCCTGCTCGAACGACTGGCGCCCCTGCTTTGACACGATGACCGCCTTCTATTGGGTCATGGGCAGCCTGACCGCCGGCACCTTCCTGCCCTCGGTCTTCTTCATCCTGCTCTACGGCCTGACCGGCGAAGACGGTTGCCTGCGCCGCGCACGCGCGTTGTTCAGTTGGGCCAGGTTGTTCGGCCTGCTCGGATTCAATATCGGCATCTGGGGTCACGTGGTCGTGGCCCTGTGGCGCCTCGTCTTTCATTGAGTTGGTTGCAGGCCACGGCGGGCACGGCAGCCGGCCAGCCTACAGGCCCCGCACGGCCTACACGTGCACGGGGCTTGCTCAATAGGCGCGCCCGCGCCGGTACTGTGCGTGCTGTCGGCGCTCGAGCGGCGTGGCCTGGGCCAGCGCACTCAGCGTGGCGCCGGCATGCGCGTGGGTGATGGCGATGCCCAGCGCGTCGGCCGCGTCGCTGCCCGGCGCAGCGCTCAGCGACAGCAGCCGCGTGACCATCGCCTGCACCTGCGACTTGTGCGCGTGGCCACTGCCGACGATGGCCTTCTTCATCTGCAGCGCGGTGTACTCCGAGACGACGAGCGAGCGCGACACCAGGGCGGCCAACGCCGCGCCGCGCGCCTGCCCCAGCAGCAGCGTGCTCTGCGGATTGACGTTGACGAACACGATCTCGACCGCGGCGCAGCTGGCCTCGTAGCGCGAGGCGACCTCGCACACGCCCTCGAAGATCACTTTCAGGCGCCCGGGCAGGTCGCCGCGCGCGACGCTGGCCGTCTTGATCGTGCCGCTGGCCACGTAATGCAGGCGCGGCCCGTCGGCGTCGATGACGCCAAAGCCGGTGCACTGCAGGCCGGGGTCGATACCGAGGATGCGCATGTCACGCCTTCCCGCAATGAAGCGCCGATCTGGCTGCCCGACCCAGTGTGCTGACCCAAGCAAACGCCGCGGATCCGGCTTCGCCGGTCCGCTGGCGTTGCCCCCGTGAGGGGGAGGCGGGCGAAGCCCGCTTCGGGGGTGGGCCCATCACAGCTTGAAGTACCAGCGCACCGAATGGAAGAACACCGGCGCCGCGAAGCACAGCGGCGCCACGCGGTCGAGCAGACCCACCGCGCCGGTGACGCTGCTGCGGTTGCCCCAGTGGTGCACGCCGGCGTCGCGCTTGAGGGCTTTCATGACGAATTCACCCAGCGTGCCGCAACCGGCGGCGATGAAGGCCATGACCAGGGCCTGTCCGGCCTTGAACGGCGTGATCCAGAACAGCAGCGCACCGACGACAGCCGCCACCAGGGTGCCGATGATCCAGGCCCGCGCCGAGAAGCTGCGGCTGATCTGCCGCGCCAGCGGGCGTCGGCGCAGCCAGCGGCTGGCCAGCTCCTGCACCAGTTGCGCGACGCCGGTGACGACGACCAGGAACAGAAGCAGGAACGCGCCGCGACCCTCGAAGCCCTTGAAGTCGAGCAGCAGCAGCGCCGGCGCATGCGACAGGCCGTAGACGCAGACCACGATGCCCCATTGGATCTTGGCATTGCGCTCCAGGAACCGGTTCGGGTCGCCGGCCATCGCGCTGACCACCGGGATGGCGAAGAATGCATAGACCGGGATGAAGACCGTGAAGAGGTCGAAGTGGCGTGTGGCGACGATCGTATATTGCAGCGGCAGCACGAAGAAAAAAGCCAGGATCAGGCTGCGGTGGTCGCTGCGCCGGGTGTGCTGCAGGCTGATGAACTCGCGCAGCGCAAGGAACGAAAACAGGCCGAACAACAGCGTCGCCCCGACGGGACCCGACAACCAGGCCAGCCAGAACAGCAGGGTGCCGACCCAGACCGCGCGCAGGTCGCGCTGGAACTGCCGCCCGGCGTCACTGGGCGGCGCTTCGCGCAGCGAATAGAACAAATGGCCCAGCGAGACCAGCATCAGCAGGCCGAACAGGATCGCAAACAGCAGGGCCACCTGTTCATGGACCGCCAGGCTGCGCAGGCTGGCCAAGCTCATGTGGAACGCGGCCGCAACGACAGCACGGCCTGCCGCGTGCGGTCCAGAAAAACGTGCTTGTCCTCGCCCGCCTCCAGCTGCAGCGGCACGCCGAAGGTCACCGTGCACAGGATAGGCACCGGCACCACCTCGCCCTTGGGCATCACGCGTTGCACGTTGTCGATCCAGGCCGGGATCAATTGCACCTGCGGGAATTGCGCGGCCAGGTGGTACAGGCCGCTCTTGAACGGTTGCGGCTCGCCCTGGTTGTTGCGCGTGCCCTCGGGAAAGATGACCAGCGAGTCGCCGCTGTGCAGTGCTTCGACCAGGGGTTCGAGCGGGTCCTGGTCGTCGCTGCGCGTGCGTGCCACATACACGGCGTTGAAGACCTCGCGCGTCAGCCAATGCTTGAACGGGCCGGCGGTCCAGTAATCCCTGGCCGCGATCGGCCGCGTCGTCGCCCGCAAGTCCTTGGGCAGCGCGGCCCAGATCAATAACCAATCGAAGTGGCTCTGGTGGTTGGCGAAGTAGATGCGCTGCTCGGCGGTCGGTGGGCAGCCCTTCCAATGGCCTTGTGTGCCCGTGATCAGGCGGGTGATCAGGGCCAGCAGGTAGCCCATCAGGTCGGCAGCGGACATGCGCCGCATCCTAGCTTGCGCCCATGGCACTGCCGGCATCGATGAACGTGACACCGCGCCGGGGTGCTCGGCGCTCGGTAAGATGCGGGTCGAGAACAAAACGGCTTGGCCGGCGTGTCATGCCGGACCATTGGGAGAAGCCCCGGCGTGTTTATGGGACGGCCGCGCACGATGGCAAACAAACAGTGGTTTGCACCGACACCGTATGGCTGAAGCGGCGACTGTCGTCATTTCGCGTCGGCGGACCGTGCTTGCTTGCGGCCTGGCCGCGAGCGCGACCGTCGCCGCATTCACGCTTGGCCAGTACCTGCCGGCGTGGCTCGGTGAGCCGTCGCTGCTGGTTCTGTTTGTGCTGCCGATCGTCGCCAGCGCCCTGCTCGGCGGCTTCACGCCGGGCCTGCTGGCCGCGGCGATGGCGGCATTTCTGAGCAGCGGCCTGGTGTTGAAGGCGGGCGCCAATGCGCACAGCGGCGACGCGTCCGATGTCCTGCAATGGAGCCTGCTGCTGGCCTGCGGCCTGCTCGCCGGCGCCGTCCACGAGGCCTTGCAGCGCTCACGCCGACGCGAGGCCCTTCGCCAGCACGAACTGGTCGCTGCCCAGCAGCGGCTGCAGCACAGCGATGCGCAGCTCCAGGCCTTGTTCGAGCAGGCGGCGGTAGGCATCGCGATGGTGGCGCCCGACGGCCGCTGGCTGCGCGTCAACCAGCGGTTTTGCGCGATCGTCGGCTACACAGCGGACGAATTGAAGGCCCTTACGTTCCAGCAGATCACCCATCCGGACGACTTGACGACCAACCTCGACCACGTGCGCCAGATGCTGGCCGGCGAAATTCAGACCTACGCCATGCAAAAGCGCTACCTGCGCAAGGATCGCCGACCGGTGTGGGTCAACTTGACGGTCGGCCTGGTGCGGACCGCGCAAGGCGCGCCCGACTACTTCATCTCCGTCGTCGAAGATATCTCGGCGCGTCGCCGCACCGAAGCGGCGCTTCGCGAAAGCGAGGAGCGCTACCGCACAGCCTTCCTCACCGGCCCCGATGCCATCAATATCAACCGCCTGTCCGACGGCCTGTACATCGATGTCAACGACCGCTTCCTGGCCATGAGCGGTTGGACCCGAATCGAGGTCATCGGCCGCACGTCGGTGGAGCTCAACATCTGGCGCCACATCGAGGACAGGAACCGTCTGGTGCAGGCCCTGCAGCGCGACGGCTCGTGCGAGAACCTCGAGGCCGAGTTCGTGATGCGCGACGGCCGGGTGCTCACCGGCCTCTTGTCGGCCCACGTGATCACGGTCCGGGGCGAGCCCTGCACCTTGTCGATCACCCGCGACATCACCGAGCGCAAGCAGATCGAACTGGCCATGCGCCGCAGCGAGCAGCGCGCCTCCGATCTCATCGACGGCGCCATGGACGCGATCATCAGCGTCGGCGCCGACCAGCGCATCGTGCTCTTCAATCGGGCCGCAGAAAAGGTGTTTCGCGTCGACGCCGAAGCCGCGCTGGGCAGTTCGATCGAGCGTTTCATCCCGCAGTCGATGCGTGCCCGCCACGGCGCCCTCGTCGAGTCGTACGCCGCCAACGGGCACAGCGAGCGCCGCATGGGGGCCTTGCCCGAGTTGACCGCCTTGCGTGCCGACGGCAGCGAATTCCTGATCGAAGCCTCGTTGTCGCGCATCGACACCGACGATGGCCCGGTGATGACCGTCATGCTGCGCGACGTGACCGAGCTGAAGGCCGCGCGCGAGGAACGTGCCGCGCACGAGGCCCGCACCGAGTTCCTGTCACGGGTCAGCCACGAATTGCGCACGCCGCTGAACGCCGTGCTCGGCTTTGCCCAGCTGTTGCGCCTGGACTCGAACACCTCGCTGTCGCCTGTTCAGCAGGCCCATGTCGAGCGCATCCACCAGTCGGGCGAACACCTGCTGGCCCTGGTCAACGACGTGCTCGACCTGTCGCGCATCGAGGCCGGTCAGATGCGCCTGGCGATCGAGGCCATGGACCTGGCGACCCTGGTCGAAGAATGCCTGGCCATGCTGGCGGGGCAGGCCGCGGCGCGCGAGGTCGTGCTGCGCGCGCCGTCGCCGGCTGTTGCGGCCGGCGCGCCGTGGGTGCTGGCAGACCGCCTGCGGCTCAAGCAGGTGCTGCTCAACCTGCTGAGCAACGCCATCAAGTACAACCGTGCGGGCGGCGAGGTGGCGCTGTCCTGGCAGCGTGACGACGAGCAGTGGCAGCTGCGCCTCGCAGACACCGGACTGGGTATGACGCCCGAACAACTGGCGCATCTGTTCGAGCCCTTCAATCGCCTGGGCGTCGAGAGCACGCGCATCGAAGGCACCGGCATCGGCCTGGTCGTGGCGCGCGGCCTGACGGAACTGATGGGCGGGCGCTTGACCATCGACAGCACGGCGGGTCGCGGCACGGTGACCACGTTGACCCTGCGCAGCGCGCCGGTGCCCGACGAGCCCGAGCTCACCCCCACCTGGCGCTCGAGCGGGACCGGGTCGCTGGACGGCGGCATGAGGGTGCTGTACGCCGAGGACGACGAGGTCAACGTCGAACTCGTGCGCGCGATCATGACCAAGCGGCCGGGCATCACGCTCGAGGTCGCCGTCAGCGGTGCGCAGGCGCTGGATCTGGCGCGGCGCGACCCGCCCGACCTGCTGTTGCTCGATATGCACCTGGGCGACATGACCGGCCTGGACGTGGCGCGCATCCTGCTGCGCGACCCCATCACCAGGCGCGTGCCGCTGGTGGCCTTGTCGGCCGATGCCATGCCCGCGCAGATCGACGCCGCGCTGGCACAGGGTTTCGCGGCTTACCTGACCAAACCGATCGACGTCAGGGCCTTGCTGCAACTGATCGACACGACCATTGCAGGCCAGGACCCATGAGCGCGGTTCGGTAGTACGGGCTATCGCACACCGGGTGGGCACGCGCAGCTTGCATCAATGCCGGAAGTGGCGCACACCGGTGAAGACCATGGCGATGCCGCGCTCGTCGGCGGCGGCAATCACTTCGGCATCGCGCATCGAGCCGCCGGGCTGGATCACGCAGGCCGCGCCGGCATCGACGACCACGTCCAGGCCGTCGCGGAAGGGAAAGAACGCGTCGCTGGCCACGGCCGAGCCGGTCAGCGACAGACCGGCGTTTTGCGCCTTGATGCCGGCGATGCGTGCGCTGTCGATGCGGCTCATCTGCCCTGCGCCCACACCCAGTGTCATGCCGCCGGCGCAAAAGACGATGGCATTGCTCTTCACGAACTTGGCCACCTTCCAGGCAAACAGCAGGTCGTCGAGTTGGGCCGCGGTCGGTGCCTTGCTCGTCACCACGCGCAACTCGGCGCGCGACAGGTTCTTCGCGTCCGTCGATTGCAGCAACACGCCGCCGCCGACGCGTTTGAAATCCAGGGCGTTGGTGCTGCGCGAGAGCGGCACCTCGAGCAGGCGCACGTTGGCCTTGCCGGCGAACACCGCGCGCGCCTCGGGCGTGATGTCGGGGGCGATCACGACTTCGACGAACTGCCTGGCCACCTGCGCGGCCGTGGCGCCGTCGAGCGGGGCATTGAAGGCGATGATGCCGCCGAAGGCCGAGGTCGGGTCGGTTTGCAGCGCCTTGGCATAGGCCTGTACCAGGCTGGCCGCGACGGCCACGCCGCAGGGGTTGGCGTGCTTGACGATGACGCAGGCCGGGCTGTCGCCGTCGTTTGCGGAAAAGGTCTTGACGCATTCCCAGGCCGCGTCGGCGTCGGCGATGTTGTTGTAGCTGAGTTCCTTGCCCTGCAGTTGCTTCCAGCCGGCCAGCAGGCCAGGCACGGCTTGCGCGTCGCGGTAGAAGGCGGCGCTCTGGTGCGGGTTTTCGCCGTAGCGCAGGTCCTGCGCCTTGGTCAGCTGCAGGTTGAACAGCGCTGGATACTCGGCGCGTTCGGGCACGGCCGCCCCTGCCTGCTCGGCGCCGGCTTGCAGCGCCGTCAGGTAGTTGGTGATCATGCCGTCGTAGGCGGCGGTGTGGGCGAAGACCTTCTTGGCCAGCATGAACTTGGTGTCGCGCTGCACGGCGCCGTCTTCGAGTTCGGACAGCACGCGCGCATAGTCCGCCGGGTCGATGATCACCGCCACGTCTGGCCAGTTCTTGGCCGCGGCGCGCAGCATCGCCGGGCCGCCGATGTCGATGTTCTCGATCGCCTCGTCGAGCGTGCAGTCGGCCTTGGCGATGGCCTGTGCGAACGGGTACAGGTTGACCACCAGCAGGTCGATGCGGCCGATGCCGTGTGCCTCGAGCGCGGCCATGTGGGCCGGCACGTCGCGCCGCGCCAGCAGGCCGCCATGAATGCGCGGGTGCAGCGTCTTGACGCGGCCGTCGAGCATTTCGGGAAACCCGGTGACCTCGGCCACCTCGGTCACCGGCAGGCCGCTTTGCGCCAGCAGCCGGGCCGTGCCGCCGGTGGACAGCAGCTTGACGCCGGCGGCGTGCAGTGCACGCGCGAAATCGACGATGCCGGTCTTGTCAGACACCGACAACAAGGCAGTCAGAGCATTCATGCAGCGCATGCAAACGGTCGAGCCGGCGATCCGTTGGTCCTGTCTATTTGATCAATTTGTGTTCGACCAGCTTGCGCCGCAGGGTGTTGCGGTTCAGGCCCAGCCATTCGGCGGCCTTGCTCTGGTTGCCGGCGGCCTGTTTCATGACCACGTCGAGCAGCGGCTTTTCCACCGCCGCGATCAACATCTCGTGCAGCGAATGCGGCTGCGCGCCGCGCAGGTCGACGAAGTACTGCTCCATGCTCTCGCGCACGCAGGCGTCGATGTGTTTCTTCGTCATGCGCTCTGTTCGATCCGGTCGTCGTTGGCTGCCGGCGCGTGGATGCGCGGCAGCCGTTCATGATCTTCACCGAACCGCTCGAACCAATCGCTGACGGCCGTCAATTGCGCGGCGCAGTCTTCGATCCGGTTCATCTCGGCACGAAAGTCCTCGCCGCCGGGCAGTTCGCGCAGGGCCCAGCCGATGTGCTTGCGCGCACTGCGCACGCCGACCTGTTCGCCGTACAGCGAGTAGTGGTCGTGCAGGTGTTCGACGAGCCACGCCGCAGCCTCGGCCACGGTGGGCGGCGCCAGCTCGGTGCCGGTGGCCAGGAAATGCGCGATCTCGCGAAAAATCCAGGGCCGGCCCTGCGCCGCGCGGCCGATCATCAGCGCGTCGGCCCCGGTGCGTGCGAGCACGGCGCGGGCCTTGGCCGGCGAGTCGATGTCGCCATTGGCCACCACCGGGATCAACACCGCGGCCTTGACCGCGGCGATGGTCTCGTACTCGGCCAGGCCCTTGAAGCCCTGCTCGCGGGTGCGGCCGTGCACGCTGAGCATGGCCACGCCGGCCTGCTCGGCCAGACGGGCCAGCGTCACGGCGTTGCGCTCGCTGTCGCAGCGCCCGGTGCGCATCTTCAGCGTCACCGGCACGCCACGCGGCGCGCAGGCCGCTACCACCGCCTCGACGATGCGCAAGGCCAGCGCCGGGTGGCTCATCAGCGCCGAGCCGGCCCAGGTGTTGCACACCTTCTTGGCCGGGCAGCCCATGTTGATATCGATGATCTGCGCGCCGCGGTCGATGTTGTAGCGCGCGGCATCGGCCATTTCCTGCGCGTCGATACCGGCGATCTGCACCGCGATCGGTCCCGGCTCGCCGGCATGGTCGGCACGGCGCGAGGTCTTCAGCGACGACCACAGCGCACGCTGGCTGGTCACCATCTCGCTGACCGCGTAACCCGCACCCAGGCGCCGGCACAGCATGCGAAACGGTCGATCGGTGACGCCCGCCATCGGCGCGACGAAGAGCGCGTTCGGCAGCTCGATGGCTCCGATTTTCATGGCGGGCTGGGGACTGGGTGCTGAAAAATGAGGCGCAAGTATAGCCACCGCGCCGATTGACGCCGCCGCGCACGGGCCGCGCCGCTGCTGTCGATAATCGGGCCCAGCATGGATGCCTGGATCACGCCGCTCTTGGTCGCGCTTGCGCTGCCCCGATTCGGCCTCTCGACCGTCTTCGTCGTCGCCTTGATTTCGGCCACGCTGCTGCCCATGGGCAGCGAGCCGGCGGTGTTCGGCCTGGTCAAGCTGAACCCCGACCTGTTCTGGCCGGCGATCGTGGTCGCCACCGCAGGCAACACCATCGGCGGTGCGATCACCTGGTGGATGGGTTATGTGGCCGAACAGGCCTACGAGCGCGTGCGCCACCACAAGCCGAGCGAGTTGCGGGCCCTGAAGTGGCTCGAGCGTTTCGGGGCCAAGGCCTGCCTGCTGGCCTGGATGCCCATCGTCGGCGACCCGCTGTGCGCGGTGGCCGGCTGGCTGCGGCTGCCGTTCTGGCCCTGCCTGGCCTATATGGCGATCGGCAAGTTCCTGCGTTACGTGGTCTTGACCGCAGCGGCGCTGTGGTTGTGGCCCGGTGTCTTCAACCCGGCCTGAGACAATCGCGGCGACCGATCAGGAGCCCGCGATGATGACGCCCACCTACGACGATCTGGCCAGCCATTACACGCGGCTGCACCACCTGCAGCACCTGGCGTCTATCGTCGGCTGGGACCAGGCCGCCAACATGCCGCCCAAGGGCAACGAGGCGCGCGCCGCGGCGCTGGCCGAGCTGGCCGCGCTGATGCACCGCCTGCGCACCGACACCGGGCTGCCGGATCGCCTGGCGCGTGCCGAACAGGAGCCGCTGAGTGAACTGCAGCGCGCCAACCTGCGCGAGATCCGCCGCGACTGGCGCTATGCCAATGCCTTGCCGACCGAGCTGGTACAGCGCCGCCAGATGGCCAGCTCGCGCTGCGAACATGCCTGGCGCACGCTGCGCCCGGCCAATGACTGGCCCGCTTTCGTCGAACATTGGCGGCCGGTGCTGGCCATTGCCCGCGAGGAGGCTGCGCTGCTGGCGCAGCAAACCGGCCTGGCCAAGTACGACGCCTTGCTGGACCGCTTCGAACCCGGCATGACCAGTGCGGCGGTGGACCGCGTCTTCGGCGCCGTGCGGCAATGGCTGCCCGATCTGATCCAGCGCGTGGTCGACAAACAATCCCGCGAGGCGTTGCTCGAACCGGTGGGCCCGTTCGCGATCGAGGCCCAGCGTGAGCATGTGTCGGCAGGTGGTGCAGCGCCTGGGCTTCGACTTCGAGGCCGGCCGCCTGGACACCAGCACGCACCCCTTCTCGGGCGGTGTGCCCGAAGACGTGCGCATGACCACGCGTTACCGCGAAGACCGCTTCCTGCCGGCGCTGATGGGCACGGTGCACGAGACCGGCCACGGCCGCTACGAGCAGAACCGGCCGCGCGACTGGCTCGGCCAGCCGGTCAGCGAGGCGCGCTCGATGGCCATCCACGAGAGCCAGTCGCTGTCGTTCGAGATGCAGCTCGGCGGCCACCCCGGTTTTGCGCAGGTGCTGTCGCCGATGCTGGCCCAGGCCTTCGGCGCGCAGCCGGCCTTCGAGCCCGGCAACCTGCACCGGCTGCTGACGCGCGTGCAGCGCGGCCTGATCCGCGTCGATGCCGACGAAGTCACCTACCCGGCGCATGTGATCCTGCGCTACGAGATCGAGCGGCCGTTGATCGAAGGCCTGATCGAGCCCGAGGACGTGCCCGCGCTGTGGGACGCGAAGATGCGCGAGCTGCTCGGCCTGGACACACGCGGCAACTTCAAGGACGGGCCGATGCAGGACGTGCATTGGCCGGAGTCCTTGTTCGGTTATTTCCCCTGTTATTCGCTGGGGGCGATGTACGCCGCGCAGTGGTTCGCGGCCATGCGCCGCGCCTTGCCCGACCTGGACGCGCGCATCACGCGCGGCGACTGGGCGCCGGTGTTCGACTGGCTGCGTGACCATATCTGGTCGCAGGCCTCGCGCTGGTCGACCGATGAGCTGGCCATTCGGGCCAGCGGCGAAGTCTTGAACCCGGCGTTCTTCCGCGCCCACCTCGAGGCCCGCTACCTCGGCTGAATGCGCGCGGCCCGCGGCCAGGCCGCCTCGTCAGGCGTGGCCTGAAGCCAGCGACGATTCGAGGTCGGACAACACCTCGTCCAGACGCTTGAGTGCCCGCGCGGCGCGGCTGCCGCGCAGCCGCTGCTGGCCGCCGAGCAGGCGCCGGCCCGGGTCGTCGAGCATGGCCGCGTCGATCGTCACGCCGTGGCGCGCGAGTAAGGCGCCGAGCGACGAGCGCCGCGAGCGCAGCAGCTCGCGCGTGCGCTGGTAGGCATGTTCGGCCAGCGCCCGGCGTTGCGAGACGCTGAAGGTGTTGGCCAGAAACATCTCGGGGTCGCGCGGGTCGGGCTCGAAGAGCACGATGTCGGTGCCCGGGTAGGCCTGGGCATAACCCTTCAGGCCGAGCTCGAGCCGCGAATGGATCAGCGAGCGAAAGGTCTGCGACAAGACCACCGGCAGGCCGCCGTCGGCCAGCCGCGGAATGCGCGGCGCGCCGCTGCCGAGCGGCTTGTGCCGCGTGGCATGGGTGGCATCGAAGGGCACCAGGGGGTTGAGGCAGATCAACAAGTCCAGGCCCGCGTCGAGCAGCACCGTGGCGTGCAGCGTCTTCTTCAGCGCGCCGTCGACGCAGGTGCGGCCCTTGACGGCGACCGGCGCGAACAGTCCGGGCAAGGCCGCACTGGCCTGCACGGCCAGCGAGATCGGCACGTCGTCCAGGCCGGGCTGGCCGAAGGGCACGGCTTCGCCGCTGTCGAGATCGGTGGCCACCAGCACCAACTGGCGCGGCAAGTCACGAAAATCATTGGTGCGTCCGGGTGCCGAGAATACGCGCGCGAGCTGGCGCTCCATCGCCGCGCCGCTGAGCAGCCCGGCCGGCAAGGCACGGCCCAGGCGCTCCAGGGCTTCGAGCAGCGAACGGCGCCTGAAGGCCAGGTGCAGCAGGGCCTGCGCCGTCAAGCCGGGCAGTGACGCCAGGCGGTGCAGGTACTCGCCCCAGGCCGGGCGCATCAGCAAGGAAGGGCGGAACAGGTCGTTGCCGCCGCCCGCATCGTCGCTCTCGATGAAGGCGGTGCAAATCTCGCGTGGCGTCATGCCGTTGGCCAGGCCGGCAGCGATGAAGCCGCCGGCCGATACGCCGACATAACCTGTGATGCGCGTGAAGTCCAGGCCTTCGAGTGCTTCGTCGAGCGCGCACAGCGCGCCGATTTCGTAGATGGCGCCGAGCGGGCCGCCGCCCGCCAGCGCGAGGCCGATGCGCGGCGGCTGGGCACTGCCACGCGCGGGCTTGGGTGTCACGCCGTCCTGCGCACCGCGCGCTTGACCGGCGCCTTCTTCGCCGGCGCGGCCTTGCCGCCGACCTTGGCCGACAACTCGTCGATGCGCTTGACCAGCGTGTCGATGTCCTTGCGCGAGGGCACGCCCATCTTGTTCAGGGCCTTGGCCACGCGCTCTTCGAAGATCGTTTCGAGCTTGTCCCACTGCGCGCCGGCCTTGTTGCTCATGCCGTCGGCCATGGCGGTCATCTTGCCGGTGACGGCGCTGATGCGCTCTTCGGCCAGGCCCTGGGTTTTCTTCTGCAGGCTCATGCCTTCCTTGATCAAGGCCTCGAAGACCTTGCCGCCTTCTTCCTGGGCCTTGCTGAAGGCGCCCATGCCGGCGAGCCAGATCTGCTGGGCCGATTCCTTGACCGAATGCGCCAGCTGGCTGTCGAGCAGGCCGGCGGCCGAGGCGGCCTGCTTGTCGGCCATTTTGCGGAGCTTCTTGACCATGGGGTGTGTCCTTTGTCGTTGCGAGGTTCGGGAGAGCCCACTATAGGAGCGGCCCGCTGCAGCGAGGCCTGCTTTCTCTAGTGAGAGCGCTCTATGCCGCGGCCTCTTGGGGTAAGCGTGCAGCGGCGCTGCCGGGCTTTGGGCAAGAATGATCCGGCACTGCCAAAGCAGGCACCGCCACACCGCATTCGTTGGAGAACACCATGCAGTACTTCGTCACCGGCGCCACCGGTTTCATCGGCAAGCGCCTGGTCAAGACCCTGCTCGCGCGCAAGGGGGCCATCGTCCACTTCCTGCTGCGCCCGGAGAGCGAGGCCAAGGTGCCGGCGTTGCTCGACTACTGGGGCGTGGGCAAGACGCGCGCGGTACCGGTGTATGGCGACCTGACGAGCAAGAAGCTCGGCGTGGCCGCCGACGAGGTGAAGGCGCTGAAGGGCCAGATCGATCACCTGTACCACCTGGCCGCGGTGTACGACCTGGCCGCCGACGAGGCCAGCCAGACCCTGGTCAACATCGACGGCACGCGCAGCGCCGTCGAATTTGCCAAGGCCATAGACGCCGGGCATTTCCACCATGTCTCCTCCATCGCTGCGGCGGGCCTGTACGAAGGCGTGTTCCGCGAAGACATGTTCGACGAGGCCGAGGGCCTGGACCACCCCTACTTCATGACCAAGCACGAGAGCGAGAAGCTGGTGCGCAAGGAGTGCAAGGTGCCGTGGACGGTGTACCGCCCGGCGATGGTCGTCGGCGACTCCAAGACCGGCGAGATGGACAAGGTCGACGGCCCGTATTACTTCTTCAAGCTGATCCAGCGCATGCGCCAGATCCTGCCGCCATGGATGCCCAGCATAGGCATCGAAGGCGGGCGCGTGAATATCGTGCCGGTCGACTTCGTCGTCGCCGCACTCGACCACATCAGCCACCACACCACAGCCAGCGGCAAGTGCTACCACCTGGTGGACCCGGTGGGTTACCGCATCGGCGACGTGCTCGACATCTTCAGCCGCGCCGCCCATGCGCCGAAGATGAACATCTTCATCAACGCCGCCCTGCTCGGCTTCATCCCCAAGAGCGTGAAGAAGGGCTTGATGGCCCTGGCCCCGATGCGGCGCATCCGCAGCGCGGTGATCAAGGATCTGGGCCTGCCCGAAGACATGCTCACCTTCGTCAACTACCCGACCCGCTTCGACCGCCGCGAGACCGACGCGGCGCTGAAGGGCACCGGCATCGAATGCCCGAACCTGCGCGACTACGCCTGGTGCCTGTGGGATTACTGGGAGCGCCACCTCGACCCGGCGCTGTTCGTCGACCGCTCCTTGCGCGGCACCGTGGGCGGCAAGGTGGTGCTGATCACCGGCGGCTCTTCGGGCATCGGCCTGTCGGCGGCCTGCCGCTTTGCCGAGGCCGGCGCGGTGACCATCATCTGCGCCCGCGGCGAAGACAAGCTGGCCGACGCGGTCAAGCACATCCAGGCCGCCGCCGGCAGCCAGGCCAAGGTCTTCAGCTACGCCGTCGACATCGCCGACGAAGCCGGTTGCGCCGCCTTCGTCAAGAAGCTCGCCGACGAACATGGCGGCGTCGACTTCCTGATCAACAACGCCGGGCGCTCGATCCGCCGCGCCATCGAGGCCAGCTACGAGCGCTTCCACGACTTCGAGCGCACCATGCAGCTGAACTACTTCGGCAGCCTGCGCATCACCATGGGCCTGCTGCCGGGCATGGTGGCCAAGAAGAAGGGCCATGTGGTCAACATCAGCTCGATCAGCGTGCTGGTCAACGCGCCGCGCTTCTCGGCCTATGTGGCGAGCAAGGCCGCGCTGGATGCCTGGACGCGCTGCGCGTCGAGCGAATACGCCGACCAGGGCGTGACCTTCACCACCGTGAACATGCCGCTGGTGCGCACGCCGATGACCGCGCCGACCAAGATCTACGACAACATGCCGCTCTTGAAGCCCGAGGACGCCGCCGACATGATCGTGCAGGCCTGCATCGACAAGCCGGTGCGCGTGGCCACGAGGCTGGGCATCTTCGGCGAAGTGCTGCACGCGGTGGCGCCGCGCATCACGCAGATCATCATGAACACCACCTTCCGCATGTTCCCCGACAGCGCCGCGGCCAAGGGCGACAAGCAGGCCAAGGCGACCCTGTCGCCGGAGGCGGTGGCGATGGCGCAGATGATGCGGGGGATCCATTTCTGACGACAGCGGACGGCTGGGCCGCCGCTGTCGTTGCTCGCGTTCGAGCGGTCGCTGCGCGCCGCTCAACGCTCGCGCGTGCGCTACTCGTGTGCCCGGTAGGCGGGGTGCGGATTCCGGCTTGACGTTGCCCCCTTGACCGGCGACATTGGTGCGCCCGCGCCTTGGCCCTGGCCTTGAACTGGAGAGACTTGTTCGTGCCGGAAGTTTTAGCCCGTCTAACGCACCGCAAAATCCCACTGAAGAGGGAACTTTGTGCCTCGCCGTCAGAGGGCAGACGCTGTGTCGCTGTGTCGCTGTGTCGCTGTGTCGCGTGTCGCGGGATGTCTTCGCGAAGCAGCTTAGGCCGAACAAGGTCTGTCGCCTAATTCGGCCGACAACACGTTGAACTTGTAATGCGAACTGTAGGTTGGCTCCTTGCACTGGTGCTCAATGTCGCGTTTGTGGTAACGCTTGCACCGGCCGTACTTGAAGGTGGTGCACCTCCCGCGGAGCGCGTGCTCATCGCCCTCGTGTCATTACTCGGCCTTACTTTCGTTGCTTTTCTCGTCTTGGCTCGTCTTGCGCGGCTTCCATCTTGGGGCTCACGAGCCATGCGTTACCTGTGCATCGTGTTTCCAGTCCTGTGGGTGCTCGGTTCACTCGATCACGGCATCGTCTCAGGACTAGAGTTCCTTTCAATCCTACTCATCTGTGGCTTTGCTTGGGGTACATGGCGTGCATTCAAGCTTTTCTCACCCCATGCTAACCCCTTGGTAAACCGGACACCAAACGGCATGCCGGTTACCGCGAACGTTGGCGTCGAACCCACGTCTGCTGCCATGCCTGAGAGTAGCTCGGCCGAAGCTGTGGTCCGCGAGTTCTGGCGGCTCATGGGCACCAATGACTTCCGTGCCGTCAAGGCCGTCCTGGCGGAGGAGTTGGTGGTCGAGTGGCCGCAGTCGAAAGAGCGCATTCGCGGGCCGGAGAACTTCGCGCGCATGAACTCCGAGTACCCCACCACCGGGCGCTGGCAGTTCACCATCAATCGTCTTGTCGCTTGCGGCGAGGAAGTTGTCACCCAGGTGAGCGTCACGGACGGAACGCAATCCGCTGAGCCAGTTTCCTTCTTCACCGTCCGCGCTGGAAAGTTTGTTCGCCTGGTGGAGTACTGGCCCGAGCCGTTCGCTCCGGCCGAGAACCGGCGCCACCTCGTTGAGCGAATGGGTTGAAACCTGCTGTTGTCCGCGCATTGACGCGCAGTGCACGTTCGAGGTTCAATTCAAGCAAGCCAACGCGCCGCACGCAGACTATGCACTACCAGATTCCTGCACAACCTTCATGACCGAAGCATCGGTGCTGGATCCGCAGGACATCGCGGCCTGCCTTGTACGCGCCCTAGTCCTGTACTCCCTGGCTGAGTTCCAGTCTGGACACGCGACGACTGTCCGAGTCACTGCGGACGGACACTCATTCAGCGTTTCTGACAATGGTCGGGGCCACGCAATCGACCGAACAGTTGCCGGTCTTCCGTACTTGAAGTTTGTCTACACGCACCTCGACTATCCGTTTGAACAGCATCAAGGCGCGCCGTTGCAACTCCACGCCATTGGAATATCTCTGATCAATGTTCTGTGCAACGAGCTGGCCGTAGCGACTCACAAGCGGGATGTGACGCTTCGAATGTCATTCCAGAGTGGTCGGCTCTGCGCCTATGACATCGTCGACGTCGAGTCCGAGGAGACAGGCAACGCGATTTCGGCAAGGTCTATCCGCAACTGCAGAGGGACGGCGTTGATACCCGACGTCTTCGGCAATGGCTCGCCGGCCTGCTGACCGCGAGCCCATCCCTGAAGCTGTTCTTCAACGGTCCGGAACAGCATGCACTTCTGCCACGCGACGCCCTTTAGAGGGGCTCACCCGCCAAACCGATCATGTGCCGCAACATCAAGACCTTGTTCAACTTCGATCCACCGGCGACGGAACTCGAGATCCGGGACGCGTCGCTCCAGTTCGTCCGCAAGCTGAGCGGCTTCAACCTGCCTTCGCAGGCCAACCAGGCCGCGTTCGATCGCGCCGTCGAGGACATCGCGGCCTCGGCTCGCAGGCTCGTCGCTTCGTTGGTCACTTCCGCCGCTCCGCGCAACCGGGAGGTTCAGGCCATCAAGGCACGCGCAAGGTCGGCGGCGCGCTTCGGCCCTGCCGGTCGCTAGGCCCTGCAGTGAAGGTCGCTCTCGACAAACTCCCGAACCGGGGCCTAAGTCGCGGGCCAGTTGGCATCGGCCGGCATCACGACGCTGCTGCGCGCTGCGTCTGACAAGCATGTCCCACAAACGCAATAGCCAACTCACAGTCTCTGGCGAATGGGCGAAGCACCTTCGCCCATGGCATCGCCGCGCGTTCTGGAAGGGTGAGCGCCACGCGGCGAAAGCTTTGGCGCGAGCAGAGTTGTCCCAAGCCGCACCAGTACTCGACGAGCCGCGGACCGCGTACGATTGGAAGACGATGCCAACGAAGGTCAAAGACCTCATCACGCTTCTCGAAAACGACGGCTGGCTCTGCGTTCGTCAAAAAGGAAGTCATCGTCAGTACCGTCATGCGTCAAAGCCGGGTACGGTCACTGTCGCAGGAAAACACAGCATTGAAATTCCCCCGGGAACGCTGAACAGCATCCTCAAGCAAGCCGGCCTGAAAAAGTGAGCTTCCCCATGAAATACCTTGTTGTAGTCGAGCGTGGTCCAACCAGCTTCGGGGCCTACGTACCAGACCTACCCGGCTGCATTGCCGTTGGCTCGACACGAGAGGAAGTCACCACGCTGATCCATGAAGCCATCGAGTTCCATATCGAAGGAATGAAGGAAGATGGGTTGCCCATTCCCGCGCCCAGTTCATCTTCAGAGCTCGTGGAGATCGATGCCTGACTTCGACCTGCCGGCGACAGAACTCCCGAACCTGGGGCCCAAGTCGCGGGCCATGTTGGCGTCGGCCGGCATCACGACGCTGCCGCATCTGCGCAAGCTGGGTGCGGTGGCTGCATACGCCCGGGTCAAGCGCGGCGGAGCCAACGCCAGCCTGAATCTGCTCTGGGCACTCGAAGGCGCGCTGACGGGTCTGCCGTGGCAAGTGGTCGCCAGGGCCTACCGCACCAGCCTCCTCCTTGCGTTGGAGCAGCATGAACGCGGCGATGCCCATTCCAGAATCCCACCCGATGTGCGCCGGCCGCATCCATGATCTCGGCAAGCTGTCACTGTGGCGCGGTTCAGATCGGGATACCGTCCAAACCCGAGGCCGTCACGAGCTGCAATTGCTCCATCTGCCGCAGGCTGGGCGCACTGTGGGCCTTCTTTCCCGTCGACGACGTGCGAATCCAAATTGCTCCCGGCGCCACCGAGGAGTACCTGTGGGGCGAAAAGACGAGACGGTTCGTACGCTGCCGCACTTGCGGCTGTACGACCCACGTCTATCCGGTGAGCCCGAAGCCGGGGAGCAAAGTGGAAGTCAACGTGCGGCTCTTCGAACCCGAGTCGCTCGGGCCATTTCGCATTCGCTGCTTCGACGGTGCCGACACTTGGAAGTACGTTGGCGAGACGCCCGCTCCGCCCACCGGCGGTGGCGACTGACAGACGTTGAGAAGGTAGGTAGCGAAATGAGCATCAACCCCTTCGGCGGCCGCCATTCCGCCGGCCCAGCTGGACCGTCGTGGGCCCAACGCCTGAGCGTCGAAGACCCGCGGCGCATTCGCGCCTTTCGCGACAAGCTGGCGCAATTGCAGTGGCAGCGGCGAGGACCTTGCCACCTCGCTCAATGTGCTGTTCGCGGCAGTCGACGAACTGGCCGAGGCCGAGATCGACTACTACTACCGCCGTCGCGGTACGCGCGCATGGATTTCCGGGCTCTGCCGCGTGGTGGCCTGGGTCTTCGGCTCGGCCGGACTGTTGCTGCCGCTGTTGGCGGCGACGACCTCCGTCGCTGGAAGGAACTGGGTCAATACGGCTATGCCTGCCTGGCTATCGCGGCCAGCAGCTTGGCGGCCAATTCGCTCTTCGGTGGCACGCAGGGCCACATCCGCTTCGTGTCGACACAACTGGAACTCGAAAAACTGGTCACCGCCTCGCGCATCACCTGGTGCAGCTTTCGCGCCTCCTACGCCGGCACGGCGGAGCAGGTGGCGCAGGGCTTTGCACTCGTCCAGGCCTATGCCCGATCGCTTCACGAGCTCACCCTCCTCGAAACCGGGCGCTGGGGCGAGACCTCGCTGGCGGAGCTGGCCAACTTTCAGAGCCGGGTGGCCGCCAAGGACAGCGCCGGCCGGAACAATTGATATCCTGCGCCTAGTGGGTGCATATGAAGCGAGTCACGGGCATCGGCGGCAGCGGGTGATCGACCTGGAACGCAACACCACCTGGGGGTTACATGAACATCCACCACGCAAGCGTCGCGCGACGCACTGGGCTTTGGCTGATTGCCGTGCTCGCATGGATGGCGGCCGGCAGCGCGAATGCGGCTCCGATCACGATGGCCGTGCTTTCCTTGATCGGCGACAAGCTCGAAATCGTCGTGCCGCAAATGGCTACGGGTAGCCGACTCGACCAAAATCGCAGGGCGGCACTGGATGACCAATCAGGGGGGTTCGATCGCTTCACGCTCAAGGCCGCTGCGGACGCAATCGCCAAGGTCGATTCGCGCTTTGCCACCGAGCTGATCGGCATGGCGCCGTCGCGCCTTCACGATCAACCCGAGCGGATATTCGACGGCAAACAGGTTGCACTGCCCGGCGCAATCGTCGATGAACTCGAGCGCCTGAGGGCCAATTACCTGCTCCTGATTACCAAGCACCGCGACGACGTCCGGGTGCCCTTCGTCGAAGGTCACTCAGGTATCGGCAGAGTTCGTGGATTGGGCTTTTATGCCGATGCATACGCGCGCGTCAAGATGACCGATACAGGTGCTTCGGCGTCAGGTTTTCTTGCACCGTTCGCGTACTTTCAGCTGTCGCTGATCGATGTGCGTACCGGCACGGTCGTGCGCGACGCAAGGGTCACCCTGATGCAGAACCTGCCGGTGGCCAATTTCCCCGGCGTTACCGACCCCTGGGAGGTACTCGATGCGGCGAAAAAGGTCGAGCACCTGCAGCAGCTGATCACGCAGGGGCTGGCGGAGCAAATGGGGCCCTTGTTGCAGGGCCTGTGATTCGGCCCAGTATCAACTTGCACCCGCCATGGTGCATTTCATCGATCTGAAAAGTCCGTCCACTGCGAGGCACGGTCGGCGACAAAGTCGTCAGCAGTTCGATTCAAACAAGTGTTCGGTGGAGCACCGCTGCCTGCAATTCGACACGTTGCACATGGCCTGATTCTGCAGTCAATTCGGGCGGTAGATGCGGTTTTCGCGCAGGGGGTTGCGGGCCAGGATCGGGCCGGCAGACAGGCTGTCTCGAGGCGCCGGCTTGGCTGCGAGGATGTGTTTGCCGGCGGTGGCGACCAGCGGCGTGCAGGTACCGTGGGCGCGCAAGCCCAGGGCCATGTCGAGTTGCGCTTCCACCGGGTCGCCGAGTGCATGCGTGAAGTCGTCGGAACGGGGCAGGTCGGTGTGAAGCCCTCGGGGTAGTCTCCGAAGCCGGCGTTGTTGACGCCCTTGAACTGGATCGTGAAGTAGGTCGTGCTGCAGTTGTCGCGCGGATAAAAGCCATAGGGCTTGCCGCAGGTCGTGCCGCCGATGAGGTTTACCGCCACGCCCGCTCCGCGCAGGCCGTTGACGATGGCTTCGCTCGCCGAGCAGGTGTCTGCCGTTGTCAGCACATAGACGCGGCTGAGGTTCAGGGTGGGCAGGGCTTGTCCTGCCGGTACGTCGAAATTCTGCGACGTCGTGTGAAACGGCGTCGTCACGGGATTGAACGGATTGCGATCGTTGAATTGCAGGCGCTCGAAGTAGGCGCCAGGCGTGATGGCCGACCCGCCGATCATGTACGCGAGCTCGGAGGCGATGTCGAGGTAGCCGCCGCCGTTGTAGCGGATGTCGAGGACCAGATCGGTGATGTTCGCCGCCTTGCAATTGTTGATCGCGGCGATCAGTTCCGATTCCGCGGTCGCGATGTGGTCGTTGAAGAGCATGTAGCCGACCATGTTGTTCGGCGCCGGCAGCGTCTTCACGTTCAGCACCGGCGTTTCGGTGATCGGCCTGCGCCGTCAGCTGCACGGTGCGGGTCGTGCTCGAGCCCAGATCCTGGACCGTCAAGATGTGCGTGCCGGCCTGCGTCGGGAACAGGCCGGCGTTGAGGGTGGCGACATCGTTGCCGTTCACGAGATCGACGCCGTCGACCGTCAGGATGGTTGCGCCGCGGCCGATGTTTTGCTGGCCGGTCGGCGAGACGTTGTCCGTGTAGGCGACGATGGCGCTGCGCGGCGGAGATGCTGGAGATCAGGGTGACCTCGAAGCCGTAGCCGTACGAGGTTCCGTTCAGAGCCAGGTCGGCCCATTGTTGCGTGTTGTACGTGAAGTGGAACTTGTCCTTGGGCTGGCCGGCGGCATCGTTGAGCGGAGTCATCAGCACATCGAAGTAGTCGACGGGCGTTGCGTACATGTTCGCGTTGAGCGTTGCCGCCGACAGCGCGCGCACATCCTGGTACCAGAGGTAGGTCTCGTCGGTCCACGAGCGCAGAAACGCCTTCTCCGTGGCGAGCGTGCCCGCCATGTCGCCGTACGCCGCACCGGTGAACGGGTCGATCGCGTTCGCTGGCCGCGGCGCCGCGCATTGCCGGGCAAGGGTCGAGGAGGCCGGCAGTCCTATCGACGTGCCGCCTATCGACGACCCGCCGCCTCCACCGCAACTGGCGAGCAGCCCGGCCGACACGCCGACGGCGGCCAGACGTACCAAGGACTTCACAAGCGAGCGTGGCGACGGGGTGGAAGGCATGATGTCGATCTCCGGCAAGGTTCGACGGCAGGTCCGCAGCATTGTGATTGAAGTCTGGCCTGCGCTCACCGCGCGCCGGGCCGCGTGCAGCGGTTGACTTCGATCGAGACATGGCTCAGCGCTGACAGATCGGCCACCCGGGCGCGGTAGGCGTCGGCAGCCAGCGGTGCGTCGGCCACCAGCGTGGCGTGCGCCGCAAAGCGCTGGTCGCCCACGCGCCACAAATGCAGGTCGGCCACGCGCGCATCGCCGTCGGCTTCGAGGCGTTGGCGCATCAGCGCGGCCAGCGGGTCGTCCATTTCGCGGTCGAGCAGGATCTTGCCGGTGCGTGCGAGCAGCCCGCGTGACCACCAGGCGATCAGGGCTGCGCCCAGGAGGCCGATCACCGGGTCGAGCCAGGTGATGCCGCCCATCCAGCCGGCGAGCAAGGCCGTGATGGCCAGCACCGAGGTGGCGGCATCGGCCAGCACATGCAGGTAGGCGGCCCTCAGGTTCAGGTCATGGCCATGCTCGTGCGCGTGCTGGTGGTCGTGGTCATGGTCGTGGTCATGGTCATGCTCGGCGTGCGCATGATGCGCCACGGCATCGCCGGGCGCATGCAGCAATCTGGCACAGACCAGGTTGACACCCAGGCCGATGACCGCGACCCACAGGGAGGGTACGTAGTCGACCGCGCGCGGGCTGATCAGGCGCAGCAGCGATTCGACCGCGATGGCCAGGCTGACCACACCGAGCAGCAGGGCGCTGCTGTACGCGCCCAGGACTTCGACCTTCCATGGCCCGAGCGAAAAGCGGTTGTCGCCGGCCCAGCGCCGCGCCAGCGCATAGGCCAGCGCCGCCACCCCGATGGCCGCGGCATGGGTGCCCATATGCCAGCCGTCGGCCAGCAGCGCCATCGACTGCCACCACCAACCGGCGGCGATCTCGGCCATCATGGTCAGCAGCGTGATGGCGACCACCACATGCGTGCGGCGTGCGCTGGCGCTGCGGTCTGCGGCCCAGTCGTGGTCGTGCTGCCAGGGGCTCAAGTCGTGCTGGTGTGCGGCGTCGGGCATGGGCGCAGTGTGCCGCACTTCAGGCGCCGTCAAGCTGCGGCTGCCTACAATGCCGCAGCCGAATCGGCGCACGCTCGAGCACAGACTGCCATGACCATCGCCCCACTGACTGACGTGGCCCATATCGCGCCGCGCGAAAAGGCCGAGATCCTGGCCCAGGCCCTGCCCTACATCCGCAAGTACCACGGCAAGACCCTGGTCATCAAGTACGGCGGCAATGCCATGACCGACCCCGAGCTGCAGCAGGATTTCGCCGAGGATGTGGTGCTCTTGAAGCTGGTCGGCATGAACCCGATCGTCGTGCATGGCGGCGGGCCGCAGATCGACGAGGCTTTGACGCGGCTGGGCAAGAAGGGGCGCTTCGTGCAGGGCATGCGGGTCACCGACGAAGAGACGATGGAGGTCGTCGAATGGGTCCTGGCCGGCGAGGTGCAGCAAGACATCGTCGGCCTGATCAATGCCGCCGGCGGCAAGGCCGTGGGCCTGACCGGCCGCGACGGCGGGCTGATCCGGGCGCAGAAGATGAAGCTGGTCGACAAGGACGACCCGAGCGTCGAGCATGATGTCGGCCAGGTCGGCGAGATCACGGCCATCGACCCGAGCGTGGTCAAGGCGCTGCAGGACGACCAGTTCATCCCGGTCATCAGCCCGATCGGCTTCGGCGAACACAACGAGAGCTACAACATCAACGCCGACCTGGTGGCGGGCAAACTGGCGGTGGTGCTGAAGGCCGAGAAGCTGATGCTGCTGACCAACACCCCCGGCGTGCTCGACAAGAGCGGAAAGTTGCTGACCGACCTCTCCGCACGCCGCATCGACGAGCTGTTCGCCGACGGCACGATCTCCGGCGGCATGCTGCCCAAGATCGCCGGCGCGCTGGACGCGGCCAAGAGCGGCGTCAACGCCGTGCACATCATCGACGGCCGCGTGCCGCATGCCATGCTGCTCGAAATCCTGACCGACCAAGCCTACGGCACCATGATTCGTTCACATTGATGTCGAGGCGCTCGAGGGTTTGGTTGTTCGACCTCGACAACACGCTACACAACGCCAGCCACGCGGCTTTCGGCGGCATCGACGCCGGCATGACCGAGTACATGGTGCGCGAGCTGGGCCTGGCCCGCGACCAGGCCGATGCCCTGCGCCACGAATACTGGCGGCGCTACGGCGCGACGCTGCTCGGCGTGGTGCGTCACCATGGTGTCGAGGCGGCGCATTTCCTGCACCACACGCATCTCCTGCCCGGCCTGGAAGGCCGGGTGCATGGCCACCCGCATGACTTCGACGCGATCGCTAGGCTGCCCGGGCGCAAGTTCATCCTGAGCAACGCGCCGCGGGCCTATGCCGATCGCGTGCTGGGCGTGCTCGGCATCACGCGGCTGTTCGACGGCGTGCTGTCGATCGAGGACATGCACATGTTCGGCCAGTTGCGGCCCAAGCCCGATGCGCGCATGCTGCGTGGTCTGGCCGTCAAGCTCGGCGTGGCGCCGTCGCGCTGCGTGCTGGTCGAGGACACCCTGGCCCACCAGAAGTCGGCGCGGGGCATCGGCATGGCCACTGTCTGGATGCAACGTTGGGTACGGCGCGCAGCGAGGGACCCCTCAGCACGGGGGAAAGTTGGTGTTTACCTGCACCGCAGGCCTGCATATGTGTGTGCAAGAATCAGTTCGCTGCAACAGTTGCTCAGGAATCGCCTGCCGTGATGCCCGACCTGCCCGATGAACCCGCTACAGCCGTAGACGACGATGTCGCGGGTGATGGCAGCGCGAAGTCGGAGGCCAGGCCCGAGCGTGTGCGCAAGCGGCCCAAGCCCGGTGAGCGCCGGGTGCAGATTCTGCAAACCTTGGCGCAGATGCTCGAGCAACCCGGTGCCGACCGCATCACCACGGCCGCGCTGGCGGCCAAGCTGGCGGTCAGCGAGGCCGCGCTGTACCGCCACTTCGCCAGCAAGGCGCAGATGTTCGAGGGCCTGATCGAGTTCATCGAGTCGAGCGTATTCACGCTGATCAATCAGGTGCTCGAGCGCGAGGCCTCCGGCGCACAGCAGGCGGCCAAGATCATGGCCGTGTTGCTGCAGTTCGGCGAGAAGAATCCGGGCATGACGCGGGTCATGGTCGGCGATGCACTGGTGTTCGAGCACGAGCGGTTGATCACGCGCATGAACCAGTTTTTCGATCGCGTCGAGTCGCAACTGCGGCAGAGCCTGCGTGCCGCGGCCGATGCGGCGGGTTCGGCCCAACCCACGGTGGACGGCAATGCCCAGGCCTCGGCGCTGACCTCGTTTGCCGTCGGCCGCCTGCAGCGCTACGCCCGCTCGGGCTTCAAGCGTCTGCCGACCGAGCATCTGGACGTCGCGCTGCGCCTGTTCGTCTGAGGGTCGGGGCGCGGCCGGCGCACGGCCGTGCCGTCGCCGACAATGCGCGGCACGCCCTGCCCATCCCGCCATGACGCCCACGCTCGAGACCCTGATCGCCCGCGCAGACGCGCTGCTGGCCCGCCTGGAGGCCGTGCTGCCGCGGCCGCCGGCGGCCACCGATTGGGCCGTATCGGTGGCCTTTCGGTATCGCAAACGGGGCGGCGTCGGGACCATCGAGCCGGTGCGCCATGTGGCATCGATCCGCCTGGCGGACCTGAAGGAAGTCGAGCCGCAGAAACAGCGCCTGGTGCGCAACACCTGCCAGTTCGTGGCCGGACGCGCCGCCAACAACGTGCTCTTGACCGGCGCGCGCGGCACGGGCAAGAGCTCGCTGATCAAGGCCTGCCTGAACGAATACGCGCCGCAGGGCCTGCGCCTGATCGAGGTCGACAAGACCGACCTGGTGGATCTGCCCGACATCGTCGACCAGATCGCCGAGCGCGCCGAGCGCTTCATCATCTATTGCGACGACCTGTCGTTCGACGAGGGCGAGCCCGGCTACAAGGCCTTGAAGTCGATGCTCGACGGTTCGGTGGCGCAGGCCAGCGAGAACGTGCTGATCTACGCCACCAGCAACCGCCGCCACCTGCTGCCTGAATACATGCGCGAGAACCTGACCTACACCCACAGCGAGGACGGTGAGGTCCATCCCGGCGAGGTGGTCGAGGAGAAGATTTCGCTGTCCGAGCGCTTCGGCCTGTGGGTCAGCTTCTACCCCTTCACGCAGGCCGAGTACCTGACCATCGTGGCCCAGTGGTTGACGCACTTCGGCATCGCCGACGCGGCGCGCATCGAGGCCGCGCGGCCCGAGGCGCTGATCTGGGCGCTGGAGCGGGGCTCGCGCTCGGGCCGCGTGGCCTATCAGTTCGCACGTGACTACTGCGGCCGCGGGGATGACTGAGCGCCGGCCGGTCGATGTCGTGAATCAGGAGCCGCGCCGTCCGGTGGACGTCGCGGTGGGCGTGTTGATCGACCGCGACGGTCGCTTCCTGATCACCTCGCGCCCGGCCGGCAAGGTCTATGCCGGCCATTGGGAATTCCCGGGTGGCAAGGTCGAACCCGGTGAATCGATAGAGCAGGCCCTGCAGCGCGAACTGCACGAGGAATTGGGCATCACCATCGGCGATCCGAAGCCCTGGAAGACCACCCTGCACGACTATGCCCATGCCCTCGTGCGCCTGCATTTCTGCAAGGTCTTCGAATGGCACGGCGAGTTCGAGATGCGCGAAGCCCAGCAGATGGCCTGGCAGACGCTGCCCGTTGCCGTCAAACCCCTCTTGCCCGGCACCTTGCCGGTGCTGGCCTGGCTGGCGCAAGAGCGCGCATTCGTCGGTGCCACCCACTAAACTTGTGGCATGGTGACCCCCAACTTTGCAGCTGTTCTTGGCTGTCTGCTCTCGCGTGGGTTATGCACATCGCGGCAGGCGGCACCCGGCAGGGGCTCATGGTGGGGTGGTCGGCGCTGCGCGCCGACTGCGCTGCGGTGCTCGGCCTGGGGTCGCGCCGCACAACTCGCTGCGTTCGCTGCGCTCACTGCGCTCAAACAGGTGCGGCGAGTCAGTCTACGAAGCGCGCTGCGCGCGCCGACCCCAGACCTGTGCTCCTCGCCACCCCACAAATCGCCCCTGCCGGGTACCGCCTGCCGCGAAGGCCACGAGATGTGGTTCCCGCAGCGAACACCACGACTTTGCCGCGCCGATGCGCGCCAAGTGGAACTAGGATGAACTGGCTCGATGCCGTGAAGTGGGACCGCGATGGCCTGGTGCCGGTGATTGCGCAAGAGCTCGGCAGCAACGACGTGTTGATGTTCGCCTTCATGAACCGCGAGGCGCTGGCGCTGACGGCCGAACTCGGCCGCGCGGTCTACTGGAGTCGCTCGCGCCAGCGGCTGTGGCACAAGGGCGAGCAGTCGGGCCATGTGCAGCAGGTGCATGAGCTGCGGCTCGATTGCGACAACGACGTGCTGCTGCTGAAGGTGACGCAGCTCGGCCACGAGCCCGGCATCGCCTGCCACACCGGTCGGCACTCGTGCTTTTATCAGAGGCTGGACGGCAACGCGTGGACCAGCGTCGAGCCCGTGCTCAAGGACCCGGAGCGCATCTACAAATGACCGCCTCGAGCAGCAACGACACCCTGGCGCGCCTGGCGGCCGTGATCGACGCGCGCCGCGGCGGCGACCCCGACAAGAGTTATGTCGCGCGCCTGTTCGCCAAGGGCACCGATGCGATCCTGAAGAAGATCGGCGAAGAGGCCACCGAAGTCGTGATGGCGGCCAAGGACGGCGCGCAGGAGCGGCTGATCGGCGAGATGGCCGACCTGTGGTTCCATACGATGATCGCGCTGGCGCAGTTCGGCTTGAAGCCGGCCGACGTGCTGGCCGAGTTGGAGCGCCGCGAGGGCCTGTCGGGCCTGGATGAATTCGCCTCGCGCAAGGCAAAGAACCGTGACCAGGAGGGCCATTGAGATGAACGACACCGTGATCGATGCCGGCTCGGGCAAGACGAGCGAGGAGTTGGCCGGCCTGAAGACCATCACCCAGGTGGTCTATGCGCTGCAGGCCTTGAGTTTCATGTTCGGCGTGACTGCGCTGGTCGGCTTGATCATCAATTACGTCAAACGCGACGATGTGGTGGGCACGGTGTACCAGAGCCACTTCGACTGGCAGATCCGCACCTTCTGGTGGGGCCTGCTGTGGGGTGTGCTCGGTTGCCTGCTGATCGTGGCCCTGGGTCTGGGTCTGCTGGTTCTTTTCGTGGCCTGGGTCTGGGCCATCTACCGTGTGGTCAAGGGCTGGCTCAAGTTGATAGAAGGCAAGCCGGTGCTGCCGACGCCTATCGCCTGACGCCCATGGCAGCCGATCCGAACTGTATTTTCTGCAAGATCGTCGCCGGCCAAATCCCGGCCCGCAAGGCTTTCGAGGACGACCAGGTGCTGGCCTTCCACGACATCCACCCCTGGGCGCCGGTGCATATCCTGATCGTGCCCAAGCAGCACATTGTCTCGATGGTCGATGTGGGCACTGAGCACCAGGGCCTGCTCGGCCACATGATGGTGACGAGCAGCCGGCTGATGGCCGAGCTGGGCGTGAGCAACGGCTACCGCCATGTCATCAATACCGGGCGCGACGGATCGCAGGAGGTGATGCACCTGCACCTGCACGTGATGGGTGGGCCGCGGCCGTGGCTGAAGGGCTGACCTAGAATCGTCGCATTGGTCATTTCCCGGAGAGCGTCATGGGATCGTTCAGCATTTGGCATTGGCTGATCGTGTTGCTGGTGGTGGTGCTGATCTTCGGCACCAAGAAGCTGAAAAACATCGGCTCCGATCTGGGCAGTGCGGTCAAGGGCTTCAAGGACGGCATGAAGAGTGGCGGCGAAGCCCCGCCCGAGGCCGGCGCCGCGCCGACCCAGCAAGTCACGGCGACGAACAAGACGGCTGACTCGAATACGGTCGACGTGCAAGCCAAGACCAAGGCCTGAACCGCGCTGTGACACCGCTCCGCTAGCCCGGAGCCCCCGCATGATCGATTTCGGCTTCGACAAGATTGCGCTGATCGGCGCGGTGGCGCTGATCGTCATCGGGCCGGAGAAGCTGCCGCGCGTGGCGCGCACCGTCGGCCACTTCATCGGCAAGGCCCAGCGCTACGTGGCCGACGTCAAGGCCGAGGTCAACCGTTCGATCGAGCTCGAAGAGCTGCAGAAGATGAAGAGCCAGTTCGAGGGCGCGGCGCGTGACGTCGAGCAGAGCGTGCATCGCGAGATGAGTGCGACCAGCGGTGAGCTGCAACGCAGTTGGGACGACGGCTTGCCGCCGGAGTCGGCGTCGGCGGCAGACAGCACAACCCCGCTGGCACCACCGCCGCCCGAGTACACGCACCCGAAGAAGAACTGGCGCTTGAAGCGCGGTGCCATGCCGGCCTGGTACAAGCAGCGCCAGGGCATTCGCACCCGGGCCTTGTCGGGCGCCGCGCGGGTGGCACGCTTTCGCCCGCGACCGCTCGTCAAATGAGCAGCCCGGACAAGGAAGACGAGCTCGCCGGCACCGAGCAGCCCTTCGTCTCGCACCTGATCGAGTTGCGCGACCGCTTGATTCGCGTGGTCTTTGCCATCGGCGTGGCGTTTGCGGTGTTGTGTATCTGGCCGGGCCCGGCCGGCCTTTACGACCTGCTGGCCGCGCCCCTGGTGGCCGCGCTGCCCAAGGGCACGACCTTGATCGCCACCAACGTGATCTCGCCCTTCATGGTGCCGCTGAAGATCACGCTGATGGCGGCCTTCATGCTCGCGCTGCCGATCGTGCTCTATCAGTTGTGGGCCTTCGTTGCACCCGGTCTGTACAGCCACGAAAAAAGGCTGGTGCTTCCGCTGGTGGTCTCGAGTACGGTGTTGTTCTTCGTCGGCGTGGGTTTTTGCTATTTTTGGGTCTTCGGCAAGGTCTTCGTCTTCATACAGCAGTTCGCACCCAAGAGCATCACGGCCGCGCCGGATATCGAGGCCTATCTCGGCTTCGTGCTGACGATGTTCATCGCCTTCGGCGCCGCTTTCGAAGTGCCTATCGTGGTCATCGTGCTGGCGCGCACAGGCCTGATGAGCGTTCAGAAGTTGAAAGACTTTCGCGGCTACTTCGTGGTCGTCGCTTTCATCGTCGCGGCCATCATCACGCCACCCGATATCGTGTCGATGCTGTCACTGGCGATCCCTATGTGCCTGCTCTACGAGATCGGCATCTGGGCCGCGCAGTTGTTCGTCAAGCACACCAAGGCGCCCGAGGCCGAATCCGATCGCGCCGCGTGAGGCTCACTTCGCAGCCCTGACGGCCGCGAAGCGGGCGAGCGTCTTGGCGCGCGCGGCCTCGTGCTGCACGATAGGCAGCGGGTAGTCGCGGCCGAGCTCGACACCGGCCCCGGCCAGATCGACCGGTCGTGCCAGCCACGGCGCGTGTATCAATTCGGAGGGCATCGCCGCCAGCGCCGGCAGGTAGCGCCGGATGAACTTGCCCTCGGCGTCGAAGCGCTGGCTCTGCGCCACCGGATTGAAGATGCGGAAATACGGCTGCGCATCGCAGCCCGTCGATGCCGACCATTGCCAGCCGCCGTTGTTGGCGGCGAGATCGAAGTCGTTCAACTTCTCGGCAAAGTAGCGCTCGCCCCAGCGCCAGTCCAGCCCCAGGTCCTTGACCAGGAAGCTCGCCACCACCATGCGCAGGCGGTTGTGCATGTAGCCCGTCTGGTTGATCTGGTGCATCGCGGCGTCGACCAGTGGGTAGCCGGTGCGGCCCGCGCACCAGGCGGCGAAGTGGGCCTCGGCCTGCTTGCCGTGCTCCCAATGGATGGCGTCGTACTCGCGCTTGAAGGCGTGGCCGACCACATGCGGGTGATGGTGCAGCAGCTGGTGATAGAAATCGCGCCAGATCAGTTCCGACAGCCAGACCTCGGCGCCGCGCGAACCACCCCGCACCCGCTGCCAGGCCTCGCGCGCCAGCTGGCGGATCGATACCGTGCCGAAGCGCAGGTGCGTCGACAGGTAGCTCGGGCCCTTGACGGCAGGGAAGTCGCGTGTCGCGTCGTAGTGGTCGATGCGGCCGAGGAAGTCGGCCAGCAATTCTTGCGCCCCGGCCGCCCCGCTGGGCAGCTTGAGCAGGTGCAGGTCGGTGCCGTGAAAGCCGATCTCCGACAGCGCCGGCACGCCCTGCGCCACGCCATCGGGCACCGCGGCCAATGCGCCGGCATGGTGCGCCAGCGGATAGGCGCGCAGGAAGTAAGGCTCGAGGCGCCGCAGCCAGGCGTTCTTGTACGGCGTGAACAGGGTGAACGGTGCGCCGGCCTGCGTCAGCACTTCGCTGCGCTCGAACACCAGGTGATCCTTGCTGGTATGCAGCGCGATGCCGGCCGCCGCCAGCGCGCCGCGGACCTGGGCGTCACGCGCCAGCGCAGCCGGGTCGTCGTCGTGGTTGGCGTACACCGCCTGGACCTGCAGCTCGGCGGCCAGTTGCGGCAATGCCGACACGGCCTGGCCGTGGCGCACCAGCAGCGCGACGCCGGAGACGCCATGCGCGGCGGCCAGAGCCTGCAGTTGCGCATCGAGCCCGACCAGGCTGTCGCGGATGAACTCGACGCGGCGGTCGACGCGCGGCAGGGCGTCGAGGATGGCGCGATCGAAAATGAAGGCACACCAGACGCGCCGCGCCGCACGCAGCGCGTGGTACAGCGCGGCGTTGTCGTCGGCGCGCAGGTCGCGCCGTAGCCAGACCAGCGCGCTGGCCAGCTCCTTCATGAGGCGGACGCGAGCAGTGTCTCCAGACAATGTTCGCGCACGGCGTAAAAATCCTTGATGGCACGCATCTGCGCCAGCAGCGGTGCGGCCGGCAGCGCCTGGGCGCGCCTGGTGGCCAGGATCATCTTGTTCTTGCTGGTGTGCTCCAGGCTGACGAACTCGAAGACCTGGGTCTGGTAGCCATGGGCCTCGAGCAGCAGCGCGCGCAGGCTGTCGGTCAGCATTTCGGCCTGTTGGCCGAGGTGGATGCCGTGCTGCAGCATCGGCGCCATCACGGCCGGGCTCTTGAGTTGCGGCCGCAGCTGCTTGTGGCAGCACGGCGAGCAGATGATCAACCCAGCGCCCGAGCGAATGCCCAGGTGGATGGCATGGTCGGTCGCGGTGTCGCAGGCGTGCAACGCAATCACGATGTCCAGCGCCTCGACCGGCCGCTCGCGCACGTCGCCCTGCTCGAAGTGCAGGCCGACCAGGCCCAGCCGCTCGACCGCCCTGCGGCACCACTGCACCAGGTCGGGCCGCAGCTCGACGCCCAAGACCGTGGCCTCGCGGCCCAGCGTGCGGCGCAGGTGGTGGTGCACGGCGAAGGTGAGGTAGCCCTTGCCGCTGCCGAAGTCGGCCACCCGCAACCGCGCCTGGCCCTGTAGGGGCGAGGCCGACAAGGCATGGTCCAGGATCTCGACGAACTTGTTGATCTGCTTGAACTTGCGCGCCATGGCCGGGACCAGATCCCCGTTCGCGGCGGTGACGCCCAGCGCGGCCAGGAAGGGCGTGTCCAGCGGCAGCAGGCGCTGCTTCTCGCGGTCGTGCGCCTGCGTCGGATCGGCCGCGCGGCTGCTGAGTTGCTGTTGCAGGCTGGCCTTGCCCTTCTTGGTGAAGCGCAGTTCCAGGTCTTCGCCCGCGGCCAGGAGGTGGGCATGGGCAAAGGCCGTGCCTATCAGTTCGCGCAGCAGGGCCATGCCTTCGGCCACGTCGAGGTTCTTCGTGACATCGCGCGTGGCATGGCTGTACACGAAGCTCAGATGCGGCTGCTCGCGCAGCAGCAGCGGCCGCACCGCCAGGCGCACCAGGTCGGCCGGCTCGCCGTGGTGCTTGGCCAACACCAGCTTGACCAGGCTGCCCTGCTCGACATGCCCCGCCAGGCGGGCGAAGAAACGTTCGACCGTTGCGGCCGGGGATTGATCTGCCATGCGGCAATTGTCCGCGCAGTCGATAGAATCGAGTCACCATGGCCGACGCCAGCCGCATCAACCTGACCAACCAGTTCCTGATCGCGATGCCGGGCATGGCCGACCAGACCTTTGCCGGCGCCGTGGTCTACCTGTGCGAACACACCGAAAAGGGTGCGCTCGGGCTGGTCATCAACAAGCCGATCGACATCAAGCTGAAGAACCTGTTCGAGAAGGTCGAGTTGAGCCTGACGCGCGACGACCTGGCCGAGGCGCCGGTGTACTTCGGCGGCCCGGTGCAGACCGAGCGCGGCTTCGTGCTGCACGAGCGCCAGTCGGACGAAACCAGCCCCTACAACTCGACGCTGGCGATTCCCGGCGGCGGCCTGGACATGACCACCAGCAAGGACGTGCTCGAGGCCCTGTCCAGTGGTGCCGGGCCGAAGAAGATCCTGGTCACGCTGGGCTACAGCGGCTGGGGCGCCGGCCAGCTCGAGGACGAACTCGGCCGCAACGGCTGGCTGACGGTGGACGCGCAGCCCGAGGTGATCTTCGACACCCCGATCGAGCAGCGTTACGACCGCGCGCTGTCGCTGCTCGGCTTCGATCCGCGCATGCTGAGCCAGGAGGCGGGGCACGCATGAGCGCAGCGACTGCGCGTTGCGCACGCCGTGCTGCTGCCGCGCCGTCGTTGTTTCTGGCTTTCGATTTCGGCACCAAGCGGGTAGGTGTGGCCAGCGGCAACAGCCTGACGCAGACGGCGACGCCGCTCGCCACCTTGGCCCACGACAGGAGCGATGCGCGCGTCGCCGCCATCGCTGCGCTGATCGGCGAGTGGCAGCCCGCCGCGCTGGTGGTCGGCGTGCCGCGCCACCCCGACGGCGCGGCGCACGACAATACGCGGCGCGCCGAGCGCTTCGCGCGCCAACTGCGCGCTCGCTTCGACTTGCCGGTGCACGAGGTCGATGAGCGCTACACCACCACCGAGGCCCTGGCCACGGGCGCGGCCGATGTCGACGCGGCCTCGGCCGCCTTGATCCTGGAACAGTACTTCAATCAGCCTTCACGATGAGTGCGATCAAGCCGCCCAAGCTCGATGCCGAGGCGCTGTACACCGAGCTGCGTCAAGCGGTGCGCGGTCTGTGCGCAGTGGCGCCCGACACCGCGTTGGTCGGCATCTGGTCGGGTGGCGCCTGGCTGGCCGCGAGGCTGCACACCGACCTCGGTCTGGCGGGCGCAGCCGGGCGTGCTGTCGAGCACGCTGCACCGCGACGACTTCAACGAGCGCGGCATGGCCGCGGGCGGCGGCGCCACCAAACTGCCGTTTGCGATCGACGGCCAGCGCATCTTGCTGATCGACGATGTGCTCTATACCGGGCGCACGATCCGCGCCGCGATCAACGAGCTGTATGACTTCGGCCGCCCGGCCAGCGTGGCGCTGGCGGTGCTGGTCGACCGCGGCGGTCGCGAATTGCCGATCGAGCCGGTGGTGGCCGCCGCGCGCATCGAGCTGCCGTCGACGCAGCGCCTGGCGCTGGCGCGCGCCCAGGATGGGCGCTTCACCTTTGCCGTCGAGCCCGTGAACTGAATCGCGCGCCATGCTGTCCACCCGTAATCCGCAACTCAACCGCCACGGCGAACTGATCCACCTGCTGTCGATCGAAGGCCTGCCCAAGGCCGTGCTGACGCAGATCCTCGATACCGCGGGTACCTTTCTGTCGGTCAACGACCGCGACGTGAAGAAGGTGCCGCTGCTGCGCGGCAAGAGCGTGTTCAACCTGTTCTTCGAGAACAGTACGCGCACGCGCACGACCTTCGAGATCGCCGCCAAGCGCCTGTCGGCCGATGTCATCAACCTGGACATCGCGCGCTCGTCGACGGCCAAGGGCGAGAGCCTGCTCGACACCATCGCCAACCTGTCGGCGATGCATGCCGACATGTTCGTCGTGCGCCACGGCGAAAGCGGCGCGCCGTACCTGATCGCCCAGCATTGCGCGCCGCATGTGCATGTCATCAACGCCGGCGACGGCCGCCACGCACACCCGACGCAGGCGCTGCTCGACATGTACACCATCCGCCATTACAAGGGCGACTTCGCCCGGCTGCGCGTGGCCATCGTCGGCGACATCGTGCATTCACGCGTCGCCCGCTCCGACATCCACGCGCTGACCACGCTCGGCGTGGCCGAGATCCGCGCCGTCGGGCCCAAGACCCTGGTCCCGGCCGACCTGGCGCCGATGGGCGTGCAGGTCTGCCACGACATGGCCGAAGGCATCCGCGACGCCGACGTGATCATCATGCTGCGGCTGCAAAACGAGCGCATGAGCGGCGCCATGCTGCCCAGTGCCGGCGAGTTCTTCAAGCACTTCGGCCTCACGGCCGACAAACTGGCCCTGGCGCATGCCGATGCGATCGTGATGCACCCGGGCCCGATCAACCGCGGCGTCGAAATCGACTCGACCGTCGCCGACGGCGTGCACAGCGTGATCCTGCCGCAGGTGACCTTCGGTATTGCGGTGCGCATGGCGGTGATGTCGACCATCGCGGGGAATGAGGCATGAGCGCCGCCGGGCCGTTCCCAAGGCGCTCGCTCCCCCGGGGCCACGAAGGGGCCCCTTCGTGGCCCCGGGGGACGGCGCGCAGCGCCAAGGGGGCACCATGAAGTTGTTGGTCAAAGGCGGCCGCCTGATCGACCCGGCCAGCGGGCTGGATCGCCTCGGCGACTTGGCCATCGCCGCCGGACGCGTGGTGGCGCTGGGCGAGGTCAGCCGCGACTTCACGCCCGAGCGCACGATCGATGCGCGCGGCCAAGTGGTGGCCCCCGGACTGGTCGACCTCGCCGCACGCCTGCGCGAGCCCGGTTACGAACACGAGGGCATGCTCGAGAGCGAGCTGGCTGCCGCTGCCGCCGGCGGCGTGACCAGCCTGGTCTGCCTGCCCGACACCGATCCGCCGCTGGACGAGCCAGGGCTGGTCGAGATGTTGAAGTTCCGCGCCCGCAAACTCTCGCGCTGCCGCCTGTTCCCGCTCGGTGCGCTGACGCGCGGGCTGGCCGGCGAGACGCTGACCGAGATGGCCGAGCTGACCGAGGCCGGTTGCGTCGGCTTCTCACAGGCCGATGCGCCTATCGTCAACACCCTGACCTTGCAGCGGGCCTTGCTCTATGCCGCGACCTATGGCTACACGGTCTGGCTGCGGCCGCAGGACGCCTGGCTCGGCGGCGGCGTCGCGGCCAGCGGCGCGGTGGCCACGCGCCTGGGTTTGACCGGTGTGCCGGTCGCGGCCGAGACCATCGCCCTGCACACCCTGTTCGAACTGGTGCGCGGCACGGGCGCGCGCCTGCACCTGTGCCGCTTGTCGAGCGCGGCTGGGGTCGAGTTGCTGCGCCAGGCCAAGGCCGAGGGCCTGCCCGTGACGGCCGACGTCAGCATCAATTCGCTGCACCTGACCGATGTCGATGTCGGCTACTTCAACGCTGCCATGCGCGTCACGCCGCCGCTGCGCCAGCAGCGTGACCGCGACGCGCTGCAGGCCGCCTTGGTCGACGGCACGATCGACGCACTGGTGTCCGACCACACCCCGGTCAGCAGCGACGAAAAGACATTGCCCTTCGGCGAGGCGACGCCGGGCGCCACCGGCCTCGAGCTCTTGCTCGGGCTGGCCCTGAGTTGGGGCCAGCGGCACCGGCTGACATTGGCGCAAACACTGGCCCGCATCACCAACGAGCCGGTGCGCGTGCTGGGTGCCGCCATCGGCTCGCTGGGCAGCAGTGCCGGGCGCCTGGTCGTGGGCGGTGTGGCCGACGTCTGCATCTTCGATCCCGAATTGCGCTGGGCGGTGCGTGCCGATGCCTTGCTCAGCCAGGGTAAGCACACGCCGTTCGCCTTCGAGACCAGCGGCTTCGAGCTGGCCGGCCGCGTGCAGATCACGTTGGTGGCCGGCGGCCTGGCCTTCGAGCGCAGCGCCGCGTAATGCGCGCGCGTGAGCGCGGCGCCGCGTTGCTGGCCAAAGCGCCTGGGCCTTAGGCCTTCCTGCCCTGCGCGGCGACGGCCGCGGTGGCCTTGGCCGCGACCTCGGCGTCACCCAGGTAGCCGTGGCGCAGGGGCTTCAACGTGGCGTCGAGTTCATAGACCAGCGGAATGCCGTTGGGGATGTTCAGGCCGACGACGTCCTGGTCGCTGATCCCGTCCAGGTACTTGACCAGCGCGCGGATCGAGTTGCCATGCGCGGCGACGACGATGCGCTGGCCGGCACGCAGGGCCGGGGCCAGGGTGTCGTTCCAGCAGGGCAGCACGCGGGCCACGGTGTCTTTCAGGCATTCGGTCAGCGGCACCTGGCCGGGGGCCAGCTTGGCGTAGCGTGGGTCACTGCGTTCGCAGCGTGCATCGCCGGCGTCCAGCGCCGGCGGCGGGGTGTCGTAGCTGCGGCGCCAGGCCAGCACCTGCGCGTCGCCGTATTGCCGAGCCGTCTCGGCCTTGTTCAGGCCTTGCAGGGCGCCGTAATGGCGTTCGTTCAGGCGCCAGTCGTTGACGATCGGCAGCCAAGGGCGGTCCATCTCGTCCAGGGCGTGCCAGAGGGTCCAGATGGCGCGTTTCAAGACCGAGGTGTAGGCGATGTCGAACTCGTAGCCGGCCTCTTTGAGCAGGCGGCCGGACTGCCGCGCCTGCGCCACGCCGGTGTCGGTCAGCGGCACGTCGGTCCAGCCGGTGAATCGGTTGTCGAGGTTCCAGGTCGATTCGCCGTGGCGGATGAGCACGAGCTTGGGCATGTCACTGCGATGGGGCAAGAGGGCGCGAATTCTATAATTCACCGATTCCTTGACCCGAGACAAGCGCGACGTGACCACTTTCCTGTTCAACAACTGGCATCTAGTACTGGCCGCGGTGGTTTCCGGAGGCCTGCTGTTGTGGCCATTGATCAAGGGCCATGTGGGTGGCGGCTCGGTCGGCACGACCGAGGCCGTGCGCCTGATCAACCGCGAGAAGGCGGTCCTGGTCGACGTCAGCGAACCCGCCGAGTACGCCGCCGGCCACGCCGGCGGTGCGCGCAACGTGCCGCTGGGCGACCTTGCAGGTGCGAACAACAAGGCCCTGCCGAGCAACAAGGCGCTGCCGCTGGTGCTGGTCTGCCCGACCGGGGCGCGAGCCTCGCGGGCGGCGGCGGTATTGAAGAAAGCCGGCTACGCCAACGTGCAGACCCTGGCCGGCGGCACGGCGGCCTGGCGCGAAGCCAACCTGCCCGTGGAAAAGTCGGCGGCCTGAGGCGGCGCGTGCAGGGCCCTTGCCGGCAAGGGCATCCTGTCGGCGGGACAATGGCCTGACTTCAGCACGGGCCTTGTCGCATGAACCCGGTTCGCATGTACACCTCCCAGGTCTGCCCGTATTGCCGGCGGGCCAAGGCCTTGCTCGAGCAGCGTGGCGTGACCGTGATCGACGAGGTGCGTGTCGACCTCGAACCGGCCCAGCGCGAACGCATGGTTGCCCTGACCGGGCGCCGCACCGTGCCGCAGATCTTCATCGGCGACACGCATGTGGGTGGCTGCGACGACTTGATGGCGCTAGACCAGCGTGGCGGCCTGGCGCCGCTGCTGGCGCGCTGACAGCTCGGCGATAATCGCCGCCCCCACCCGCAGCCGCTGCGGGTTTGTTTCATTGGAAAACCACCATGGCCGAGACCCAAGAGTCCACCCCTGTCTTCAACATCCAGCGCATGTACCTGAAGGACTTGTCGCTCGAGCAACCCCATTCGCCGGCCATCCTGCTCGAGCAGCAGGCGCCGCAGGTCGACATCAACCTGGGCATCGCGGCCGAGAGCGTGGCCGAGGGCATCTTCGAGGTCTGCGTCACCGCCACCGTGACGACCAAGGTGCAGGAACGCACGCTGTTCCTGATCGAGGCCAAGCAGGCCGGCATCTTCGAGATCCGCAACCTGCCGACCGACCAGATGCAGGCCATTCTGGGCATCGCCTGCCCGGGCATGGTCTACCCGTACCTGCGCGCGATCGTCTCGGATGTCTGCACCCGGGCCGGCTTCCCGCCGGTGCTGCTGACCGAAGTCAACTTCCAGGCCATGTTCGAGGCCCAGCAACAGCAGCAGGCGGCGCAGCAGGCCAATGGCGGCGACGAGCCGTCGCGCATCGTGCTGAACTGAATCGATGACTGCCCCAAGACGCCTGCGGCGTCGCCCCCGGGGAGCTCAGGCCGCTTGGGAGCGGCCCGGCGCGATGAGAGCGTTCCATGAACGTCACGATCCTCGGCGCCGGCGCCTGGGGCACCGCACTCGCTGTGCAGGCCGCGTCGCGCCACGACGTGCAGTTGTGGGCCCGCGACGCCGGGCAGGTGCGGACGATGACCGCCTCGCGCCGCAACGAACACTATCTGCCGGGTGTCGAGCTGCCCTCGCCGTTGGTGCTGGGCAACGACCTCGACGCGGCGCTGGCCCATGCGGCCCAGGGCTTGGTGGTCATCGCCACGCCGATGTCAGGCCTGCGCCAGATGCTGGCTGCCGTGCCCGACGACGCGCGGGTGGTTTGGCTGTGCAAGGGCTTCGAAGTCGGCAGCGGCCTGCTCGGCCATGAGATTGCCGGCGCATTGCGCCCGCATGCGCACGCGGGCCTGCTGTCGGGACCGAGTTTTGCCGAAGAGGTCGCGCGCGGTCAGCCGACGGCCTTGGTCGCGGCCAGTGCCGACGCAGCGCTGCGCCACACCGTCACGGCGGCCTTCCATACCGACCTGCTGCGCGTCTATACCAGCGCCGACGCCGTCGGCGTCGAGGTCGGCGGAGCGGTGAAGAACGTGATGGCCATTGCCACCGGCCTGTGCGATGGTCTGGCTGCGAGCGGCGCGCAGGGGCATGGCGGCCCTGGCCTGAATGCCCGTGCGGCACTCATCACGCGCGGCCTGGCCGAGATGACGCGCCTGGGTGTGGCGCTTGGCGCGCGGGCCGAGACCTTCATGGGTTTGTCGGGGCTGGGTGACCTGGTGCTGACAGCCACGGGCGCGCTGTCGCGCAATCGCCGCGTCGGCCTCGGCCTGGCGGCCGGGCGCCCGCTGGCGCAGGTGATGGCCGAGCTGGGCCATGTGGCCGAAGGCGTACCCAGTGCGCCGATGGTGTTGGCACGGGCGCAGGCAGTGGCTGTCGAGATGCCGATCACCGAAGCCGTGGTGGCCGTGCTCGAAGGGGGCCTGGCGGTGGGTGACGCGGTGCGCGGGCTGATGGGGCGCGGCGCACGCGCGGAGTCCTGATCGCGCTCAGACGCCGCCGGCATAGCCGCATTGGCGCCAGGCCTCGAATACCGCCACGGCCACCGCATTGCTGAGATTGAGGCTGCGTTGCGCGGGTCGCATCGGCAGGCGCACGCGCTGCGAGGCCGCGAAGCTGTCCCGCAACGCAGCCGGCAGGCCGGCCGTCTCATTGCCGAAGACCAGCCAATCGCCCGCTCGCCAGGCGACATCGGCCATCAGGCGCTGGCCATGGGTGGTGAAGACAAAGCAGCGCGCGGGATCGGGCTTGCAGCATTCGACGAAGGCCGGCCACGACACGTGGCGACGCAGGTCGGCCGTCTCGTGGTAATCGAGCCCGGCACGCTGCAACAGCTTGTCGTCCATCGAGAACCCCAGGGGCTCGATCAGGTGCAGCGCGCAGCCGGTGTTGGCAGACAGCCGAATCACGTTGCCGGTGTTGGGCGGGATCTCGGGCTGGACGAGCACGATGTTGAACATCTGGCCATTGTCCGCGGCTCGAGGCCGCATGGCGTCGGTCATGCGTCCGGTGCCGGTGTGCGCGCCACGACCCAGATGGCCACCTCGGCCGCGCCGCCGGCCAGCAACACGCGCGTGGCTTCGGTGGCCGTCGCGCCGCTGGTCATCACGTCGTCGATCAGCGCCACGCAGCGCCCGCGCAGACGACCGGTTTGGCCCGGCGCGACACCGAACGCACCGCGGATGCGCGCCGCGCGCTGGGCGCGCGGCAAATCGGCCAAGTGCGGGGTATCCATCAAGCGGCGCAACACATCGGCGCGCGCCTGGATGCCCAGTGAGGCCCCGACCCGCCGCGCCAGTTCCCAGGCCTGGTTCATGCCACGCTCGGACAGACGTTGGGCAGACAGCGGTACCGGCAGCAGCAGGCTCGGGCGCGCGGCGTCGCTCGCGCGAACGGCGTCGGTCAGCAGGCCCGCCAACGCGTTGGCCAGGTCGAGCGCCGCATGAAACTTGAAAGCCGCGACCAGGCCACTCCATGGGAAGGCGTAGTCGACCGCTGCGATGCTGCAGGTAAACGGGGGTGGCTGGTGCACGCAGGCGCCGCACATCGCGTGGCCGACGGGTACGGCGATGGCGCAGACGCCGCAGCGCCATCGCGGCGCGGCATGGCGCTGCAGGCAATCGCTGCAAATCCGTGAGCGCGCCCAGCCATGGCACACCGCGCATAAGGTGGGCAGCAGCGTGCGAGGCGGCATCGGCTCAATATACTGCCGGCCCAGACCATGATCACCTCCCGCGCCCATCACCTGTCCCTGCAAGCAGGTGCCGTCTAGGATGCAGTGCCTCCAGGTTGACATGGCGTCCCCAAGCTCACTGGCGGACTTCCACTTCCTGCTTGTCAATGATGACGCGGCAAAGTCGCGCCCGGGCAGGCGGCAGCGCTTCGGCGTGGCGGTCTGCGCTTCGCTCCGACTGCTCTGCGGTGCTCGGCCTTGTGGCCTATCGCACAACTCGCTGCGCTCACTGCGTTCGCTACGCTCAGACAGGGTGCGACGAGTCAGATTACGAGGCGCGCTTGCGCGCGCGGGCCACAAGGCCTGCGCTCCTCGGCGCCCCGCAGGCGCGCTGCCGCCTGCCCGGGCACGCCTTTGCGGGAACAGTCGTGGTGTTCGCTTGGGGAACCACATCCCGGTGGCCTTCGCGGCCGGCGGTACACGGCAGGGGCGATTTGTGGGGTGGCGAGGAGCACAGGTCTGGGGTCGGCGCGCGCAGCGCGCCTCGTAATCTGACTCGCCGCACCTGTTTGAGCGCAGTGAGCGCAGCGAACGCAGCGAGTTGTGCGGCGCGACCCCAGGCCGAGCACCGCAGCGCAGTCGGCGCGCAGCGCCGACCACCCCACCATGAGCCCCTGCCGGGTGCCACCTGCCGCGATGCGCTGAACTTGCGACTGAAGCGGACGATCAGCAGCAGCGGTGGACCGCACGGTGCAGTCTGCATGGCACTGCGCTTCATGCGTCGCGGCCTGTGCGATGCATGGTTGGGCTACTGAGATGGCTAGATCGATCGATGGCGCAGCGCTGGCCCATGTGCAACGTCGCATGGCCCGTGCCACGGCAGCGCCGTGGCTGCACGGCGAGGTGGCCCGGCGCATGGCCGAACGCCTGCCGGTGATCCGTCAGCAGCCCGAGGTGGTGATCGATTGGTGGGCCCGGTCCGGTGCCAGCCAAGAACTGCTGGCTCGGGTTTATCCGGGGGCGAAGATCTGGTGCGTCGAAGCCGTGGCAGCCTCGCCGGCGGCCACAGGACCCGCTGCGCCATGGTGGTCGGCGCGGCGCTGGCGCCGCGCCGCAGCGGTGATCGACGACGACAAAGTGCCGCCGCAAGTGGGCCAGCTGCTGTGGGCCAACATGATGTTGCATGCCGTGGCCGACCCCGAGGCGCTGGTCCAGTGTTGGCGCCGTGCGCTGGCGGTCGATGGTTTCTTGATGTTCTCGACGCTAGGGCCCGACACGCTGGCCGGCCTGCGCGCGCTGTATCGGGATGCCGGCTGGGGCGCTGCGCATGCTGCCTTTACCGACATGCACGATCTGGGCGACATGCTCGTTGCCGCCGGCTTTGCCGACCCGGTGATGGACCAGGAGCGCCTGACGCTGACCTGGGCCACGCCCGAGCAGTTGCTGGACGAGTTGCGCACACTCGGCGGCAATGCCGACCCGGCGCGATGGGCCGGCCTGCGCACGCCGCGCTGGCGTGCGCGCCTGCTGGCCGCGTTGCGCGAACGGTCGTCGGCAGACGGCCGCATCGGGCTCGAGTTCGAGTTGGTCTATGGCCACGCCTTCAATCCGCTGCCGCGTGCCCGGTTGGCCGGCGAGACTCGCATTGCACTCGACGATATGCGCACGATGACGCGCAGCGGCCGGCGCGCGGGCCGGTGATGGCCGAAGCCGATGGGGCCTGGGCTAAAATCCCGCGTTGCCCAGCTTGCCGTTGTGCGCCCCTGTCTGTGCTCTAGCCCCAAGCTCGAGCGTGTTCCGGTGCCGCCGCTGCCTGCGCCGACCTGCACCGATTTCGCTTCATGACAGCTGCCACTGCCCCTCACCACTGGTCCCTGCCCGACACCAACGCCGCTGGCGTGGCCTGGCGCTTTGCCAAATCCTTGGATGGCGGCGCGGCAGGGTTGCAGTGGATCCTCAAACGCAATTGTTCGATCACCCCGACGCAACTATTCAGTGCCTACTTGGTGCTGTGCGCAGTGTCGTTGGCGATTGCGTTGGGTTTTACCTGGAACGGTGCCCCGCCGGTGCTGGCTTTCGCGGCCATCGAATTGTTGCTGGTGGGTGCGGCGCTGCTGCTCTATGCGCGCCACGCCGCCGACCAGGAACGCATCACATTGGCCGACGGCGCCCTCGGCGTCGAGCACCGCCATGGCCCACACACCGAGCGCTGCCTGTTCCGCGCCGCGTGGGTGCGCGTCGAACCGCGCCACGGCGAAGGCTCGTTGGTCGAGCTGTCGGGTGATGGCCGCCAGTCCTTTGTCGGCCGCTACCTGCGGCCCGAAATGCGCGCACCCCTGGCGCAGGAGTTGCGTGCCGCGCTGCGCGAGAACTGCGCCACCGCGGCGGGCCGTGAATCGAAGACCACATCCAATCAAGAACCGAAGTGACGACGATGACCCACCTCTGTACGCTCTGCCGCCGCCTGACCCAGGTTTTCTTGACGCTGGGTGCCGCGCTGGCCACGACGGCGGCCCTGGCCGTCAACAGCCTGCCCGGCGGCCCCGCCGTCGACCAGCTCGACCTGCACCCGCCGGTGACCAGGATCGCTGCCGACCAGCGCTGGCTGCACTACTACATGATGATCATCTGCGTGGTGATCTTCGTTGCCGTGTTCGGCGTGATGTTCTATTCGATCTTCAAGCACCGCAAGTCGCTGGGTGCCAAGGCGGCCAATTTCCACGAGAGCGTGGCCGTCGAGATCGCCTGGACCGTGGTGCCCTTCGTGATCGTCATCGGCATGGCCCTGCCGGCGACCAAGGTGGTGGTGGCCATGAAGGACACCACCAACGCCGACCTGACCATCAAGGCCACCGGCTACCAGTGGAAATGGGGCTACGACTACATGAAGGGCGAAGGCGAGGGCATCGCCTTTTTGTCGACGCTGGACCCGAAACAGCGTGAGATGAGCGACAGCGGCCACCCGCCGGCCACCGACGACTACCTGCTCAAGGTCGACAATCCGCTGGTCGTGCCGGTGGACAGGAAGATCCGCATCATCACCACCGCCAACGATGTGATCCATTCCTTCATGGTGCCGGCCTTCGGCATCAAGCAGGACGCCATGCCGGGCTTCGTGCGCGACACCTGGTTCCGGGCCCAGGAAACCGGTGACTTCTACGGCCAGTGCGTCGAGCTGTGCGGCAAGGAACACGCCTACATGCCGATCCACGTCAAGGTGCTGAGCCAGGCCGAATACGCGAAGTGGGTCGACGGCAAGAAGAAGGCCATGGCCGCGTTGGCCGACGATCCGGCCAAGGTCTGGCCGCTCGGTGACCTGGTGGCCCGTGGCGAGAAGGTCTACAACGCCAACTGCATGGTCTGCCACCAGGCCAGCGGCATGGGCGGCGGCGTGATCAAGGCGCTGGTCGGCTCGCCGGTGGTTCTCGATGCCGACAAGAAGCTGCAGATCACCACCGTGCTCAACGGCCGCAACACCATGCCGGCGTGGAAGCAGCTGTCCGATACCGAGCTGGCCGCGGTCATCACCTATACCAAGAATTCGTGGACCAACAAGACCGGGCAGGTTGTACAGCCTGCTGATGTTGTCGCCGCGCGCAAGTAACCCGCATCCTTCGTTAAAGGTACCGCCCCATGAGCGCAGTTCTCGACCATCACGGCCACGATCACGGCCATGACGACCACGCCCACCATGCCCCGTACGGCTGGCGGCGCTGGGTCTTCGCGACCAACCACAAGGACATCGGCACGATGTACCTGTTGTTCGCGTTCACGATGTTCATGGTCGGGGGTGTCCTGGCGTTGGCCATTCGCGCCGAATTGTTCCAGCCTGGGCTGCAGTACGTGAACCCCGAACTGTTCAATCAGTTGACCACGATGCACGGCCTGATCATGGTCTTCGGCGCGATCATGCCGGCCTTCGTCGGCTTCGCCAACTGGATGGTGCCGCTGCAGATCGGCGCACCCGACATGGCCTTCGCGCGCATGAATAACCTGAGCTTCTGGCTCTTGATTCCGGCTGCGCTGATGCTGGTCGGCGGCTTCTTCATGCCCGGCGGTGCGCCGGCGGCCGGCTGGACGCTGTATGCGCCGTTGACACTGCAGATGGGCCCGAGCATGGACGCCGGCATCTTCGCCATGCACATCCTGGGCGCCAGCTCGATCATGGGCTCGATCAACATCGTGGTCACGATCCTGAACATGCGCGCACCGGGCATGACGCTGATGAAGATGCCGCTGTTCTCCTGGACCTGGCTGATCACCGCCTACCTGCTGATCGCGGTGATGCCGGTGCTGGCCGGGGCGATCACGATGACGCTGACCGATCGCCACTTCGGGACCTCGTTCTTCAACCCCGCCGGCGGCGGCGACCCGGTGATGTACCAGCACATCTTCTGGTTCTTCGGCCACCCCGAGGTCTACATCATGATCCTGCCGGCGTTCGGCATCGTCAGCGCCGTGGTGCCGGCCTTCGCGCGCAAGAAACTGTTCGGCTACACCTCGATGGTGTATGCCACCTCGTCGATCGCCATCCTGTCGTTCATCGTCTGGGCGCACCACATGTTCACCACCGGCATGCCGGTGACCGGGCAGTTGTTCTTCATGTACGCGACGATGCTGATCGCGGTGCCGACTGGCGTGAAGGTCTTCAACTGGGTGGCCACCATGTGGCGCGGCTCGATGACCTTCGAGACGCCGATGCTGTGGGCGGTGGGCTTCATCTTCGTCTTCACGATGGGTGGCTTCACCGGCCTGATCCTGGCCATGGCGCCGATCGACATCCAGTTGCAGGACACCTACTACGTGGTCGCCCATTTCCACTACGTGCTGGTGGCCGGCTCGCTGTTCGGCATGTTCGCGGGCTTCTACTTCTGGAGCCCGAAGTGGTGCGGCGTGATGTACAACGAAGTGCGCGGCAAGTGGCATTTCTGGCTGTCGTTGATCTTCTTCAACGTCACCTTCTTCCCGATGCACTTCCTGGGCCTGGCCGGCATGCCACGTCGCTACGCCGACTACCCGATGCAGTTCGCCAACTTCAACGAGATCGCTTCGATCGGCGCCTTCGGCTTCGGCCTGACGCAGGTGTTCTTCTTCTTCTTCGTGGCCCTGCCGGTGATGCGCGGCAAGGGGGAGAAGGCGCCGCAAAAGCCTTGGGAGGGTGCCGAGGGCCTGGAGTGGGAAGTGCCGTCGCCGGCCCCGTTCCACACCTTCGAGACGCCGCCCAAGCTCGACGTGACCGCTACCCGCGTCATCGGCTGAGCGCCAAGATGGCCACCACCGAACAGCAACGCAAGGCCAATCGCCGCCTGGGCTGGATGCTCGCGGCGCTGGCGCTGGCGTTCGCCGCCGGCTTCGTGGCCAAGATCGTGTTCTTCGGTCTTTGATGAGCGGGCCGCGATGAGTGCGCCCTTGCTCAGCCGCCTGCAGCGCGACAACCGCACGCTGTTGGGCAAGCTCGCCGTCGTGGCGCTGCTGATGTTCGGCTTCGGCTACGCGATGGTGCCGATGTACAAATCGATCTGCGAGGCGCTGGGCATCAACGTGCTGTCGCTGTCGGAACGCCAGACCAGCGCCAATGCCGCCGATGGCCGCAACACGCAGATCGACCGCACGCGCACCATCACCGTCGAGTTCGACGCCAACGCCCGCGGCCCGTTCGACTTCAAGCCCGCCGTGGGTTCGATGCAGGTGCACCCGGGCGAGTTGAGCAGTGTGATGTACGAGTTTCGCAACGTGCAGAACCGCAGCCTGGCCGCACAGGCGATCCCCAGCTATGCGCCCAAGCAGGCCAGCGCGCACTTCAACAAGCTGGAGTGCTTCTGCTTCAACGAATACACGCTGGCGCCGGGCGAGAGCAAGCGCTGGCCGGTGGTCTTCGTCATCGACCCGCGGCTGCCCAAGGACGTGACCACGATCACGCTGTCGTACACGTTCTTCGAGGTCAAGGGCAAGCTGGCTGTGCAGGCGCCACAGGGGAAGACGCTGTGACGCAGCCGCGCGGCTCGCTGGTGCGCACCTTCAAGGCCGTGGCCTGGTCTTTCTTCGGCGTGCGCAAGGCCAGCGAGTATGAAAAGGACGTCAGCCAATTGAACCCGCTGCATGTCATCGCCGCCGGCATCGTCGCCGCAGCGCTGTTCGTGCTGGCGCTGGTGATGCTGGTGAAATGGGTCGTGGGCAGCGGCGTGGCCGGCTGACGCGTTATCGACTTTATTGGGATCGAGGAGAGCACATCACATGTCCGCAGCGACACATCAAACCGGGGCCGCGCCCTATTACTTCGTGCCGGCACCGTCGCGCCACCCGGCGCTGACCGCGGTCGCGCTGCTGTGCATCATTTTCGGCGCCGGCCAATGGGTCAACGGCAACTCGCCGTTCAAGTGGCTGGTGCTGGCTGGTTTCGCGACCCTGTTCGTGGTCTTGTTCCAGTGGTTCCGCGACGCCATCGGAGAGAGCGAAGGCGGCCGCTACGGCCAGCGCGTCGACCTCTCCTACCGCTGGAGCATGAGCTGGTTCATCTTCTCCGAGGTGATGTTCTTCGGGGCCTTCTTCGGTGCCTTGTACTGGGCCCGCGTCCACGCCCTGCCTATGCTCGGCAACCTCGATCATCAGATCCTGTGGCCCGACTTCAAGGCCGCCTGGCCGACGTTCCGGGCCGGGCATCACTGCCTCGCCGGCCGGCACCATCGAGCCCTTCACGACCATGGGCCCGTGGCCGATCCCGACCCTCAACACCGCACTGCTGTTGTCCTCGGGCGTGACGCTGACCATTGCCCACCATGCTTTGCTGGCCGGCCAGCGTGCCAAGACCGTCGGCTGGATGTGGCTCACGGTGGTCCTGGGTGCGGCCTTCCTCGGCTTCCAGGCCTACGAGTATGCCCACGCCTACAGCGAGCTGAACTTGAAGCTCAGCTCGGGCATCTACGGCTCGACCTTCTTCATGCTCACCGGCTTTCACGGCTTTCACGTCTTCGTCGGCATGACGATGCTGCTGATCATCACGCTGCGCATCATGAAGGGTCACTTCACGCCGGCGCGCCACTTCGGCTTCGAGGGCGCGGCCTGGTACTGGCACTTCGTCGACGTCGTCTGGCTCGGCCTGTACATCGTGGTCTACTGGATGTAGATCGCCCCCGGGCGGCCGGCGCCGCACGGTTCATCGAGCGCCGCGAGGCGCTCTTTGTTTTTCAAGCGCCGGCCGGAATGCCGCGCGGCGAGATCCATCCCATCTTCCAGGCCAGCAGGATGAACACGAACAGCGCCACCGACAAGGCGACCCGCAGCGCCAGCGCGCGCGCCATGCGCATGTCGCGCTGCCGGGTGTCGTCGGTCTTGCGCAGCATGAACACGCCGGCACTGGCCAGCGCGCCGAGCACGGCGATCAGCGCGACGACGATGATCCACTTCATGGCCGATTCTCGCACCGCGGGGCGTCCGTGCTGAGCGTGCGGCAGCGCGCCTGGCTGCTGGCTCTGGCGACTGTCGCGGGCGTGGTGCTGACGGCGCGGCTGGGCCTGTGGCAACTCGATCGCGCGGCGCAGAAGTCCGCCCTGCAAGCGCAACTCGAGGCGCGCGGGCACTTGCCGCCGATCGACAGTGTCGCCGTCCTGGCCGCCACTGCCGAGGCGGCATTGGCGCAACACCAGCGGCCGGTGCGCCTGGCGGGCCGCTGGTCGGCCGCGCACACCGTGTACCTCGATAACCGGCCGATGAATGGCCACGCCGGCTTTTACGTGCTGACGCCGCTCTTGCTCGGCGATGGCAGCGCCGTGCTGGTGCAGCGCGGCTGGGTGCCGCGCGACTTCCAGGACCGCGGCCGCGTTGCGCCGGTGCCCACGCCCGACGGCGAGGTGCTGGTGCATGGCCGCATCGCGCCGCCGCCGGCTCGGCTGTATGAATTCGCTGCCGACGAGGGTGGGCGCATCCGGCAAAATCTCGACCTCGACGGCTTCGCCCGCGAAACGGGGCTGGCTCTGCGGCCGCTGTCGCTGTTGCAGACCGAGGCACCCGCCGGTGCGGGCGACGGGCTGCAGCGCGACTGGCCAGCGCCGGCCTTGGGCACGGCCAAGAACCAGGGCTACGCCGTCCAGTGGTTTGCGCTCGCGGCGCTGATGGTCGCCCTTTATGTCTGGTATCAAGTTGTCCAACCCCGCCGCCGTGCCCGAAACTGAACCACTGCACTTCACGGTTCACGCACTGCCTCGCGCCGACGTGGTGGGCGACGAAGCCCGGCGCCGTACCGCGTTGGGTCGCGCCAAGATGCTGCTCGTGCTGCTGGTGTGCGCCGCGCCGGTGGTGGCCTCGTACCTCACCTTCTACGTGCTGCGGCCCGAGGGCCGCAGCAACTACGGCAAGCTGATCGAGCCTTCGCGCGCCGTGCCGGCCGACCTGCCGCTGACCGACCTCGACGGCGGCCGCGTCAGCGCCGCATCGCTGAAGGGCCAGTGGCTGCTGGTCGTCGGTCGGCCGCGGCGGCTGCGACACGGGCTGCGAGCAGCGCCTGTTCCTGCAGCGCCAGTTGCGCGAGATGCTGGGCCGCGAGCGCGACCGCATCGACAAGGTCTGGCTGGTCACCGATGACGCTCCCATTGCGCCCGGCCTGCGCGCCGCACTCGCCGCCGCGCCGGCCGTGCAGGTGCTGCGCGTGCCTCGTCGCGCGCTGGCCGCGTGGCTCGCGCCGGCGGCCGGCGAGTCGCTCGAGTCACACCTGTATGTGGTCGACCCGATGGGCCACTGGATGATGCGCGCGCCAGCCGATGCCGACCCGTCCAAGCTGCAAGCGCGATATCGAGCGGCTGTTGCGCGCGTCGGCTTCCTGGGACCGGCCGGGCCGCTGACAGCCCAAGCTCGCTTCGCTCGCGCCCCCGAGGGAGCTCAGGCCGCTTGGGAGCGGCCCGGCGCTGGCCTGAGGTCAACATGGTGCTGATCGACTGGGCCGCACTGGCCGCGTGGCGCTGCTCGGCGCGACCATCGCGCTCGGGCCGCTGGCCTGGTTGTGGCTGCGTCACCGCGGCGCGAGCGCGGCGCGCGCGCCTGCATGCGCTGACGCTGCTGGCGCTGTTCCTGACCTTCGACCTGGTCCTGTTCGGCGCCTTCACGCGGCTCACCGATTCCGGCCTCGGCTGCCCCGATTGGCCGGGCTGCTACGGCAGCGCCAGCCCGCTCGGCGCGGGCGACGCAGATCCAGGCCGCGCAGACCGCGCTGCCCAGCGGGCCGGTGACACACGGCAAGGCCTGGATCGAGATGATGCACCGCTACCTGGCCACCGCGGTCGGCGTGCTGATCACCGTGCTGGCCGCGCTGAGCTGGTGGCTGCGGCGCCGGCGATTGCCCGTGCCCTCGCCGTGGTGGGCCACGCTGACGCTGGCCTGGGTCGTCGCGCAGGGCGCGTTCGGCGCTCTGACGGTGACGATGAAGCTGTATCCGGCGATCGTCACGCTGCACCTGCTGGGTGGGCTCGGCCTGCTGGCGCTGCTGGTGGTGCAAGACCAGGCCTTTGCACCGCGGCCGCTGGTGCTGTCGCGCGGCACGCTCGCTCGCCGCCTGGCTGCTTGCCGCCTTGATGCTCGTGCAGATCGCGCTCGGCGGCTGGGTCAGCACCAACTATGCCGTGCTCGCTTGCAGCGACTTCCCGGCCTGCCAAGGGCAGTGGTGGCCGGAGATGGACTTCGCCCACGGCTTCACGCTGCGGCGCGAGCTGGGCCAGACCGCGGGCGGCGAGTGGCTGCCTTTCACGGCCTTGACGGCGATTCACGTCACGCACCGCGTGGCTGCTTGGTGGTGCTGGCAGCGATGGCGCTGCTGGCCTGGCGGCTGCAGGTCTCGGGCGACGCCTCCCTGCGTCGCGTGGCGCTGGGCCTGGTCTCGCTCGCACTGTGGCAATTGGCCACCGGCCTGTCCAACGTCGTGCTCGGCTGGCCGCTGCTGGCGGCCTTGGCGCACACCGGTGGCGCGGCGCTGCTGACGCTGCTGCTGACCTCGCTGCTGGCGCGAGCCAGCCTGCGCAACGACGCGGCGGCAGCAGGCGTGAACCCACTGTCGCAGGCGCGTCTCGCCTGACGAGATTTGTCGGCTTTCAACGCATGTCCTCGGACCCCGCTCCCGCCGCCGCCCGCAGCAACGCCCAAATGCAGCGCGGCCCATCACGCGTGCGCCAGTTCTACGCCCTGACCAAGCCGCGCGTCGTGCAGTTGATCGTGTTCTGCGCCGTCATCGGCATGCTGCTGGCCGAGCCGGGCTGGCCCGACTGGCGCGTGTTGTTGCCGGCAGCCGCCGGCATCTGGCTGGTGGCCGCGCGCGGCCGCCGCGTTCAACTGCCTGGTCGAGCAGCACATCGACGCCAAGATGGCGCGCACCGCCTGGCGGCCCACGGCCAAGGGCGAACTCGGCAACGCCCAGACGCTGGGCTTCTCGGCGCTGCTGTGCGCGGCTGGCAGCGCGTTGCTGCTGTGGCGGGTCAACCCGCTGACGATGTGGCTGACGTTCGCCACCTTCGTCGGCTACGCCGTCGTCTACACCGTGGTCCTGAAACCGCTGACGCCGCAGAACATCGTCATCGGCGGCGCCTCGGGCGCGATGCCGCCGGTGCTGGGCTGGGCCGCGATGCGCGGCGAGGTCGGGGCCGAGGCGCTGTTGCTGTGCCTGATCATCTTCCTGTGGACACCGCCGCACTTCTGGGCCCTGGCGCTGTACCGCAGCCGAGGACTACGCGCGCGCCGGCCTGCCGATGCTGCCGGTGACGCACGGCAATCGAGTTCACGCGGCTGCAGGTCCTGCTCTACACGCTGGTGCTGTTCGCGGCCACCTTGCTGCCCTTCGTGCACGGCATGAGCGGCAGCGTCTACCTGGTCGCTGCGGTCGCGCTCGGCGCTCGGTTCATCGGCTACGCCTGGCAGCTGCTGGCGCCACTACAGCGACGCGCTGGCGCGCAAGACCTTCCGCTTTTCGATCTTGCACCTGTCGCTGCTGTTCGCGGCGCTGCTGCTCGACCACTACGTGTCACCGCTGGATCCATTCCCTATGAAGCGCGTGAATCGCCGCTCGTGCTGGCCGCGCTGGCTGGCTGGCGGCCTGCTCGGCTGCGGCGCCGCCAAGCCGGCCTTCCAGGCCATCGACATCACCGGCGCCGAGTACGCGCGCCAGCTCGAGCTGCCCGACGCCGAGCGGCAAGCCGCGCACGCTGGCCGACTTCAAGGGCCAGGTGGTGGTGGTCTTCTTCGGCTACACCCAGTGCCCCGATGTGTGCCCGACCACGATGGCCGAGATCGGCGCAGGTCAGGCAAAAGCTCGGCGCCGACGGCGACAAGCTGCAGGCAGTGTTCGTCACCGTCGATCCCGAGCGCGACACGCCTGAAGTACTGAAGCGCTTACGTGGCCAACTTCGAGCGCGATGTCGTGGCGCCTGCGCGGAACGCTCGACCAGACCAAGGCCGCGGCCCAGGAATTCAAGGTCTTCTTTGCCAAGGTGCCAGGCAGCGCCGCAGGCAGCTACACGATCGACCACACCGCCGGCTCGTACGTCTTCGACCCCAAAGGGCGCGTCAGGCTGTTCGTGCGCCAGGGCAGCGGCAGCACCGGCGCGCTCGAACACGATGTGCGCCTGCTGCTGGCCGGCGCATAGCCCAGACGAAGAAACGGCGGCCCCCGGGCCGCCGCCAGCATCGGGTTACCCCGAGCCGTCAGCGCTGCGCTTCGAGCGCCTTGCGCATCTTCTTCATCGCCGCGACTTCGATCTGGCGGATGCGCTCGGCGCTGACGCCGTACTCCGCGGCCAGGTCGTGCAGCGTCATGCCGCCCGAGCTGTCGTCGTTGACCTTCAGCCAGCGCTCTTCGACGATGCGGCGGCTGCGCGCGTCGAGCACCTCGAGCGCGCGGCGATGCCGTCGCCGGCCAGCCAGTCGCGCTTGCGTGCCTCGAGCACCCGGGTCGGCTCGTTGGTCGTCGTCGGCCAGGTAGGCGATCGGGCGCGAAGCTCTCTTCGCCGTCGTCGTTGGTCTGCGGCTCCAGCGCCACGTCGCCGCCCGACAGGCGGGTTTCCATCTCGAGCACTTCTTCGCGCTTGACGTTGAGCCGGCTCGCGATCGAGTCGACCTCGCCTGGGCTGAGGGTGTCGCGGTGGGTGTCGCCGTCGGCAGCGTCGCCCTTCAGGCCCTGCTTCATCGAGCGCAGGTTGAAGAACAGCTTGCGCTGGGCCTTGGTCGTCGCGACCTTGACCATGCGCCAGTTCTTCAGGATGTACTCGTGGATTTCGGCCTTGATCCAGTGCAGCGCGTAGCTCACCAGGCGCACGCCCTGTTCCGGGTCGAAGCGCTTGACGGCCTTCATCAGGCCGACGTTGCCTTCCTGGATCAGGTCGCCCTGCGGCAGGCCGTAACCCAGGTACTTGGCGCGACACCGAGACCACCAGGCGCAGGTGCGACAGCACCAGCGGCCCGGCGGCTTCGAGGTCGCCGCTGTCGCGCAGGCGACGCGCGAATTCGGCTTCTTCTTCGTGGCGTGAGCAGCGGAATGCGGTTGCACGGCCGAGATGTAGGCGTCGAGGTTGCCGAGCGACGGCACCAGCGCCCACGGGTCGCGCAGGGTCAGATCGGTCGAGGCGGCGTGGGTAGCAGCAGTGGTCATGGCGTCTTGGAGCGGCTCGGTGAGCCCGGGTTCCAACATATTAGCACTCTCTCCAGGAGAGTGCTGACGGCGGGATGGAGCCGACAATTGTGCGAGTTACTTATATGTTTAGAGCACTGAATGGAGAGTGTGCGCAAACTCAACCAAACATCGTATCCAGCTGTTCCAGCATCTCGTCGAGCGCCGCCAGGAACTGGGCCACGTTGACCGGCTTGGTCAGGTAGTGCGTGGCACCGGCGGCAATGGCCTCGTCGATGCGCGCACCGTTGGCATCGGCCGAGACCACGATGACCGGGATTTCGGCCGTCTCGGTGTCGGCCTGCAGATGGCGCAGCAACTCGAGCCCATCGATGTCAGGCAGGTGCATGTCGAGCAGGATCAGGCTGGGCCGGTTCTTGCGGATCGACGCCAGGCCATCCAGACCGAGCGCGGAGATCTCGAGCTTGACCTGCGGCCGCAGTGCCATGATGCCGCGCATGACTTCGACGTTGGTCTCGTTGTCCTCGATGTAGTGCACCACGCGCTGGCGGTAGGTGGCATCGGGCAGGCTGCGCTCGTCGACCTCGGGCATGGCCTGCGGCGGCGCCGCGACCCGCGGCAATTCGAGGACGAAGGTCGATCCGCTGCCGCGGCTGCTGCGTGCGCGCAGCGTGCCGCCCATCAGTTCGGCCAGGCGCAGGCTGATGACCAGGCCGATGCCGGTGCCCTCGACCGGACCGGATTCCCGGCCCAGGCGATTGAAGGGCTGAAACAACTGCGCCAGTTGCGTCGCGTCCATGCCCACACCGCTGTCGCTTATCTCGAGGGCCACCATGTCGCGCGCCGTCGTATGGCTGCTGATCAGCACGCGGCCGCCGTCGACGTTGTACTTGATGGCGTTGGACAGCAGGTTGGTGAGGACCTGCTTGACACGCGTATGGTCGCCACGCACCGCGCAGGCACCGTCGAACAGGCGCACGGCGATCTCGATGCCGCGCTGCTCGGCGTCGTGGGCCAGCAGCGCCACGGCCGAGGCGACCAGCTCGGACAGGTCGAGCGGGCGGGACTCGACTTCGAGGTGGCCGGACTCGATGCGTGCCAGGTCCAGCGTGTCGTTGATCATGTGCAGCAGATGCCAGCCGGCCTGGCGGATCTGCGCCGTCCACTCGGCCTGGTGCGTGGCCAGCGGTTGGCGGCGGTCGAGTTCGAGCAGTTGCGAGAAGCCGAGCATGGCGTTGAGCGGCGTGCGCAGTTCGTGGCTCATGCGCGAGAGGAACTCGCTCTTGGCTCGGTTGGCGGCCTCGGCACCCTCGCGCGCGCGGTTCGATTCCTCGAGCGCCAGGTGCTCGGTGATGTCCTCGACCACCCAGACCATGCGCTTGGCCACGCCGTTGGCGTCGCGCAGCACGCTGACCCCGACCTGTGCCCACAGCGTGCGGCCATCGACGGTCAGGCAGCGCAGGCGCCAGCGGGTCATGGGCACCTCACCGGCGAGCAGCCGCTGGCGGACCGCGGCCTCGGCCTCGCGGTCGTCGGGATGGAGCAGATCGGCGATGAAGGTGGCGGCCAGCCGCCCGCCCTCGGCGCCCAACATTTCCCGCAATTTCGGGTTGGACTCGCGAATGCGACCCTTGGTGTCGGTGTAGGCCACACCGATCGGGGTGTGGTCGAGGATGTTGCGCAAGCGTTGCTGGCTGTCGCGCAGCGCTGCGGTGGCGCGTTGACGTTCGACCACCTCGGCCTGCAACTGAGCGCTGCGCTGCTGCAACTCGGCCGTGCGCACCTGTACGGCATCTTCGATGCGCCGTGCGCGGCCGGTGACGATCAGCAGCAGTGCGCCGAGCATGCCCGCCACCAGCAGGCTGACCAGCGCGTAGGGCCAGATGTCCACCGTGCCCGACGCCAGCGGCGCGTCCGAATAGACACGCAAGTGCCAATTGCGGCTGGCCACGGACAACGGTGAGACGTGCATCAGCGCCGGCGGATTCAGCTTGTCGCAGGCGGTCGGGCCGGCCAACACCTGGCTGTCGGCCGGTGCGTCGACGTCGAGCAGGCACAGCCGCGTGGTCGCCGACGTCGTCGGCAATACGGCGCGCAGCAGCTCGTCCGGGCGCAGGGTTGCAAAAACCACCCCGCGCTGCGCGGAGACTCGCTCGGCATCGGTGAGCGGCTGGCCGCGGTACACCGGCTGGAACACGACCACGCCGGTGCTGCCCTGTATCAACGTAAACGCGGCGCTGGCCACCGGCATGCCACTGCGCACGGCCTGCTCGATCGCGAGCCTCGCGATGGGCATCGACTTCGCGTTCACGCCGAGCGCCGGCAGGTTGGCTTGCAGCGGCTCGATGAAGCGCACGGCCTGCACATCGTCATGGCCCTCGGCCGAGAATCCGGCGTCACCGTGGTCGACGACGCGATAGCCGGTGATGCCCGCTGCCCGCTCGCGGGCTTCGAACGCTGGTACGTCGGCGCTGGCCACGCGCTCATTCCAGCCCAGCGCGCTCAGTCCGTTGGCGCCGACCAGCCACGGCGCGCTGGCGCGGCGAAAGGCGCCACGGTCGGCGCTGGCTGACTCGCTGACCACACCATGCATGGCCTGAAGCGCCAGCAAGGGTTGCATCAGGCGCGCCTGCACGGTGTTGGCGATGCTATCGGCCTCGCGCGCAAAGGCTTGCCGTTGACGATCGGCTTCCAACTGCGTCACCAGGCGTATGCCGAGGCCCATCAGCAGCGCCACGACCAGCAGCGGCAAGGCCACCGACCAGCGCCGCGGCGCCCATTCTTCGCGCGGTTGACCGATCAAGGTCAGCGTCACCGGCGCAAAGATCAAGACGCCCAGTACGTCGCCGACCCACCATACCGTCCAGGTCGGCAGGGCCTGCGTCGCGGCGAGATGACCGAAGCCCGACATCACCATCACGCCGACACTGGCACTGACGCAACAAGGCAGCAGGACGCCCGCGACGACGAAGCGGGTCAATTGCGGCGGTTCGGCCAGCAGCAGCGGCAGGCCGACGATGCGCCTGGTCAGCAATGCGCCCAGGCCGGCCTGAAGCGCGGAACCCAAGCCGACCCCGGCCGCCACCGCGACCTCGACGGCACCGATCTTGATCGTCGCCGCGGCCAACCACAGGCCCGCGCCCATCGAACCCAAGGCGATGGCCGGCAGGGCGGCACGGCCCCATACCAAGGTCGCGACGAGGGCCACACCCGCGGCCGGATACAGCAGCGCTGCGCCGCTCGGCGCGGTGGCCAGGAGCAGGCCGGCGCGCGCGGCCAGCAGGTAGGCGGCGAAGGTGATCGCAAAGGCCTGCCAGGCGCGCGGCGCAGCGAGCAAGCGGTCGACGGAAAGGGCCATCCGGACGCGCCGCTGCTAGACGTTGAACAGGAAATTCAAGACATCACCGTCCTTGACCAGGTATTCCTTGCCCTCCGAACGCATCTTGCCCGCGTCCTTGGCGCCTTGCTCGCCTTTGAACGCGACGAAATCATCGAATGCAATCGTTTGCGCGCGGATGAATCCCTTTTCGAAGTCGGTATGGATCACGCCCGCGGCCTGCGGCGCGCTGTCGCCGGCGTGAATGGTCCAGGCCCGAACCTCCTTGACGCCGGCCGTGAAGTAGGTCTGCAGGCCCAGCAAGCCGAAGGCGGCACGGATCAGCCGCGCCAGGCCGGGTTCGGTCTGGCCCATCTCGGCCAGGAACATGGCCTTGTCGTCGTCACCCATCTCGGCGAGTTCGGCTTCGGTCTTGGCGCAGATGGCGACCACCGGCGCGTTCTGCTTGGCGGCCACCTCGCGCAGGCGATCCAGGTAGGGGTTGTGGTCGAAACCATCCTCGGCCACGTTGGCGACGAACATCGCCGGCTTGGCCGTGATCAAGCACAGCGGCTTCAGAACCACGCGCTCTTCCTTGCTGAAGTCGATGCTGCGCACGGGCCGGGCCTGATTCAGCGCCGCGTCGCATTTCTTCAGCACCTCGACCAGGCGCTGGGCCTCCTTGTCGCCACCGGCCTTGGCCGCCTTGGTGTAGCGGGTGAGGCTCTTCTCGACCGTTGCCAGATCGGCCAGGCAGAGCTCGGTCTGGATGACTTCGATGTCGGCGACGGGGTCGACCTTGCCCGCGACATGGATCACGTTGTCGTCGTCGAAACAGCGCACCACGTTGACGATGGCGTCGGTTTCGCGGATGTGCGACAGAAACTGGTTGCCCAGGCCTTCGCCCTTGCTCGCGCCGGCCACCAGGCCGGCGATGTCGACGAACTCGACGATGGCCGGCACCACCCGTTCCGGCGTCACGATGGCGGCCAGCTTGGCCAACCTCGGGTCGGGCAGTTCGACGACGCCGACATTGGGTTCGATGGTGCAGAACGGGTAGTTCTCGGCCGCGATGCCGGCCTTGGTCAGGGCGTTGAAAAGGGTCGACTTGCCGACGTTGGGCAGGCCGACGATGCCGCATTGCAGGCTCATGGGGATCTCGCGGGTAGCAGGGCGCGAATTGTAAGTGCGGGTTGCAGACGCACGGCTAGGCGCTATGCAGTGCACAACTGAAGTTCGAGGCACCGAGGCAGGACGGCAGGGTGGCTGGCTTACCGGAGCCGAGGTCGCAGGATCAGCACGTTGCCGACAATCGCCAGGCCGGCACCGAACCAGGTCAGCGCCACCGGTACGAAGCCCTCGAACAGCGCCGATACGATGAGCGCCAGCACGGGTGTCATGACACCGACGGTAGACGCCGCGCCGGGGCCGACGCGCTGCTGCAGGGTCAGATAACAGGCAAAGGCGATGACGGACCCGGCGACGGCCAGGTAGGCCAGCGACCACCACCACGCCGCTGCGGCCAGGGGCCAGGGCAGGGTCATGGCCGGGCCCCCGGTGGCCGCAGCGACCAGGGCCGACACCAGGGCGCTGTACAACATGCCCCAGCCCATCGTCGGCCAGAAAGGCAGCCGGTGGGTCTCGTTGCGGCTGGCCAGCAGGCTGCCCACCGCCGACAAGCACACCGCGCCGATGGTGAACAGGGCGCCGCGCAGCGTCGTGGCGCCGGACCGCGCCTGCGCGAATTCGGGTGCGAAGATCAGAGCCACGCCGGCCACGCACAGGATGCCGCCGAACACGAAGCGCCGCGTCAAGGTGCTGCCCCAGATCAGCCGCGCGGCGATGCCGTTGATCAGCGGCGACACCGAGTAGCCGACAGCCACCAGCCCCGAGGGCAGGTGCTTCTCGGCGTGGTACACGCACAGGTAGGCCAGCGAGTACATGAACATGCCTTGCAGCGCGATGCGCGCATGCTCGCGGCCGCTGCAGCGCACGCGGTCGCCGCGCCATGCGGCGATGGCCAGCGCCAATGCGCCGGCCAGGCCGAAGCGCAGCGCGACGCCGGCCTCGGCAGGCATGTAGGCGAGCTGGTACAGGATGGCGTGCCAGGTGGTGCTCCAGATGGCCACCGCAATGGCGAACAACTGCCAGGTCGGCAGGCCACGTCGGGTGTGCGGCACGTTAGAAATTCAGCGTAGCGCGCACACGCGCGCCGACGCGAAGCCGATGTTCGATGCCCGAGACGACGATCGCGTTCATGCCGAAGGCCAGGGCGCCGCCGATACGGGGCTCGGCGCGGTAAGCGGCCATGGTGTCGGCCACGGCGTGCCCTTGCACAGCGCTGGCCGGATCGACATCGGGGATGCTGCAGCGGCCGCAGGGTTTGACCAACTTCAAGAGTACCGGGCCGTCGACCGATTCGACGCTCAATTCGTCGATGAAGTCTTCGCCATGTGGGCCCAGCACGCCATCGAGCACGATGTTGGGCCGAAAGCGTTGCATGCTCACCGCGTCGTGGCCGGCAGCGACCAGCCGGTGATTGAGCTCGGCCAGCGAGGCCGTCGAAGTCACCAGCAAGGGAAAGCCATCGGCAAACGCGGTCTCGGCCTCGAATGCCCCCGTCCAGCGCCGGTCGCACAGGCGCCGCTCGGCAGGATCGAAGCGCACCAGCCGCACGCCGTGGCCGAGAAAATCGCTGAACCATTGCGCCGCCAGATCACCCATGTCGTAAGCCGCAACCCTGTCACCCCAGACCGTGACGCGGCAGGGCGCTTGCACGCTGCCCTGCAGCAGATGCAAGGCCAGCATGCCCGGTGCGCGCAGCACCACATCGCTCGAGCGCAGCGTAGGCCTGACCAAGGCCAGGCGCGGCAGGTCGCGTTGGCTGACGAACGTACCCTGGGTGTCGACCACCATCCAGGTGCGGTCGAACTCGAAGCCGGTTTCGATCAGCAATGCCTCGTCGACCGCAATGCCGGCGCAGGACTTCACCGGGTGCAGATGCAGGCTGGCGATGAGCAGGTCGTCCGGCGCCGCATGGGTGTGGCTCATGTGATGCGACCTCTGAGTCTGTGATTGATCTTGCATTGCGGCGTGACTGTTACCGCAGCGAGCCGCGTCGGCGCCGTGGCGAGCTGGGCGTGCAGCTTACTTGCTTGCACTGCGGCGACCACAGCCGGGTGCCCCGGCAGGGCCAGAGCCGATGTCGGGTGAACCCGGGGGGATTACATGGCGGCAGCACGAACAACGGTCAGCGCGATTCTCGCCGCTGCGAAACCTAGAATGCATACCGATGAAAGCCTTCGACATTCAGCTTCGCGGCAGCGGCATGGTCGCTGCGGTCGCTGCGCTGGCCCTGTCTCGCCAGGGCTTGTCGGTGGCGATGTCCAAGCCGACCGCGGCGCGACTCTTGAGTTTGTCCTGCGGCGTGGTCCGTGCCGGGGCCGATGCCGCGCCAGCCGACGTCGGCGCGGTGCCGAGCTTGGCACCCAGTTTGCCTGCCAGCTTGTCCTTCAACTGGTTCTCGAATGCAGCGGTGGTCACACCCGACCACCGGATCTTCCAGTCGATGGCCTCGATGGGGCCGCTGAGTTGCACTGGCACGCTGACACCGCGCAACACCCAGAGATCGCCCGCGTCCTGACCGGCGGGCGCGGCGACCACGCGGGCGCGTGCGATGTAGTCAACCGTACCGCGGCCGATGTCGAAACGCCCGGCGCCGCCGATGCGCAGGTATGGGCTCTTCACGTCGAGATCGTCACTCACCGCGACACCGCCTGCGATACGTGCGCTGGCGGATAGCTCGGAAAAGATCGTCCTTTCTGCTTCGCTGCGCTTTGCTGGCCGCGTCCTGTTTCATCGACAGCGCGGCCCTGGCCTGGCGCATCGCGTGTGCCAGGTTGATGCCCTTGACGGCGCCATCGCGCAACTGCAGCGCCGCCACGCCAGCCATGTTGGAGCGCAGCGCGCCGAGGCTGGCGCCGCTGGTGGTCAGCTCGGCCGTGACCCGACCCGTACCTTCGAGCAGGTCCTTGCCGGCCACGTCTTTGAGCAGCGCATTGACATCGACACCGCTGGCCGCGAGCTTGACGGCAATGAGTTGGCCACGCGCCTGGGCGCTGCCGCTGGCTTCGAGGTTGCCGCCCCAGGCGCTGCCGGCCAGGCGGGCGATGCGCAGCGTGCCGTTGTCGAGCGTGGCGTCGAGCTTGGCGCCTACCACCTTGTACTGGCGAAACACCATGGTGCGAGCGGCAAAGCTGAATTGGCCATTGACGACGCTCAAGCCTTCGAGCTGCACGGGTGTGTCTGCCGGTGCGGCCGCCGCGGGCGCCTGCTTGCCAGGGTTGAGCAGCTTGTTCAGGTCCAGGCTGTCGAAGCGAGCGTCGGCTTTGATCGTCGGCGCGCCAGCGCCGAATGCAGCGCTGCCACTGCACTCGAACTGGTTGCTGTTGAGGGCGCCTTCGAGCTGCCATTGCGCGCCGCTGGCATCCGCGCCGACGCTACCATGCAGGGTGGCCCGCAAGGCTTGTGCGCCGGGCTCGGCGACGGTCGCGGCCACCTCCAGACGTTCGAAGCTCAGCGCGCGGCGGTCCAGGCGCAGCAGCAGATCGGCTTTCAGGGTGCCGTCGATATTTCGCGGCCCGGCGTTGCCCGCCAGCGAGAACGCCGCGCCGGGCAGCCGCAGCGCGTCGAAGTGGCCGCTCGGCGCGGCCGAGCTGAACGTGCCGGCCAGTGTGCTGGCGCCGCCGAGCTTGTAGCGGCCGCTCACAGCGCTGCCGTCGAGTTGTTGCGCGTCGACGCGCAAGCGCGGCCAATCGAGCGCGAACTCGAAGGGCTCGGCGCCCTGCCTGCCAGCCAGGGCGAGCTTGAGCGAATCGAGTTCGAGCTGCTGGCCCGCGGGGTTATAGGCCAGCTTTTGGGCCTCCAGTGCCAGGGTGAGTGCCTTGACGCCGATCATGTCGCCTTGCACCTCGAGTTTCAGGTTGCTCAAGGTGATGGCGTTGCTGTCGAGATCGCGCTTGAGCGTCATGCGGCCGTCGAGCGTGGCCGTGATCGGCCGCGGCTGTGTCAGGTTCACGCTGGCCCGCAGCGCAACCGGTGCCTCGACTTCGTTGGCCAGGCGACCCGAGCTGAAGGAATGCAGCGTGATGTCGCCGTCCAGCTTGGCCATCTCGTCGTGGACGCGCAGTTGCAGGTTCTCGAGCTGCACCGCACTGACATCCCATCGCAGCGGCGCGCCGCCGGCGCCGCGATCAGTGCTGGCGCCGGTGTCGGCCGCCCACAGGTCGTCGATGTTGCGCACCCCATTGGCGTCACGGCTGTAGACCGCACGCACGCCGCTGGCGCGGATGCGGTCGATGACCAACTGCTTGCTCAGCAGGGGCCAAACCTGCACCGACAGCGACGCTTCGTCGATCGACGCGAACTCGCTGCCGCGGGCGCGTTCGCGCTCCGACAGGCGCAGCTTGGAGACCTTGATCGCCAGCCGTGGAAAGACCGACAGCTCGATCGGCCCGTCGATGGCCAGGCTGCGCTGGCGCTCGTTCTTCATCCAGGCGATGGCCAAGCCCTTGTAGCGGTTGGCGTCGAAGGTGGCGAGCAACACACCCGCGGCCACGATCAGCAGCAGCAACAGCGCGGCCAGGGCCAGGGCGGTACGGCGAATCCAGGGCGAATTCATGGCAGCAATGCGAAGAACGCTTAAAGCCCGATTCTCGCCCTGCGCGAAACCTAGAATGCAAGCCGATGAAACCCTTCGACATTCAAGTCCGCGGCAGTGGACTGGTCGCGGCGGTCGCCGCGCTGGCCTTGTCGCGCCAAGGGCTGTCGGTGGCGATGGCCGTGCCGTCGGCGCCGCGCGAGGGCGACCTG